>NZ_LR134384.1:721875-1443750 GCF_900637655.1 Segatella oris
CCCGACAGACCATGGCTTTCGTGGCCAACTATACCCTTTTCCACGTCATGGGATTAGACAAACTCTTGCTGAATGCCGCACTCACGGGAACGGGAAAGATTTACTGGACCGAGGATAACAAGTTGGTACAGCCCTTTTATGCACTGCTCAATATGAAGATTGCAGCCACAAAAGGACGTTTCACTTGGGAACTTTGGAGCAAAAACACCACCAACACGCGCTATATGAGCTATGCTTTTGCCTCTTCTGCCAAGTTTGCTCAGCGTGGAAAGCCTTTCATGTTAGGCACCTCTTTGGTGTTCAGACTTCACCCATAGTCCTTGAAACGATTAGCAAAATGAACCGAACATCCACGCGGAAGGTAGCCTATTTGTCTACCTTCTTCAGTTTATATATAGCCCAAGCTGTGCCGATGAGTTTCTTCACTACGGCGCTGCAGGTCATCATGCGTGAGCAAGCGGTGTCGCTTTCTGTTATCGGGTTGCTGCAAATCATAAAGCTTCCATGGATATTAAAGGTGTTTTGGGCACCGGCCGTAGACCGCCGTTGCAACACCATTCGCGACTATAAACGCACCATTATCGGTGTGGAAATCATCTACGCCCTATTGATTTTGCTGACAAGTGTATTCGATATGAGTACAATTCTGCCGTCATCTTTCCACCTCTTAATCGTCATTATCCTACTGGCTTTAATGGCTTCGGCAACGCAGGACATTGCTACTGATGCATTGGCCATACGCACTTCATCGCATCAGCAGCGCGGACTGCTCAACAGCATGCAGTCAATGGGCAGCTTCGGGGGTAGCCTTTTGGGGAGCGGAGTGCTGCTGATAGTGCTCCACGAGTATAGCTGGAACTGCGTGGCGCAATGTTTGAGTGTGTTTGTTCTCATTGCTCTTGTTCCGTTGTTACTGCATAAGAAGCTCGCGTTTCAACAGGAAAGCAAGGCCAGAGAGCGTGCTGCGTGGAAGGATTTCGGATTGTTTTTCCGTCAGAAAGGCATCTCCCGGCAGGTCATTTTCTTAGTACTCTACTACACAGGGATAATCGGTGTCATGTCAATGTTAAAGCCTTTCATGGTCGATTTGGGGTATTCTATGAAAGAGATAGGCTTTCTCTGTGGCATCATTGGTATTGGTTCGGCTTTCGTAATGGCTTATCCCGCGGGACTCTTCGTGCGGCGTTGGGGGTATAAACGCATGCGAGTGGTCTTCGCTTTCGTGATGTTTCTCGCGACACTATTCTTTGTTATGCTGTCTCTATCCCATCCAACGACATTGCTGTTAACGGCAGCAATCATCATGCTTTGGGGCAGTTACGGCATGGGAACGGTTGTTGTTTACACCTCATCCATGCACCATGTGCGTGCAGGGAGAGAGGGAACAGACTTCACTGTGCAAACCGTTATCACGCATCTCATGGGAATTCTCATCGCCGTTGTATGCGGATTTATCGCCAGCAGCATAGGTTATACGGGCATGTTTGCCACACAAAGCGCCATAGCCTTAGCCTCTTTCTTTTATACGATGCATATGAACGAACATCAAACAGACAATGAACGAAACGCTTTTCAAGAAATATAACGTCCCTGTTCCGCGCTATACGAGTTATCCAACGGCCAATGAATTCAGGCCTTTTGGTGCAGAACAGTATCTGAAAGCCGTTGAAAGCTCGAACAACGCCACAGCCGACAATATCTCATTCTATATTCATGTGCCCTTTTGCAGGCATCTTTGTCATTATTGCGGATGTAATTCCGTGGCCATGGCGAAGCCTGACCGCATCACAGAATATTTCGAAACACTCCACAAAGAGATTGACTTATTGCTGCTACATCTAAGGAAAGACCGCCGAATAAGCCAGATACATTATGGCGGAGGAAGTCCTTCGTCAATGCCGTTGCCACTGATCCGTGGCGTCAACGAACATCTGTTGTCGGCTTTTGAAACGATAGAAAACCCCGAAATTGCCATTGAATGTCACCCCGGCTACCTCAAGGCAGAAGACTGGCACTATCTGCTTGACAGTGGGTTCAACCGCTTTAGTCTCGGCATTCAGGATTTCAACGCCGATGTTCTGCACACCGTGAACCGACAACCCTCATTGCTTCCCGTTACAGAAATCATGGACATACTGCGCAAAGGCGGTGCAAAGGTGAACTTCGACTTTATCTATGGGCTGCCGAAACAATCGGTAAAGGAATTTGTTTCGACCATAGAAACGGCCATATCTCTGTGCCCCGACCGCTTGGTGACATTCAGTTATGCTCATCTTCCAAGCCTTTTCAAACGCCAGCAGATATTGGAAAAGACAGGACTTCCACTGCAAAACGAAAAGTTTGGAATGTTTGAAGAGGCTGCAAGAACGCTCCGGGCGGCAGGCTATGTGCCCATTGGCATGGATCATTTCGTATTGCCTGACGACGACTTGAGCGTGGCCCTGCAACATCACACCCTACACCGTAACTTCCAAGGCTATTGTCCTCGCCGCATCACTGCACAGGTCTATGCCTTCGGGGTGTCGGGAATCAGTCAGTTGGACGAGGCTTATGCGCAGAATACCAAAGACATTTCAACCTATATCACGCAGGTGAATGCAGGCCGTTTGCCCATTCAACGTGGCTATGCCTTAGCCCCTTGGCAGCGCATCACGCGCGAAGTCATTGAATGCATCATGTGTAACAACGGCATCAACTGGCATGACATGGCGCAACGTTTGTACTGCACCGTGACCGACATTTGGCAGGCCGTTCACTACAATGAGGCACAACTGCAGACGCTTCAAGCCGACGGTCTAATCATCTTTGATGCCGAAGAAGTACGCGTAACGCCTGAAGGCATGCCCTTTGTGCGCAATGTTGCAGCCGCTTTCGACCCTATGATGCGCAACAGTCACCTGCTGTTTTCAAAACCGGTATAACGCTATTATCCACATATTTCCATGCAGAACGAAACGAAAACAAGTATCGATGTCATCGTCATTGGTGCAGGATTAACAGGACTCACCACTGCCCACACACTCAGAAAGCGTGGGAAGAAAGTGCTCGTAATCGAGAAAGAACAACGCATCGGCGGTCAGATCCAGACCCACCGACAAGGAGATTTCACGTTTGAAAGCGGGCCCAACACAGGCGTTGTGAGCTGTCCTGAAGTGGCAGAGCTGTTTCAAGACCTCGCGAAGTGGGGTTGCACGCTCGAAGAGGCCCATGAAGAAGCCAAGCAAAGGTGGATTTGGAAGGGCACAAGTTTCCATGCCTTACCTGCTGATCCGATAGCAGCATTGCGCACACCGCTATTCACTTGGCACGATAAATTCGGCATCTTGCTTGAGCCTTTCCGTCCCAAGGGCACCGATCCCAACGAAGATGTGGCATCAATGGTGGTGAGAAGATTGGGCAAAAGCTATTTAGACTACGCCGTAGACCCATTTATTTCGGGCGTATATGCAGGCAATCCACATGTGCTCATCACGCGTTTTGCACTGCCAAAGCTGTATAACTTGGAACAAAACTACGGCAGTTTCATTCGCGGAGCCATAGTCAAACGCAAGGAAAAGAAGTCAGATCGCGAGCGGTTAGCCACAAAGAAGGTCTTTTCTGCAGTGGGAGGGATCGGTCATCTGACGGATGCTTTGGCGCAATCCGTAGGACTTTCCAACATCATCTTGGGGGCAAACGAGGTTGTTGTCATGCCGATTGGCGGTCAATGGCAGGTGAAATATACCACGGAAACGGGCGAAAAGGTGAGTCTGCAAAGCCGAAATGTCATTACAACCGTGGGAGCCTACGCGCTGAAAGCCATGCTGCCATTTGTGAAAGCCGGCGATATGGCACCGATTTCAGCCTTGCGTTACGCTCCGATAGTACAAGTAAGCGTGGGACTTTCCAATGCACACGGCATTGAACATAAAGCCTTTGGCGGACTCATTCCCACGTGCGAACAGCAACAACTCTTGGGCATTCTCTTCCCTTCGGCCTGCTTTTCACAGCGTTGTCCTGCAGAGGGTGCACTGTTTTCATTCTTCCTTGGAGGCATGAAACATGCCGAAATGCTTGGAAAAACCAACGAGGAACTGCGCGAACTCGTAACGAAAGCACTGTCCAAGATGCTTGGATTTCCACAAGATGTGGAGCCCGATATGGTTCAAATCTTTCGTCATGAGCACGCCATTCCACAGTATGAGCTGTCGAGTGGCGCCCGTTTTGCAGCCGTCAAACGCATAGAACAGACCCATCCTGGCCTTATCCTCGGTGGTAATCTGCGTGATGGCATCGGCATGGCCGACCGCATTCGTCAGGCCGTTGCTATGGGCCTGCAAATCAACTGATTAGAGAAAGCCCTGCAACTTGATGCATTTCACGCTGTAACTTGACTCACTTTGCGGCCTCATTTGAGTCACTTCACAGCATGATTTGACGCAGATTGCACCGCTTTCTGACGTCACCCTGTTCCAAGACTTGGCTTGAATATCATAACCGTTTGATTGCCAGGAAATTGAGAATGCCCCAAAACGGCATTTTCACACCACGAAAGAGAAAAGAAAAACAGGCAGAAACGAGAGAAACGTTTCAAGACTTTGCTGCTTTATGAGCATGGTAATAAAACAGAGTTTACACCAATTCAGAATAAGAACAAGAATGCAAAAGGGGAACCGTTATAAAGAGAACGTTACACCAGAAGACAGGATGGATGTCGCGTAACTTATTAGTAACCAATGTTACTTTTGTTGTCCCAGGCGGATTCGAACCACCACTGACAGAACCAAAAACTGTAGTGCTACCATTACACCATAGGACAATCTGGGCGCAAAGGTAGCGTTTTTTTCGCCCACTACCAAATTTTTACTTGTTTTTTTGTTGTTCCTTACATATTGTTTACTGCTGCTTAAGTTGCTTTTGAAGCTCTATTACACGCGTGATATCAAAGGAAATGGCAGCTCGGTTGTAGCGGTCGCTGTTGCAAGGCAGGTTGAAATCAAGACGATGTCCTGTTTTTTCAGGCCTCTTTATGCCTTTCAGTCGCAACTGATAGTGCATGAAAAAGCGCGTATCATCCTCGGAAGTAACGACAAAAGGATGGCTTATGCTGCCGTCACCAGTTGAAGATATGGCATCGAGAATACACTTTGCTATGCGCCGATAGTATGCTTCTGCGTCAAAATTAATGGGAGTATTGATGCTATCTCCTACCATATTACACGCTTCCCTGCCCATGAAAACGATAGCAGGGAGGCTGATAGGATTGATAGCGAGCACCTGCCGGGCGCTTGCTATAGCTTTATCGCTGTTGCCTTTAATAAGGGCTTTGAACATTTCTTGAAGGATTTTTTCTTCCTTTCCTTGGCTGATATAGCTTTGTCCGATATAGGCCAGCAGGCTTTCCTCCGTGGTTAACGGAGACTTAGGTGCCTTACTTGTCAGTGTCTTCACAAGGTTTCGGATGCTGTCAGGACGTGATGCGCACAGGTCTTTGACGCGCTTCCAATCGGACGTATCAAAGCTTTTGTGTTCCTGGGCAGTACCGATAAGCGTACAGAAGAGAAGTAGAAAGGGGATCAGATATTTCTTCATGTGACATCATTTGGGATCGATGAAGCAAATATACAAAAAAGTCTGCAAGACAAAGCGTCTTGCAGACTTTTTCTATTGAAATGTAGATGAATTCTTACTTGACGGTGATGAGATAATAATTCTTCTTTCCACGCTGTACAAGGAGATATTTTCCATCGATAAGGTCATCGGTTGTGACAAGCTGATCAAAGGTAGAGAGTTTCTCCTTATTCAAGCTGACACCACCTCCTTTGACGAGTTTTCTCATCTCACTCTTGCTGGGGAAGATGTCCATTTCCTCTTGATTGAATACGTCTACAGCCGGAGAACCGAGCAATGAGCGGTCAACTGTGTAGTGAGGCACGTCTTTGAAGACATCATTCAGCGTGGCTTCATCAAGTTGTGCAAGGCTATCCTTGGTGGCTTTCCCAAAGAGTATGTTGCTGGCGGCAATGGCCATGTCGAGGTCTTCCTTGGAATGTACCATGGTGGTGACCTCTTCTGCGAGTCTCTTCTGCAAGATACGGCGCCCGGGATCCTGCTGATGATCGGCTATAAGAGCATCAATAGCCTCCTTGTCGAGGTCAGTAAAGATTTTGATATAGCGCTCGGCATCACTGTCGCTGACGTTCAACCAGAACTGATAGAAGGCATATGGCGTGGTACGATTACGGTCGAGCCACACATTCCCGCTCTCTGTTTTACCGAATTTCCGCCCATCTGCTTTCGTAATCAATGGGCAGGTGAGGCAGAACGCTTCGGCTTCATTGCCCAAAGTGCGACGGATAAGTTCTGTGCCTGTGGTCATATTCCCCCACTGGTCGTTGCCACCGAGCTGCAGGCGAACGCCATGATGCTGATAGAGATAAAGGAAATCGTAGCCCTGAAGCAGCTGATAGGTGAACTCTGTGAATGAAAGTCCGTCGCGAGCCTCACCATTCAAGCGCTTCTGTACACTGTCTTTGGCCATCATGTAGTTGACAGTAATGTGCTTTCCCACCTCTCTTGCGAAATCAAGAAAAGTGAAATCCTTCATCCAGTCATAGTTGTTGACGAGCTCGGCCTTGTTAGGTTCGTTGCCATCGAAGTCGAGAAACTTCGCCACTTGCTTCTTGATAGCTTCTTGGTTGTGGTAGAGAGTCTTGGTGTCAAGCAGGTTTCGCTCCTGGCTCTTACCCGAAGGGTCGCCAATCATGCCTGTTGCTCCGCCCACAAGCAGATAGGGTTTGTGGCCGCAACGCTGCAAATGGCGCAGCATCATGATGCCACAGAGGTGACCGATATGGAGAGAATCGGCCGTGGGGTCAGTTCCCAAGTAGGCTGATACCATGTTACTCTGCAGATACTCTTCCGTTCCCGGCATAATCTGAGCGAGCATACCACGCCATTTCAATTCTTCAACAAAATTCTTTGCCATGTCTTCTTGTATTATAAAAAGCAGGTACATGCAGCTTCTGCTGCCCTGCAGTGTTTGTAAATATGTTGTAGGGGAGCCTCTGAAAGGCGTTCAGGGAACGGGGTCATATCCGCTACCTCCCCATGGGTTACATCTGAGAATGCGCCATACCGCCAGTGCGAGTCCTTTCAGTGGGCCATGTTTCATGAGAGCTTGTCGGGCATATTCGGAGCACGTAGGCGTGAAACGGCATGATGGTGGCGTGAAAGGTGAAATCACATGCTGATAGAAAAGAATGGGTAAGAGCAAAGCCCACACGAGGATACGTGATATCCCATGTATTATCGTTTTCAGCACATTCATAGCTTTTCACTGATGCGTTGAAGCAGGTTCTTCACTTTCTGCATGACCACCTCGGTAGGATAGAGCTTGTCATCAAGCCAGATAAAGGCCAACACCATACTGTGACGGTCGGCTATTTTGTCGGCTAAAATCTGGCGTTGCAGGCGATAGGCCTCGCGCACTTGGCGCTTCACGCGGTTGCGCTTGACAGCCCGTTTGAAGCATTTCTTGGGCACACTGACAAGCAATTGCGTGCGAGGCAGCTGCTGACTTTCGTCTTCTGCCTCCATCGGCATATAGACCACTCGCAGTGGAAAGGCCGACATCGAATGGCTGTGTCCGCCATTAAAGAGTCTGTCGATAAGCTTCTTGCTACAGACGCGCTCCTGCTTTGGAAGTCTTTCCGAATGGATCTCAGCCATATGATGCTGCTTCCTTGTCGTTGTTTATTTGTTTTTTTCGAGATAATCTTTCAGTGCAGCCGTCATGGAAGGATGTTCCTGGCTCGGTGCCATGAGGTCAATGCGCATGCCTTGTGCCTCTACTTCCTTGGCTGTTGCCGGACCGAAAGCGGCAATCTTAATGTCACCTTGCTTGAAATCGGGGAAGTTCTTTTTGAGTGCCTTGACACCTGTGGGACTGAAAAAGACCAGCATATCATAGTCGAAACTCTTCTTTTCGTCTTCGCTGAAGTCATTGCTGACAGTGCGATACATCACACATTCGCTATGCTTGAGTCCCTTGCTGTCAAGCATACTCTTGATATCGTCATTGTGAACGCTGCTCAGCGGCACAAGAAACTTTTCGCCCTTATGCTTCAACATCTGTGGCAACAAGCCGTCAATCTTTCCTGTTGTGCCGAAGAACACCTTGCGCTTACGGTACTGCACATACTTCTGTATGTAGAGGGCAATGGTCTCAATGAGACAGAAATACTTCATGTCCTCCGGTATCGTGACACGCAATTCTTTCGCAAGCGTAAAGAAGTTGTCGATGGCATGACGTGAAGTGAACACCACTGCAGTATGGTCAAGCAGACTGACTTTCTGCTGCCTGAATTCCTTTGAGGAGATACCCTCAACCTTAAAGAATGGCCGAAACACCATTTCAATGCCGTGCTCCTTGGCAAGATCGTAGTAAGGCGACTTGTCACTGGCCGGTCGTGGTTGAGAAATTAAAATCTTCTTTATCATTTATTGTCTTAAAAATTGATTTTCAAATATCCATTGATCATCGCCAATGTGCCCCATAATGCAATCAACGGCGTTATTTCAAGCGCACAAAAGTACAAAATATTCTGCAGAAAACTGCCATTTTGTCTGAAAAAGATAAGATTGGTCTTGTAGAACGAAAGGATTTTAAGCAAAACGATGATGATAATGGAATAAATCATAGCATGCTGCAGTTCAAGACCGAAGTAAGCTACAAGCATCACGGCGGGGAAAATCAACAATCCTTCTATTGATATGATAAAGAGGTAAGACTTCAGCCATTGTTCGTTTTTTTTCGAGTCGAAAAACGTCAGGTCTATAATTGTATAGGCCAGAATTTTCAGTAGGAAATAGACCAGAATTCCACCTGCAAACCATCCGATCACCTTGTACTGCTCGATGATAAACGTATCACTGATGGCGGCACGCGTATAGAAAAAGAACAGCAAAGAGAGTTGCAGACAAGTCTGCAGCATGAGGAAGAACTGGAAACGAAGCTCGTTCGAAGTCTCTGAAATAACTGTAGTTTCACCATGCTGTACATAGAAAAAGTTCTTTGCCTGACGTTGAATGAAACGCTTCGACTTGGTGTAGGCCACCATAACAAGAATGAAACAAGCAAGCAGAATACCCGTGATGACATTGTCGGAAGCCACAGAATAAGGCACAGGATCACCGGCCACGCCCATTCGTCCACCAGGTTGTTCAGGGTGGAAGAGTGGAGATTTCGAGAAAAACGACTCTTTGTAATAGCGTGGAAGACTCACATCGCGCCAGCTTCTACCAACAGGATGACCCGGCAGATGAAGTGTATCAGGACGTTCACTCCATGTAATCTTGCTGGGTTTGATATGTGCTTGAACGGCAGAATCCTGCTGTTCGGGCGTAGCATTCTTGGGTAACCAACCGATGACTTCAGCCGGAGTGGGCTGCTTGTGCACGCGAGCGGCTGCACCTTGCAGGTCTTGTTGTATCTCTACACTTGCGATAGAATCCTCTTGTTGTCTCATTTTGATGCTATGAAAAAAGGGCGGAAAGCCACGCTATCCGTCCTTCTTATATGCTGTTAAAGATTGAATGCGCGTTTGATTTCATCCACACGGTCGAGTTTCTCCCATGTGAACAGCTCCACATCGATAGTCTTCTGCTCATGATAGCGACTGGTGAACGTCTTCCTGACCACCTCATTCTTACGTCCCATATGACCGTAGGCAGCTGTTTCAAGATACATGGGCTGGCGCAGTTTCAGAGTGCGTTCAATGGCATGTGGACGCAAATCAAACATCTCCTGTACCTTCTTTGCAATCTCACTGTCGCTCATCTTGACATTACTGCGCCCATAAGTGTCGACATAAACGCTGACAGGTTGGGCCACACCAATGGCATAAGCAAGCTGTACAAGCATTTCATCGGCCACGCCTGCAGCTACCATGTTCTTGGCAATATAACGTGCTGCATAGGCTGCCGAACGGTCGACTTTCGATGGATCCTTACCCGAGAAAGCACCTCCTCCATGTGCTCCCTTGCCACCATATGTGTCGACAATAATCTTGCGTCCCGTCAACCCCGTGTCTCCGTGAGGCCCACCGATGACAAACTTACCCGTAGGATTGACGAAATATTTAATGTTGTCATTGAACAACGCCAGCACTTTCTCGCCCAACTGTGCCTTTACGCGTGGCACGAGAATATTGATAACGTCTTCACGTATCTTGGTCAACATCGCCTCATCATCGTCCATGAACGGGTCGTGCTGCGTGCTCACGACAATCGTGTCGATGCGTTGTGGAATGCCGGCATCGCTGTATTCTATCGTCACCTGACTCTTGGAGTCGGGGCGCAGATAGGTCATTTGCTTCCCTTCACGGCGGATATCGGCCAACGTACTCATCAGCAAATGCGACAGATAGAGTGAAACCGGCATGTAGTTCTCCGTTTCATTCGTTGCATAACCAAACATCATACCCTGGTCACCAGCACCCTGTTCGTCTTCATTCTCACGGCTCACACCGCGGTTAATGTCATCACTCTGCTCGTGAATAGCCGTAAGAATGCCGCAAGAATTACCATCAAACTGATATTCGGCCTTAGTATAGCCAATCTTCTTGATAGTGTTTCGTGCAATGTTTTGCAGGTCAATGTACTCTTTTGACCGCACTTCACCCATGATAACCACCTGTCCTGTGGTGCAGAATGTCTCTATGGCACAGTGAGATTGCTCGTCATAGGCGAGAAACTGGTCAAGTAAAGCGTCTGAAATCTGGTCGGAAACCTTGTCAGGATGTCCTTCTGACACCGACTCTGAAGAAAATAGATAACTCATTTTTCCATTACTTTTTTAGCGTGGAATAACACCAAGTAACCGTAAAATCTGAGGGGGATTTTGCAGTTTTAGCATTTTTTTATGTGGTTGCAAGCAGCCAAATTCTTCCACAAATGTTACACTTAATATATTAATCGGATGCAAAGTTACGCATAAATCCCGATATAACAAAATTATAGAGAGAGAAAAAGAACGAGATGAATGCAGGGAGGAAGAACTCCACCCCATGGAAAAGAAAAACTGCTTTCTGTCTACATGCGAAACCGTTTGCGAGCTTCAATATTCCTGCTCTTGTTTCCACGAGTTGCAATCTCAGTCACTTTACCGTGCAATTTGACTTGAATCACCTCGCAATTTGACGCAGATTGCACGATAATCTGATACAAGTTACGAAGCCCTTCAACACAACCTATTCCATAGCCTACTTTACGTTGTAAAACACGTCACATGAGAAAATCCTCTGCAAAGATTGAAATCAGAGTTCACTCTGTATCTTGTCGTGGAACTGCGTGATGATATCAAGCATGTCGTCAGGCAGATACGAATAGGCTTTTTCAATCATTTCTTCGGGAATTTCATAGTAGGCTTCGGCAATGGAACCACATATAGCAGCCTTCGTATCAGTGTCTCCACCGGCAGCAACTGCCTTGCGGATGGCGTCTTCAAAGTTCTGACTTTCAAGGAAACAACTGATGGCATAGGGTACGGTTTCATTGCATAGTCCGTCGAAATGCCCCTCACTGCCAATCTTATAGATATTGCGAAGCGGAGTCATGTGATAGCCGAAGTTGCGCCTGACCGCACTCTCTATTTCGTCTTTTGTGATACGACACGTGCGAAGCCAGTAGATGAGCGTGGCCACACACTGTGCACCATTGATACCGTCTGGGTGGTTATGCGTCACGACTGCACTCTCTTTTGCCTCGTTCAACACCTCTTTATATTCGTCAAAAAGCCAGCCGACAGGACTCACGCGCATGGCCGAACCATTGCCACTGCTGCCATATGGCTGCGGATTGTCACTCTCAACCCACAGTTCAAACTTGTCTCCATAGCCTCCCATTGGCGTCGGATAGCGTCGGCACCAGTCATGAAGCGCTGTGCCGTAAGGCTTGTGATGGAGTATCGCATCAGCAATAGCCACGGTGCAAATCGTGTCATCCGTGAAGTCACAATCAGGCGTAAAAAGTTCAAACTCGGGTTTTGTTTGCTTTGAAAACTCAAAGCGTGAGCCGATAATATCTCCTATAATTGCTCCAAGCATGGTGTTAAGGTTAGTCAGAAATAAAGAATGTTACAGGGTCATGGCCCTTTTTCGTGGTCTCACCGAGAATCGAACTCGGATCTAATCTTTAGGAGAGACTTGTTCTATCCATTGAACTATGAGACCCCACTTCATGCGATATCTTATGCAAAGATGTTGCCAACGAGTGCAGAGAAAGCTTGCTTTCAATTTGCCGAGTGCAGCTATATCTTATGCAAAGGTACAATAATTTGAAGAAAGAACACCATTTTCAAAGTATTAATTTGAAGATTTCCACTAAAGTTCAAAATGCCAGTTTGAACATGACACAGAGAGCAATGCACCGTAAAGTCTTATCTCCTCTATTTCAACAGCCCCGCTTATTCGTCATAATCCGAAGCACCATATCGTCTGTTGCGCACATGGCTTCCTTGCCAATGCTTGTTAAATTTCGGATGCTTTGGTCCACACATTCATCAATAATGCCTTCAGCAGCGGTGACATGTCGGCCTTCTCGTGCCAACAACGCACTCAAAAGGGCTGTGCTGACGCCCGAACATATCTTCAAAGAACAGCTGGGTTTGGCACCGTCGCATATCATTCCGGTGAGGTTGGCAATCATGTTTTTCACCGCATGACACACGTCTTGGAAGTTCCCTCCCATGAGGTAAGTTATTCCGCAGCTGCTTCCTATGCTCGCAACTACGCAGCCACAGAGTGCACTTAGCTTGCCGAGGCTCTGCTTGATATAGATAGCGGTAAGGTGACTCAACATCAAGGCACGGATTAATTCCTCTTCCGTGTTCTCGTTTTCTTCGGCATAAACAGCCACAGGATTAGTGGCACAGATGCCTTGATTGCCCGACCCCGAGTTGCTCATCACGGGAATCATCGCGCCCCCCATACGTGCATCGCAGGCCGAAGCCGTAGTAGCGATGATATGAGAAAAGATGCTGTTACCGAAAATTCCGTGGCTTAGAGGACGGTCCATGGTCTTTCCAAGACAGTGACCATAGTTTCCTTTGATGCTTTCACGGGCTGCACGGAGATTGTATTCCTTGGTTTTGAGAATGAATTTCATTTCTTCAACCGGACTTGTTGTGGCGAATTCCCACACAAGCTTCATGTTGAGTTGAATGTCATTTTCAGCTGCTTCTTTACTGCATGCCTGCCGTTTGTCGAACAAAATCCTGTCGTCTTGTGCCTCATAGACAAAGTGGGTGTGCGCTCCCGAGATAATGGCTGTGGCCTGATGTCCCTCGCTTTTGCAAGTCACTTCCACGTAGAGTTTCTCGCAGATGTCGCTCTTCAGCTGAATACAGATGCGGTCTTCGGCCACAAACTGCTTGCCGGCTTCGAGCCATTCGGGGGTAAGATCCTTGATAACTTCAAGCTGATATTCGCTCTTGCCTATCAAACTGCCAAGTGCAACGGCGATAGGAAGACCTATCATTCCTGTGCCGGGAATACCTACTCCCATAGCATTTTTCAGGATATTTGCACTGAGCAGCACTTTGATTTCCTCGGGCTTACACCCCAACAGTTCCGTAGCGCGGGCCGTACAGAGGGCTACTGCCATCGGTTCCGTACAGCCCACAGCCGGTACGACCTCGCGGTTGACGAGGTCAATAATCTCGTTTCGCACTTCTTTGTCAAGCATTTCAATAAGGTTTATTTCTTCTTTTGATAAGCTTTAAGACCTTTCTGCAGGAATTTTATATAGGCAGGAATGTCTTCATTATATGAATAACTGCCCACAAGAGGATTGCCGTCATTGTCTACCGGCACATAGAACGGCTGCGTATTGGCGCCGAACTTGCTGCGTTGCAGATAACTCCATTTGTCGGCAACCGTGCGGAGTGTGCGCTTCTGTCCATTCTCCATGATTTCTATTTCCTGTGGAAGCCACTTGTTGTCATCCACATACAATGAGATGAGCACATAGTCTTTCTCCAACATTTCCATGACACGCGGGTCGGTCCAAACGGCAGATTCCATCTTACGGCAGTTCGTACAGCCATATCCGGTGAAGTCAATCAGCACGGGTTTATTCATGGCTTTCGCTGCCGCCATACCTGTTTCATAGTCTGTGTAGTGTGCCTTTACCACCTTAGTATTAAGGTTGAAGTCCTGCGTTTCTATCGGAGGAGCGAATGCACTCACAGCTTTTACGGGCGCACCCCACAGCCCCGGCACCATGTAAACCGAGAAAGCAAGCGAGCAAAGACCCAACATGATGCAGGGCACAGGCATTGGTTTCCGGACATCTCCACCCACTGTATCGCTCTGGAACTTAAGTTTTCCGATGAGATAGAGGCCTAATGCTGCAAAGATTACAATCCATATGGCCAAGAAAGCCTCACGACTGAGCAGGTTCCAATGCGATGTCATGTCGGCAGTACTGAAGAACTTGAGCGAGAAGGCCAGTTCAATGAAACCGAGAACAATCTTAATCGTGTTCATCCATGAGCCTGACTTCGGGGCGCTCTTCAGCCAACTTGGGAACATGGCAAACAGCGTAAACGGCAAAGCCAAAGCCACGGCAAAGCCTAACATGCCGAAAGCCGGGCCGAGAAGTGAGCCGGATGTTGTGGAGGCCACAAGCAGGAAGCCAATAATCGGGCCTGTACATGAGAAGCTTACCAACGTCAGTGTGAAGGCCATGAGGAAGATAGAGAGCAGTCCGGTGGTGGAAGAAGCCTTGGTGTCAACGGCATTTCCCCATTTCTCGGGCAGCTTTATCTCAAACCATCCGAAGAAACTGAGGGCGAAAACCACTAACATCAAGAAGAAGATGATATTGAAGAAAGGCTTCGTAGACCATGCATTCAAAGCCGAAGCACCAAAGATACGCGTCACGGCCAAACCCAAGATGAGATAGATGACGATGATAGAAATGCCGTAGGTGATGGCATCACGGATGCCTTTTCGCCTGTCGTCTTTAGCCCGTTTGAGGAAGAAACTCACGGTCATCGGTATGATTGGCCACACACAAGGGGTGAACAAAGCGAGCAATCCGCCAAGGAAACCCATGAGAAAGATGTAGCCCCAGCTCTGATTTTCAACGCCGTCGCCTCCGTTCTGCTCATGAATTTCTTTGATAACAGGCTTCCACAACGCGTCTTTTTCAGCCTTGGTGAGCGACGAAGTAGCTGCAGCACTCGCGAGGGCAGCACTGTCTTGCTGTGCCTTGCCCATGTTGTCGGCCTGCAATCTCGCCAAACCTTCCTGCGCATCCTGGTTTCCCTGTGTGGCAGCCGTCGTCATAGCAGCCAACAGTTCGCCGGAAGGAACATCCTTTCCTGCCTCGGCTTTTGCGTCTTTTCCTGCTGTCACAGCCGGGCTCTTGCCCGATTTGTCGATATCAACACTCGTCGGAGCCATGCATGTCTGGTCGCTGCAAGCACCATATTCCAAGTAACCTTTCAACACATAGTTGGGCTTGGTGAACCTCACTTTCTGCGTGAATGTCACGCTATGTTCAAAATAACGCAGTGTCGCTTCAAAGTTCTTGTCGTAGGCAGAGATTTCCTTTCCGTGGGCCTGGAGCTTTCCAACGAGTTCAACACCGTCCAACTTGGAGGCCGTGAACGATGCCGATGTAGGCCCTTCTGCACCTAACCGCGTTGAATAGACATGCCATCCCGCGGCAATCTTTGCTGTGAAAACAATCTCGGCTTCGGCCGACTTATTGGTCTTCAGCTGTGATGAAAACTTCACAGGAGACTGAATCTGTGCACTTGCTATAATGACTATCATCAGCAAGATGGCCATTGATGTAATTCTTTTCATAGTTTTATTCTGTTTTGCTTGAGTTTGCAAATATAGCAAAATCTGCTCAAATACGGCTCAAATAAGCCTTTTTTAAGAAAATAGAAGACTGTATATCTTTCCTTTTAAAAAATTAAAATATCGTGTCACCGAGCATGCTTCGCAATACTTTTCCGTACATATCATTTTCTCTTATGCCCTATCTTCCAAGGCATGATTGCTGGAAACGAAAGATGTGTTAACATCTGTCATGTATATTTACAATTGTTCTTCAATGCTTTGTAAATTCAAAATGGAAGTCGTTCTCACCCAAAATAAACGCTGTTTTCTAACAGATTGCAATGCGTTGACAATCAGGTGGTTATAAAAATCAACGTGAAATATGAGATAAAATCATGTCGAAAAACGTTGCAATTTGCGTCAAATCAGCACATAACTTGTTTCATTTTACGATGCCATCTGATGCAAATAGCAATGTGATCAGCGTCAGATTACAGTGCAAGATGATAGAAGTAAGGGCACCGAAGCCATAAAATGGCTTCACACAAGCATGAAAAGCACGTTTTCATTTCTATTTGGTCGTAGAGAAAAGTGTTAAAAATGAGAAAGAAAATAAACAAAAAAGAAGCCTCACCCCCAGCCTCAAACAAAAGAAAAGAGAATAGGGAAAAGCCTCACCCCCAGCCCTTTGCTTTCCTCGTTGAGTTCACTCAACGAACAGCGACCGTTGGTTCTCCAAGGAGAGGAGAGTGATATGTCCTCCAATTATAATGCATAAGCCCCCTATTGCCAAGGCATTTTACTCCCCTCCCTCTTCGGGGAGGGGTTGGGGGAGAGGCTTCGTTTTCCTCGTTCTTCCTTGGGGAGGGGCCGCGGGAGAGACCTCTTTTCTCTCTCATCTGCTTGCAGAATAGAGAAATGATGCCTATATTTGCAGACATAAACACCATAATCTATTAACTAAACACAATGAGAAAGAGAGTTATTTTGCTCTTCGTAAGCTTCTTTTCCCTGCTGAATGCCCTTGGAGAAAACCGCATCTTAGGAACGATGTCGACAGAGGCAATGCAGCAACAACAGCACCCAATGACTGCAAAGCAATGGGAAAGCTTGCATGCCGCCTATGCTGCCAAGACCTATCAACCTAAGGATAGTTGGGAATATATTACGGATTTTGACCCCAAAATGGAATGGGAAGAAACGACACAGAAGGTATTTCAGAATATGAAAATACAGCTTTCGGGCGACACCCTGCTCTCTCTTAACGGACAAAAGATAAGCGTAAGGAGCGCGAAACGCAGTCTGCAGACGAAGCAAGAGCAGTCGCCTTGCTTCTCTTCCCTTTATAATTATTTCGCCAATCGGGGCATTCACTTCTCCAAGAACGTACCTGTCCTGCAGATTAAATCGTCAAAGCGCGATATTTATAGCGAGCATTTGGAATATATCTACACAGGTGACTATCTTGTGCTTTACCACAAGGGAATGGCTGCTATCTATAAATATATTCGACGGAAAGACCAAGGAAAGCCTCAGGCTACAGCCAAACTCATCTATACCATGGGCGATATGTATATGGATTTCAAGAAGGAAGGGAGCAGTGAACGTGCCAAAAAGTATAACATCCGACCTTATAAAGAAGTGCTGAAAATGGCTAACCAGTACGGAAATCAAATAACTATCAGCAATGAGAACTTCTTCTTGGAAAGACTATACTATGTGAACGGCTTCCCTATCTTTGCCTGCTATAACTACAATGAGGACGATGAGTTTCTGATATATGTCTATAGAAATGGGAAAATTGATGAGGACAATAATCTCCAGATAGATGCTTTCAGCTCTTATAACGATGCAACAGAGGACTTCGCCATGTTCTCTGACGGCACTGTTTATGTCAAGATCAAGGAGGGAAAGAATACGGAAATCGAAGTTTATCGGATTAACAAGCAAGGCGACTTGTATAGGTTGAAATAGAGATCAGGCTTTCGAAAAGCGACAATAGGCCTAAGAGTGGCTTATCGGAAATAGCTATTGAAGAATAAAATAAACTTTTTATAAGCAATAGAATGAGGAAAATTGTTTTTCTTTCACTACTTATGGTGAGTGTTTCTGGTGTGGGACAGCCGTGCAAATACGCTGCTGTTGCCGTGGCAAAAAGTAATGATAACGCAACAAAGCATCTTTCATGTGACGAAAAGCTGAGGCAATTGGTTCTCTCATGTGCAAATTTCAAGACGCTTTTCAATAGGAAGACAATGTGTGCGGAAATAGAAGAAAAGCGGCAGAATGGTGTTTACTCCATTCGTTTGTATGCGAAAGAGCATGGTGCAAACAGTGAAAGCACACAGGGGTGGCTGCTGCTTGACACGAAGAACAGACTGTTGAAAGATGTGACTTTCGACCCCGATGCACCGATTATATTGCGTTATGATGAGGGGAAATACGAGGACTATGTGGCGAATTGCTTAGGAATAAAGGGCTTTTCTGCCAAACATGGAAGTGTGGAAGACCTGCTTCATCAGCTCCCCATGCTGCCTCTGCCCTTGGAATACAGCTATGATTTTATCATGGATATGGGCGGGACAACAGTTCCCGACAAGGCGCTTATGCCGTTTCTGGAGTCTTGTGTGGATAGCGAAACAGACCTTATGGACTGCCATGTGGCTCAACTGCCAGCGGTAGATGGCTATCGTGTGTTCATAATCTGTGGCAGAGATCAGATTGGGGAAGGGCGATTTTTCCTCTGTTCACTGGATAAGAACAACAAACTTACCGATAAATTGCTCATCTATATGGCTCGGACAATAAGGTGGAAAGGTAAGGAAGACAACAGCTATCTGCATTTCAAAATCAACAACGGTGGTCAAATCACGCTGAACAAAACAGTTATCCACAACGAAAAAGAAATTGTTATCGGCAGTAAGCACTATCAACTGAAAGGCGGAAAGTTCTGCAGTTTATAAATCGAAGCACGCCATGTGCAGAATAAAATAAGCCTCCATTGACTACTTCGAAATCCAGAAGAAAATTCTTCCTCGGTTAAAATATGTGCTATGTTTTAGCAATATTATAAAAAGTATAAAGTAAACTGTGTCAGGCTACAATAAGAAATAGTTTTATACAGTTTATTTTTTATAGACAACAAAAAAATTGATTACAAGAGAGCTGCAGAGCAGCTTCGTAACGGAGAACCGTTATTTGGTAAGGAGGGTGCTTTGGCACCAATGTTGGAGCGCATTTTGAATGCTGCCCTTGAAGGTGAGATGGATGCCCATTTCTCCAGTGATGGATTGTTCATAAATCTAAATATATTCTCCAATTATATTCTATTTGAACTCTATCTTCAAGGCATTTTATTCCCCTCCCTTTTCGGGGAGGGGTTGGGGGGGAGAAGCTTTGTCTTCCCTCTTAAAACCAGAAACTGCCGGCTTCAGGATTTGCATCGCCCTTGAAATTCCACCAGAAATCAAGAACGGCTTCTTTGAGATTAGTCAGTCCGAAGGCCTCCATGAGCGAACGAATTGATGTCAAGTCTTTCTGTGTATAGTCCTTTGCATCATTGCTTAACTTGTCAAAATCAGTGTTGTAAACCTTGTCGTTAACTTCCCGTTCATCGCTGTCCATGTAAATATTCATAGGCACATTGATAGTCGGCATCCATGCTTCATCCGTCAATTGACTACCTGATGGTGCACAGAACTCACTTGCCTTGCCATCCTTGAACTTAGAGTTTCGGGCGCGCATCAGGCGTATTTCGAGGTTAAACTGCTTGTGGGTGTGCAGAAACTTAAAGTAGCCTTTCACGCCGATAGGGTTTTTCTCACCCGTAAAATCGGCTCCGTCAAAATGGTTGGTCTTGTTCCATGGGGTTGTGTCACAATAGAAATAAGAGAAGAACTTCGGCGAGTTTACGTCGTCACTCTCTTTCTTTCCACCGTAAGAAGGACGGATATTATCTACCATGAAGAAGTGTTGATAATGGCTGTCTTCCCCGTTTTCGGTGATTTGTGAAGTGATATCATGGCCTGCTTTGTCGTAATAATGAATGACGAAAGCCGACACATAATGACCGTTATTGCTGCCCATGAGATTGACAGACTTGTCATTCTGCGCGTCAGCTACCCACTTACCGTTTTCCAAAGTATAGGTAAGTTTATAGTTACGACCGATATATTTAACCTCTTTAGGTATTGAATTCTGGTGGAAAGCATGTGGACCGTGCAGGTGTCCGTTATAGATTTCAATCACCGCTTTAGCCGGGTTGAAGAGCGAAGGATCGAGTTCTGCACGCTCATTTGACTGTCCATCAATCGTAATTGGCAGCTTGACATTGATGTCCCACTGTCCGGTGCTGACTAATTTCCTTGCCGGATTATAGAAAGGAGAAGGCTTTCCGTCGTCTCCGAACTTGCTTTCTGCGGCGTGAAGCAGGTCAACAGAGAGCGTAAACTGGCGGCCGGGCTTCACGAATTTGATGAGACCCTGGAAGCCCATCGGGTTAGTTTCGCCGATGAAAGTACCGTTCAACTCGTCTATATAGCGGTAATCGTAGGGCAGTTCTGCCTTGTCAGTGACGCGAACAGAACTTATTCCACCTTGATACTTCACTTGTTTGAACATCGAGAAGAAGTGCTGATGTATCTTATCCTGACCGAGATTGAAGAACTGACTGTTCATCATTTCGCCCTTGTCATTATAGTATTCCATCTTCAGAAGATAGACAACGGAAGGGTTGTCAACGCTGTTCTTCACCTTAAAAGCCTTGTTTTCGCTCGTTACATGCCAGCCCTCGCCTTTTGTGGTCTGCCATTCAATCACCTGGGCCGGCACGGAAGACGCCTTGAAATTGGCCATCTTCGGTGTTTTGTCGAAGTTTGCGGCATCATCAAGGGTACCTTCCTGCAACATGAAGACAGCGCGGACAGGGTCTTCGTGCAGTTTGTTTTCCTTCTCATTTTCGGGTTTTTCGGGGTTACAAGCCACGAACATACTGGCTAAGACGGTGCTTAAAGCAAGCACAAAGCCGTTTATAAATTTCTTTGTTTTCATCGTTTTATGTTTTAATTAGAAGTTCCATGTAATCATACAGCGTATATCACGCCCCATATCATGAGCGTAATAGCGGCTGCGGTTGGTGTATTCCTTATACTCACGGTTAAGGATATTGTCGCCCATCAGACTCATTCGGAGTGACATTCCCTCACGCATCGGCACAGAAAGACTGGCTTCAAAGCCCACGAGATGATAGGCGTCGGGAGTGAAAGCAATGAGATCTGTGGCCGGATTGAAGCGCGTTTGCTTGGCCACGAAACGGTGGCTAAGCCCTATCTTGGGCGAATATGCCTTGCAGAAAGGCAGTGACCACGTCAGCGAATGCGTCAGGCGAAAACTTGGAATGTAGGGAAGATAGGCGTGAGACGGCATTTCACGCGCCCATATCATTGCCGAAACAAAGTGATAGTCGAGTGAATTGATGGGTTTGATGTGGGCATCTAAGTCTACACCTTGAAAGAAAGCACGTGTCTGCCTGTATTGAAATACGGGATAAGCTCCCGATACAACGGTGATATTTCGGCCCGTTGGCTGGTCATAGATGTAGTTGTTGATCCACTGAAGATAGCCGTCAAGCTGAACGTTGAAGTACTTATGGGCGTATTTCAACGATGTAATCCACTTGTAACTCTGCTCCGAACGAAGTGTCGAATCACCTCTGACAAAGATGCCGGAGCTTAGTTCATTGCCGTTACTATAAAGCTCATAGACGTGTGGAGCACGCCAAGCGACACCGAAATGTGACGTCACTTTCAGTTGTTTGTTGATGTGATAATGGCCGCCGATACTATAGGTAAAGTTCGTGAAATCACGTTTCCCGCCATATCTCCTGCCTGTCCAATCGTAGCCGTCGGCCTTGGTTTGCTGCCCGTCGAAACGCACTCCGGCCTCCAATCCCCAGCGGTTGGCCGTGAGTTTCTGCAGAGCATAGAGGCCGAAAGCCACCTCGGTGTAGTTCGGGATGATAGGAACGACACCCGTTCCACGCTCATTATGGTTGTCGGTTACAAGCATCTGAGCGCCTGCTTCGCTCTTCCATTGTCCGTAACCCTTGTTCCAAACGAGTGCATTCTGCCATGAATTCAAATGCAGGCTGACCGTAGGAATGTCGGAATGGTTCAGTCTTCGGATGCGATTTTCACGTCGGTTGTCCTGCTGAAAGGTAGACTGGAAAGCGAAATGTCCTATGTTTTGATGGTCAAAAAAGGCTTTGAAATAAGCCGTGTGATGGTTGATTTGCTGAAAAGGATAGCCAATATGCCGACTGAAAGGCATGATATCAACGGGCCGTCCGAGTCTGATACGCTCTTGAAGCAGCTGTTCATTGCCCATCTGTGCACTCTGCATGACCCCTAATTTCTGTGCAAACAGACTGTATCCGGCCTCCAACCGCCATGCCTCACGGCTGTAACCAAGAGTCAACGAAAGGTCGTTCTCGCGCATTCCCGTATTGTTAAGTAAGTAATGTGCCGTGCTTCTGTCGCCTCCGTTCTCGCTGTTCAGATGCAGACGCCACGCCCAGTTACCGTGCCATTTGAAGCTGCTTTCAACATAACCCGATGCTCCGAAGCGCCTGCCATTCGTGCCATAAAGGGTTGAAACCATGCCATGAAGCCCGCTGACTTCATAGGGCAGAGGCGACGGTTGCATGAGAATGATACCGCCAAGTGCCTCGGAACCATATTTAACGGCATCTGCTCCTTTCACCACCTCAATGTCACTATAGCTGTTCTTATCTACCTCGGGAGCGTGGTCTGCGCCCCATTGTTGGCCGGTTAGTCGGGCACCATTGCTCACCATGAGAATGCGATTGCCATACATACCATGGATAACGGGCTTCGAAACTATCGTTCCTGTCTGTATGGAACTCATGCCGCTGACGCCTTCAAGCAATGAACCTAAGGAGCGCCCCATGGCATCTGTGATGGCCGTCTGACTGATTTGGCTGCCTACTTGATTGGCTCCCATCATCTGACGGCGGGCCGAAACCACAACTTCATGTAGGCAAATGGAGTCGTGGACAGGTTTATCGGAAGTCTGTTTCTGTGCTTCTGACGGCATACACCAGCACAGGCATGCGAATAAAACGCCTGCCCACTGATGCCTGCCTGATTTCAATTTGAGCATCATAATCTGAAAATTAAATGTCAATGGCGGGTTCTTCTGCCTCTCATTTGTGCGAAGAACCGATGAAAAGGCCATGATACGGCCATGCGTGCACACGCAAGTGCACACCTATCCCCTATGCTGTAAGGTGACGATTAGCCTACTGTCGGAGGCGAATGGCTGTTGACAGACGCAACAACCTGATAGACAGTTTGTTCTGTGAAGACACATCTTTCAATCCAACTTACCGCTACAACGGGCACAAAAACCATCGGCTTGACCACAGTAGACTTGTGCATGATGTAGTCACACACGCTGCAAACCTGCTTCACCGAGGCTTCATGACTGGCCGAAACCTTTGCTTTGCCGTGATAAGAAGAGTCGTGATAGTGGAAACCTTTAAGCACGACAGACGATGTGAACATTAAAATCAATGTCCAGACATATATGAGTTTTATCGTCGTTCTTGGCTTCATCGGTGTCCAAAAGGGGCATGTCGGCGTGTCAATACGCATGCCTTGAATGATATCCGCCGTAAAAGTACGAAAAAAAACAACGCATTATACCCCGTCAATGATTTATTTATACGATTTTAAATAGCATTAACATCTTTGAATAGTCTATGATAAGGCGAAATAAAATAAAGGAAGTTAACTCCAAACAACCCCCATTTCTCTTTGGGAACAAACGTTCCTTCAGTACGTGAAATACCAATCAAAAAGCCATCGATAAACGGCATGTTGAAAGGTAAGACGATTGTTGTTGCAGGAGAAATCAATTATAAATCATGCATTGTGAATTGTGAATTGAAATTCATTCTACATTCATCTTACTCCCTGTAAGAATAGCCGAGAAATGTAAAAATACTTGATGTCAGATTTGCATTTGCCTCAAAAAATGATTATCTTTGCCGTAGGGAAAGTGACTATGTGCTTTCCCTTTTTTCATGCCTTGCTGCAAAAGGTCTTGTAAGATGCGTCAAAATGCGGTGCAATCTGCGTCAAGTTACGTTGTCATCTGCGTCAAGTTGTGCGCTTATCTGACGTAGATTGCAACGCAATATGCCTCATATGGCGAATTAAAAAGAAAGAAATCAGCACCCCACTTGGCTTTTACGGAAAAACAGAACAACGGCTGCCAACTTTCAATGTCAATAATTACGAAAACTTTCAACTGTTTTTTTGCGGTGCCGGATGGTGCTTTTCACACGTGATTTCAGCGCTGCTCACTTCGCCTTATCAGTATGAAAGACACGGGGTTAAAAGTCTTTAGAAGTGTTGGTTGCCATTGTTTAATGTCTGAGAACAAAGGATAAAGAACGTGAATTTTAAGAAATAGAGGGTAGAATTAAATATTTTTATGTAGCTTTGTGTCAGGAATAATGTTTAAATACCATAAATATGAGACTTTTTATTGTTTTTATCTGTTTTTATTCCTGCCTTGGGTTGTATGCCCAAAAAGCTGATTCGCTGCACATGGACAGCGTTGTTCACACCCTCCCTGACGTGATGATCAAGGGCGAAAGACCACTTGCCAAAGTACAGGGAAGCGCCATTATCTATGACCTCCCACGTCTGATTGCCAAGAAAGGTGCATTGAATATCTATGAAGCGCTAAAGGAATTGCCCGGCATCATGGAGCAGGATGGGAAGCTTTCCTTAGCAGGTTTCGGTACAACTTTCATCATTGACGGCAAAGTTTCCACGCTTTCTGCCGACGAAATTACAGCGCTTCTGAAAGCTATGCCCCCAAGTAAGATAGACAAAGTAGAGGTGTTTTACAACGCTCCGGCTAAGCTTCAGGTGCGTGGAGCAGTAGTAAACATACGACTGAAACATGGCGGTGACAGTGAAACGCCATTGCAGGGAGAACTTGGTGGAGTATGGGCGCAGAAGCATGAACCTACATTTGACGAGCATGGAACCTTGCTTTTGAACAGCAAGAAGTTTGCCATGGACCTGTTTTATCAGCATGTTAACCGGAAAACCTATAGGACAACAGAATTCAATTCGCGTCACACCCTCAATGACGGAACCACACATCACATCGAATCCTTTACGCCAAACCGTTATAAAGGCTATGGTCACAGGGTGCGGTTAGGTATGGACTACAACTTCAGTAAGGATCATTCGCTCACTCTGGTCTATCAGATGACCAACACAAGCGGTTCAAGTCAGCAGACTACTACAGGGAATATCACGAGTCTTTCGGATATTAAAACACACACATGGCTGCATAACCTGCGGCTTGACTACACTGCTCCTTTCGGGTTGAAAGCCGGTGGAGAGCTTACATATTACCACGACCCATCGCATGAGAACCTTCAGAGTACTATCCCGACCGGCATGATGCGCCTCGCTGTTGATAACGAGCAGCGGATTAACCGATGGCGATTTTATCTTGCAAAAGAACATCAATTGAAAGGCGGATGGGGGCTGAATTATGGGGCAACTTATACCACAAGTATCAATCACGGCAGTCAAAACTACGTGCAAGTACACTCTACAACAGGCTACAGTCCGCAGTCCTCATACACGCGATTGCGCGAAGAGAGTGTGAATTTCTATGTAGGAAGCAATAAGGAATTCGGCAAAAAGCTTTCTGCCGAGGCTTCTTTGGCCGCCGAATATTACCACACTTTGTTATGGCACGAGTGGCATTTCTATCCCACACTGAACCTTACTTACCGCCCCACAGAAGGACACCTGCTGCAGTTGGGATTAAGCAATGAACGCAAATATCCAGATTATTGGACAATGACTCCATTCACGGCATATAATAACGGAGGCTACAGTGAGATTACGGGGAACCCTTATCTGAAGCCTTCGAGCAAATACCAATTACAGTTACTCTATCTTCTGAAGAATAAATATCAGTTGGTTACATGGTTCACGCATATCGATAATTACTTCATTCAAACGGTATATCAGCGACCCGATAGACTGTCATTAAGCTATAAGAATTTTAATTTCAACTTCTCAGAACAGGCAGGTGTGCAGATGGTTATCCCTCAACAGTTTGGCAAAGTGTTGTCCTCCCGTCTCACATTGTTGGGCATTTGGCAACACGAGAAGGCCGAAGACTTCTATGATATTCCATTCAATCGCCATAGAATTTGGGGCGCTGTGACGCTGAACAATACGCTGACCGTATCAACAAAGCCCGACATCAACCTTTCAGTAAATGCCTGGATACGCTCTAAGAGCATTCAAGCCACGTATGATTTGCCGTCATCAGGCAGCGTGAACCTTAGTGCGCAATGGGCGTTTATGAAGAAGAAAGCTTTGCTGCGCCTATTCTGCAACGACCTGTTCCAAACGGAAACGATTGATCCTTACGTCCGTTTCAAGGGACAAGATCTTAGTGTCGATTACTCCTGTTACCGCACTTTCGGTCTCTCTTTCACGTATAAGTTCGGTGGATATAAGGAGAAAAAGCGCAAAGAAGCCGACACTTCGCGCTTCTGAAACAAGCAGAAGATAACGAGTTTAGCCTCTTTTCCCCCTGTCATTAAGGGGAAAGAGACTATAAGAAAAATTGAAAAGAGCATTTATGCTTTTGCGTTTTGCAAGAAAGGTAGCCTGCTGATAATCTGCTTAGCCATTGAAGTAATCGGAATGGAAACGACATAACTGATGACAATCAATACAACATAAATAACTAACGGATACTTAAATCCATAGATAAAGTCATGGAAAAGGTGGTAACAGAAGAATGAATGCGTCAGCCACATCACCATGGATTGCCGTCCAAGTCGTTGCAGAATATGTGCTATGTGTACATTGAATTTGATATGGACTAACAGGAAAACATAAATGAATTCAAATGCCGGTGCAATGACTGATATCGTAAAAAAGCAGTTGATAATGAAAGTTGTTACGAGTGCAACAACAGCATACGACGAGTGATTTTCCAAGAAGTGAGCACGCCATTTCCCTTTGTTTACATAGAAATGGAATACAGCTCCCACAACAAAAGATAGCAGAACATCGAAATAAACCAATACAAAATTATACCAAGCATCATAGTCTTTAGCCGGAGCTATGTATCGACTGATGATATATACACTAATGGTATACAGGACAAACGATACGGAAAGAACTGCGTACCCCCCCCATTTGTTAATAAATCTAAATACAAATGGCGCCGTAAGGGACAGCAAAGTGTAAGGGAAAAGGAACCAAGTTTCAGCGTTGTATGAGCTGCTTAAACTCGAAACATTCAGCAGTAGCTTCGATAAGCTGCCAGGATATGCGGACTCATTTACATAATGTCCGATGCTGACAAAAATGAGGAGAATGAGCCAATAGTGTATATAAATCTTCAACAGGCGCTTTACTTGCCCCTTCAGACTTAGTTTGTTGCGCACATAAACATAATGTAAACCATAGCCGCTGAGCATGAGGAAGATGCCTACCGGACTGCAGGCACGCGCTATGATGTTTACCAATGGACGGTCTCCGATATAGAGCCATGCACTATATTCACCGGGGTTCCAGTGGTTGAAGAGGTGAAGGAAGAGCATCATCAATATGGCAATGCCCTTAATATACGTTGTCTGTTCTTTTGTCATAACTGTAACTATAAGATGAAATGTTAGTCTCTGCGGAAGATGTCACGTGTATAAACCTTGCTTTCTACGTCGTCAAGGCAACTGTCGTAACGGTTGGCAATGATAGCATCTGACTGCGCTTTGAAGGTTTCAAGGTTGTTCACGACGCGGCTGCCGAAGAAAGTTGAACCGTCTTCGAGCGTCGGTTCATAGATAATTACCTGTGCTCCTTTGGCCTTGATGCGTTTCATCACCCCCTGAATACTGCTCTGTCGGAAGTTATCCGAATGTGATTTCATCGTCAGACGGAACACGCCGATGCAGCACTTTTTCTCTTCCTTTGCGCTGTAATCTCCATGGTGATAGTAGTCATAATAGCCTGCCATGCGCAACACTCTGTCGGCAATGAAGTCCTTTCTCGTGCGATTACTCTCGACAATTGCTTGGATTAAGTTCTCCGGAACATCGGCATAATTGGCCAGAAGTTGCTTTGTATCCTTGGGTAAACAGTAGCCTCCGTAGCCGAAAGAAGGGTTGTTATAGAACGTGCCGATACGCGGATCAAGTCCTACTCCATTGATAATCGACTTCGTATCTAAGCCTTTCGATTCGGCATAAGTATCGAGTTCGTTGAAATAGCTCACGCGAAGTGCAAGATAGGTATTGGCAAACAGCTTCACAGCTTCGGCCTCGGTGAGTCCCATGAAAAGCGTGTCTATGTCTTTTTTAATGGCACCTTCCTGCAAGAGTGCAGCGAATTCATGGGCCTTTTCATCGAGTCGTTGGTCGCCTTCGGGACGTCCGATGATGATGCGACTCGGGTAGAGATTGTCATAAAGGGCTTTGCTTTCGCGCAGGAATTCGGGAGCAAAGAGGATGTTTTCACAGGCATATCTCTTTCTTATTCCCTCGGTATAACCTACTGGAATGGTGCTCTTGATGACCATGATAGCCGTGGGATTAACCTGCATGACGAGTTCGATGACCTCTTCAACATGGGTGGTATCGAAGTAATTCTTTACCGGGTCATAGTTTGTGGGCGTAGCAATGACGACGAAATCTGCATCGCGATAGGCTGCAACTGCATCCGTAGTAGCCACAAGATCAAGTGGTTTCTCGCGCAGATACTTCTCGATATATTCGTCTTGTATGGGCGACTGGCGACGGTTTATCTGTTCAACTTTCTCGGGAATGACGTCAACTGCCGTCACATGATGATGCTGGCTGAGCAGCGTTGCAATGCTCAACCCGACGTAACCTGTACCTGCTACTGCTATCTTTGCACTCATATTTGGATTTATTTTTATGGTTCTTATTCTTTAACGGATTATAAAACCGACCTCAGACACGCATCTCCCGAAAGGCCGAATAAACGATAGGAATGGTCACAAGCAATGAAATGAAGTCGCTGCATGCCTGACAAATCTCAACACCTGTAAGTCCGAAGAAACGCGGAAGTACAAGAATGAGGGGGATGAAAAACAGGCCTTGGCGTGAAGCAGCAAGGATATTGGCCCGTATAGGCTTTCTACATGTCTGCATCATCATATTGGCCATGATGAGAAAAGCCCAGAAAGGAAATATCAACAACTGGTATCTCAGCGCACGGATGCCTATGGAAATCACGTCAGCATCATTGCGGAAGAGTTCTATTGCAGCGTCACTGAAGATGAAAAGCACTACAGACCAGAAGAGCAGAAAAGCCGATCCGAGCTTCACACAGAACCAAAATCCACCCTTTACACGCTCATACAGCTGCGCACCATAGCAGAAACCGCACATCGGTTGATAGCCTTGTCCGAGGCCAACGATGATACTAAAGATGAACATCATAATGCGGTTGACGATGCTCATGGCTGCAATTGCGGCGTCACCATACTGAGATGCACTCACATTCAATGCGATTGTAGCCACGCTTGCAAGGCCTTGTCGCGACACGGAAGGCGTTCCTCCGGCGATGATTTCCTTGATAAATATCCGGCGATGTGAGAAGTTTCGCGGTGTATAGTGAATGATGTTCTTATGCTTGCTCATGACAAACATCACCACGAGTCCTACCAACTGGCCGACTACAGTGGCTACAGCTGCGCCCTTGATTCCCATGTCGAAACCGAAAATAAAGAGTGGATCGAGCACACAGTTCACTACGGCTCCCGCGATAATTCCATACATGGAATAGCGCGCATAGCCCTGGAAACGCATCTGATTGTTCATGCAGAGGGTGCACATAATGAGCGGAGTGCCGAGCAAAGAGATGCCGAGGTACTGTCGCGTATAGGGCAGAATGGTCGGTGTGCTGCCTAAAAGGATTGAGATTTTATCTAAGAAAAGCAGCCCCAAAGCCACGATAATGAGCGATGTAAAGAGTGCATAACCGAGTGCAGTAGTAGCCATAAGCTCGGCATTTCGACGGTTACGGCTGCCCAACTGCCGCGAGATATAATTGCCTGAACCGTTTCCAAAGAAGAAAGAAAAGGCCTGAACGAAGAACATTACAGAGAAAACGATGCCTACAGCTGCCGTTGCCTGTGTGTCAATCTTGCCCACAAAGTAAGTATCAACAATGTTATACAAGTTGGTGACAAGCATTGAAATGATTGTCGGAACAGCCATTGTTCCAATCACTTTCGGTATCGGTTCCCGGGTGAGAAATGTGTAGTTATCCTCCTGTTGCATGCGCCCTGTTCAGTCTTCTGCCTCTAAATCTTATTCAGAACACGTCGTTTGTCGTTCTTTTTCCCTATTTCATTGCAGTTCACTTCAATGTAAGCAACATTCTGCAAGTCGTGAGAAATGCTCGCCTTGTTGGTCGTCTGTTTCTGCAATGTGCCTCCGATGGTCGTCAATATCTTCTCTTCAATGGAGGAAACTTCATGCTTTCCAAAAGCCACATTGAAGGGTTGTGTAGTCATCAACTCATTGCTCTCATCCATCGTTTTTCTACTCATTATTGATTTTAGAGGCAAATATACGATTATTTTCTGACGGATACAACCTTTTCATTCGTTTTTGTTGAAAACGCTATATACTTGTAAATATAGGCCAAGAAAACGAGGAAGACATGAGCATTTCAGTCTCTGCGAATTGCCATTCATTCTTTCATAAAATACTTTACAATAGCCTTCAAATGCTTAATGAATTCAAGAACAGATTTATTCTCATTCGAAATACGCGCAGTATTCAGCGAGTTCGCAATGTGTTGGCTGTCAAAGCATTACGAAAACCAAGGCAAATAATGAGGTGAAATCACGCTGAAAAACATTGCGATTTGCGTCAAATCAGCGCATAACTTGCTTCATTTTACCACGCAACTTGATGTAGATAGCAACGTGATTAGCGTCAAGTTACAGCGCAAGATGATAGAAGTGAGGGCATCGAAGCCATAAAATGGCTTCGCATAGGCATGGAAATGGCTTCACATAAAGATTGAAAGCAGGTTTTCATTTCTATTTGGTGGGGTCTGGAAGTGTTAAAAAACGGAGAAGAAAATGAACAATAGCAGTTGACAGACTGTTGGACTTCAACGCTTGACTGTACGGTCGAAGCGAGAGGAAGCGATGCGGAATAAGCATAAAAGAGAGACTTCATGCGGTGTGGCATCATGGATTTCAAGTCGCAGAATGGAGTCTACGGTGTTTTAATACACTATAAGGTTAAAGATAGTTAGCGTCATGAAATTAAACAGATAAAACGATTTCACTATATCATTTTTTATCTATCTTTGTTCCAAGTAACGAGCAATCTAATCTAATAACAAATAATTGATATGGTAAGTAAAAACATTCCTACAGTCAAATTGGGCATTGTTGCCGTCAGTCGTGACTGTTTTCCAATTGCACTATCTACTAAAAGACGCGAAAACATCGTAGAAGCTTATAAAGGCGAACTGTTTAATTGCAAGACAACTGTAGAGAACGAGCAGGATATGCTCAAAGCCGTTGCCGAAGTGAAAGCGGCAGGTTGCAACGCATTGGTGGTGTTCTTGGGCAACTTCGGCCCTGAAACTCCCGAAACATTGATTGCAAAACACTTCGAAGGGCCATGTATGTTTGTGGCTGCAGCAGAGGGAGATGGCGACATGATCAATGGTCGTGGCGATGCTTATTGCGGCATGTTGAACTGCTCCTACAATCTCGGCATGCGTCATCTTAAGGCATATATTCCTGAATATCCTGTCGGAACGGCAGAAGACGTGGCACAGATGATGGCCGACTTTGTGCCCGTTGCCCGCACGGTTATCGGTCTGCAGGGTCTTAAAATCATTACTTTCGGGCCGCGTCCTCAGGACTTCTTTGCCTGCAATGCACCGATAAATGGACTTTATGAGCTTGGCGTTGAGATAGAAGAAAACTCTGAACTCGATCTTCTCGTGGCTTATAAGGCACACGAAAACGACCCACGTATTGACGGCGTCTGCGAGGATATGGCCCGCGAAATGGGTTGCGGTAAATACTATCCCGACTTGAGTCGCCGCATGGCTCAATTTGAACTTACGTTGTTGGATTGGGCAGAAGAGCACAAGGGTTCACGTGAATATGTGGCCTTTGCCGACAAGTGTTGGCCGGCATTTCCGAGCCAGTTTGGGTTTGAACCCTGCTATGTGAACTCGCGATTGGTGAGCCGTGGCATCCCTGTGGCATGTGAGGTTGACATCTATGGTGCGCTTTCTGAATACATTGGTATGTGTGCTTCGGGCGACACGGTGACGTTGCTCGACATCAACAACTCTGTGCCGAAATATATCTACGACGAGGATATCAAGGGCAAATATGACTATAAGCTGACCGACACTTTCATGGGGTTCCACTGTGGAAACACGCCCGAATGCAAGATGTGCAGCACACGTGCCATTAAATATCAGCTCATTCAGAACCGCCTTTTGGAGCAAGGGGGAGAGCCAGACTTTACCCGTGGCACGCTCGAGGGCGACATTGCAGCCAGCAAGGTGACTTTCTATCGGTTGCAATGTGACGCACAGGGCAATTTGCGTTCCTATATTGCAGAGGGCGAAGTGCTTGATGTTCCGACGCGTTCTTTCGGTGGTATCGGTGTGTTTGCTATCCCGGAGATGGGGCGTTTCTATCGTCATGTGCTCATACAAAAGGGTTATCCCCACCATGGAGCCGTGGCTTTTGACCATGTGGGCAAGACTCTTTTCGAAGTGTTCAAGTATCTTGGCATCAAGGATATAGCCTACAACCAGCCTGTTTCCTTGCCTTATCCGACGGAAAATCCATTTAAGTAAGCATCTATTCCTACCCTCCTGAAAGGGAGGGAGGATTGATTTACCGGACACTTCTTTATATCTTATACTATCTTTATCGTATGAAAACGAATGTTTTTATCGGTTGTTGTCTTCTCGCATGTGTCTTTTCGGCCTGTAACTCACGGCAGCAGAATGGAGAAACGCAAAGTCAAAAGGTGAAGAACAGCGTTCAATTGAATTCCCCTTTCCTTAAAGATACATCGGCGGTCAAGGCTTCTGTTGACACCATTTATACTACCCTCTGCGATACTTACAATGGGGCATTAGACGAAGCCCAGCAGAGTGAGATGTCATTGGACCGCAGATTTTGCACCAAAGCATGGAATAAGACGATGGAAGATTGCGAGCGTGAGCGGATGAAGCGGCGCGAACAGATGGGTTGTTTCGATTATGATTATTGGATAAGTGCCCAAGATTGGGAGGTGCTCTCCTATAAAATAGAAGCAATCTCCATGGGTTATGCTCTATCTGCACACGTCTTTTTGAAGTTGAAGAATGGGAAGAAGCTCTCTACTTTCATGATAACGATGAAGAAAGAAGACGGTCGTTGGCTGATTGATGACCTCATGTCGGACGGTGAGGGGAATGAAAGCGTCATGCAATGTGCACGGGAATACCTGAAAAAATAAGTTTGCAGAAGTCAGAAAATAGTTGAAGAACTTAGGCAAACGAAATAAGATAGAACATCAACGCCATAAAAGAAGAAGGTAAAAGCGATTGAAAACAGCCTGTAGTCTGTTTCTACTCACTTTTACCTTCTTGTTTTTTTAAGCTCTGAACAGCTGTCTATTGTCGTTTATAAGAGTTCAACAGGCAGTGTTCTCCCTCAGAAAAGAGGGGTTGAAAGGGCTTTCTTACGCTTTGATTTTACCTAAAGTGACCTCCTTACCAATCTTCCCTTCAAGAATCTTTCGGCTCAAATCATTGAGCACATAGTCTTGAATGGCGCGCTTTACAGGGCGTGCTCCGAAGTCAGGATCATAGCCAAGGTCGGCCAAATCGTCGATGGTTTCCTGCGTCCAATGCAGCTTAAAGCCTTGCTGTTCGAGCATGCTTTGCACGCGTTTCAATTGCAGTTCAACCACCTTTCCAATCTCTTCCTTCGTCAAGGGGTGGAAAGTGATGATGTCATCGATACGGTTCAGGAACTCCGGACGCATCAACTTGGTGAGCTGTTCGCGTGTAGCGTTGCTCGTCATGATGATGATTGTGTTCTTGAAGTCTACCAAACGGCCCTTGTTGTCGGTGAGTCTTCCGTCGTCAAGCACCTGTAGAAGCGTGTTGAAGACATCGGGATGAGCCTTTTCAATCTCGTCGAAAAGCACTACACTGTAAGGCTTACGGCGCACTGCTTCGGTGAGTTGTCCGCCCTCATCATAACCTACATACCCCGGAGGTGCACCGATCAAGCGCGTCACACTGAATTTCTCCTGATACTCACTCATGTCGATACGCGTCATCATATTCTCGTCGTTGAAGAGGTACTCGGCCAAAGCTTTCGCCAATTCTGTCTTTCCAACGCCTGTCGTTCCCAAGAAGATGAAGGATGCAATCGGTCGTTTGGGGTCCTGAAGTCCTGCCCTGCTGCGTCTGACGGCATTGCAAACGGCATCAATAGCCTCGTCTTGTCCGATGACACGTTTATGCAGTTCGTCCTCCAAGTGAAGTAATTTCTCACGCTCACTCTGCATCATTCGGCTCACAGGAATGCCTGTCCAACGACTCACAACCTCAGCAATATCGTCGGCAGTTACTTCCTCTCTGACGAGTGCTTCGCCTCCCTGTTCATCGTGAACACGCTTTCTTAGCGTATCCATTTGGTCTTGGAGCTGTTTGAGTTCACCGTATCTGATCTCGGCAACACGCTGGTAATTGCCCTCACGTTCAGCCCTTTCAGCCTCTAATTTGAGGTCTTCCATGTGTTGTTTGATTTGCTGAATGTGGTCAACTTCACCCTTCTGGGCCTGCCAGCGGGCACGGAATGCGTTTACTTTCTCTTTGAGTTCGGCGATTTCCTTTTCGAGTTGAGCAATCTTCTGCTGGTCATCTTCGCGCAGAATAGCTTGCCGTTCAATCTCCTTCTGCTTCAGACTGCGCTCCATTTCATCGAGTTCTTCGGGTACGGAATCACGTTCCATACGCAGCTTTGCGGCTGCTTCGTCCATCAAATCAATGGCTTTATCCGGCAGGAAACGGTCGGAAATGTAACGCTCCGAAAGTTTAACCGCAGCAATACAGGCATCATCCTGTATTCTCACCTTATGGTGGTTCTCATATCGTTCTTTTAATCCGCGCAGGATACTGATAGCATCCAATTCGTCAGGTTCATTCACCATGACCATCTGGAAGCGGCGTTCAAGGGCCTTGTCTTTTTCAAAATACTTCTGATATTCATTCAAAGTAGTGGCTCCAATGGCACGGAGTTCACCGCGTGCCAATGCGGGTTTAAGGATGTTTGCAGCATCCATTGCGCCCTCACCTCCACCTGCTCCGACGAGCGTATGTATCTCATCGATGAACAAGATGATGTTGCCTTGCGCGTTCGTTACTTCCTTGATGACGCCTTTCAAACGCTCTTCAAACTCTCCTTTATACTTGGCTCCGGCCACAAGTTGCCCCATATCAAGCGAGTAAAGCTGCTTGTTCTTGAGGTTCTCCGGCACATCTCCTTTCATGATTCGCTCGGCTAAGCCCTCTACAATCGCGGTCTTTCCCGTTCCGGGTTCACCTATTAATATAGGGTTGTTCTTGGTTCTTCGGCTCAAGATCTGAAGCACACGACGTATCTCTTCATCTCTTCCAATGACGGGATCAAGCTTTCCTTGCCGTGCACGTTCAACGAGATTGATAGCGTATTTGTCGAGAGACTGATAGTTTTCATCACCACTTTGTGACTGAACCTTTTGCCCCTGGCGCAACTCTTCGATAGCTTTTCGCATACCGTCTTCCGTGCAGCCGGCATCTTTCATGATGCGTCCTGCGGTGTTGTTTCCTTTCATCAGGGATAACAAGAGTGGCTCAATAGAGACAAATTCATCGCCCCATTGCTGGGAAATGGCCTCTGCATTGTTGAGCACTTGCGTCAAGTCATTACTTAAATAAGGCTGACCGCCATCTACTTTCGGCAGATGTTGCAACTCTTGTTGCAGTGCCATTTCGATGCTTTGTGCATTGGCACCCAACTTCTGGAACACGAAATTGGTGATGTCTTTACCTTTGTTTATGATGCCACTCAACAGGTGGATAGGCTCAACACTTTGCTGATGCCCCTGCTGGGCGGCCTGCACTGCGGCTTGAACTGCCTCTTGTGCTTTGATAGTGTACTTGTCAAATGTCATTTATATTCCTCCAATTAATTATTTATTAAGCCTTAAACAAATGGCATGCCCTATATAGTTTCATGACATAATGACGTAAAATTTTGACAAATTGACATCAAGCAAAGGATGGATATCTACCGTGAAAAGAATTGAATGCTATGCGTAGATATTGACTGTAGAATGAAAAAGGAGGCCAAAATCGGTCTCCTTTTCCTTTTATTACTTTGCAAACAGATGGCAAGACATTATTCTTCTACGCCCATATTCTTGATGTTTCGCTCACACACAGCCATGAGCAGGCGCTGTTTCCGCTTGCTGTCAAGCAGGCGATGAACAAAGATATGCGGCAACGCAACACCCAAAGTGATGCACAGGATGACGAGTGAAGCCTTGATAAGATAGTTCATTGCCGTCGTCACCTCACCGATAACACCATTCATTTCGATAAAGGCGAAGAGCGCACGATACATTAAAACGCCTGGAATCATAGGGATAACGCTCGGTATGGAGATACATTGATGTGGCGTGTGGAACCAGTGTTGTGCCCGCGTAATGATAAGACTGACGAGCGTTGAACCTGCCAACGAGCCGATGATTAGCCCCTGGTCAAGCCCTATGTTGTCATTGCTTGGACCGAGAAACACGAAGTTTCTGAAGCAAACCGCAATAATACCACCCACTGCAATCACAGGAAGCAGACGCTTCGGCGTGTTGTAAATCATCGAGAAACCCATGGCAGAGATAGCTGCGGCAATAGCAAATTCAATGTAATTATGGTGAGGAATTGTCGAAAGTGTAGTCACAAAGTTGTCTATTCCACATACTTTTATGGCGCAAGCTATGCCGAACGACATTGCGCCTACCATTAAAAGCGTGTTCAATGCGCGTGTGATACCCGTCTGAATATGGCCATCGAGCATGTCACTCACAAAGTTAATCAGCGGAACTCCGGGCACGATGAAGAGTGCACAGGCCAGAAATGGATGCCAAGGGGTTGCAGAATGCAGGATTTCGGGCACTAAATGAGCAATTGGCCCGACTGAAAGGAAAGTGAAAAGCCACGCCAACATGGTCGATACGAAGGCTGCAATACCGATGCCGGCATATACATTCGTGCCCTTCTTTGCCATGTACATCTTCAGTCTGAAGCCTAAGATTGCAGCGATAGAAGCATAGAAAAAGGCCTTCCAGTCACAGCCGAACTGAATGCAGAAGCCACCGCAAGCGAAGCCACTCCCTATGGCCACCTGCCACGGTGTATAGCGGTTGCGTTTCTTCCCGATTTCCTTGAGTGCCGCATCATAGGCATCAAGCGAGAGATTTCCCTCGATGCTGTGCCATGAAAGATGGCTGACCTCGGTGATAACTGCCATGTCTATGATGTGTCGTTTGCAGTGTTGGAACTTCGTAAATGAATGGATGTCGTCGTGATAATTCACCATCAGGATGTCGTAGTTGATGTAAAGATGAAGGTTTTCTTCACGGAGTCCGAGGTAAACTATCGTTCTTTTAAGCGTTCGCTTGATACGTGTTGTGTCGGCTGAGCACTCCATTAACAGACAGCCTGTTTCCAAAAGAAGCCCTAACTTGCGGTTTACGACTTCTTCACTGTCGTTCAAAACTATTTTATTATCCATTGTGTTTGTGTGAAATACGCTGCAAAGTTAGTGCTTTTTTCCCGAAAATGAGCAGGTAATTCCTATTATATTATTCCGCGGTTTCTGTCGGCAAGTGCTCATCAATGGCATTAAAGCGTGTGCTTTTTAGGCTTATTCACACTCTGAACGACCCCATTCTGACTTTTTTCATTACCTTTGCATGACAACAGAAACAATGAAATGAACATCAGAACTCTATTCAGCATAGCACTGTCCCTTCTGTTCTCAACGTCTGTTCTGAGCGGTTGTGGCAGCAAAGACAAGGATAACAACGATGCAGACAAGGTCAAGAGTGAGGCCAACATCCCCATAGATAACGATTTACGCGGGCGACTTGAAGACTTCGCCGACAAGCCCCGACCGCGTGGAGCCTTTGGTTTCCACGTCTATGACCTCACGGCCGACAAGCCCGTTTATGGCTGCAACGAAAACAAAGTGCAGCCCTCGGCTTCTTGCATGAAGCTTTTAAGCGGTGTGGCCGGCCTGCATCTGCTCGGTACGAAATATCTTTATGCCACGTCACTCTATACGAAAGGCACTGTTTCTGCTGGCACCTTCAAGGGCGACATCAGTTTCAAGGCAGGCCTTGACCCCCAACTTAACGGCCCCGATTTGGTCATGTTTGCCAAGGCTTTGCGCCGAAAAGGTGTTCAAAAGATTGACGGACGTCTCATCATCGACCTTGTGATATCCGATCCTGTGCAAAGCGAAGAGCATTGGTATCCCTGGGATTTGTCGTTCTCTAAATATGGATTGTTCTACAAAGGCGCCGACCGCATCACGAAAGAAGTGAAGAATGCACTTCGCACGGCAGGCATTTCTGTCGACGATAAGCAAGTGGTGGTGGGACGGACACCGCGAGGTTCGCATTGCATCTTCCGCTTCTACCGTTCCATTGACCGTGTCATTCAGCGCATGATGAAGAACAGTTCCAACACGCAGGCAACTGCTTTGCTCTATACTATCGGGCATAAAGCCAACCCACATGCGTCACCTGTCAAGGCAGGAGTAGCCTACTTGCGCGCTTTCGTGCGTCAGGAACTTGGCCTTCGCGACTCTTCTATCGTCATACATGACGGCTGTGGACTCTGCACCCACAATCAGATTGCCCCCACAACGCTGACAACTGTCTTGCGCTATGCCTACAATCATAAGCCCATCTATCGCATGTTGTACGACAATCTGGCTGTAGCCGGCGTTGACGGCACATTGCGTCGCGAGCTGTCAAGCCCCGTTTTGCATGGCAAGGTGCGTGCAAAGACCGGCACGCTCTCTCATCCTTACGGCATCAGTTCATTGGCCGGTTACTGCCAAGGTGCCAACGGTCATCTGCTTGCCTTTGCCATTATGGACCATGATATGTCGGTGCTTGATGCCCGCGTTTTGCAGAAAAAGCTGTGCGAAATATTAGTAAAACCCGCACAGAAAAATAGTTGAAAGTTTTCGTAATAATTGACATCGAAAATTGGCAAGCATTGTTCTGTTTTTCCGTAAAAGCCAAATTGCCTGCTCATTTCTTTCATTTTGTTTCGCAATATGCTGCATGTTGTTTTGCATTCTGCGTCAGATCATGCGGTCATCTGATGCATCTTGCAATATGATTTGACGCAGATTACACCGCATTTTGACGCATCTTGCGAGGCTTTTTGCTACAAGGTACGAAAAAAGGGAAAGCACTCTCGATACTTTCCCTATGGCAAAGATAATCAATTTTTGAGGCAAATGCAAATCTACTATCAAACATTTTTACAACTAAAAAATGTGAAAACGCCAACTCGTTCCCTCCTTTTTACCCTTTCATTTTTTTCCTTTTCTATTTAAAAATACTATTTTTGCAGGCATGAACAACACCTTTACTCCGGATAGTTTCCAAGCTGCCGTGATTGCATTGCAGGCAGGCTATCATCTTGTTTTGGCCTCGCCGGGCTGCGGAAAGACGCAGATATTGGCCGAACGCGTGGCACAAGCCCATGCTCATGGCGTGGATTTCGGCGACATGCTCTGTCTCACTTTCACCAATCGGGCCGCTCGTGGCATGCAGGAACGCGTGGGGCTTCGACTTCAAGTGCCTGCCGACGATTTGTTTATCGGCAATGTTCATCGTTTCTGTTCGCGTTTTTTGTTCGATGCGGGGTTTGTTCCTGCGTCTACATCTATCATTGATGACGACGACGTTTTGAGCATATTGTGCGATTTTTCGGGGGATGATGAGTCGCAGGTTGGGGCAAACTATCGGCGAAAAGGCCAATATATGGGGGCCATGCAGCTGTCGCATCTGATGTTTCAGATAGAGAATGAGCATCCGCGCGACCTCCGTTTGCATCCCGATTGCCTTTCTTCTGACGATATTCATGCGCTGAAAGCTATCTGTAAAGCGCAGAATGAGCCGTTCACGGCAGCTATGATGATTGACATTTACAAGCATGCCGACACCTATCGCGATGCTTGCAGCGACCTCGGTGAACAGCAGCTGATTTATGCTTTGCTGAAGAAAATGCAGCTTGCCCACCAATATGAGCGCTATAAGAGCGACAACCGACTGATGGATTTCGAGGATATTCTCCTGCTTTCCTATGCGCATCGCGACCAGTTGCCACGCTATCGGTGGATTCAGGTGGATGAAGTTCAGGACCTTAATCCATTGCAATTGGCGCTCATTGATGCCTTGACTGCCAATGACGAGGGGCAAGAGGGGTGCGTGGTCTACTTGGGTGACCCGCAACAAAGCATCTTTTCGTTCATGGGAGCGAAGTCTTCTACGCTCGAATTTCTGCGTAACCGCTGTGCAGGACACATTCATTCGCTCGGTCAGAACCACCGTTCACCGAAGTATCTGCTTGACCTTTTCAACACTTATGCAGCCAAGGAATTGGGCATTTCGGCAGAACTACTGCCGTCGACAAGCTATCATCCGACGACGATAGGCAACGAACTGCAGCTCTTTCAGTCGGATACTATCGACACGGAATACCTTGATGCCGCACAGCAGGCAGTGAGATTGCAGCGCGATTTCCCCAATGATACGACGGCAATCATCGTGAATTCCAACCGCGATGCCGATGGAGTGAGCGACGCTTTGAAGCAGTTGCGCATGTCACATTTTAAGGTTTCGGGCGAAGATCTGTTCACTTCGCCGCAGATAAAGCTGTTGTTTGCCCATTTAACCGTGATGAACAACGCCCACAACTTCATTGCCTGGGCACGTGTTTTGCAGGGCATGCAGGTGTTTCGAACGCCTACTGCCGCGCGGAGATTTGTCAGAGCGTGCAGCGACAGGGCACTTTTGCCGTCGGATTTCCTGCGCGATGACGGTCAGACTTATGTGGGAAAGTTCGTTCAATGTTATGAGAACGAAACGATAACAATCTTTGATACCGAGACGACAGGACTTGATGTGTTTCATGACGACATCTTGCAGATTGCCGCCGTTAAAGTCAGAAACGGAGCTGTTGTGCCGGGTTCGGCGCTCTCACTCCATTTGGAAAGCGACCGCGAAATCCCCGAAATGCTTGGCGATATCGTTAATCCTATCATCGAAGAACGCAGAAATCAAACGCTTCTTCCACGCCGAGAAGCCTTGCAACGCTTTGTGGATTATGCCCGAGGAACAGTGCTCTTGGGGCACAATGCCGACTATGACATTCACATTCTTGCCAACAACTTGCGGCGTGAGATGCCCGAAACGGCATTGCCGAATGAATTGAACGACTATTTCGACAGTCTGCATCTGATACGCCTTTTGCGTCCTGGATTGCGGCAATATAAATTGAAATATCTGCTTGAAGTGTTGCATTTGGAGGGCGAAAACAGCCATTTGGCCGATGCAGATGTCAATGCAACGCAGTCATTGGTGGCCTTTTGTTATGACAAGGCAAAGGAGATTGTGGGCGAACAGCAGGCATTTATCGAGCATAAACGCGTGCAGGAGCGTGTCATGACGCTGCGAAACAACTATCTTCCTCACTATCGTCACACGGTGGAACGGTTGTGGAAAGAGGATGAAAAGCCTGGAGTGCTGGTTGAAGAAATGCGTCATCTCTATGCGACTTGGGTCGAAGAAAACCTCATTCAGCCTTTGCCAACGGTGGATTATATCTTCCGTTATGTGGCTTCCGACCTGCTTCGGGAGGATGAATCTACGGCCCTTGTGATGCAGATAGGAAGACATATTCTTGAAATGAACACCTTGAAAGAGGCCGATCTCTGTGGAAGCACAACGATAGACGACAAGATTTTCGTCACCACGGTGCACAAAGCAAAGGGTCTTGAATTTGATAACGTGATTGTGTTCGACGTGATAGAAGGTCGTTATCCCAATTATTACAGCCAGCAAAATCCGGCACAAGTGGCCGAAGATGCCCGCAAATTCTATGTTGCCATGACGCGAAGCAAGAAGCGGTTAATGGTGATGCAGAGCTGTTTCCGCATTGACTTTCATGGTCAGCGCAAGCCCGTTGCACTCTCACGCTTTGTGGAAAGCATCAGAGATAGACTAAGAGTGACCCACCCCGACCCTCCCGAAGGGAGGGAGAAAGAGTGAGGACGAGATAGCTGTGAATGAAGTTTATAAAACTTCAACTCTCCCAAAGGGAGGGAGAAAGGGTGTGGACGCGATAGCAATGCATGAAGTTTATAAAGCTTCAACTCTCCCAAAGGGAGAAAAAATGAGCTTGCAAGAACGCTGTAAAAGCATGAAACAAGCATCTATAAGCTAATGGTTTTGGTATATTTTCTATAAAAACGAGTTCAATATACCATTATATACTGCATCTTCTAAATATACCCGCAAGTTCACTCTCCCTCCCTTCGGGAGGGTTGGGGTGGGTTTTTAGAGGGTTGGGGTGGGTTTTATAACACATAATCCTCCACAACTTTCCCCACACCATCATTGTCGTTGGAGAGCGTAACGACATCAGCTATCTGCTGAATGTCGTGAGGTGCGTTGGCCATGGCTACGCCCAAGCCCGCAAATTTAATCATACTTTCGTCGTTATATCCGTCACCACAGGCGATAATCTCTTTGCGATGAATGCCCAAAGTGTCGATGAGTTTGGCGAGTGATTTTGCCTTGTCGATTCCCAAGGGAACACATTCCAAGAAGTAGTCTGCCGAGCGATAAATGTTCATTTGCCCCTCAAGCTGTGACAAGAGGCGCTGTTCGAGGGTATGGAGTGGAACAGGATTGCCCACAATAAGGCATTTGTTTATAGGATATTCCACTTGATGAAGAAAGTCATCATATTGCATCAGAGGCATCTTATTGATGTGAGCTTCCTCTTGAACATAAGGGTCGTCAGCCTTCGTAGCGGCTATACCTTCACCTTGATAAGTAAGGATTTGCATGCCTGCTTGCATGGCTTCGCGGTAGAGAATGGGCACAAGTGCAGGGTCGAGTGTCTGTTCAAACAGCGTTTTTCCCGTCTTGCAGTCGATGATTTTGCCACCGTTGAACGCTAAGATAAACCCTCCGTAGCGAGCAAGTTCAAGTTCGTTGACCAATGGCATGATGCCAAACGTGGGTCTTCCCGACGCCAATACCAATCTCACTCCCTGTTTTTGAGCCTCCATTAAGGCTCTCTTCGTGCGTGGAGTGATTTGTTTTTCGCTGTTAGTAAGTGTTCCGTCGAGGTCAAGTACAATTAATTCACAATTCATAATTCGTAATTCATAATAATGAAAGGGCAAGAGTTGTCATGCAATATTTAAGATTCGACACCTTAATTTTATTTTCCACTCTTTTCATTCCTCATTCTAAAGGTTCCAATCCCACCTCACTTGACATCAGCGTTACGCTGCCGTCTTCGCGCATATAGCATGGAATGCAGACGTCGCCCGTGGCTTTTTCCTCAGCAAAGGCAGGATTGTTGTCGCGCAGATTGAGGAATTCTTTCATATCATGCACATCGTTACCAATATCAATCACCTTAAAATTTGGGTTGCCTTCCACCTGTTTCATCACGTGAGCACAGTAAGGACAGGACTTCATCACATACATCTTAATCATCTCTTTACCTTATTATATTTTAAAATATTGTTCTTTTCGGTTTCTCAGAATATGCTTTTGTGCAAAAAACAACGCTCAAAAGCCAGTCGCATTCCATGTGCTCCATAGTCTATTTCGCCACATGCTGTGAAACCAAGTCGATGGAGCAGTGTGCGCATCTCGCGGTTATCGTGGTTCGTATCGACTTTGATGCTGTGGATATTCTGCTCCCGACATAACCTTTCTACGTTCTGAAAGAGTTGCCGCGCATAGCCTTTCCCACGCTCATTCATGGCTACTGCCACACGATGCACCACCATATAATCACCCTCTGTAAGCCATTTTGCCGAGCGTTGGGCGTAAGCCGGTTCGCCATTCGCTATCACAACGGCATACGCTTTCACGTCGTTTCCATCGGCGAGCACATAGGCATGGCCCTGCTGAATGTCGTTGGTTATCTGTTCGCGCGAGGGATATTCCGCTGTCCATTGATGCCTTCCATCGGCCAGCATCTTCCACCTTGCAGCGTCAATCACCGCCCAGCACGCATCAAAATCCAGTAGGTTGGCTTGTCTGAAAGTTGTCATCGGAATGCAATATCATTCGTTATATTCAATTAAAAACTCGTCTATGAGGTATTGGTCGCTACGGCAATGCAGGTCGGCAACGCCATTCTGAATCATTTGAAAAGTCACAGAGTGATAGAATTTGTCCATTGCTTCCTCCAAAGAAATACCCAACTGTTCGGCTATTCCCTTGATAATGCGGGCATATTTCATTTGCAAAATCAAGTTGGTCGAAGGTCATTGTTACCTTATATTAGATAGACAAAGATACAGAGAAACTTCCGAAATTGCAAGAAAACCGCTTATAATATCTGCAATGCAATAGCTGCGCAGGCTTCGGCATCGGCAAGTGCGTGGTGATGATTGGTCAGATCATAGCCACAGCGGGCTGCAATGATGTCGAGATTGTGGTGGCCTTGTGGCCAGACTCGACGTGACTGGGCGAGCGTGCAATAGAAGGAATAGTCGGGATAGTCCATTTGATAGCAGCGGAAAACGGCTTTCAAACAACTCTCATCAAAGGCTTTGTTATGGGCAACGAGGGGCAAATTAACGATGAGTGACTCCACTTTGCGCCACACTTCGGGGAAGATTGGCGCATGGTTGGTGTCTGCTTGTGTCAATCCATGCACGTGAGTGTTCCAGTAAGTATAGTAATCGGGCTCGGGATGAATAAGCGAATAGAAGCGATCGGCTATCTTCCCGTTGCGTATAACCACCAATCCTACGGAGCAAACGCTGGTCCGTTCATTGTTGGCTGTCTCGAAATCAATGGCTGCAAAGTCTTTCATTACAATTGCAAATATAGTGAATCTTGAGGAAATATGCAAGAGGATAGACCACCTTCTCTGTTTATTTATTTTCTTGTTTTTGTAGATAGGCGATCATTTTAATTACGGGAAAATTAAATAGTAGGTTTAGATATCCTAAATTATTGTGTTTGCAAAAACCTATTCTCTTATTTAGATGAATATATTATGCATAGCCTTTTATTAACATGAAAATACTAATTTTAAGGTATTGTTTAGTTATAGGGGTAGTATTATCTTTGTTCCCGAATAAAATACCATTAATTTTAAATTTATATATTTATGAAACTAAAATCAATTATCGCATTTGGATGCCTCGCAGTATTAACTTTTTCGTCATGCAGTAAGGATGACAATACACCTGTAAATCCTCAAAATGTCAACTCAAAACGTCTCACGCTCAATGCGTCTCCTCGTGACTCTTGGCTTTATGTGAATTTAGAAACTGGTGATACAGTCACTGCAAAAGATGTGAATGAATGGGAATATCATGAGTTCATCATAGAAAATGGGAAATATAAGAAGAAGCCGGACGGTACATTAGACTATAAGGTAACCAAGACTATTCCTGCAGGGAAACCCAATGCACCTAAGACATGGCACTTGGCTTTCCATGTGTATGATGCTCTTATTAACAATGGGGAGGCACTTATGACCAATGAAACTGAACTTTCTAAACTGACAGAAATGCCTAAGGGAAATTATGTAGCCAATAAACAACTTTTCATTCCTGTAGACATGTCTGGTATGCAGAATGGTGTGATGGGCTATTCTAAAGGATTTTCCAATCTTGAATTGAATAAGTGGATTAGCAGCAAGGGTATGCCTCCAAAGTACACGATGAGCGACAAAGTGTTCTCAGTGCGCTTCAAAGATGGAAGCTATGCTTTAATTAAGTTCAAGGATTATGCAGATAAGAAAGGTAAAAAGAAGTTGGTAGACTTTGAGTATAAGTTCGTGAAAAAATAAATAGTTTCTCTAATTAAATACTATATATAATGAAACGATTTTCATTTATATTGGTCTTATTGTTAACGGTGGCTTTAGTCACCGTTAATGCTAATGTCCCTGCTAATCCTCCTAATTATATTATCAAGGGTGTTGTCATGACAGCTAATGGAGAACCTTTAGCAGGAGCATCTATTGTGGTAGAAGGAACGAATATCAATTGCGGCAGCAATTCAAAAGGCGAATTTAGCTTGAATGTCCAGAAAGATAAGGTGTATAAGTTGCGAGTGAGTTACTTAGGCTATACTCCTCGATTAATTACGGTTCCAGCATCGGGACATCCACCGTTGAAAATAAGACTCCAGCCTTCGGAAACTGCACTCAATGAATTAGTTGTTACAGGATCACGTTATGAACGCCAATTGAAAGACGTGCCGGTTATTACACGTGTTATTTCACGTGAAGAGATAGAAACGGTCAATCCTGTAGATTTCACTACATTGTTGGAATACACTTTACCTGGTATCCAATTCTATTATAATACGATGAGTCAGGTACCTGAAATTACTTATCAAGGTATGGATGCAAAGGCTGTACTTTTTTTACTTGATGGAGAGCGCATCAGTGGAGAGAGTGGCGATAGTAATATTGATTACAGTCGGTTTAATATCAATGATATTGAGCGTATAGAAGTGGTGCGAGGTGCAGCTTCCACTTTGTATGACAGTAGGGCTATTGGTGGTGTGATTAATATTATCACAAAGAAAAGTGTTCGTCCGTTTACTGCCAGTATGCATACACGCTATGCAGGTAAGAAAGGGCAGTCTTATTCGGCTTCAGCTGGAGTAAACCTTCATAGGTTTTCATCGCTTACATCTTTTGGATGGAGAAAACGCGACTCCTATCTTGTGAAAGATGAGCAAGGTAAGCAGAAAGAAATCATCAACCCTGACGGTAGTGTGACCAAGAGTAAGACAGAACCCGTTGCATTCAATATTTACGGCTATTCTATTATGGATGTTTCTCAGAAGTTATCCTATAATTTCAGTGATCGCTTTACTGGATCAGCCAGAATTTCTTATTATACTAATAAACGTGACAAGTATGATAATGCAAGGTATTATCAGCGATATAGGGATCTTATTTTGAGCGGAAAGCTTAAATGGCAGTTTGCTGACAATCAGAATCTTGATTTATCGTATATCCGTGATAACTATATCAAGGATAATGTATATGTGGACGATGATGAACGTGTATATGGAAATGTTAACAGTACTATTCGCTTGTATTACACAGGTATGTTTGGCAAACACACTCTGAGTGGTGGCGTAGATCTGTTACGTGAGGACATGAAGCATCATTTCATGAAAGATACAGCTACGGTACACATGAACCAGTATTCATTCTGTTTACAAGATGATTGGCAGCTTACAGATAAAATGAATGTTGTCGTTGGAGTGCGCGGAGATAAGGGTGGAAGTTATAGGCTACATTTTACTCCTAAGGTGTCAGTATTATATCGTCCGTTGAAAACAATCACACTGCGTGCCGGCTACTCTCAAGGTTACCGCATACCAAATTTGAAAGAACTCTATCAGGAATTTAATATGGGGGGAATGGGGATTATGATGTATGGTAATAAGGATTTGAAACCGGAAGAGGGAACTCAGATTTCTGCTTCGGTAGAATATGATTATAAGGGGTTAAATCTATCCGTCTCTACCTATCACAATAGATATAAGAACAAAATTTCGTATGAATATATTTCTCCGGGAAAGTCGTGGAACATGAAATATGTAAATGCCTTGAATGTTAAGACTACTGGTGTGGAGGTTACAGCCAATTATAAACTTCCTTTTGGACTGCGTTTCTCAGGAGGATATTCTTATGTATATGACTATGATGAGCGTGATGGTTATAACATGTCATGGGTGCGTCCGCATAGTGCACGATTGAGTTCTGTCTATAAGCATCGTTTTGGCAAAACTACTGAAAGTGTAGCTTTCAATACATCATGGGTGTCAAGTATAACTCGATACGCTTATAGTAGCAGTGACAAGACCTATACCAAAACGAAATACGATCCGCGTACTTTGTGTTCACTGAACTTACGGTCGGAGCTCCCGAGAGGAATTGCAATAGGGTTGATGGTAGATAATATCTTCAACTATAGGGATAAGGCGGTGGATTCTGCTGTTCAGCTGCCTGAAAACGGTCGTACATTTGTTGCTACGGTGAGCATCAATATTGCCGATATGTTTAAACTTTAATAATCGATGAAAATGAGAAAAAAGATATTTCTCGCAATTGCAGCACTGATATTGTTGGTTGCGGGTGGTATAGTCTGGCACACATGGTTCAGTGTTACGCGCATAGCTTTTGTCAACTATCAAACCATTACGCTTAGCAGGATAGCTAAAGCCAATGATAACTCCTTTATCAAAATTAAGGATGTAAGTACGGAAGAATTGTCAGAGTTAGGTCACTATGATGCTGTTTGTATTGAAGCCATGGGACTTCGACTTACTATGGAGCAGCGTGAAGAAATAGAAAAAGCTCGTAAGAAGGGGGTGCCAATTGTGTGTACAATGATCACAAACCCTGATAATGATTTCACTTCTATGGATTCAGTTACCGCCGACACACTAAAGCGTTATATCAGCAATGGCGGCTATAAGAACTATCGAAGTATGCTTAATTATATTCGTAAATACATAGATAGGAAACTAATTTCGGCACCGGAACCCCAGCCATTGATAGAGAAGATTTACGGATTGCTCTATCATGCAGATCCAAAGCATAGTGATGCGGAAGATATTCAATTTAATAACGTTAGCGAATACCATGCTTTCTTGAAACGTAATGGTCTATGGAAATCTCAGGCTCCTGCGATATTGATTACGGGTTCAATGGGAGAACCGAGAGAGCTGATAGCTCGTTTAGAGGCTACAGGAAATATTGTCTATCCTGTTAATTCTATCAGGGAGTTTATTGGAGAACATCATGTAGATAGTATTCATGTGGCTGCAGTTATCAATATGGCACACGGACGTATGGGTGATGACGTAGTGGAGTTTCTAAAGAACAGAAATATTCTTCTTTTCTCTCCACTTAACATAAATAGAACTGTAAAGTCTTGGGAAGATGATAAAATGGGTATGAATGGTGGTTTCCTCTCTCAAAGTGTAGTGATGCCGGAAATAGATGGTGCACTACGTCCATTCGTATTGTTCGGTCATTTTCTTGGTAAAGATGGTCTAAATTATGTTGCAACAATCCCAGAGAGGCTTGATCAGTTTGTCAAGACCGTTAATAATTATATCAGCCTTGGCAAAAAGCAGAATAAAGATAAGCGTGTAGCTATTTATTATTACAAAGGCCCTGGACAAAATGCGATGATGGCAGGCGGGATGGAAGTCGGTCCTTCACTTTATAATCTTTTAGTCAAATTAAAAAATGAAGGCTATGATGTATCGGGCCTTCCCAGTTCATCAGAGAAGCTTGAAGGGATGATCCAGAAGCAAGGTGCAGTTTTTGGACTATATGCCAAGGGAGCTTTTGATACGTTTATGAAAAGAGAACGGCCGGAACTGATTACGCGCCAGCAATATGAAAGTTGGGTAAAAGCAACATTGCAACCAAAGAAATATGCAGAGGTAGTCAAAGCTTTCGGTGAATTTCCTGGCGCATATATGAATACACCTGATGGTAAACTCGGTATAGCCCGACTTAAGTTTGGAAATGTAGTTTTGTTGCCACAGAATGCTGCTGGTAAAGGGGATAACTCTTTCAAAATAGCACATGGCACTGATGCAGCACCTCCCCACACTTATATAGCCTCTTATCTATGGACACAGTTTGGATTTAAGGCAGACATACTTATTCATTTCGGAACACACGGAAGTTTGGAATTCACTCCTAAGAAACAAGTGGCATTAAGTAGTTTAGACTGGCCGGATAGACTTGTGGGAGCTACACCTCATTTCTATCTATATACTATTGGTAATGTAGGGGAGGGCTTGATAGCCAAGCGGCGTTCGTATGCGGGACTTCAGTCATATCTTACTGCGCCTTTCATGGAAAGTAGTCTTAGAGGAACCTACCGTGAATTAGCAGAGAAGATTAAGATATATAACGATAAACTCGCCCACCATCGACAAGATGTAGCCAAAGCTTCACTGGCTGTTAAGGCACTAACTATTCAATTAGGCATTCACCGTGAACTGGAACTTGATAGTATCCCTGGGAAACCATATTCGGAGAACGATATTCTCAGAATAGATAATTTTGCAGAAGAAATAGCTACAACTAAAATCAATGGTAAACTTTATACACTGGGAGTGCCCTATGAACCTGCTCGTATTACAAGTAGTGTCTATGCGATGTCTACTGATCCTATAGCCTATTCGCTTTATGCTATAGACAAAGCTTTAGGGCGTGCAGATAACACGATAGCTAAACATAATGTACGCTTTACACAACGCTATCTTACACCCGCAAAGGCATTAGTAGGCAAGTTGCTTACCAACCCTGCTTATGCAACAGATGGCATAGTGTGCGCTACTGCACATATTACTCCTCAACAGTTATCTAAAGCGCGTCTTGTCCATAAGGAAATTACAGCGCCTAAAGATATGATGGCTATGATGATGGGGGGAATGTCAAAAGGTAAGTCTTCAATGAAGAGTATGCCTGACATGGTGAAAGGCAATATGTCTAAGTCTATGGGGAAAAGGCCTGGCATGAAAGACAGAATGTCAAATGCGAAAGACGGGAACTCCAAGAATATGGGCAGAATGCCAAAGATGATAAAGGGAGGAATGCCTCAGAAGCCTTCATACAACAAACGTGATAAAGATTTTGCTTTTGCAGTTGTTGAATTAGAACGCACTATCCGTAATGTTTCACTGTATAAGAAGAACCTGTTGAGCAGTCCTCAGATGGAACTGAATAGTTTAATTAACGCTATGAATGGTGGATATACTGCTCCTTCGCCCGGTGGTGATCCCATTGCTAATCCCAACACTCTCCCTACTGGACGTAATTTATATGGTATCAATGCAGAAGCTACCCCCAGCGAGTCAGCTTGGGAAAAAGGGAAAGACTTGGCAGAGAATACCATAGAAATTTATAAACGCCGCCACCATGACAGCATTCCGCGTAAAGTTAGTTACACGCTGTGGAGTGGTGAGTTCATCGAAACAGAGGGAGCAACCATTGCTCAAGTGCTATATATGCTTGGTGTGGAGCCTATTAGAGATGGTTTTGGGCGTGTGAGCGACCTTAAGCTTATCCCTTCTGCTGAGCTTGGGCGTCCCAGAATTGATGTTGTTGTGCAGACCTCAGGACAGTTACGTGACCTTGCTGCCTCACGCTTATTTCTCATCAATCGTGCCGTTGAAATGGCTGCAGCTGCTAAAGATGATAAGTTTGAAAATCAAGTGAGCGAAGGTGTAAAGGAAACCGAACGTGTCTTGACTGATAAGGGCGTATCGCCTAAAGAGGCAAGAGAACTTGCTTCAAGGCGTGTGTTCGGTGGAATGAATGGAAACTATGGCACAGGTATACAGGCAATGGTTATGAGCAGTGACCGATGGGAGAAGCGATCAGAAATTGCTGATACGTATTTAAATAATATGGGAGCTTTCTATGGCGACACAAAGCATTGGGAACAATTCAAAGAATATGCCTTTGAAGCTGCCCTTACACGGACAGATGTTGTCGTACAACCACGCCAGAGCAATACCTGGGGTGCATTAAGTCTTGATCATGTTTATGAGTTCATGGGTGGACTTAATCTTGCTGTGCGCAAGGTAACGGGCAAGGACCCCGATGCTTATTTGAGCGACTATCGCAACAGACAAAACATGAAAATGCAAGAAGTGAAAGAAGCCATAGGCATAGAAAGTCGTACGACTATCTTCAATCCTACTTATATTAAAGAACATATGAAAGGTGGAGCCAGTTCTGCCGATGGATTTGCAGCTATCGTACAAAACACTTTTGGCTGGGAAGTGATGAAACCTGCTGCTATTGACAATGAATTATGGAATGAAATCTATAATGTATATATCAAAGATAAGTTCAACCTTGGTATCAATAAGTTCTTCGAAGAAAAGAATCCTGCTGCCATTGAAGAAATTACTGCCGTTATGCTTGAAAGTGCTCGAAAGGGCATGTGGAAAGCTTCACATCAGCAAGTGGAAGCTTTGGCAAAACGACACGTGGAACTTGTGAATAAATACAAACCTTCTTGTTCAGGATTTGTTTGCGACAATGCGAAGCTAAGACAGTTTATTGTTGACAATAACGCAGATAAACAGGCAAATGAAAGCTATGCAAAGCATATAGAGAAGATACGTGAAAGTGGCCTTGGCGACAAAAAGGGTATTAAAATGCAGAAAGAGACACTTTCCGATACTACTACTGAGAAGCATATATTAAGCAACTTGTTTGTTGTTGCAGCAGCATTTGCCATTATTGTCACACTCATATGGATAGTGCGTCGTAATCGCAAGTTGCGTAACATGAAATAATATTTGCACGAGATGACAACAGTAGTTCTCATATTGATGATATTGGTTTGCTTCAATTTCCTGTTGAAGCAAACCTTTGTCACCCGCAATGTTCTTGCCATTACTACTCTTGTACTTGGTATTTTCGCAGCCTTGATGTGGCAGGTAGCTATAGAACAGTCCAAAACGCAAATCATCGACTGGTTGCACGATACAGCCCTCATGCGTAATATTGCTGCCATATTAAGCATAGATGTGGTGGTACAGCTTACGTTCTGTATTTTCACTGTCCGTAGTGCAGGCAGTCGAGGCAATACACTTCGAAGTCGTATCATAGCAAAGGGACTCTTGTTTTATCCGGGATTCATCATTTTTCCCGTTGTTTTCGCATTGCTTGTACAACTCATTTTCCTGACTCCCGGAGTTTCTTTCACGCTTGTTTCCACTTCATTGGGTGTGGCAATTCTCTTTGCCGTACCGCTTGGCAGAATGGCATTGCGCGCCATTTTGCCCGAGTCCGACTTGCGTTTAGAAATACTTTTCCTCTCCAATGTTCTTGTCGCTCTTGTCGGTATAGTGGCAACAGTCAATGGAGAGACTCAAAATGCTCCTGTCAACACTGTCGACACAGCCTCGCTTATAGGTTTTGTCGTCTTGCTGTTCATAGGAGGTGTCATCGGTTTTATGTGGAACAGATGGCAAGAAAAAATGTTTAATAAAAAAGGATATAACAAATGACTTATATATCAGATTTCTTGTTTTGGATTTCAACAGGCTTACTCGTTCCTGTCATTATCCTACTTCTTGTGCTTTTTGGCAGGGCACTCCTACTGCTCGGTACATTCTTTGGACAGTATATGAACATGAGGAAACTGCATGGTACTGTTATTGCAGAAATGGAAAATCTCACGGTTGATAATGTAAGTTCGCTCAGTACGCGCTTACCGGTTCAGACTTCTTCACTCTTGTTATCATACATATATCGTATGCTCAACGCTCAAGGAAGTCATGCCCAAATCAACCGTTTGCTGTCGCAATACGAAATCGCTGCTGACAAAGAGATGGGTATTTCAAAGACTTTATCCAAGTTAGGCCCAGTGTTAGGACTCATGGGTACGCTTATACCGATGGGGCCGGCCTTAGTAGGACTGTCTACAGGAGATATTGCTTCCATGGCTTATAACATGCAGGTAGCATTTGCTACGACCGTTGTCGGACTCTTTTCAGGCGCAGTGGGTGTCGTGACATTACAGGTAAAGAAACGGTGGCATATGCAGGAACTCACTCAACTTGAGTTTCTCGCAGAGTTATTAACTTCTGAAAATCCAGCGTATGAGACGGCATAGACTACTCTCCCAAGATAGTGATTTCGACCCGATGAGCGTGGTTGGAAATCTCTTTGACATTGCCATGGTCTTCGCTGTAGCACTGATGGTGGCACTTGTCACACGCTATAATATGACCGAAATGTTTAGTACTGAAGACTTCACAATGGTGAAGAACCCAGGTAAGGAAAACATGGAGATTGTCAGTAAGAAAGGACAAAAGATCGAACGTTATACGCCTTCGCACAATCAAGACAATAGTAATGGTGCCAAAGGAAGGAAAGTAGGAATAGCTTATGAACTTGAGAACGGTGAAATTATCTATGTGCCTGAATAAAGTGTAAGCACATCAAGCAGAATATTGCAGTGTGTTCCAATACAAGAGTGTAAGTTCTATATGTCCATTTCTTTATTGTTTTCAAATGCAAAGAAAAGGAAAATAGGGCTTACACTCTTTCATGAGAGGACTTCTTTTTCCTGGAAATCCTGTACAATTTAATGTCGCCGGCAGGATGATATGGGCTGCCTGTCCTCTGAAAGACGGTTTTCCTTACAGATTATATGTTGCGCCAACCGTCGCAAATATAGGATAGAGGGTTTGCTCTATGGTCTTGAAACTGCTGTGGTGGATGCCGTTCAAGCCCCAGTTCAAGTCGAGATAACCGCCCCATTTTTCGCAGAAAGTCCAGTCACAACCCACGGTAAGCCCCACTTGTAGACGGCGCATGTGGTTGCTGAAGTCGTAATCTCCACGTTGACCAGGCTCTTCTCCGATGTTGATTTTGGCCCCGGTAGGCCCTCCCACGCGTAGATATCCACCGTGAGCATAGCCTTCAAACTGGCGCGAGAGCACGTAAGAAGCATACATTCCGGCTTTCAGTCGCACATCATCGCCTACATGAAAGGCTGCCATTACAGGCACCGTGAACATCCATTCGTTTACTTTCGTCTTCACATCGCCCGTAAATTGGCCTTCAAGATGCTGCGTTCCCTGCTCAATGGCCATGTGATAGTTCTTCACACGAGCGTCAACCTGCATGCCTTTATTCTCCAAACGAAGTCCCAACATGACGCCCATGAGCGGCGAAATACGGCGTTCGGCATCAATTCCAAACTGAAAATTCGGCATCAGGGTATAGCTGTTCATGTGTCGGATAGTGCGGGGAAGCCCCACAGGTGCCGTTCCTCCGAGTGAATATCCTACTCTTGCAGTCAGCGAGATGCTGTCCCCGAGAATGTTTTGTGCATTTGCCGAAAGGCTGATGAGCATTGCGGCAAAGGCTATCATGACTTTTTTCATACGCTATTTCTTTTCCTTTTCACAGATAATTCTTACTTTGTCAATACACAATGTCGAGCCGATGGCACCGATAAAGCGGTCGCCTTGCTTGCTCGAAGAGAACACAAGCGCCAAGCTGTAGCCGTTCTGTTCAAGCACGTCGAGATCGATATCAGTCAGGTATTTGAATTTGATTTCGAATTCTGTCCAGTCTTCTTTTGGCTCCACATAGTCCATGTCGGCCATTGCAACGATAAGATTGCTGGTCTTGATGTTGCTTCCATCAAGCACAACTTTCTGGCCGCTGTCGTCATGGTTGCGATAGAATACGGCATAAATGGCGGCACTGTCTTTGACATCTTCAAGTACTTTAGAAGCTCGATCGGTCACAGTTTTTGCAGGGGTGTACTTGTAATACCCCGTAACCGTAAGGGGCTTGCGGTTGAACGGATGCCCGAATTGCGTGGCTTTCAAGGCATCTGCGAGTGCATTTCTCAAGTCGAAAGTACCATAGAAAAGGTTACCTGCGGCAATAGGCATCTTTACCAACTTGCCTAAGCTGCCCGTACTGCGTGTTGTCAGCTGTACAGCTTTGCCGTCAAATCCGTCAATCGGTATGGCTGGATCGGCTTCGGCAGGTTGATCCCAGGCCGACAATGAGAAACCGGCATTGCCCGATCCCCACACATCCTGCATGCCCTCACCGTCTTTTTCCTGCCATTTGTAGAAGTCGGCGAGGCCGGTGAGGTTGGCTTTCACATAGTGTTCGAAGTCAAACTTGACGGTATCGCCCACCATGACTGAAGCTTTTTTAAAGCTGACGCGATAGACACGGCTGTAGTTCCCGTCTTGAGAAGTGACGGTATAAACGACAGGCCCCTTGCTGAAATCATGCTCCGAGCCGTTTGTCGGACTGATTGTTGCCCCCTCAGTGAGCTTGAACTGTGGCGCAAAGTTCGTGACAGTGGCCTTTCGTTTGATTTGAAAAATGAGGTCAGTCGTTGTTGATGACACCTGCAGAAGCGTGTCTGAAAGGTTGTTGAACACCTCTTTTGCATTGCTTACACTGATAAAAGCCTCTTCAATATCGCACTCCGCATTCGGTGCTTCGTCTTTGAAACATGAGGTGAAAGTGGCACAAAGTGCGGCCACTGCCACCATTTTGGAATATATCTTCATCTCCTTTATGAGCTTAAAAACGGTACAAAATTACGAAAAAAAGGAGAAAATGAAGCGTTTGATACATTATTTTACATCGCCATTACACTCATTCAATCTTCATGACCAATGCAATTGTGTTGGGCAAAGCATGGGGAAGGGTGATAGAAAGCCCTTGTTTTGACGACTTGAAAGCCAATTTCCCATAACCCAAAAGCGTGACGCTGTGTGTCTTTAGCAGGGCTTTCAGTTTTACGGTAGCACCTGCCTGCGGTACATCTAACGTCGTTGCATAGATGGTTTTGCCTTTAGTGACATAGCGGATGTCTGCCGAAGTATATTTCACTTTGCCCTCATTGAAGCCCTGTTCCTCTATCGGATTGACTGCTTCTGCAGACGGCCCTTCACCAAACTGATACCAAGGACGCGTGCCATAGATGCTTTCTCCGTTCACATTCAGCCATGCACCGATTTCCCGAACGACTTGATATTCAAGCGAATCTATCGTGCCGTCGGCCCTTACAGGAATGCTCAACAGCAGGTTTCCATTCTTGCTTACTACATCAACGAGCGTCTGGATAACCTCTTTTGCAGTTTTATAAGTGCCGTCATAAAAGCGCCGTTTGTCGTAATGCCATGACCCGATGCAAGTGCAGGTCTGCCAAGGCAGGGGCTGAATTCTATCGGGTGCGCCGCGTTCCACATCCCAAACGATAGCTTTCTTATGCCAGTCTTTCAGCACTTTTCCCGTTACAACCATTTTGTTTCGACCGTTGTTTTCGGCCATACTCTTGTTGTAGAGGTGGGCAGTGAGTTGTAATCCCGCATCAGAGAAAGGGTAGAGGGGCAGCACAGTGTCGTCAAAATAAACCACAGAGGGGGCATATTTGTTAATCAAATCCATGGTTCGGTTGTAGAACCTGTTGCAATAAGCCTGATCGGGAACGGTCACTTGCGCCGGATCCCAATCCCATTCGCCACTGTTTTTGCTGAGTTCGTGGCGCTGTTCATAGAGGTCTTGCGGGTCAAGTCCGTCCCACCAAGTGCCCTTTCCGTCGGCTTTGGTCAGCCTGCCGTCGTAAGGTTGTCCTTTGAAAGTGCCCGTCTTGTCTGCTCCCCTGCTTGTTTCATACCAGGTCCAAGCGTGTGCTGCGTGCACACTCAGCCCCAAAGGAAGTCCCAATTTCCTGCAGGCGGTGGCCCAACCTGCTATGAGATTTTTCTTCGGGCCGATGCTTGTTGCGTTCCAAGGCTGGTACTTACTGTCCCAAAGATCAAAGTTATCGTGGTGGTTGGCGAGTGCAAAGAAATACTTTGCACCGCATTCCTGATAGAGTTTTACAAGCTTTTCGGGGTTCCAGTTCTCGGCTTTCCACTCGTGAATCCAGTCTTTAAAGCCGAAATCCTTTTGTGGATTGCGTGCCTCTTTGCTAAAGGTGTAGGCATCAGAGCTTTGTTCATACATTCTGCGTGCAAACCAATCACCGTATTCGGGCTGGCATTGTGGCCCCCAATGTGCCCAGATACCGAACTTGGCATCACGGAACCAAGTGGGGCATTCATAGTCGGAGAGCGACTCCCAAGTGGGTTTATACTTGCCTTTCTGAATGGGTTCGCGCGATGTGTCCACTTTAACGGTCACGGCCTTTGCTGCTTCCTGCGCACTGTTGTAGCTGTTCTGGGCTGCCAAGGCAAATGGCAATGCCAGCGCAGTGACGAGGAGTGATGTTCTTTTCATATTGGTTATAGATTGATTTTTTTATGATTTCGGGCGCTTTTTCAATAGCATATAGCCGGCAATACCGCCTATGATAGATGCTGCAAAGATACCAACTTTCGACTGAATAACGCTCTCCGACGAGTTAAAAGCAAGCATAGTGACAAACATTGACATGGTAAATCCAATGGAAGCAAGAAAGCCCAAGCCGATGATGATGCGCCATGTCATGGAGTGAGAACGGCGTCCAAGCCCCAGTTTTTCCATGAGCCAAACGGCAAAAGCAATGCCAATGGGCTTGCCAAGCAGCAGACCTGCCATGACACCGAGCGCCACATGATTGGCACTCAGCGTACTGAAATCCATGTCGACAAACGACACTCCTGCATTCGAAAGGGCGAAAATAGGCATGACAACAAACGAAACAAACGGATGAAGTGCATGCTCCAAACGCTGTAAAGGAGGCGTTGCCTGCATGGAATCTGCCTTTACTCGCGTCAGGATATCCAATTGTTCGGGCTCTAAAGTGCGCACATCATTGGGTTCGGCTTGCTCGAACTGACGCGTCAGTTTGTGTATTCTCGCGATGAATGTTGCCTCAGAAATGCGCGAGTCTGCAGGTATAACCATGGCAGCAAGTACGGCAGAAATGGTGGCATGTATACCTGAAGTGAGGAAGGAAAGCCATACACCTCCGATGCCGATAAGCCCGTAAAACCACACGTTTTTGATGCCCAATCGGTTGCCGGCAAACATGATTCCGAGGAACAGGATGCCCAAAGCAAGACTCGAAAACGAGATGTTTGAGGTATAGAAAAGGGCTATCACAACCACTGAACCAAGGTCGTCGACAATGGCAAGTGTGGTCAGAAACACTTTTGCTGACACTGGAATGCGGTCGCCTACCATATATAATACGGCCAAAGCAAAGGCGATGTCAGTGGCCATGGGTATTCCCCAGCCATGAGAAAAGGGCGTTCCAAGATTGAAAAGTAGATAGATCAATGCGGGAACAAGCATGCCGAAGACGGCCGCAGCAACAGGAAGTGTGACCTTACGGAGGTCGCGAAGCTCGCCACCTATAAACTCTCTCTTCAGTTCCAAGCCCACAACGAAGAAGAACATCGACATGAGTCCGTCGTTAATCCAATGGGCAACACTGAAGTTGAGCACTGATTTTCCATCTACGATAAAACCGAAATGATGCTCTAAGAAATGGAGATAATCACTGCGTAAGGGCGAGTTGGCCAGCAGAAGTGCAAGCACAACGAAGACGGCAAGCACTATTCCGCTCGACTTTTCGCGTTGTGTGAATTGCAAAATCGGTAAGAGTAAGCGGTGTTCTATCTGTTTCTGATAACGTTTTCTCATTGTTCCTGTCGTTTGTTTCCTGTCTATATATATGAAAAATGAAATGGGGTTGCTTCAAAACTGCGCTGCCTTGCGCATGCCTTTCGCTTTGCAAAGATAAACGAAAAAGTTGAAAACACGCCTATTTTTCCCCTTAGCTTTCGCTGATTTGGCTTGAGATGAAGGAAGCGGTAATGGAGAACTAATATAACAGCAAGCGTTAAATTACTTTAACGTAGGGCAAATGGCTTAGGTATAAAGGGCAATATGCAAACTCTTTTGTAATTTTGCAGCAAAACAAATAAATATGGAAAGCAATGAAAAATCGCTATGGCAGGTGATTAAAGGGTATTTCAATGCACTGCCAGATAAGGAGAACGAGGAGGAAACTATACAGCAAATTAGCAGTGGAGTAGCCTTTCATGGCTCCAATTTATGGGTCTTAGTGTTTGCTGTTTTCATAGCATCTTTAGGGCTAAATGTCAACTCTACAGCAGTCATTATCGGTGCAATGCTCATCTCTCCACTCATGGGACCCATCATTGGTATGGGGCTTGGTGTGGGTATAAATGACCTGGTCTTGCTGAAAAGATCAATTAAAAATTACCTTGTTGCGACAGGAATCAGCGTTTTAACAGCCACGCTTTACTTTCTTATTACACCTTTGAACGAGGCTCAGTCAGAGCTTTTGGCGCGTACTTCGCCCACGCTTTACGATGTTCTCATCGCTCTTTGCGGTGGTGCTGCAGGCATCTTGGCTCTCTCTACAAAGGGAAAGGGCAATGTTATCCCTGGCGTTGCTATTGCTACAGCTTTAATGCCACCCCTATGTACAGCTGGATATGGACTTGCCATGGGCGAATCGAGTTTCTTTTTTGGAGCATTCTATCTCTTTTTTATCAATACGGTGTTTATTGCTTTGGCAACTTTCATTGGTGTTCGAATGCTTCGCTTCAAGCAAAGAAGATTCATAGACGATGCACGTTTGCGGAAGATGAAGCAATATATCATAGGAATCGTGGTGCTAACCATGCTTCCAGCAGCCTATATGACTCTGCAAATCATTCGACAAAGTGTGATAGAAAATAATGCAAGAAGATTTGTACGTACTGAACTTTCTTTCAAAGGCACAAGGATTATCTCACAAAACTATGACACAAAGGGCAAGGTGTTGAATGTTGTTGCCGTGGGAAAAACTATCTCAAAGAAGGCAATCTGCGAGGCAGAGAAGATGTTGGAAGCCTACAATTTAGCAGACTATAAACTGCATGTGATACAGGGTTCGCAGTCGGATAGTCTGCTCATGGCCAACCAAATGCTTGGAACGGGAACAACAAGTGAACAGGTTAGTAAGCAGAAACTCATAGAGCAGTCAGCTCAAATCAATGACCTTGAGCAAAAACTTGAGAAGTTTACACGCTATACTGAACTGACAAAAGATGTTCGAGAAGAATTAAAATCTATGTATCCAACAGCCAAACTCGTTGCGATTGCTCAGATTCCAGAAACCAAAACAGATACTGTTGTTACGAAAAGCCACGTTATGGCTGTTGTTAGTTGCCTACGCCCACTCAACAATCCTGATAGAGAACGATTGCAAAGTTGGCTGAAATTAAGAACAAAATCCGATAGTTTGAAGCTTATTGTGACGCAGAATTAAGAGTAAGAGGGGGCGGAAAAGTTGATTTTCCTTGTAAACTTTTATCCCCTTTTTTAACACTTCTTGGCGCCGCCAAATAGAAATGAAAACGCAATTTCTGCACTTGTGCAAAGCCATTTCATAGTTCCGATGCTCTCATTTCTATCATCTTGCACCGCGTTTTGACGCTAATTGCATTGCTATCTGCGTCAAAACATGCGATAATCTCATGCAAAATGCAAGGCAATTTGACGCAAATCGCATGATTTTTCAGTGTTGTTTTTTCTTGTAATTTGCCTTTGTTTTCGTAACGTTTTGGCTGTCAAAGCGTTGCTGACTCGCAGAATGCGCTGCATATTTTGAACGAGGACAGCATGCTTTTTGAATTCGCCGAGCATTCAAGAGCAATTGTAAAGTTCTTTAAAAAGATTTAACCTATTTTCCGCTTCATTTGATTTCGGGTTTCCAAATCAACCGTTTCAGGGATTTATTTGCCCATGTTGGCCAGAATGAAACTATAGATATCGGCCTGTTCTTCAATCTGTTTGCTCAACGGTTTGCCTCCGCCGTGGCCCGCTTTCGAGTCGATGCGGATGAGCACGGGCGCCTTTCCGCCCTGGCATTCCTGCATGGTTGCCGCAAACTTGAAGCTATGTGCCGGCACAACTCGGTCGTCATGGTCGGCCGTGGTGATGAGCGTTGCGGGATAACTCACGCCTTTCTTCAGGTTGTGGAGCGGAGAATAGCCTCGCAAGTAGTTGAACATTTCCTTGCTGTCTGCCGATGTTCCATAGTCGGGAGCCCAGTTCCAACCAATCGTAAACTTGTGATATCGCAGCATGTCGAGCACGCCAACCTGGGGTATGCAGACTTGAAACAGGTCGGGACGTTGGGTTAAACAGGCTCCGACAAGCAGTCCGCCGTTGCTTCCTCCGACGATAGCGAGATGCTTTTTATCGGTATATTTGTTGGCAATGAGCCATTCGGCAGCAGCGATGAAGTCGTCGAACACATTCTGTTTCTGCATCTTTGTGCCTGCCTTGTGCCATGCTTCGCCATACTCGCTTCCGCCTCTTAGGTTCACTTGTACATAGATACCGCCCTGCTCCATGAATGGAATTCGCATGGAAGAGAAGTAGGGTGGCAACGCAACATTAAAGCCCCCGTAGCCATAGAGATATACAGGATTCTTGCCATTGAGCTTCAAATCTTTGCGGTAAGTGAGGAACATCGGTACGCGGGTTCCGTCTTTACTCGCATAAAACACCTGTTTGGTGACGAAGTCATTCGGCTTGAAATTCACCTTCGGTTGGCTGTAAACGCGACTCGTTCTGCTGTCGGTGTCAAACTGATATACTGTGCCGGGAACGGTGAACGAACTGAAAGAGAAGAAGCATTCCGGCTCATTTCGCTCGCCCGAAAAACTCACACTGCCGACCGATGGCAGTTTGATTTCGCCTATATTACGGCCTTCAAGCGTGTAAAGGTAACAATGAGAACTGGCGTCCTTACTGTAGTTCAGCACCATCTTTCCATGGGTGAAAGTGACGTCATCAAGCACATATTCTGCTTCGGGAACAAGCACTTTCCAATCCTTAATGCCTGGCTTGGCGAGGTTGGCCAACATCAAACGGTTCTTCTGTGCCCCTGAGTTAGTGAAGATATAGATGCTGTCTCCCACGGTCTGTACAGGCGAATACTGAAGGTTCATGTCGTTGGTCATCTGCACGAACTGAGCGTCGGGACGTCGCAAGTCGCGCACATAGAGGTTGTTTCCGCTGCCTTCTCCCGACTCCGTCAGATACATTACGGTTTCTTCTTTGTTGACTATTACGTCATAAAAACGCAGTGGAAATGCCGGATTTTGATAGAACAATTCATCCTCGCTCTGCGGAGTTCCGAGCTTGTGATAATAGATTTTATGCACTTCGTTCTTGCTTGTGAAGGCATGACCTGTGGGTGCATCGTAGGCACTGTAATAGAAACCGTCGCCTCTCCAGGCTGCATTGCTGAACTTTGCCCATTCGATATGGTCGGTCAGGTCTTGCCCTGTTTCGAGATCTTTCACGTAGATTTCCTGCCAATCGCTCCCGTTTCGACTCACGATATAAGCCATATAGCGGCCATTATGAGAGAAACTGACCGACTTTAATGCCACAGTTCCGTCGCTGCTTAGCTTGTTGGGATCGAGCACTTCATGCAGTGTGCCGCCCAATTTATCCATTTTATAGAGCACACTTTGGTTCTGCAAGCCGTTGTTTTTGTAGACATACCACGTGCCATGTCGCTTGAACGGCGTGCTTACTTTTTCATAGTTGGCCACTTCCTTGAGGCGCTTCATGAGCTTTGGACGCTGTGGAAGCTGGTCAAGATAATGTCGGGTCAATGCGTTTTCTGCCGTGACCCAACGCTCTGTTTCTGCGCTGTTGTCGTCCTCGAGCGGGCGGTATGGGTCGGCAATCTGTGTGCCGAAATAGGTGTCAACGGTGTTGTCTTGAGGTGCTTTCGGATAGTGAAAGCTCTGTGCTATCATGCAGGATGCAGTCATAGTCAATGTTGAAGTCAATAGTAATCTGATGTTCATCTTAAAGCCATTTCATTTGATTTATTGTACGAAATTAGGCAATCTTTTGCATGATTTCGGGAATATAACGTTAAAAGAAGATAAAAACGAGGTCTTTTGTCACATTTGTTACTCTTCTTTGCAATGTCATATACCTATCTTTGCATACAGAAATTTAATTAAAAGTAAACAGATATGACACACGGACATGAAATACTCCACATGATGGAGGGAAAGAGTTTCGCCTCAAAGCAGGCGCTTGTTGATGCAATCATTGAACGCTTCGGCGCTGCAGAACGCTTCTGCACATGCTCTGTTGAGGGGCTTGATGCTGCAGAGATTGTCGACTTCTTAGATGATCGCGGCAAGTTTATGGAGACGCCGGATGGTGGCTTCACCGTCAATTTGGGTATGATGTGCAACCACTGAACCATAGGAAAGGAGTGATATTATGGGGAAGAAGATAGACTTATCTCGCACGGTTTACGACCTCACTACCCAGTATCCGGAGCTTATTGAGGTGCTTTCGGGGCTCGGATTAACCGATATAACGAAGAAGTTTCTACGCAATTCGGTGGGCAAACTGATAACCATTCCGAAGGGAGCAGGCATGCATGGCATCGAAATGAAAGCTGTTATCGATGCTTTGGAGCAGCAAGGTTTTGAGGTTGTTGGGGCAGGAAAGCCCGTGATGAGTGCTGAAACACTGCGCCCTGTGGCTGAAAACACGCGCACGGAGCAGTTGAAAGGCTACCTCAGACGACTTGGAAAAGGAGAGAGTTTGGAGGCAGTCCGCAAGGATTTTGCCAATGAATTCGGCGATGTAGAGGCTTCGGAGATCATGCAGGCAGAGCAGGAACTGCTGGCCGAAGGCACGCCCTTGCATGAAGTTCAGCAGCTTTGTGACATTCATTCTGCCTTGTTTCATGGGGCTACTCGTGAGGAACGCATGGCCAATGCCGAGCAGGAAGTGGCAACATCTGTCAGCCGTCATGACGAAATTCATGCCATGGCGCAGGCCAATACCCAACGCGCTGTCGACCTGTCGCATATAGACGGGCATCCCATTCAGACGTTCTTGCGTGAGAATGCGGCCCTTGAAGTGTTGCTGAAGCAGGCATTTGACGTGCTTGAAACACGTGGAGATATCACCGAATTACTATTGCGCATACGTGAACTTTCCATTCATTATGCGAAGAAAGGCGACTTGCTCTATCCGCATCTTAAAGTAAGATATGACATCAGTGGGCCGTCACAAGTGATGTGGACTATTGATGATGAGATACGCAACGAGCTTGGAATTCTGACACGAAAAGGCGAACATGACGAGCTGTGGTGGGGCAGAGTCGGGGCTGTTCTGAACCGCGCCAAGGAGATGATATATAAGGAAAACAACATTCTTCTGCCCCTTTGTGCGGCCAACTTCACGGAAACGGAGTGGCAACAGATTTACCGTGACAGTAAGGATTATGCCGTCTGCCTCGGTGTCGAGCATCGCATCTGGTCGCAGGCAGAGTCAAAAGAGACCGTCAGAACACAGCATGAAGGCGAAATAGTCATGCCGGGAGGTCACCTCACTTTAGGTCAGTTGACGGCTATGCTCAACACACTTCCACTTGAAATTACCTTTGTAGATGCCGACAACTTCAATCGTTATTTCAATGAAGGGAGCAAGATATTCAAGCGTCCTTTAATGGCTATCGACCGCGAAGTCTTTAGTTGTCATCCGCCGAAAATAGAGCCGATGGTGCGCAGTATCATTGAAGATTTGCGTTCTGGAAAGCGCAGTCAGGTGCCAATGTGGGTGGAGAAATGTGGTCATCCTATGTTTGTGAACTACATGGCTGTGCGAGATGACGAAGGAAACTATATCGGAACGGTCGAAGTTGTGCAGGATATGGAGTTTGCAAAGAAGCACTTTCAACGGTAAAAAGTATCGGTTCAACTCTTTGATTATACATACTTATAAGATTAAAATAGGAAAAGGGTTACGATTTGGTTACTACTCAAATTCCCCGAACTTCCTTGATGTTGTTAATATTTTCAAAAGTAATAGTTCCTGTAAAATCAAGATAACACTTTTTAATTGTTTGGTTTATAGTATCATATTGATTTTGCCCTGTAATTTATATAAATCCACCACCTCTGAGACGCTAGCTATCTTCAGAAGCAGCATTACCATTTTAAGGATTTTCATAAACAAGAACTCATTCATTTTTTGTTAACGCGATTTTCTTTTAACTCCCCATTATAATTCTTACAATCTAGAATAAGTTTATTCTGGGGAGATTTTATACGTTTGAGTTTTAATGAAATTGGTTTTGAAAAACCATTGTTATACGTTATTATAACGTATTGAGAATTTACATTTTTAATATATACACTGTGCCAAAAATATGTATCTTGCATATTATTTACCAATTGATGGATGTTTATCTTGTGTATATGAGAATTCTTTAAATCTATTAATAAAATTGTCCCATCATCTTGATTGTTATTAATTTGAAGACATAATAATAGCTCTTCTTTTATACGGTAAGCAATTCTGTTTTGCATATTCTCTCCACATAAGATAAGGCATTTCCCATGAAAGAAATCTGTGCCTGTTTTTTTTTCGTACAACTCTATCCCCAGCATACTATTTGCTATGAAATAGGTTATGCAAAAATAATCTGTAAAATCTATCCCCTCATAGCGGGAGTTATATTTCTTCCACAAAACAGTGTCATTCATGTATATCTGATTTTCGGTGATGATATTCTTCTTAGAATTACCATTCTTTAAAAAGAAATACAATAAGGAATCACCTCTTTGGTTTGTAACGCTCAATTCATATCCTGACTTCAGCGTATAATGCTCTTCTATTTTATTTTGTGCATATATACTTATTGGCAAAAATAAAAAGAAGAGAGAATATAATATGTATATTTTTTTTCTTTTCATATAAATGATTTTCCAAAATACCATTTCCAATTATATTTCAAAGTTTTATTTCTTTTTTCCTTTAAACAGTCTGTCGAATTCCTCTTCAGATAGGAAGTGTGCCAAGTATTGTTCCACATACTGACGAGTAGCTTCCGGGCTGACTTTCTCTGCATTATGAAAACTTAAATACTCTATTTCCTTTGTATTATTGTACAAATGAGTCGACTTGATAACGAATATCGGCATCGGCAAGTCCTTTGTTCCGTATTTTGCATCGTTCCATTGAATAGTATTTGCATAGGCTATAATAGTGGCTTGATAGTTATAGATATGAGATCTCCGTTCTTCATCCAAATCATATTTTATCTTACTGTCTAAATCAATATCGCTGAATGATACGATAGCGATATGCTTACGATATTGGGGGGAATAGAATATGAACTGCCTATAATCTCTCGCCCCTTTTCTCCCATCTCTAAATTTGTAACGCTCTCTTTTCTCTTCATATAGTTTGGGAATTGTCAGTTTAATCACTTTCGATTGCTTCAGATATGTATCCACATAATCATAGGCATCACTGTTACCTCGAAAGAAAAAATAGGTAGTGAAAGAAAAATATAATGGTACAAGCACAAGATTGGCTATTATAAATGGCGAGTTTATCCTTAGTTTCATCATTTATCTCATGTTTGATTGGCAATAATATCCATAAAATTCTTATTCAAATCTTCATCGTTCTGGTCTGAATCATTTTCTGCTATTACTCTTTTGGATGCAGCATCAGTATTATGAGTTTCTTGGAAATCAGAATACCTGGAGGAAATCGGTGGACTTGGCCAAAGACTTGTCTAATTTGGTACTGTCTTTCAAAGTGTGTAAGTATTCCTTCTATTCTATTCTCTCTTTCCATTCGTTTTCTATCTTCTGTTTCCAGTTTTTAAATTGATATATTCTTCTGGCATATGTCTTCTTTGTTTCCTCCACAGCCACAGCAGCCAATAGGAATATCACTGACTTGTCTGACGGCATAGAGGTCCTCATACTTACGGTTCTCTTGTATTTTCTGTTTAACCTTTCAATCCAGTTGGTCGTGTATATGCACCTTTGTACTTCTATGGGGAAGTCCATGTACGTGAAGTAAGCTGCGTTACGCTCCGCCTTATACCTTCTCAAGGTTGGGTACTTCTTTTCCCATTTGGTTACAAAAGTAATGAAATGTCCGTATCCCTGCAAGGATTTCATCTCTTTGTTCTCCAAGGAAAACACTTCGCCAAGTTCCCGGACCACTTCCGGCTTATCCTTATGGGATACGCTACCAAGTATCTGTCGCTTGACATGTGCCACACAGAACTGGTGGGCTGCCTGCGGAAAGGCAGCACAGACGGCATTCTCTATGCCTTGCAGCGCATCGGAAACGACAAGGTCAATTCCCTCGACGCCCCTTTCTTTCAACGCCTCAAGCTCCTCTTTCCAGCATACGGCCCCTTCTGTGGGATGGTTGACTACGGTGAGCACTTCCCTGCTTCCGTCCTCCAACACCCCCAGCATGGTATAGTAGGCCTCCTTGGATACCTGCCCGTCCCTGCGGGTGGAGATAAAGGTGGCGTCAATGTAGACGGCTAAGTAATGCGGGGACAAGGCACGGCCGAGCCACTGCTCAACGTCTTCACAGCAACACCTGGACAGATAGGAAACCTGCTGCCTGCTGTAAGTGCGGCCATAGATGCTGTCGGAGAACTCGCTTATCTGTTGCGTAGTAAGTCCCTTGGTATAGAGAAGATTGAACAGCCTCGCACGTTCCTCGCTTTCATTGCGTATCAGGCCCAGGAGAACGGGATAGAAGTTGCCGCTGCGGCTGCGGGGGACGCGCAGGGAAAACTCAAAGCCGTGACTGTACCAACGTCGAGAACGGAAACCGTTGCATTGCTCATTGCCGTTTGCGCTGACGAAAAGCTCCCGTTCATGAAACATCAGAGAGTTCATAATTAAAGACAGAAGGGTGACAAAACCCTCGCTACTGCTTGTGTAATTCGAAAGAATTTCCGAAATTTGTGAATGTGTAAGCTTCATCTGTTCGTTTCTTTATTGTTTTCAAGTACAAAGATAAGAATTAAATGGGCTTACACACTTTTATAGGATACTACCTCTAAGTTCATGAAGATGTCATCTATAGCTCTTTTATATAGCGTTAGATTTTCTTGCATTTTATCAGAACAAGATAATTCCCTTACAGGCAACAAGTTATATTCCGTAGAGAAAGAACTATCTTGTGGAGAGTCGTTTGCCTTATATGCAGACAAATGCACCTCCATTAAATACTGTATACTATTATTTGGATTCATTTTCTCAATATATTATTGTGCCGTATGCCTTCTATTCTTAGCCATCCAAGAATCCTATTATTTTTTATCAGCCAATTCCTGCCAGTCCTTTCTAATTCTATATTAGTTCGACTCCTCCCAGATGTCAGCTTTCTTGGAGTATGCTCATAAGCAGGTTTCTAATTCTATATTAGTTCGACTCCTCCCCCAAGGACCCGGATTTTGTTGAATAATCTCAATGTTCTTATCGGTAACGTTAGAAACGATAGCAACATGTCCATAGGGATTGAATATATAAGAATCAAATACTAATAAATCACCTTTCTGAGGTCTAACTTGATCTCTATTTTTATATTGAAAAAGGCCACGAGCAGTATTTAAGGACCCACTAGATAGTTTTTTGTCAAAAAAATCTTTCGCATTTCCATACGTATCGGGCATATGATGATGATAATGCAGGTAGTAATACCGCTTCACGAATTCCACACACTGGTAGCGAATTCCAACATTATAGCCATCAATGACATTTCGTCCAGATGACTGGCTGGTTCCACCATTATAGTAAACATAGACGCCATTAAAGCTATCAATTGGAAGCCCTCTTTTTAATGTAGGATTCAAATTGGTATGGGTAACCATCCAATGACTTGCTATCCCCAACAGAGTAATCCCCAACAGAGTATAAGATATTACCTTTCTTACCATAAATCACCTGGAGAATAAATATCGTTACAATCTATATTAGAATGCCACTTTTCGTCTAAGAATGGGTATACTAAAATATACTCTCCCCATTTGTGTCCTCTTTGTTTAACAAACTCTTCATCATCCCAAAGAGCTTTCGGAATGTATACATTATAGGGAGTATTTTTATCATACAATGTCAAGCAGTAGATATCAGCCTCTATCATACTTCCATCTTGATACACAGTAAATACATATTGTATTTTGCGTTTCAATTCGGAAACAGACAAATTCTGGTGCAAGTTATTTGCATTGATCTGAGAGTAATTTTCTTTTAACCAAATTGGTAACTTTTTTTTGTGAAAAGTATCTCTTTATCGTCAATAGGTTTTGGATGAGGATTCTTTAATTTAAACTTACCTATAATTTTAACCCCTTCTCTTACTTCATCATCTACGCATATTGGTCCAATCCCTGATGAAATATAGTAATGACGCTTCTTGATAAATACCATATAGGAAATTATTGAAAGTAATAGTATTATGGGAATAATTAATGATATGTATTTACTCTTTTTCTTAACAACTTTCGAATCAGTTCCTATATAAACTTTTCCCATAGTTCATTCCCCCATGAAAATTATAGGATTATTGCCATCCTGTGGATGATTATCATAAATTACAACCGCCTTGTCATCACTTTCGTGAACTTCTTTTCTGAAGACATGGATTTTCGTATCCACAATTCTATACTTTTTGTCTCCTACCACTAAATATATATCAAACCAATTATTATATTTGCTGACCTTTATGACTAAAGTTCCTTCCTGATCAGCAAACGAACCATATATCTTCTTATAGGCATGAATTATTTCTGCCTCATCAAAATAGAAATGGCCTTCATAGAGCATATCATTAACTGTCCACTGGAATTCTAAATTCATAGGTATGGCGGGGCGAGGAAAGTAACCTTTATCTGCCACATTTTGGATTTCCCCATTGGCATAATGAATGGTATAACTGACCGGTATGAATTTTGTCTCTTTATTTTCAAAATCCATTTTGATGTGATAATTATAACGTCTCTTATAGTTTTCCCAAATCGTATCTGAACAGCCATATTTCTTTAGGATTTCATCAGAATGGAAGTTGTCCTTCATTGCAAGGGCAGAAGCCTTCTCCAAGTTTTCAAATGGATTGGTAGGATCTTCCGCGAATTCAGTCCTCTCTGGCTTCAGCTTTACTTCCTTACCCTTCAAAGTATCACAAACGAGGATCGATCTGATAAGGTCGTCGTTTACATAAAGCCAGATATGTCCACCTGGTAATAATGTAGCAACAACATTGCAATAATTCTGATGCTTGTTTTCAAATGTGTCATGGTATCCTTCTCTGAATATCAGCAGCATTTTCTTTCTTAGTTCATCTGAGAATTCGATATCTGCCTTGTAATATTTCCTGTCTGCAAATGAGGCCCATAAGATGTGTAAACCAGTTGGCAAGTCTATATCTTCTTTATAGTTGTCAGGGTTGAAATTGCTCCCCGTAGGGTAACCTATCCCTACTTGCGGAGTTAAATCCATAGCGTCAAACGACCCCTCTTCCCCAAAAGTAATTGTCGCATATTTGGCTTCTACAGGGTAATGTCTCGGAGCTGCTATTGTAAAGTCCCACTTGAATTTTGTATTCATATTCTTATTTTCTTTCAGATTTGCTTTACAAGAGAAAGCTATAATGCAAATAACGATAATGGATAGAAGTGAAAATGTCTTTCTCATAATTCTTATTCTTTTGCAATATCTACCTTGGTGTTACTCTTGATGTAGAGATGATCTTGGGCCTTGATTACTGTTATTCCCCGCGACCCCAGAGTAACATTGTCCATAGTGCTGACCTCCATAGATTTTGTTACATCTGTTACTAAATTCCCATGTATTTCAGTATTCTGATTCCCATTAACAGATATTTGGGAGTCTTTTTCTATATTCTTACTGTAATTTCCTTGGATTGAGACCGAAGAATTCTTTCCGACATTAACAGAAGCTTCCTCTCCCACCTGCATGTTGAAGTCCTTTCCCACATTGACATTCATGTTCTCCGAAGCATTGATATTTACATTTTTTGTATTAACATTCACCTCCTCTGCGGAAGATATAGCAATGGTGCCGTTCTTTTCATCTACAAAAATACTGTTTGCATGTGTAGTTTGTAAAAGAATTGTATGTGCGGTATCATCAAAGGTAATGGTAGAACCACTTCTTGTGGTAAGGCTTTTCAAATGGTTCTCTGCAAATCCTCCCGCTCCCGTAGTTCCGTTGAACAGGCTTCCCATGACATAGGGTCTGTTGGGGTCACCGTGTCGGAATCCCACCAGCACATGGTCACCCACCTCGGGAATGAACACGAAGCCACGGTTGCTTTTCACCTGATCACTGCTTCCACCGTCTGGCGCCATGACGCGCAGCCAGTCCGTAGACATCTTCTCCGCCTGCCAGTTCATCTGAACCTGCACACGTCCGTGACCGAACTTGTCGTCATTCCTGGTGACCCTGGCCATCTGCGGTTCGGCAATCGGCATCTCCACCTCAGGCTCCGGCAGCGTGTCCACGACCGCAGGAATGGCCTTGAACGTATTGCTGTAATAGCTATCCTCGCCCACGGTATGTGTTATCTCGGTGATGAAGAACTCGCCCAATGACTCGCTCGTCAGGCTGCCCGCCCGCTCGAGGAAGGAACTCTTCAAGTCCACCACGCTTCCCGTGACGAGGGTTGCCGTCTCACTCTGCCCCAGTACATAGTGCGACTCGGCCGTGGCTGCCTCCTGCTTCTTCCTGACATACCTCGTCATCTCTGAGGTGTAGTGGATGCGGGGCAGGGCATACTGCCTTGCAGGATTCCTGTACATCTCGAGCGAAGCCTGGAAGGCCTCATAGCCCAGCTGGTCCTTGTCGGTGGGCTTGTTCGGGGTTTCTGCAGCAATGGTCTGGTCGTTGAGCGAATGATAGGAGAACACCTTTGCCGGCTTTGCCAGCGCCTTGACTCCGATGTCAAGTGACGAGAGGCTTGTCCCGAACTCGAGCTTCACAGCATCCGGCAGATGTACGGGTCGGCCGAAGACCAGGTCGATTCCGTCATAGTAGAGCCATTCGTTGTATTGCAGGGCAAGACGCTTGATGAACGTGAAGTCCGACTCGTTGTACTGGCAAACGTAGTCGAGCTTCTCGGTGTATTCGGGATTTATCCTTGCACTCACCCCCGCCTTGGAAGTCATCTCCTTGATGATGTCAGCCAGGGTGCATCCTGTCCATGAGTTGAAGTTCAGGTCGGTCTCGAGGCGGTAGGTCTCTGAGTATCCCGACACCAGAATATGTCCGAAATCACTGTTCTTCCTGTGCAGGCTCACGCCCGTGATGACCCCCATGAAGGTGGTTTCCGAATTCTCTCCTGCATATACGGCGAATGACTTTCCAATCCATTTTGCACTGTCCTTGAGGTTGTGGGCATATCTGTTTCCCCCAGCCTCAAGGTCAAGGAACAGCTCGAAACGGTGGTGATTGTTGATGGACTGATGAAGCTTTAGCGACTTGAAGGAAAATAACTTCTTTCCGTCTATGCCTACGGAAATCTTGTGGTTGAGTATTGACATGTTCCAGATTTAGGGTGTTATTCTTTGTTGCTATTCCTTAAAAGAAAATCAGGCCTTCCTCCTCCGGCTTCTTGTCCGAGGCAGGAAGGCCCGTTACCGACTTACTTGCAGTCGTGCTTATACCTTCGGCCAGCGGTTGTCCAGCTCGGCATTACCCACGGTAATGGTCTCTGCCGAGAATGTCATGGCGATGGTCATCGGTACCTCGTTGGTTGCATCAAGGGTTTCCTTGTAATGCACGATGTAGGCGTTCTTGACTCAAGTTCATTCCTCTTTGCATCTTCTTCAGTTTTCTTGTATTTCATCTTCATAATATTGTGAATAAAATTTCAGGTTCTCATATCCATAATAATTCTTCTTTTTGAATCTATTGAGCAATTCCGAATGCTTTGAATACGTATCACTTATGATACCAATCACACCGGGAGTTTGTTCCTTTTCTAATTCTTTCTTTGATATAAGTTCTAAGATATAGGCCACATCTTCGTCAAGATTACCCTCGTATTTTGTTTTATAAGGTTCATTTAGAATCTCTTCAAGAAAAGGCATAAACATCGTTTGACAGTTTTCTGCCTCTCTACAGTATTGTCTGAATATATTTCTTCTTAGCTTCCATTTTCCGTTTATCCCAATTCTCCCAAAGAATATAGAAAACCAAGCATGATTATCCTCATCGGCTTTCATCTTTTTAAAGATAAAGGTTTTGAGATGATCATCCCAATATCCAAAATCTTGTACTAATTCATATATGTGGTATAAATCTTTTTGCATGTATGCGAAATCTGATTTCTTTCCATAGAATAGATAATTATTGAAAGCCAGTAGATATAATTTATCATCATATACGTTTGAATGAATATTCAAATCGACAAATCTATCTTTCCTATATATTATAAGATTGTCAGGTTCGTCCTCAATTAAAGGATTTAATTCCACTTCAATGATATCGTTTGTGTTTTCTTTAATATCATATCCAAATACTTGTTTTATTTTAGACTCGAACTCTTGCGCACTCGGAAAATCAAAGCCACTTTCAGCCAAAAGCAACTTTCTCTCATTTCCTATGTTTTTCATATTATCTGTTACTTTCTTTGTCGCTATGTTTTTACCGTATATTTGACTCTTTGGCTGATTTCTCATACATCCATAGCTACAGCTGAGCATCATACATTCAAGCAAAATCAGTGCTATTCTATGATTCCAAACCATAATTTTCTTTTTTAATTGTTGTTGATAATATCACCAGAGGTATTTATGATTCTGTCATCAAGGCGGCATGAAAACAAAAAAGAGAAAACCTCAACAACTTCTTGAAGTCTCCTCTGTCGGCTGAAAGACAGTCTTGCTCTGGGGAAGAAGAGGAAGAATTGCAATCTGTTGTCTTTGAAGGCAAAGATAGGAAATAGGAATTTAAAGACAAAGGAAAGAAGCTTAAAAGACTTGCAGATTATGGATATTTAACAGTTCTTCCCTGCCTGCTGGCTTGTGTTATTCAGACGGTCTTGCAATCTCATTCATATTACCTTGCAAAGTGACTCATTTTACTGCGTGATTTAAGTCACTTTGCAAGGTGATATGAGGCATATTGCAAGACAATGAAAAAGGAATTTCTATCTATTTGATAATCAGTGCTTTTATTAATCCTAACTCGTATGTTCTTTCTCAAACAGAATGTTTTATGCCATAAGCGCGTTGATGTATTCTGTAACCTGATAATATTATGGTTCCATGCTATTCGTTCTTGTGAAACCTATTCCTCTTTAAATCTATTCTATAAACTTTTACATTGTCAGCTTTTGCACTCTCTTCGTCATAAGTGAGCATGATAGTCCATAAACAGCGCTGTTCAACATCAATATAATAGATTTGCTCATAACAGGAGAGTGTGTTAGCATTGTTGTAATACTCATAACATAAGAGGGAGTCGCTAATCTGCTTGCCTGCATACAATATGGCAAATGTTCTGATATGTTCTTCCACTCCGCTCTTTTCTTTATAGGTTTTTAGTGAGATAGTGTGTAGCTTATCAAGTTTCAAATTAAATTTTGGCTTATGAGAAAGCAGCTTATAATAGTCTATTGTGAGCTGTTCCAATATGCATGCTTCTTTCCCTGCTACACATGTGGTGTTAACCTGATGGGCAAAATCTTTGTTTGAAATGCACTTGTCGCCAAGTAGTAACGAATCGCTGTTTGCCTTTGAAGCCGAAATCGTTTCAGTTTGGAAGGCATGACTCTGCCCACAAGAGACAATGAGACATAACAGAACCGATAAAATAATCATCTTTATCCAAGCCTTATTGTAGTTTGAATGAAGGTAAGAGTTATGCAGGCTTCTTTTTCTTTCTTGGATTGCACCCTAAACACTTTCATAATTAATTCCTTCTATATCGATGTTACAGTATATACCGTTTTAATCTGTTGTTTTTTAATTCCCCGGTCTTTGGTTTTAGAATAAACCTGCCTTGTTCACTGATATGGTAGGTGCATTTTCCCCAAAACGTAGTCTCCAATTCATCAGTATAAAAGTTGATTAGTGTGATATTTTTGTTATTATCTATATAAAAATAACGTTCTGAGGATTCGTAAAGTCGGTATACAAAATAGTAACATATCAGATAGTCTATGACTCTTTGTTTGGCGTCCAATGTAGCAAAAGCAATATAGTTAACGGGGGCGAACATTTCATCTCCCTTTTTACTTTGGTATTTGGAACCACTCTTGTATATGTTGAGCGTGTATTTTTTAGTAGAATACATCGTCTTGCAGTAGTAGGCAGAATCCACGAGATAGTCAGTGGCTGTTGATTTCTTACGTGGTAATACGCCTAACGTCTGTTGAGGCATAGTTGAAAGCGATTCAAAATACCGATCATTTGAAAGGAATGTAATCCAATAAATGGAATCAATAGTGTTATTCTCCCATTTCTGTGGGAAGGCGTGTTTCGTAAAATCGACCAGACAAGTATCTGTATCACCAGCTTTTGTTGGTGAGTTTATCGTCTGACAGCATGCAGACATACAGATAAATGTGATTACGATGAAAGATAATAAAAACTTCATAGCTTCTTAACCGTTACTTTACTTATATCAAAATCTCCTGCGTGCAAATGAGTCTCGTGACCTGAAGCAAATTTTGTGCCCGCTAATTTTGGAAACCAAGACTCTTTGCCCCGGAATATTTTTGTAAAATGAAAATGTATGAAAGCATTCACTTTCCTTTGCTCATCTTTAAATGATGAGCAGTATTCTGTGTCTGCACTATCTCCATTGGGATGACTTAGGCTAGGGTAACTTGTTGCATCTGCAAAACACATACCCGTACATTTCATAGGTTTCCCAAACTCTGCAAGTGCGCCAATGAACCCTGCCATCGTATCAGGATTACAATATCTTCGCTGTGTACTACTAAATGTAAATAGGATTGTAATTCCCCCATTTTTTATAGACAATCCATCAGGCATCCTCGCTAATTCAACCATCCCAGTAGATGCTGGATAACTTTTAATGCCATAGTGAGTTCCTTTGACATATATTCTTTGATCCTTATCTATATAAGCTTCCTGTGCATTTCCACCCTTTGGATAAGTATAAGCGACTTTTAGGTCCTTAGGTATTGCCTGTTCTGTTTTGCCATTTCCTCTCTTCCTTACTTTTCTTATTGACAGGATACATACATCTATTTTTGTTTTTTCATTCTCTGCCGTTTGCCCTTCATTCTTTCCATCGTTGTCATTCTTTTCTTCTACTTTTTATGGTATACATACTTGTATTTATCCTCATATCCTTTCTGTATCGCTTTCGGAATATGTTTTTCTATTCTTCCATCCCAATAGATATGATAGGTCACGATACTAGGTTCATCTACAGCCAGCGGATTGATGTCATTTCGCAGTGCCATTGCAGATTTCATTACTTGTCGCTCGCTGGGAATGGGTATTTGTCCAGAGGTTTGGAAACTGATACAATCTGTACAGCCCATGACACATGTCCCCTTGCTTGTCCCCAGTAATGGAGATGAGCCGTTGATGGAAACACCGTCATACGCCCCCGCCCAACTGACAAAGGCTGGGACACATGGCTTAGGCGGCCACGACTTTTTACACATCGTGAAGCCTGCACCTTCAAAAACATTGCCTAATGTCTTGTCTGTAGCTGCCAGCTTGCCATTCATGCAAATGGCCTGATTGTCTGTCACCTTCAGAAAGCCAGGTGTGGAGCCGAACTTGCATTGGCATATTGCCCTGTTTACAATATATTCATCTTTCATTCCGTCCCCTCCATTCGCTTGAGTTCTAATCTTCTTGTGTAAAATCCTTTGTCTTCTATTTCAACCTCCAACATCAACTGTATATGATTAAACATTCCTTTCTCAATCTTATGCACATACGCCTTACCTTTATGGGATAGAATCTTTCTGTCTGTCTTGATTTCTGGAATCGTCAACAGCATCTCTTCCTCTTCTTCTTTTACTATCGCCAAGTGAAAAGAGATAATATCTCCTACAAATGGAAAATCAACTAATCGATACTCATACCTTGTAATATCTAAGCCTATCGTTACTAACTGATAAATGTTACTCAGTGAAATGAGCCGCAAGAGTTTCTTCTCATCCCCTAATCTTTCTATACACCTTTCAACATACTGAACAATCAACGGGGTTTGCTCATAGTAATCCATTATTCGCTGACCTTCTTTGACATATCGTTCTCGCATCCCATTGGCATTTACAACTTCTTTCAATAGTCCCAAATGGTCTAGGCGAATGGTCTGGGGATAGAGTGCTTTGCCGAGCCAAGACATTACAAAGTCGAAATCCCCAGGTGGTTTGCCATTAATGCTGTCATTCCCAATATTAGTAATAGTAATATCAAAAGGATGTTTATATTCCACATTGATATTTTTCTCATAAGATGATTTATGTCCATTTGGAAAAACCATTTCTGAGAAGAAATAATAGTAACCTTTTTGTATAACCATATCAACATTTTTACTATCCTTGTATGATGACACGTCTTCCTGTACTCGTTGCAGGGTTAGAAATAGAATCTTCTGCAGATAAGTGCAGAAAACACCTTCTTATCGATTTTAGGAGTTTGTCAGTCCAGCGTCCATAAGTAAAATCTATTCCCATCTTATACTCCTTACCTCTCTCATCCACCCAATCTTTAACGTTTATCCTATAGATTTTTCGTGATGCAAAAAATTCACCCATCAAAAATCTTGCAACATGTATCAATTCTTTATCCTCAGGAGGTATCTCTTGATACTTCTTCGTTCCATCCGTCACTCTAAAATCAAGATCATTGTCCACGGCTACTTGATGCATAATTTTCAATGGTATTCGAGCATAATGATTCTTGACATTACGGCAGGGAGCATCTAAACTCATTGGCTTTTTTATATAGTATTCTATAGCTTTATTATAATCAGAAACTGATATCCACTGTCTATCCCGTAAATCTGTTAAAGATATATAGCCTCTGAAATCTTTACTATCTTTATCATGAATAGTCTTTTGCGAAGGGAATTTGCTTCCCATATACAAGATTTCTTTCTCTGCATCTGCATACCCACCACCAATGTCACTATGGGCTCCCGGTAATGCATATTCAATACACTTCTTCTCCTTTTCATATGCTGAACTAACTGTTGTCAAAGGGAAATAGCATCGATAATCATCTGCTGCAACCAAATGAACAACCATTGATACATTTTGAGGAATATATAAACTTTCGTCTTTACTACTATCATATAGAACCCTTGTTTTATGGGACGCCACCGTATCAAACAAGCCTAAAAAATTAATATAATATTCAATTTCATTAGCTCTATTTATATTGCAAGATTTTAGTTTTTTTGACAAGAGGTTATTCTTTACAAAAATCTTTCTTGCAAAAATACGACTTTCTGTTGCTCCGCGGCTAAATCCGAAAACATCAAACGTGATACTTTTAATAATTTTCTTGTTCATATTATTATATATGGACAACACCTTATCCTCAATTACTTTGAAAGCTCTATCTACTTTCGCATCAATGCCAGTATCTCCCATTCCAAGTCCTTCTCCAATCACAACACTATCGCCTTTCCCCGATGACGATAGTCCTTCTTCCTCATCAAAATAGCGACTACCTCCTACGGGAGCTTCCGTTCCCGGTCCTTCTATATAAACCTTTTCTTGATATGGGATACTCGTATCATACATTTCCCACAATATAGCAACATTAGAACACCCACTTTTATAGCTATCATAACCTTTAGATGGTTTATATTTCTTCTGCCCCTTTTTATCCATATACGCTTCATAACCCTTTTTGAACTGTTCCTTTGCTCTTTGGTTGAAGTACACATTATATTTATTGTTACCTGTTCCATCAAAAAACACACCGATGGTAATATCTATGGAATCATTGGGCCTTTTATTAGGATTCTTATCGGGAAGTTCAATGCCACACTTCCTATTTGTATATATTTCTTTCATACTATGCTCCTATATATTTCCGAACCTCTTCGCCTTCATAATTCCAATAGAATAAGTGGTCGTCATCTTTTTCATTCTCAGGTGTAACCTTAAAAACATCTATTTGACAATTCTTTAAATAATACTTATTGTCTCCCACTTGCAAATAGATATCAAACCGATTATTATATTTGCTTACTTTTACCATAAATTTCCCTCTTACATTCGCTGTCTTATGGCTAAAGCCTTTGGAGAACATGTCCAACACTTCTTGCTCGTCAAAGAAAAACTCGCCCGTATAAGTTGTATCTGCAACATTCCATTTCAAATAGAGTTGCTTGGGGCGAGACTGTTCTCCTACTTTTACACCATCGCAAGCATAATTGAACTCTCCATTTATGAAGTGTTTAGCAAAATGAAAACTATCTATCTTGCAGAGATTATCTTCAAATTCGAATTCAATATCATAATTAAAGCGTTCCTGATACTTGCTCCAAAGTTCATAAGGAACACCATTTTCCTTGAGATTGACAACCTGTTCCTTATTCAGATTTCCTTTGCAATAGTCTTCAACAGTGCTATCAACGAGAAGTGCGTCTTTGGCAAAATCGCCAAGCGACATATCTATAGCATCTGATTGCAAAGTATCACACACCAAACTATATCTTGCAATGCCATTCAAATATAACCATATTTTCCCTCCCGGAAGCAAAGTGACAAGGAAACAAGAGTAGTTTTCATGCTTTTGTTCATTTTCATACCCCTCTTGGAATAAACTAAGAATTCTTGCCTGAAGTTTTTCAGAAAAGGCTATGTCTGCCTTGTAAAATTTACGTTCTGTATATGATAGCCACAAAACTTCTAAACGATTAGGCATAGCAAGCCCCTCACCATCCAAGTCTGCGAAACTTACTTCACCTTTACTTATTCCTATCCCTGCATTGGCAAAAGAACTCATAATGGGATACTTCTGCCCTTGGCCAAACCCCACAAAGCCATATTTCACTTCTACCGGATAATTGCGGGGCGCTGTGACATTGGCAACCCATGGAAATGTTGTTCTTGTGCTCATATCTTGTTTGTTATTACAGGCTATAGCCATCACACACAATGTGGCAGCTAAAAGTCCTACTAATAGATGTCTCTTCATTCTATCCTTTTGCTATATCTACTTTATCACTGCTCTTGATGTACATTTTATCCTGTGCAGCGATGATCATTCGCTTATCTGACTCTATATTGGTTTCACCTAAAGAATGAATATCCACGCTCTTCTCTGAAGTAACCCGTAGGCTGCCTTTCGTTTCACGCTTTTCATCACCACCAATGCTAATTATGTTATTTTTAGAAATAGAGACCGTCGAGTTTTGGTTCACCATTAAACTACTATTACCTTCAACATTAACACTTGCTTCTTCTCCTATCTGCATATTAAAGTTTTTCCCCACGTTTACATTCATATTCTCCGTCTGCCAGTTCATCTGCACCTGCACACGTCCGTGACCAAACTTGCCGCCCAATTCCAGTGTTGCTCTGAATGAACCCATAATTAAAACTTTTTTAATTGTTGTTGATAATGTTACCGGAGGTCTTTCATGATACTGTCATCAAGTTGGCGTGAAAACAAAATAGAGAAAACCTCAACAACTTCTTGAAGTCTCCTCTGTCGGCTGAAAGACAGTCTTGCTCTGGGGTAGAAGAGGAAGAATTGCAGTCTGTTGTCTTTGAAAGCAAATGTAGAAAAATGGAATCTAAAGTCAAAGGAATACAGATTAAAAGACTTGCAGATTATGGATATTTAACGGTTCTTTCCTGTCTGCTGGCTTTCATCATTCAGACTGTCTTGCAATCTCATTCATATTACCTCGCAAAGTGACTCATTTTACCGTGTGATTAGAGTCACTTTACCAGGTGATATGAGGCATATTACAAGGCTATAAGAAGAGATTTGTTATCTGTTTGATACTCAGGATTTTATTGGCTAATATAAATAAATCATTCAAACTCACGTTACATATTATCTTTGATGATGCTAAAATATTTTTCATCTACATCCTCAAAAATCTCCTTTCCTTCTAACATATAAGCACTCATCAGTGCATCTTTCGCCTTTTCCATATTTCCAAGTTCATAGAACGACTGACCTAATCCAAGCCAAACATATCCATATTCGACTGCATCAGGACATAGTAAGGCTTCATTATAATAGGAGTTTGCCGACGAATAGTCTTCAAGGTTAAAACAGCAATCCCCTAAAGCCGTATAGACATGCAATGCTATTTCCCAGTCCGTCTTAGGAAAAGGGAGTAAAACTAAGGCACGTTTATAATGCTTCAGTGCAGACTTTAAAAACTCATTTTCAGATGCATTGTCTCCTTGTTCCATTTCATGCATGATGGAATCGTAAAGTTCTACGGATAGTTCATTCATTGTATATAAACTTTTCGGGATGTAGATAAAAATCCATATATTTAGAAGGCTCATTATCGAAATAACGCATTCCAGCTACTTGGACTACATTTTTGAAATCTTCAAAGGCTCCTTGATAATCTTTTATTTCAAATTTATATTTACCGATATAGTGAGCTAATTCCTCATCACTTTGATGAAGATTATTGTTAATATAAATCATTCGATTAAGCCATTTCTTGACATTATCTAAATCTAACATTTTAAAACTATCGTCTACAGCATACTTTGCTGTATTGTAAGCCTCATTCCAATTATTTTTAGGTTCTGGATACATTGACCACGCCTGCTCATGAAGTTTTAGGCAAGCATAAAATTCTTTCCTCTTAGACTTATCATAAGCACATTCTGATAAGCCATCGATTTGTGCCTGAATATTATAATCCAATATTGCCATTTTTTGATTTTATTTTAAAGGTTCTTTATATATTTCTTTTATTTGGGCACCTTTGCTTCTGTTGGTACGATAGTATTGTAATTCATAATTATCACTGTTTAGCATCCACTCACGTACCTCCTTAGATTTTGCACCATACTTTCTACCTTCTGTATTCCACCAATGTACTGCATCTATTTTGTGCCCCATATCCGCTTCTTTAATATTTCTCCATCTTTGGCCATCCCAAAATTGTTTCTCACCTCTAAAAATCCTTGCCCTTGGTGGATTTTCTTTCACCAGCATTCTATTAAAGACCTCTCGCCCTGTTTTACTGTTTTTCCCAGGTGTTCGTCCCATATATTTTAGGCGATTACTTACTTTCTTTACAATTCTGGAAAGACATTTCTTAGCGTTATGCACCAGCCACTGCAATGTCCCCACAAAGTAAGTATGCCAATTGGAAACCTCAAAGTTATAAACTTTCCTCGGCTTATACGAGAACTTTACATCTTTTATTTCGATATCTTCTTCATTGCTGCTTTTTATCCTATCGCCTGTTTGCAGATCAGCGGCATCTTTCCAACCGTTTTCTGTAAGGAAAGGATGCTCAGCAGTCGTTTCTATGATTTCCTCTTCCGTATATAGTTCAACGGTATGATCACTTTCACGAACCATCGTTCGGACGATTTCCTGCAATCCAGTTTCACCGCTCGATTGGTCATACGACCAAACCTTGTCACCGGCCTTGATATCCTCGATGTTCTTCAGTCCGCCATCCGTATTGATTTTAGTCCCTGCGGGGAAACAGGCAAAGACACAGACATGCCCGGCAGAAGCCTTGCCGACAATTTTGTCAATAGATTCACAGAAAGCTTTCCTTGCTCCTTTGGCCGTTAATTTTATTGCGGTCTTCAGTCCTGTCTTGCCGACCTGTTTGGCTACGGCTTTGGCAGCAGACTTGGCCGCAACCTTAACGCCAGCCTTAATACCGGCTTTACCTGCAGAGGAGGCTGCGGTAGTCGCCCCAAACGATACAAGCCCGGCAACATCCAAGGCTAGGAAACCGATGTTCATGGCCATCATTCCCCAGTTGCCTTTCATCCCCTCACGGACAGCACCAACGATGGAACCGACTACGGGAATCAATTCTACAGTATCAAGCCAGCCCCAACCCTCATCTTCATCTTCCTTAGCCCCTTGCTCCTGCAAGGCTTTGATATCCTCCATTGCATCATCAGGCAACGGAATCTGGCCGCTGGTCACAAAATTAATCTTTCCGCCCAAGCTGCAAGGCATATCTGACCTGAACAGGAGAGTCGCTTGACCTTTTATCTATTCGTCATCATCCAATTCCCAAGGAAATTTATACGAGTTGTCTTTTTCTTTATCTGTCAATGGCATTAGTTCGTCATCTTTCCAACGTTTCATTTCAAATAAAGGAAGCCAGTCGCCGAATTCAGGATACTTCTGCCAATTAGATTCTACGTTGATACGCTGCTCCGAATCATAAATTGTGCGCTCGTCACCGATTTCCTCTATCTTGCGAACTCTTCCGTCTGGTGTGAATTCATAGTCGGTATAGTCGTAGTCCCAGTCTCCATATTCGTCTTTTTCCTTATGATAATAACGCAAGGAAAGTTCATATAAGAAAAGATAGCCGTCTCTAACATATTCTTTATATTCTACATCGGGATTAGCTGAAAAACTATAGCTCATAAACTCTCGCCCTAACTCATCAAGAAAAGATAGAGTATATCCATCACCTAAAAATAAAATATAAGCATAAGGTTGATTATTAAATTCCAAGTAAGCTGTTACTTGATAAGGAAATCCTAATGTATCAAGTAAATCATTATATTTTTCACTATCCACTTTGTTATTCCATATCATTTTAATCATCTGTAAATTTTGCTTATAAGCAAATTTATACCATTCTTCTAAAGAGTAATGTTGCATCTCTTTCGGGATGTGTTTAGAGATACGATTTTTATATTCACATTCGAAATTAAATAATGTATCTTCTTCTGATTGGAGTTCGTAATATGAATAATTCCAGTTTTGATAGAGCAATTTTAATTCTTCCATAATTATTATCTTTTCCTTACCAATTTTTTAGATTATCCATTGTAATGTCTTTTTCTTCTTTAATATGTACTTCCCTTTTCTTTGCATATTCCTTAATATTCTTTGGAATGTTTTTTTCTTGTTTGGGAATAGAAAGCTCAGCCTTGGCATTTTTTCTGATTCGCACAACTCCCTCTTCCATTCTTTTAGGGTTCTGAACTTTTTTTCCTCTATACCCCGCGACCTCGTCAATATATTTCTTGGCTGTCTCCTCTGTCACATCAGACAACTGTGTGGCCTTCCGGCTGATAACCTTCTTGCCGTTTTTCATCACTGTATCAACACGACGTTTCATTCCCTCTAACCATACTTCGTGTGCAAACTCTTTCTTCCCGAGCTTCTTGACCATCACTTTATTGAATTTGATGCCACGTAATATACGCCGGGCATATTCAATTCCCTTCCTTGCTAATTCTGTCAAGCAGGCATTATGCACCAGCCACTGCAATGCCCCCACAAAGTAGGTATGCCAATTAGAGACCTCAAAGTTATAAACTTTCCTTGGCCGATACGAGAACTTTACATCTTTTATTTCGATATCTTCTTCATTTCTGCTTCTTATCTTATCGCCTGTTTGCAGATTAGCGGCATCTTTCCAACCGTTTCCTGTAAGGAAAGGGTGCTCAGCAGTCGTCTCTATGATTTCCTTTTCCGTATATAGTTCAACGGTATGATCACTTTCACGAACCATCGTCCGGACGATATCCTGCAATCCTGTCTCACCAGTCAATTCGTCATACGACCAGACCCTGTCACCGGCCTTGATATCCTCAATGTTCTTCAATCCGACAGCCGTATTGATTTTAGTCCCTGCAGGGAAACAGGCAAAGACACAGACATGCCCGGCAGAAGCCTTGCCGACAATCTTGTCAATAGATTTGCAGAAAGCTTTCCTTGCTCCCTTGGCCGTTAGTTTTATTGCGGTCTTCAGTCCTGTCTTGCCGACCTGTTTGGCTACGGCTTTGGCAGCAGACTTGGCCGCAACCTTAACGCCAGCCTTAATACCGGCTTTACCTGCAGAGGAGGCTGCGGTAGTCGCCCCAAACGATACAAGCCCGGCAACATCCAAGGCTAGGAAACCGATGTTCATGGCCATCATTCCCCAGTTGCCTTTCATTCCCTCGCGAACAGCACCGACGATGGAACCGACTACGGGAATCAATTCTACAGTATCAAGCCAGCCCCAACCCTCATCTTCATCTTCCTTAGCCCCTTGTTCCTGCAAGGCTTTGATATCCTCCATTGCATCATCAGGCAACGGAATCTGGCCGCTGGTCACAAAATTAATCTTTCCGCCCAAGCTACAGGGCATCTCTGACCTGAACAGGAGGGTTTCTTGACCTTTTACCCGCAGCTTATAGGTCTTCTGCCATTCCGTACAAGCAGGCACACAAGGCTTTTGCGTAAGACTGCAGATGCCGAACGTGGGAATGTTCACGAGCGGCTGCTTGTCAAGCTTGTTGGCAACAAGGCATCCTTGTATCTTAATGTGCGTGTTGTGGGTCGGGAGGAAGAATGCAGGAGCAGCTCCCTTATCGCACACCATCAGGGCATTCCTTACCACATATTCCAATTGGTCTGCCATAACTCTCTATTAAATGATGTCAGTATCACTGGAAGAGATTTTCATACTCGATCCTCCATCCATATTAACCCCATCAGCTTGTATCTTCAAATGTTCTTTCGTATCCAATGACGAAATTCGAGAATTTAAAGAGAGTGTATCGCTTTCAGAAGAAATTCCCGTCTGGGCTTTCAAGCCGATACCCTTACTTTCAGCACTGATTTTGATATCTTCCGTATCTGATTTCAGACTGACAGTCTTGAGTGCCGCCATCTCAATTACTCCGTTCTTTGTGCCATCTTTGCTCACGGAGGATGATTGAAGACCAATCTTATTGGAAGCGTTGAGCATGATGTTGGCGGCATTCAAGGTTATAGTCTGGGGAGCAGTAATATTGATACTGGAACCTTTGGTGTCCATATGAAAAACATTACCTTTGGCATCCTTTAATGTTATTCCCCAATTGCCATTCTCCATATCATTGAAAGCCAGCGTGTGTCCACTTCTCGTTACGATTGTCTTAGTAATATTTTCCTTTCCGCCTCCTGCGCCCGTAGTTCCGTTGAACAGGCTTCCCATGACATAGGGTCTGTTGGGGTCACCGTGTCGGAATCCCACCAGCACCTGGTCACCCACTTCGGGAATGAACACGAAGCCACGGTTGCTTTTCACCTGGTCGCTGCTTCCTCCGTCTGGCGCCATGACGCGCAGCCAGTCCGTAGACATCTTCTCTGTCTGCCAGTTCATCTGCACCTGCACACGTCCGTGACCGAACTTGTCGTCATTCCTGGTGACCCTGGCCATCTGCGGTTCGGCAACAGGCATCTCCACTTCAGGCTCCGGCAGCGTGTCCACGACCGCAGGAATGGCCTTGAACGTATTGCTGTAATAGCTATCCTCGCCCACGGTATGTGTTATCTCGGTGATGAAGAACTCGCCCAATGACTCGCTCGTCAGGCTGCCCGCCCGCTCGAGGAAGGAACTCTTCAAGTCCACCACGCTTCCCGTGACGAGGGTTGCCGTCTCACTCTGCCCCAGTACATAGTGCGACTCGGCCGTGGCTGCCTCCTGCTTCTTCCTGACATACCTCGTCATCTCTGAGGTGTAGTGGATGCGGGGCAGGGCATACTGCCTTGCAGGATTCCTGTACATCTCGAGCGAAGCCTGGAAGGCCTCATAGCCCAGCTGGTCCTTGTCGGTGGGCTTGTTCGGGGTTTCTGCAGCAATGGTCTGGTCGTTGAGCGAATGATAGGAGAACACCTTTGCCGGCTTTGCCAGCGCCTTGACTCCGATGTCAAGTGACGAGAGGCTTGTCCCGAACTCGAGCTTCACAGCATCCGGCAGATGTACGGGTCGGCCGAAGACCAGGTCGATTCCGTCATAGTAGAGCCATTCGTTGTATTGCAGGGCAAGACGCTTGATGAACGTGAAGTCCGACTCGTTGTACTGGCAAACGTAGTCGAGCTTCTCGGTGTATTCGGGATTTATCCTTGCACTCACCCCCGCCTTGGAAGTCATCTCCTTGATGATGTCAGCCAGGGTGCATCCTGTCCATGAGTTGAAGTTCAGGTCGGTCTCGAGGCGGTAGGTCTCAGAGTATCCCGACACCAGAATATGTCCGAAATCACTGTTCTTCCTGTGCAGGCTCACGCCCGTAACGACCCCCATGAAGGTGGTTTCCGATTTCTCCCCTGCATACACGGCGAAGGACTTTCCAATCCATTTGGCACTGTCCTTGAGGTTGTGGGCATATCTGTTTCCCCCAGCCTCAAGGTCAAGAAGCAGCTCGAAACGGTGGTGATTGTTGATGGACTGATGTAGCTTTAGCGACTTGAAGGAAAATAACTGCTTTCCGTCTATGCCTACGGAAATCTTGTGGTTGAGTATTGACATGTTTTTTTGTTGCTATTCCTTAAAAGAAAATCAGGCCTTCCTCCTCCGGCTTCTTGTCCGAGGCAGGAAGGCCTGTTACCGACTTACTTGCAGTCGTGGTTATACTTTTGGCCAGCGGTTATCCAGCTCGGCATTGCCCACGGTAATGGTCTCAGCCGAGAAGGTCATGGCGATAGTCATCGGTACCTCGTTGGTTGCATCAAGGGTTTCCTTGTAATGCACGATGTAGGCGTTCTTGAACTCGATTTCCTTCATCTTGGCATCCTCTTCGGTCTTCTTGTAGATGATTTTTCCGTCAACGGCCTTGAACTGGCTGTTGAGCATGGCCTCAATGGCAGTGGTATCCTCTGTAGATTCTACCGTAACAGATACTCTTCCGCCGGAAATGCTTGACGACGGCTTGCCTTTAGAGTCAGTATTGCGGCTGAACTCGTAGTTTGAATACAGGACGTCATATTCCTTGCCGCCCAATTCCAATGTTGCTCTGAATGAACCCATAATTAAAACTTTTTAAATTGTTGTTGATAATGTTACCGGAGGTCTTTCTGGATTCTGTCATCAAGTCGGCATGAAAACAAAAAAGAGAAAACCTCAACAACTTCTTGAAGTCTCCTCTGTCGGCTGAAAGACAGTCTTGCTCTGGAAAGAAGAGGAAGAATTGCAATCTGTTGTCTTTGAAAGACAAAGATAAAAAAATGGAATCTAAAGTCAAAGGGAAACAGGTCAAAAGACTTATAAATTATAGATATTTAACATCTAGTAGATTAAACTACCAAGTGTAAAAAAAGGAAGGGAGCTAGCAAAAGGCAGCAGCGTTACTAAACCTTTATTTAATGCACAATGCATAATTCATGATTGTGGAGTGTTGAATGGGGAATGTTGAATGATATTAATGCATAATAAAGAATGTATAGTTCATCATTCAGAAAGGAAATGAGGGGAAGAAGAAAGTGGCGTTCTGTTTTAATTCATAGGGTGATATTCTGCCGTTTGCATTTGTTAAATAAGCTGTATATAAGATAAAACTCATTTTTTTGCGTGAGAAAACGGGATTTTTATCTTAAATTTGCGTGAAAATCTAATTTGAATTTAAATGCTATTACTATGCAAGGAAAAACCAAAAGCAAACAGGAACAGATACTCTTGAACTTTGAAATAGGTGGAACCCCGGTGGATATTATCCCTTTAGGCGACGGCCTTATCAACGACACTTACAAGGTGGTGATGCCTTCAGGGGAACCGCATGACTATGTGCTTCAGCGCATCAACCATCATATTTTCACCGATGTTGAATTGCTGCAACATAATATTGATGTCGTCACAAGTCACATTCGGGCAAAGCTCGAGGCAGCCGGTGAGACGGATATCGACAGGAAAGTGCTGCAGTTTGTACCTACCAAGGAGGGTAAAAGCTATTATCAGACGGAAGAAGGTGACTTCTGGCGCGTCTCTGTTTTCATTCCACGGACACAGACTTTTAATCAGGTGACACCGCAGAATGCCTATGATTGTGGCCGAACTTTCGGTCGTTTCGAGTCAATGCTTACGGATGTAGAAGAGAAACTCGGTGAAACTATCCCCGATTTCCATAACATGGAGCTGCGCATTCGACAGCTTCGGGAGGCTGTGAAGGCTGATGCAGCAGGTCGTTTGCATGAAGTGAGTGCACTTGTTGACAAGATTGAGCAGCACGCTGAAGCCATGTGCAGGGCTGAAAAGCTTTACCGTGAGGGGCAATTGCCTAAGCGTCTCTGCCATTGCGATACGAAAGTGAACAATATGTTGTTTGATGAGACAGGACAGGTGCTGTGTGTCATCGACCTCGATACTGTCATGCCAAGCTTTGTGTTCTCTGATTATGGCGACTTCCTACGCACGGCAGCCAATGCAACCCGCGAAGATGATCCCGATGTTTCGAAAGTAGCATTGCGCTGGGATGTCATCGAAAGCTTCACGAAAGGCTACATTGAAGGCACTCGCCACTTCCTGACGGACACCGAACGAGACATGCTTCCCTTTGCAATGCAGCTCTTCCCATACATGCAGTGCGTGCGTTTCCTTGCGGATTATATCAACGGTGACACCTATTATAAAACCACTTATGCGGCTCATAACCTTGACCGTGCGCACAATCAATGGCGACTTTTCGAGCTGACGCTTGCGGGAGAAGACCGTCTTCAGCAGTTTGTCAAGACGCTGTAGGAAAGAGGATAAGTTTAAAATGAACATAAAAGATTTCCTCATGTGCATCATGTTTGATACTTGAAACATGGGAATGAAACAAAAAGCCAACACGCTTCGTGTTGGTTTTTTGCGGTTATGATGCTGTGAAAGGGTGGCCGTTTGGTGTAAAAGTCACTTATGGAAAGGCAGGAGAAACTGTGGGTTGTAACGTCAAAGGTCTTTGTATGGATTGTTATTCCATGTTCTTACGAGTCTCAATAAGTAGCTTCTTGCCGACTTGCTCTTTACCTTGTGGATATCTTCTTCGATCATCTCGCGTGGCAATTGCTGTTTCTCCTCCTTACAGTGTTGCGCCCAATAGTATATGTCTTCTATTTGGGCAGAGAGGATTTCGTGTCCGCGGTGATCGTAAATCCATTGCCAATAAGCCCCCATGTCGTAGTTTCGGCGCATCATTTCATAAGCGAAACGCCCGGCAGGACTTCTTAGTTCGCAGATCATGTTCTTGGGACGAACTTCCTTGTAGCCGTTGATGAGCGGACAAGCCTCATAAGTCTGCGACCAAGGATAGGCATCAATGTCACGTGAAGGCGTAGCTATGACATGGTTGGCCACGCGCTTTTGCAGATAGAAACGATGATTTCTGACTTCATATTGCCAGCGAATGGTGTCGGTTTTCGCAATGCAAAACACCTCGAAATGCGTGGCGTCAAGGCGTTGATAGTGGCCAAGAGGATTTTCTAAACTGTCTCTTCGAATACTTGCTTTTATGATATTGGGCTTGCCGGGCATGTGTTCTTCCTCTGCATCCCAATAGCCTAAGTCAAGCTTGTCAAGTCGTTTCCCCGGCGGACTGAACAGATAAAGTTCCACATTTCCACAATGGGTAAATGCTAAGGCATAGTCATCGGCGAAGCGTTGGATAGAAAGAAGAATATCAGGAAAGGTGTCAATGGCACTGCCTTTCAGCCGATAAACCTGTTCTCCTGAAAGCAGAAGACCATGGTTCTCATCAGCAAAAGGCTGTGGAATAGAGTCCATGATAAGGCTGTCGGGATTGAGATGGAATGCTTGCATGAATGGAATCTCGGAGCGTTGACAGCTGAGAAGCAGCAGTATGGATAGGAGGAAAAGGGGCAAAAGTTTGGTTCTCATTGTTGTTATGATGTTTGTTGCAAAGATAATGATTATTTTATAAAAGTGTTTTTTCTTTTTGTTTTTTGCTTCTTTCATGAGAAATAAACTACCTTTGCTATTGAAAACTGCATGCCGTGGCAGCTTGGTTGTCGTGCATGTTCAGTTTGAGGGTTCAATGAAAAAAGTTTCATTTGCCGTTGTTTAACGGCATTATCGTTTCTAAAAATGTTAGAAGTTCTTCAGCCTTACCTTGCCATTACCCTGAAACTTGTTACGGGAATGATTGGCATTTTGGTCTTTCTGCGCATTGCGGGAAAAGTACAAATGGCGCAGATTACCCCACTCGACACCGTGAGTGCATTTGTTATCGGTGCTTTAGTCGGTGGTGTGCTCTACAACCCCGACATGTCGATGTGGCATATCCTGTTTGCTTTGGCCGTGTGGACAGGTTTCAATATGCTCGTAAGATTTTGCATGCGGTCGGCACGTTTGCGTCATCTCATCAAGGGAACAAGTTCTTATTTGGTGCGCGATGGCATCATCAACTTCAAAGCTTTCAAGCGAAACAGTCTTGAAATGGAGCAGTTTCGCCTGCTGTTGCGACAGAAAGGCATCTTCTCAATGTTTGATGTTGACGATGTTTTGTTTGAGACTAATGGCGCCGTTACGGTGCTTTCGACCAACAGAACGCCTCAGTCACATCTGCTGATCAATAACGGTGAGATCGTGGACAGCACGCTCATACAGTGTGATAAAACTAAAAACTGGGTGCTTCGCAATCTTAAGAAGAATGGTTTCGAGCGTCCTTCAGAACTCTTTTGCATGGAGTGGACACCGCGTCGAGGTTTTTATTTTGTCACTTTCAGTGGCGATGTCAGACGTGGAAAAGAGGAAGTTTCGGCCGAAGAGATTGAAAACGAAAATCAAGCTTAAGGGATAAAGCAAAGTGCCAAGGCGCATGTAATGATGCGTCTTGGCACTGATTATAAATTTGTATCTGCTTATTTTTTCTTTGGAGAAGCGGCAGAAAGAGAATTACATCTTGTCTTTCTTGGCAGCTTTCTTGCCCTGTGCTTTCTTAGCTGGACATTTCTTAGCGTCTTTCTTGCAGCATGCGCCTTTCTTATCTGCCTTTTTGCAGCAGGCTCCGGATGTCTTGCAATCTTTCTTGCACGCCATATCACACTCATGTTTTGCATCTTTGCACTGCTTGTCTTTAGTGCATTGTTCTGTCTTCTCGCACTTCTTTTCTGTGCATTTCACAACCTGAGCATTTGCAAAACCAAATGAAGCAACCACGAAGGCTGCACATAACATAATCTTTTTCATAATCTTTTCTTTTTTAATTCAACGCTGCAAATATACGTTGAAGTAATGAAATGAAGAAAAATATTATTAGAAAATAACATTTTTCACACTATTTTCGTATTATACTTCGAATTAAAAACCAAAAGTGAAAGATTGCAGTCGTACAGAAACCATAATGTTGACACATCACCCGGAAGCGCTCCTTGAGTGATGCCCGATGGTTTTTAATGCTCAGTCCACCAGCAAGATAGTTGACGATAACAGTGTTGACATTTCGCAATGGCAGGTGTTGTTGAGCAGCCGTTTTCATCACTCGGATGCACCAGTCGACGTCGGCAGAGAGTTTGAAATGCAGGTTGTAGAGGTTTTGTTTGGCGATGTCTGTGCGGGCATAAAAGGCCTGATGACACACCAACATGCCACTGCGGAACGAACGCCATGTGAGCTTTTTGGGCGCAGAGAGCCTACGGTGGCGCAGGAAATGGCCATTGTTGTCGACGATATCAGTGTCGCCATAGAGAACACCGGGGAGCGTTTCACCCTCTCCAACGCAGCCGGCAATATGCTCAAGGGTGTCGGGTGAAGGGAAAACATCACCAGCATTGAGGAATACAAGATAGTCGCCCGTGGCCTTCATGATGCCTTTGTTCATGGCATCATAGAGTCCGTTATCGCGTTCTGAGGTGAAGATGATGTCGTGAATGCAGTCTTCTTGGGCTTCGTTTTCTTTCATGTAGTGTTTCACCATGCTGACAGTGTCATCGGTTGAAGCCCCATCAAGAATGATATGTTCAAGGTGGGGATAACTCTGAAGAAGTACACTGTCGAGGGTTCGCTTCAGTACTGAAGCGGCCTGATAGGTGCAGGTGATGATTGAAAAGCGGATCATAAGTGATAATTTTTAAGGGCCAGCGCCTGGTTGTAAACCTCTATATATTTCATGGCAACGGCATGTTGTGAGTAGTTCGTGGCCACTTTGTGTACGGCTTCACGGCTCAAAGCCTCGTGATCGGCCTCACAAAGCACCCAGTGCAGACCTCGGGCGAGGTCGTCGGCATCGCGATATTCGGCCACATAGCCATTCTTCTTATGGTCGATTTCTTCGGGGATACCACCCACTTTGAAGCCCACACAGGGTACACCGCAGGCCATTGCTTCCATGATAGTGTTGGGAAGGTTCTCGGAAAGTGAGGGCAGAACGAACACGTCGGCGGCGTTATAGATGTCTACAATCTGTTGAGTGTCATTCACATATCCTAATTTACCCGTGCAGAAATCAAAGACATCACCTATGTTCCCCCTACCTCCGCCGAGCACGGCAACAAAGGTGTTATGCACCATCTCTGGGTGTTCAGCCGCCATTTTGTGGCAGGCGTCAATAAGATAAAATATGCCTTTGTTCTCGTTTGCTATACGTTGGGCGACAAAGAGAATGACTTTCATGTCTAAAGGTAAGTTGGCACGCAGTCGCGCTTGCTTTTTGTCGCGTGGTCGGAAGATGCGGGTGTCGATGGGATTGGGGATGGTCTGTATCTGTTGATTGGTCAGGAGAGCACTCTTGCGGACTTCTTTTTCGAGCCATTTACTGCAAGTGACGAATGAAATATCATGGCCCTCGAGCATCGCTTTCTTACGTTTGAACACCTTATAAGATAGATCACGCAGTGAACCGCCGTTGGGGAGAAGTCGGCAGTTGCCGCAGGAGGATTGAAAACGCTGGCAGTTAAGCGTGATGTGGCAGATGCCGGTGGCAGGCCAGATGTCGTGCATTGTCCACACAACGGGCTTGCCACTGTTGAGTATCTTGCGGATACCTTTCAGTGAAAGCATGCCTTGATTGATCCACGAAAGGTGGATAATATCGGCTTCCTTGAATTCTGACAGGCGCGTAATATCGGCACCTGTGTTGGCGATATCTATTTCGAAGAGGTGTTTGCGCTTGAAATGAAGGTGCCAGAAGATGCACCAACGTTCCCAAAGAAAACGCAAATGGTTGCGCAGGGTATGGGAGAGGGGCACAACGGTAATGTCGTCTGTGAGCTTGTCGCGCACCAACATTTTGGCCTTGACACCGTTATTATTGAGCGCGTCCATCAGTCGGTTGGCAGCTAAGGCAGCCCCTCCCGTGCGCTCACTTGTATTTACAATTAGAACTCTCATTGTCTTTTTGACTATCTTTCTGCAAAGATAAGGAAAAAGTAAGGAAGTGAAAAAGGATAAGCATAAAAAGTAGTTGCAGCTCTATGAGGTTGCTTTGAAAACATAAAATAATAATAGGAAAAGGACTTGATGATGTGTTTTAGGAGCTGTTGTGACTTGTTTGGTCTGTTCTTTTATAGTAGATTAAAGGCTGTTTTGACATTGTGTGCGGGCACAATTTGTTGATTTAGGTCAAGAAAAACGGCTTTTCTGCATGAAAAGCATGTATTTTGTTGTAGATGTTAGGATAAGGATATACCTTTGCATCATCAAAAGGTTAATAGATTGTTTAGGTTAGTAGTAATAGATTTTAGGTTTTAGTTATTAGGTTTAAGGTAATTTTTAACAGATTGTTTCGTAGATAACAATGGAGACCGTGAGGTTACCATTTGTTTTGAAAGGTTTTTAGTTAAAAATAGATAAAGTCGGAACTCGTGAATGAGTTTCGACTTTTTCGTTTTCTACCCCTTTGAGTTGATGGTCTCTTTCAGTAGGAAATAAACGACAAACATTAATTTTCGGGTTTTGATTTTCAAAGTTCTGCCAAAATGATTGACAATCAAAGGGAAATGATTATCTTTGTGGAAAATAAATAAAAAGAGATTATGACAAACGAAATAAGATTGGGCGAGTATAATCTTTTGCGTGTGAAGGAAGTGGCAAGACGCGAAGGTTTCGGTGAGATTTTTGGGCTTTACATGGATGGTGGGCGTGAGGGAGAAATACTGATGCCCCAGAAATATGTTCCCGAAGGCGCTAAGCCGGGCGATGAGATTATGTGTTTTGTCTATTTGGACCAGGAGGAACGCCCCATTGCTACAACGGAGAAGCCATTGGCTAAAGTGGGAGATTTTGCGTATTTAGAATGCTCCTGGGTCAATGAATATGGTGCTTTTCTGAACTGGGGGCTGACGAAAGATCTTTTCTGTCCATTTCGTGAACAAAAGAAACGCATGGAAATTGGTGACCGTTATGTGGTGTATGTGCATATTGATGAGGAGAGTTATCGCATTGTAGCCAGTGCGAAAGTGGAGCGTTTCTTGAAAGATGATGCAGCAAAGGCAGGACTAAAGCGTAATCAAGAAGTGGATATTCTCATTTGGCAAAAGACGGATTTGGGGTTTAAAGCTATCGTTAATAACCAGTATCCGGGGCTTATTTATCAAAATCAGATATATAAGTATGTGCATACGGGCGACCGCATGAAAGCCTATGTCAGCAATGTGCGTCCCGACGGAAAGCTTGATCTGGCTCTGCAACCTGTGGGAATGGCAGCAGCGGAAGATTTCTCTGCCGTGTTGCTGCAATATCTTAAAAATAATAATGGCTATTGTGTTTTAGGCGATAAGAGTAGCCCGGAGGATATCAAACATCAGTTTCAAGTGAGTAAGAAAGTTTTCAAAAAAGCGCTTGGAGACCTGTATAAAAACCGTTTGGTGAGGATAGCAGAAGATGGTATCTATCTAAACACCGAAACCTGACCTTTGATTTGGCATGTGAAAGCAGATTTAAGACGAAATAAAGACTGTACTTTGGCATCGCTTTTACCACGTTAAATAGCTTTAATGTGATTTAGAAATATATGAAAACAGTGGTAAATATGGAAAAATATTGCTATATTTGCACGCAATAAATTTTAAAAGTTACAATATGTCATCATTTGTTGCAGATAAAATTGTAATGGACGGTCTTACCTTTGATGACGTCCTCTTAATTCCTGCTTACTCAGAAGTACTACCTAAAGAGGTAGAGTTGAAAACCAAGTTTACACGTAACATCACTTTGAATGTTCCTTTTGTGACTGCTGCCATGGATACAGTCACCGAGGCATCAATGGCTATCGCCATCGCCCGTGAAGGTGGTATAGGCGTTATCCACAAGAATATGTCGATAGAAGAACAGGCACATCAGGTGGCAATTGTAAAGCGTGCTGAGAACGGAATGATTTATGATCCTGTGACAATTCGTCGTGGAAGTACGGTTAAGGATGCTCTTGAGTTGATGCATGATTACCACATTGGTGGTATTCCTGTAGTCGATGACGATAATAAACTCGTAGGTATCGTGACCAATCGCGACTTGCGTTTTGAGCGTCGTATGGATAAAAAAATTGACGAAGTGATGACAAAAGAGAATCTTGTGACTACGCATCAGCAGACTGATTTGGTTGCTGCGGCACAGATTCTTCAGGAAAACAAGATAGAAAAACTGCCCGTTGTAGACAAGAACAATCGTCTTGTGGGCTTGATTACCTATAAGGATATTACCAAAGCCAAAGACAAGCCAATGGCCTGCAAGGATGAAAAAGGTCGTCTGCGTGTGGCTGCCGGCGTCGGTGTTACTACAGATACAATGGATCGTGCAAAAGCTTTGGTTGAGGCAGGTGTTGATGCTATCGTCATTGATACGGCTCACGGACATTCCAAGGGCGTAGTTGAAAAGCTGAAACAAGTAAAGAAAGCTTTCCCACAGTTGGATGTTATCGTAGGTAATGTGGCTACAGGTGAGGCTGCTAAATACCTTGTTGACAATGGTGCTGATGCTGTAAAAGTAGGCATTGGCCCTGGTTCTATCTGTACGACACGTGTGGTTGCCGGTGTAGGTGTACCTCAATTGAGTGCAGTCTACGATGTTTATTCGGCGTTGCAAGGTACTGGTGTTCCATTGATTGCTGATGGCGGTCTGCGTTATTCAGGTGACATTGTGAAGGCTTTAGCTGCTGGTGGAAGTTGCGTTATGATTGGATCGCTCGTTGCCGGAACCGAAGAAAGCCCAGGTGAAACCATCATTTTCAATGGCCGTAAGTTCAAGAGCTATCGTGGCATGGGTTCTCTTGAGGCCATGGAACAGAAAAACGGCTCGCGTGATCGCTATTTCCAGAATGATGTCCGCGATGTAAAGAAGCTCGTTCCAGAAGGTATTGCCGGTCGTGTTCCTTACAAGGGAACCGTTCAGGAAGTAATTTATCAGCTCACAGGTGGCCTGCGTTCGGGCATGGGATACTGTGGAGCGCCTTCGATAGAGAGGCTGCATGATGCAAAATTTACACGTATCACCAATGCCGGAGTCATGGAAAGCCATCCCCATGATATCGCAATCACGAGCGAGGCTCCGAACTATTCTCGTCCAGAATAAGTTGTATATATGCAGAAAAGGAAATCTGTTATCATATCATTGGCCATGCTTCTTTGCGGAAGCATGGCTTTTGGTCAGTCAAATGACCCCGTTGTCATGACGGTAAATGGCAAGCCTGTGTTGCGCTCGGAATTTGAATATGCTTACAGGAAGAATAATTCTGCTGGCGTCATTGACCGTAAGAGCGTCGCAGAATATGCCGAACTTTTTATTGATTACAAGTTGAAAGTGGAGGCTGCTCTTGCTGCCCAACTTGACACTCTGACTTCTTTCAAAGAGGAATTTGCAGGTTGTCGTGATCAGCAAATACGTCCGTCGCTGATTAATGATGCTGATATAGAGGCCGAAGCGCGTCGCATTTATACATTAACTCAACATCAAGTTGATTCGTTGGGTGGCATGGTGAAAGTGCGTCATATCTTGCTGGAACTCGGACAACGTGCACCAAAAAGCACGGAAACAGAAGTCAAACAACGGATAGACTCCATTTATAAGGCTTTGAAAGCTGGGGCTGATTTCAGTGAAATGGCAAGGAAATATTCTGATGACAAAGGCTCTGCATCGGCAGGAGGAAGTCTGCCTTGGTTGCAGCCTGGACAGACTTTACCTGAGTTTGAGGCCCAGGCTTACAGATTGAAGAAAGGCGAAATGAGTCTGCCTTTCCTTTCTCCTGCAGGTTACCACATTATATTATTAGAGGACAAAAGTAATTTCCTCCCTTACGATTCTTTACGGAATGATATACTGTGCTTTATAGATCAGCGCAATCTTCGCGACAAGCTGATTGATGACCGACTGAATGAAAGAGCGCAGGCTGCGCATACAACACCTGCTGCTATTTTGGAAAAGCAGCGTATGGAGTTGGAAAAGAATGACCCTTCACTGAAGTATCTCATTCAGGAATATCATGACGGCTTACTGCTTTTTGAAATCAGTAATCGTACGATTTGGGAAAAAGCGGCACGTGATGAGGCTGGACTTATAGACTATTTTAATCACAATAAAAAGAAATATAGATGGTCATCTCCGCGTTATAAAGGTGTCATTTTTCATGTAAAGGAGGTTAGTGACGTGAAGAAAGTGACTAAAGCTCTGAAAAAAGCCGACTTTGAAAAGTGGGGCAGTATACTTGAAAAACAGTTCAATCAGAATGGAGAAATCCGTGTAAAAGCCGAAAAAGGAATCTTTAAACAAGGAGATAACGCTTGGATAGACAGTGAAATTTTCAAACATGGTGCCCCCCCTGCACCATTGAAAGACTACCCTTTTAGTGGTGTCTGTGGTAAAAAACTAAAGGCACCCAAGATGATGTCTGATGTAAGGAAGCAGGTGTTATCTGATTATCAAGAGGCAATGGAACAGCAATGGATAAAGGAATTGCGTGCCAAATATCCTGTCAGTATCAATCAAAATGTACTGAAAACAATCAAGGAGCTATATTGATGGTATAGAAACTATAAAGAAAATATAATAAAATGAATAAAGGATATAAACTTTTCGGTGGCTTCATAGGCATGCTGCTTTTGATAGGCGTTACAGCAAAAGCCAATAAAACGGCAGGCTATATGACTGATAAAAAGGACTCTGTGCAAACAAAGTCTATGGATGTCAGCGTGCCTGAACATAGTGTTATTGACGAAGTTGTTTGGGTTGTTGGTGATGAACCGATTATGAAATCTGATGTTGAGCAGATGCGTTTGCAAGGTGAGATGGAAGGAATGAAGTGGGGAGGAAATCCTGATTGTCGCATTCCCGAACAGATAGCAGTGCAGAAACTCTTCCTACATCAAGCAGCACTTGACTCTATTGAAGTGACGGAGTCGGATATTGCACAGACCGTTGAGCAGCAGATTAACTATTGGATCAACTCGGTTGGGTCGCGAGAAAAACTTGAAGAATATCAAGGAAAGAGCCTTAGTCAAATCCGTTCTGATTTGCACGATGATGTAAAGAACAGTAAGATGATACAGCAGATGAAGCGGAAGATTATGAGTGATGTTACCGTGACACCTGCTGATGTACGGCGGTATTTTAAGAATCTGCCGGAAGATAGTATCCCCTTTGTGCCTACAGAGGTTGAAGTTGAAATTCTTGTAAAGAAGCCTCGCATCCCACAAAGCGAGATAAATCGTGTCAAAGACCAGTTGCGTAGTTTCACTGATCGCGTCACAAAGGGTGAGACTTCGTTTAGTACGCTGGCCCGACTATACTCTGAAGATCCCGGATCTGCACGTCAGGGTGGCGAGATGGATTATGCAGGTCGTGGAACTCTTGACCCTGCGTTTGCCAGCGTAGCCTTTAATCTTACTGATCCGAAGAAGATTTCTAAGATTGTGGAATCAGAGTTCGGATATCATATTATCCAATTGGTTGATAAACGAGGTGACAAGGTGAAGGTTCGTCACATCCTTTTGAAGCCCAAGGTTTCTGCGGAGGATTTGAACAAGGCTTTGGGCAGACTCGACTCTATCGCGGCTGATATCAAAGATGGAAAGTTTACTTTTGAAGCCGCCTGCTCTTATCTTTCAGAAGACAAGGATACGCGCAACAACCATGGATTGATGGCCTATACAGATAACCAGACAGGTAAGATTACATCGCGTTTTCAGATGAAAGACTTGCCAACTGAAGTTGCAAGCGTTGTTAATACAATGAAGGTGGGCGAGATTTCTGCCCCATTTAAGATGGTGGATCATCGTGGAAAGACTGTAGCTGCTATCATCAAATTAATTAATAGAATCGATGGACATCGTGCCAAGATAACCGAGGACTTCCAGACAATGCAGGAGGTTGTGATGCAGAAAGAGAGTGAAAAGAAACTGCATGATTGGGTGGTTAATAAGATAAAGAATACCTATGTACGCATGAACGACCGCTATAAAGGTTGTGATTTTGAATATCAAGGCTGGATAAGATAACGAATGAATTTTAGTGGTATCATACGATATATCTGCGGGCATAGAACTATCATAGTGGTAGTTCTATGTCTGTTTGAACTCTGTTTGGTATCAAGAAGCATTGCAGGTACAGGCAAGAAAGCAGATGAAAAGGTTTATCTTGTCCATGCAGATGAGCTGCGTTACGACCAATATGGGCCTGTTCCTGATGCCCAGATAGTGAAGGGACGTGTTCATTTTACGCACAAGGGGTCGAGTCTGTGGTGTGACAGTGCCTACTTCTATCAGCAATCCAACTCGGTGAAAGCTTTTGGACATGTACGCTATGTGCAGGGAAAAGAAGTCTCACTGAAGGCAGATCGTGCCGCTTATGATGGTATACGGCAGTTGTTGGAGGCTCGAAATAATGTTGTTCTTACCCATGGTAACAAGACACTCTACACGGATAGCCTTGATTACGACCGTTTTAATGATTATGCTTACTTCTTTGAGGGAGGTCGATTAGTCGATGGAAAGGATCGCTTGGTGTCTGATTGGGGCGACTATAATCTCAAGACTCGGGAAGCAACCTTTTGGTATAATGTGAAGATGCGCAGTGGTGATCGCACCGTGACGACAGATGAATTGCACTATGATACGCAGAAATCTCTGGCCCATGTCGTCGGGCCAAGTAAGATTATTCAGAATGGAAGTGTCATCAATACATCGGATGGTTACTTTGATAGCAAGTCGGATCGTGCAGAAATGTATGGTCGTTCAACTGTTGTCGACAAGGATAAAGAAATCACAGGTGACAGTCTTTTCTATAATAAACGCACGGGATTGGCACGCGGTTTGGGCAATGTAGTCTATGTTGACAAGCGCAACAGGAACCAATTAACAGGCCAACGGCTCATCTACAACGAGAAGACCGGCTATGGTTTCGCCACAGGGCGTGCCTTGGTTAAAGACTATTCACAGGAGGATACGCTTTATATGCACGCTGATTCCATGAAAGTTTACACCTTTAATATAAATACAGACTCAATGTATCGAAAGGTACATTGTTTCAATCATGTAAAGGTTTATCGTCAGGATATCCAAGCCATTTGCGATTCATTGGTATTTAACAGTCAGGACTCTTGCATGACGATGTATCGTGACCCGATTGCCTGGAACGGCACTCGACAAATCCTTGGTGAGATTATCAAAGTTTACATGAACGATAGCACAGTGCGAGAGGCCCATGTTATCAACCAGGCTTTGAGCGTGGAGCGAATTCCCGGGGAGAAGTATTTCAATCAACTGTCGTCCAAAGAAATATCCGGTTACTTCATCAAAGGTAAGATACGGCGTGTCTTTGCATCTGGAAATGCAAAGGCAATCTTCTATCCTATTGATGATAAAGACTCTACTTTGCAGGGCCATATCTATATAGAGACTGACACAATCAAGATGTTTATCTCTCCGGAAAGGAAACTTGAGAAGATATGGACACCCAAAAATACGGGTGTTATGTTGCCGATGACGCAGATTCCTGCAGAGAAACTCAAACTGCCTGAGTTTGCCTGGTTTGAAGAGTTGCGTCCCACTGATCCGGAAGATGTGTTCCATTGGCGTGGAAAGGATGAAGGGAGTGCACTTAAAGTGATAAAACGTCACGAGGCTCCATTGCAGAAAATTAATCCTGTCTCACGATGAGTCTGTTTCGACAACCACGTCCACGGCGTTTCCATCATGAATATATTTATGTGGATGAACGCAAGGAACGGCTGAAGCATATAGAGCAAAAGGCCCGTGAAGAATTGGGTATGACATCCCATAAAGCTTTGAATCGTGAAAAAATCCATCAAGCTTTTCAGGAAGCGATGCCTCATATCAAGCGTAAGAGACAGCGCCGAGGTGTAGCTTTCCCCTTATTGCAATTGGTGCTACTGATGCTTTTATTGGTGTTATTCTGTTTAATATTGATTTTTATTTTATAGCTGTTTATGAGCGATATTATACAACTCCTGCCCGATTCTGTGGCCAATCAGATTGCAGCTGGTGAGGTCATACAGCGTCCGGCATCTGTCGTCAAGGAATTGGTTGAGAATGCTGTCGATGCAGGGGCAAAGAACATACAAGTGCAGGTCATTGATGCAGGTAAGACTTCTATACAGGTTATTGATGACGGGAAAGGCATGTCGGAAACCGATGCGCGCCTATCTTTTGAACGTCATGCCACTTCAAAAATCCGAAAGGCTGACGACCTGTTCGCTCTCCGCACGATGGGATTTCGTGGTGAGGCTTTGGCTTCAATAGCTGCTGTGGCACAGGTTGAACTGAAAACCCGGCAGGAGAAAGACGAGATCGGAACGCATCTGTCGATTGCTGGAAGCCGTTTTGTAGGACAAGAACCTTGTTCTTGTTCGGTAGGTTGCAGCTTTTCCATAAATAGTTTGTTCTATAATGTGCCTGCACGGAGGAAGTTTCTGAAGTCCAATTCCACTGAATTGAATAACATTATCACGGCTTTTGAGCGCATTGCCTTGGTCTATCCTGATATATCCTTTTCACTTCACAGCAATGGCACAGAACTGTTCAACCTCAAGGCAGGTGTACTTCGTCAGCGTATCATAGATATCTTTGGCAAACGTCTTAATCAGGAACTGCTTTCTGTAAATGTAGATACGACGATGTGTCGCATCAATGGTTTCGTGGGCAAACCGCAATCAGCGCGCAAGAAAGGGGCACATCAATACTTGTTTGTTAATGGGCGCTATATGAAACATCCTTATTTCAATAAGGCTGTGACGGCCGCTTTCGAACGGTTAGTGCCTGCCGGTGAGCAAGTTCCTTATTTTCTTTATTTCGAAGTGGCTCCCGAAGATATTGATGTTAATATTCATCCTACGAAAACAGAGATTAAATTCGAGAACGAAGTTCCTATCTGGCAGATACTCTCTGCTGCTGTCAAGGAGGCTGTCGGTATGTTCAATGATATTCCTTCAATAGACTTTGACACTGAAGGACGACCTGACATTCCGGTTTATAATCCCGGTGAAAGTGTAACAGCTCCTACGCTGAAATATAATCCCGACTATAATCCTTTCCGCTCTTCCGCAGGTTCTTCGCGTTCTTCCTCTGCTTCCAACCGTTGGGATGACCTATATCAGGCAGCACAGCATCAGCCAAGTCAGGAGACAGAACTCTTTTCTTCAAAGATGACATCGCCCGAAACGACAGATGAACCCCAATCTGCAGAGAATGTCATTGCCGAAAAATCACCGGCTCACTATCAGTATAAGGGGCGCTATATCATGACAGCTGTGAAGTCAGGACTGATGATTATCGATCAGCACCGGGCACATGTGCGCATCCTTTTCGATCGTTATCAGGAACAGCTGAAGTGCCGGGAAGCTGCTTCACAGAAGGTTTTGTTCCCGGAGAATGTTCATTTCTCAGCTTCAGAAGAGGTTACGCTGACGAAGATAATGCCGGAATTGCAGGGCCTGGGCTTTGATTTTAATGCGATGGGTGGCTCAAGTTATGCTGTACAGGCAATCCCTGCAGGGCTTGAAGGACTTGATTTCTCAAGTCTTCTGCATGACATGATTGCTTCTGCACAAGAGAAACCCACTGCTATCCGAGATGAAATCAGCAGTGCTTTGGCTTTGACAATGGCCCGAAAAGCTGCAATCCCACAAGGACAGGTGCTGAATAATGATGAAATGGAAAACATCTTCAACATGCTTTTCGCCTCATCGAATCCCAATTATACACCTGATGGGAAAAACATCCTCTGCATCTTGAAACAGAACGAAATAGAACATCTTTTAGATTAAAATATGTAAAAAAAGATAATTGAAAGAGAATAATCACTATCTTTGTATATTAGCATAAAAGAGAATAATACAATTCAGATAGCGAAATATTAATATTAGTTTTTATTTATTATGAGAAAATTATTGATGGGTCTTGCTTTGTTTAGCATGTCTATGACTGCTTTTGCACAGGAAGCAGATCCAACATTAAAGTACAGTGTGGCTACTAATTCGTTTTGGAGCAACTGGTTTATTCAGGTAGGTGGTGACTATAACATCTGGTATTCCAATCAAGAGCATGGCCGTCATCTTGACAATGGTGGTGATTACAACTTCTTGAGTAAGCAGCGTCGCACTTTCGGAGCTTCTGTTGCTATTGGTAAATGGTTCACTCCAGGCATTGGTCTTCGCACGAAACTGCAAGGTTTCAATTCCAAGAAAGTTGGTGCTGTAGGCGTGACTTCACAGCATTTCTGGAGCTTGAATGAGCATATCATGTTCAATTTAAGCAATCTTTTCTTAGGTTACAACCCTAATCGGGTGTGGCATCTTACCCCATTCGTCGGTGGTGGTGTTGCCCGAAACATGTCGGTTAACCGTTATGTAATGCAGCTAAGTGCTGGTATTAATTCTTCCTGGAGACTTTGCCGTAATCTTGATATCTATGCAGAAGCAGGCTGGAATCGTATGGAAGATGATTTCGATGGCTTTGAGGGTGCTGCATTGCTTAATACTCACAATGGTCGTGGTTGGGAGGATAAGGATAATCACCTCTATGCAGAAGTTGGTCTGACCTTCAAGCTTGGTAAGGCTACTTGGAACAAGACTCCTGATGTAGCTGCTATCAAGGCACTGTCTCAGTCACAGATTGATGCCCTCAATTCACAGCTCAATGATGCCAATGCTGAGAACGACAAGCTTCGCAAGCAGCTTGCAGAGAAGCCAAAGACAACCGTGCTGACAAAGAGTGTCAAAGAATTCATCACAACGCCAATCTCTGTATTCTTCAATATCGGTAAGATTAATGTAGCGTTGCTGAAAGACCTTGTAAACGTTCGTGCACTTGCTAAGTATGCCATTGCCAACAAGTCTAATATCCTCGTTACGGGTTATGCAGACTCCTCAACAGGTACTCCTGCCATCAACCAGAGACTTTCAGAGCAGCGTGCAAACACAGTTCTTGAAGAACTTGTCAAGATGGGTGTAGACCGTTCTAAGATTAGAACTGCTGCAAGTGGAGGTGTTCAGATACTCGAATATCCTGATTACGACCGTCGTGCAACAGTTCAGATTGTAGACTAAGTTCATATCATATACAAGAATACTCTGTAGAGTTCTTGACAATACAAGAGCAGCCTTAACCAATTATCGGGTTGAGGCTGTTTTTTTATCCTTTTATTTGCACGTGTCAGATAAATTGACTACTTTTGTAATCGCCTTACAAAAGTAAGGGCGTTTAGCTCAGCTGGTTTAGAGCATCTGCCTTACAAGCAGAGGGTCGGCGGTTCGAATCCGTCAACGCCCACAAGGGGTGTTTCCCTGTAGTCTTTCGGGATTGCAGGGATTTTTTTTGCTTTTGTTCTCTTTAATCTTTGGATTTTCTCTCTGTTTATTGTTGATTTGGAGGGCTTAAGGAACTGAAATGAACTGTTTCTCCTGACTTTAATTCGTAAGAATTTCGTTATGCGAGGGTCGTATTTCTAATATTGTAGCGATGAATAATATTTTTCATGCTGTCTTTTCTGTTGCAATTAGTGAGCGATATGCCTTGTAAACGAGAAATAGGTTAAATCTTATCAAGGAACTTTACAATTGCCCTCAAATGCTTAACGAATTCAAAAACAGATTTATCCTCGTTCGAAATACGCACGGTATTCAGTGAGTTTGCAATGTGTTAGCAATCAAAACATTACGGAAATCAAGGCATATTATGAGGTGAAATTACGCCGAAAAACCATGTTATTTGCATCAAATCAGCACATAACTTGCTTTATTTTATCCCGCAATCTGATGCAGATAACACGGTGATTAGCGTCAGATTGCAGTATAGGATGATAGAAGTGAGGGCATCGAAGCTATAAAATGGCTTCGCGCAAGCGCCGAAGTGGTTTTGCAGATGCACAGAAAGCGCATTTTCAGTTCTATTTGGTGCGGCCGAAAAGTGTTAAAAACGAGATATTAATTTTACAAAAGTCATCTTTCAAATTCCTCTGTATTGCTCTCTAAAATGAGAGTCAAAGCAGCTTGTATAGTTATTGTTTAACCTCCATTCCATTTCATTTTGTCTTTCAGTAAGGTTTCGGTGATATCACAAGGCGATAAAAAATAAAAAGAGGCTTGAACCAAATCAAACCTCTTTCTCTTGTGGGCGTTGACGGATTCGAACCGCCGACCCTCTGCTTGTAAGGCAGATGCTCTAAACCAGCTGAGCTAAACGCCCTTACTTTTGTAAAGCGATTGCAAAGGTAAATATAATCTGTGAAAGAGCCAAACAAACGCTATTATATTTTATCTTTTTTAAGAAAACAAACTATTCTAACTTACCTTGATTTTCACCTTGAAGCTCTCTGTTTTTCTCTATCCATGCTCCTCGATTCCCATTTCTTTCAGTTTAAGGAGTAATATAAAGCCTGTGACTGACGATTTAGTTTCACCATGTATCGAATTATCATGAAACTTGTGATTTCATTGATAAGTTGTTGTTATCCAACTACTTATACCCTGCGTCTGATTTGCTGTCAGTAGCTTGCTTGAACAGACTCTTATCTTGAAATGTTAAAAATGAAAATTCCAAGCAGATTATTTGGTGTTATAATACAATTTATTTATATATGCAAAACCTAAAGCTTATCTATAAACTCTAAAATATTAAAAAAATAACCTCGTTCCCACGGGAAATATGAATGCCAGGAGGCAAAAAGAGCAACATAAATAAAATCTACTAACCGCATGATGAACGAAGTTTCACCTGCTCATATTCATCAGAATTACATTTCAAACCTAAATAACTATATGTCTGATTTTATTAACAAGTTGACCAAGTCAACGTTTCTGTTCTTAGCGACAGGGCTTTCGATGGGATTAGTATCCTGTTCGGATGATTATCGTTATGAGGCACCTAAGATTGGGGGAATACCCTTTAATCGGTCGCTTCCTGTGGCAGTTTCGGAGATACTTCCTGACTCAGGAGGTTATCTTACGCAGTTTGTAATCAAGGGTTCCAACTTTGGAACCGACCCTTCTAAGATTGATGTTATCTTCAATGGCAACCGCAAGGCTACTGTTGTAAGTTCAGATGGCACGACGCTGTATGGTATTTGTCCGAAGCAGGAAAATGGTCTTAATCAGGTTACCGTGCGTGTAGACTCTGTCGGTGACCCTACTGTATGTCCTAATCGGTTTAAGTATACTAAGGTGGAGCGCGTTTCTGTGTTGGCTGGAAAGACAGGAAATGGCGGCTATGTAGATGGCAATCCTATTGATGCCCGCTTCAATTATATGTATGGTGTGGGTGTTGTTACGGGCAATAATGTCATCGTTATGGAAGGCCGAAACAATCGTGTGCGCATGATTTCAGAGACAGATAACAAGGTGATTACGCTGTTGACAGGTGGTCCCAACTTTGGACATCCGGCCGTAACAGCCAACCGAAAGCGCCTTTATGCTATTCAGATTCAGCAGCCTCACGCAGTATATTGCTTTGATCAGACCAACAACTGGAGTGCCAAACGACTTGCTACAAGTCTGCAATACAAAGATGGTGCGAGCCAGTTGAAAACAGTTGATGGCGACATCTATGCCTGTGCAATGGACGACGAAGAGAAGTTTCTCTACTTCCGTGACCATAAAGGCCGTTTCGGTCGTATGGAAATTGCTAATCCCGACAATGTAGAAATACTCAATGAGAATTGTGGAACGGTCGACAAGAATACTTCTTATTTAGCTTGGAGCAAGGTAGATAAATGCTTCTACTTGTCGGTTCAGAATGCACAATGTATTTATAAGGTGTCTAAGGACGGTCAGACCGTTGAGCAGTTTGCTGGTTTCAATGGTGTAGGTTCGCAGGACGGAGCACGCATGAGCGCTTCTTTCAAGAACCCGACCGGCATGGCTTTCGATGTGGATGGTAACATGTATGTCACAGAATCTATGGGGTTCACTATCCGTAAGATAGGACATACAGACGGAATGGTGACTACTGTGGCCGGTATTTATACCAAGTCAGATAATAATAAGGTGGAAGGTCTTCCCTTGGAAACCACGTTCAACTATCCTTACGATATCTCTGTTGATGATGAAGGCAACTTCTATATCATTGAAGGATGGGGTAGTGATGTGCGTAAGTTTGCCATTGAATAAGCAAGAACCCCATATTTCGTATTCTAATTCCAAAAAACAAGACAATGAAACATATAAAGATATTCATGCTGTTGTTTGTCATGATGATTGTCAGTTCGGCTTTCGCTCAAGGCAAATTCATGGTAGCAGGTACCGTCATGGATGAGAATGGAGGACCGCTCATCGGTGTAACTGTAAAGTGTACTGATAAGAGTGTAGGTGGTGTTGTGACCGATTTGGACGGGAAATTCCGTGTGAAAGATATTCCCAACAATGCTGTTTTGGAGTTTACTTACCTTGGCTATAAGAAGTTTGTTTATAAAGTAAATTATAACAAGGAGGGGCTTAAAGTGGTGATGCGACAGGATATTGGCGACCTTGATGAGGTGGTTGTCGTTGCTGCGGGTACGCAGAAGAAGGTTTCCATGACAGGAGCTATCACCACCGTGAAGCCTGAAAATCTCGATGTTCCTGCTACATCAATCACCAATATGCTTGGTGGTAACGTCCCAGGCATTATCGCTGTGACGCGAAGTGGTGAACCTGGCAGCGACTTTTCAGAGTTCTGGATCCGTGGTATCAGCACTTTCGGGGCTAATTCATCAGCACTTGTGCTCATAGATGGTATAGAAGGCAACCTCAACGACCTTGATGCGTCAGATATAGAGAGCTTCTCTATCTTGAAAGATGCTTCTGCAACGGCTGTCTATGGTGTGCGCGGTGCTAACGGTGTGATTGTCGTTACGACTAAAAGCGGTAAGGCCGGCAAGCTGAGAATTAACTTCAAGACCAACTTTATCATGAGTGAAAACGGTCGTGAACCTGAATATTGCGATGCCTATACCTATGCAAAGTTAGCCAATGAAGCACAAATGGCGCGTGGAAATGCTCCGAAATATACGCCGACAGAACTTGAACTCTTCCGCACAGGCCTTGATCCCGATCTTTATCCTAACGTGAACTGGCGTGACGTTATCCTTAACAAACGCGTATGGCAGAACCAGGAATTCCTCAGTGTTGCAGGCGGTGGAACGGCTGCACGCTATTATCTTTCATTGAGTATTCTTAGCAAGGACGGCGTATTCAAGCAGGATAAATCATGTCATGACTATAACACTAATGTCGGTTATACTAAGTATTCTTTCCTCTCTAAGATAGATGCAAACCTAACAAAACGCACGACTTTGAGTCTGAAACTCAATCAGGTGATTGTAGATAATGACGGCCCCGGATTATCAGATAACAATACGTTGTGGAGCGCACAGGCCAACCTTACGCCTGTAACTATGCCTGTAAAATATTCAAATGGGCAGCTTTCATCTTACGGAAAGAATGGCGATCAGATCTCTCCTTACGTTCAATTGAATGAAATGGGCTACAAACAGAACCGCCGTTTGAATACCGATCTCTCGGTAGTCATAGACCAAAACCTTGATTTCCTTACCAAAGGACTGAAGGTACGCGGTATGTTCTCCTATTCTGGTCAGTCAGAACACAACACTACTCATTTCAAGATGCCTGATGTTTATATTGCCAAGGGACGCTATGGTGACGGTTCGTTACATACAGAAAGAACTATTGAGAAGAAAGATGAAAGCTATGGTCAGCAGGTAATCTTCAACAGAAATTACTATTGGGAGCTTAATGGTAGCTACAACCGCAAGTTTGGTGATCACTCCTTGGGTGCCCTCATGATGTTCTATTTGCAAAGTAAGTCGTTCTCATATAAGGATGGAAAGAATGTAAATTCAGTCATCGGAGCTATTCCCTATCGTAACGAAGCACTCTCCGGGCGTGTAACTTATGGTTACAAAGATACCTATTTCACAGAGTTCAACCTTGGTTATACAGGGTCAGAACAGTTCCAGACGGGGCATCGTTTTGGTTGGTTCCCAGCTATTTCAGGTGGTTGGATCCCCACACAATATAAGTGGGTGCAGAAGAACATGGCTTGGTTGGATTACTTTAAACTGCGTGCTTCCTACGGACTTGTTGGAAATGACCGCATCGGTGGAACGCGTTTCCCCTATATTACGACCATAACTAATGGCAATGCAGGCTGGAATAGCCTCTATGGTTCACGTCGTGAAGGGCAGGTAGGTACCGATGGACTCGTTTGGGAAAAGGCCAAAAAGTTTGATATCGGTATTGATGCTCATTTCTTGAAAGGCATGATTGAACTCACAGTTGACTATTTCAAGGACAATCGTACAGGTATCTTCCAACAGCGTGCTACCGTTCCTGACGAGATTGGATTAGAGTCATTGCCTTGGGCTAACATTGGTTCTATGAAATCTCATGGTATGGATGGCAACATCACTTTCACCAAAAACTGGAATCAAGACTGGCGTACAACGCTCCGTGGTAACTTTACTTATTCACGAAATAAGGTTACTAACTGGGAACAGTCAGACATTCGTTATCCTTATCAGTCATATACCGGAGTGCCTTATGGTGTTCAGCGTGGATTGATAGCCCTTGGTTTGTTCAAGGACTGGGATGATGTTTACAGCTCACCGAAGCAGAGTTATGAGTCAAAAGTATATCCTGGTGATATCAAGTATAAGGATGTGAACAATGATGGTGTCATCAATGATGATGATATTGTACCGCTTTCATATTCCAATACACCTGAAATCCAATATGGTTTTGCTGCTGAGGTGAAGTGGAAGAAGATAACCGTGAGTGCGTTGTTTGAGGGAACCGGTCACAGCACTTTCTTCTATGGAGGCACTGGCTTCTATCCATTTGCATGGGAAGCCACAGGAAACTTGCTGACTATAGCAGCCGACCAGAACAACCGTTGGACACCACGTGAGATCTCTGGAACCGAAGCAACCGAGAATCCTAATGCTCGTTTCCCGCGCCTTACCTATGGAGAGAACCGCAATAACAACCGTGCATCGACCTTCTGGCTTGCCAACAACAGTTATTTGCGCTTTAAGAACTTGACCATTCGCTACTCATTCAATCACCCTTGGTTGAGCAAGACACTGGGTGTTTCGAATATTGATGCCAGTTTCATTGTGAACAACATCTGCACTTGGGATAACATCAAGCTCTGGGATCCGGGCCAGGTGGCAAGCAATGGTGCTGCATATCCTATCCAACGCACGTACACATTGCAGTTCAACGTGAACTTCTAAGTGAATAAATAATCTATTAACGACGATTCAATATGAAAACCAAACATATATTATTAGGTGTCATTGCCTCGATAACGATGGTGGCAGGACTCTCTTCCTGCGATGACTATCTGAACACTGATAAGTACTTTTACAATCAGACGAGCCTTGATTCAGTCTTTCAGCGCAAGAGTCTTTTGATGCAATATCTCAATGCTGCATCAGGCTATCTGCCTGCAGACGACCAGCTTTGGACCAATGCAAGCGTACCATTCTGCTTCTCTTCAGACGAAGCTTTCTGTTCATGGAAAGACGACCGTCACGCCGGTATCTACTATGCTATGGGCGAAATCGACAAGTATAAAGGCTATTTTGACGGTTGGGCCAACTACTATAAAGGCATTCGCAAGGCCTATATGATTTTGGAAAGAATGGGTGAATGCCAGGATCTTTCCGAGACAGAGCGCCGTGATATCGCCGGACAATGCCACTTCCTGCTGGCACATTATTACTATTGTCTTGTGCGTCAGTATGGTCCAGTGCCTTTGATTCCGAAGACAATCCCGTCGAATGCCAATGTTGATGACATGACTTATCTGCGTGCCACCTATGATGAGTGCATCGACTTCATTGCTAAAGAGTATGAAGAGGCAGCTCGCATGCTTGATACTGAGCGTTCGTCTATCGAAACATATAAGGTTCCAACTGCCGGCGCTGCACTAGCTTTAGAGTCAAGAGTGTTGCTCGAAGCCGCAAGTCCTTGGTTCAATGGCAATAAATACTATGTAGATTTCAAGCGCCGTTCTGACGGTGTGAATTACTTCAATCAGACCTATGATGCAACGAAATGGGGTAGAGCTGCAGCTGTATGTAAATGTATTATCAACACTGGTAAATATGCGCTTTATACGGTTCCTGCCGACAGCAAGACACCTGCTTTCCCTGCAAATGTATCGACAGCCAATTATCCTGACGGCATAGGTGGTATTGATCCATTCCGCTCCTACAATGACATGTTCACCGGAGAAGAAAGTGGTTTCAACGTATCTGAATTCATGTGGGCCAAGGAAGCATCGTGGGATCTCGTGTGGATTTCGTTCCCTGCGGTTGCAGGTGGAGGCAATGGGCTTTGCGTTAGCCAGAACCTTGTAGACGCTTATCGCATGCAAAACGGTATGGATATCAACGAAGCGGGTAGTGGCTACCCTAATCCTACAGAGGCATGGAAGCCGATTGGAGGGGGTGGGAAGACCTTCTCTAACTATCAGTTGAGTTCACAGGTAGCCAAGATGTATGATAATCGTGAGATGCGTTTCTATGCAACTATCGTGTTCAACTACTGCTATCGCGAGGCAAGTTCCTACACAGGAACGGCTGCCAACAATAAGAATTTCTATCAGACATTCTATAAAGACAGTCCATTTGCTGCTTGGTCAGACTATCCCAACGATAAGTCTTTCTCTGGTTATAACTGTATCAAGTACTGTCATCCATCGGATAAGCCCGGTAATGGGGGTACAGTTCGCAGCAAATACTTCCCATTAATCCGCTATGCTGAAGTGTTATTGAACTATGTTGAGGCCATGAACGAAATGGAAGGCAGCTATACCGACAGTGAGAACAATATCACAGTGACACGTGATCCTGCTGAAATGGTGAAGTATTTCAATATGATCCGCTATCGTGCCGGCTTGCCGGGTATTACGTTGGCAGATGCAGCAGACAAGGCGAAAATGCGCGAACTGATCAAGCGTGAACGTCAAGTTGAGTTTGCACTTGAGGGCCGTCGTTTCTACGACTTGCGCCGTTGGGGTGACTTGCAGCGTACAATGGCCGACCCTTTCATTGTGATGAATGTTGATGCCCGCAGTAATGAACAGCAGAAGTTCTATACAAGAACCGTCAGCTCTTATCAGTATTCGCTCTACAACATCACTAACAAGCTGTGTCTCTATCCAATCAAGCAGAGCCGCATCGACAAGAACCCTAAGCTTGATCAGAACCCAGGTTGGGAGAAATAAAATAACGAATTAAAGAACAAAGACAATGAAGAAGAATAAACATTTCATTATTCTCATGCTCGGAACGGTACTTGTCGGTGCCGGTTCCTGTGAGCCCCAGAGCGACCCTTTGGAGCATGAGCAGTATCAGAAAGAAGTATATTTGGTGGGCGCTGCACAGGATATACAAGACAGGGAAGTGCCGTATGACGGTGACGGAAGCCTCTATGTTTCGGTTGCCATCGGTGGAACTCAATTCCCAGGTGAGGATGTTCAGGTCACGATTAGCTTGGCAAGCAGTGAGAAGATGAAGCTTTATAACTACAAAAACTTCTCTGCTAACGATGTAAAGTATCAGATGTTGCCTTCCAATTGGTATGATTTCCCGTCGTGGACAGGTACAATCAAGGCGGGAAATGCCTATAGTCGCATACCGTTGAAGGTTTACACAGAGAATATTCACCCCGATTCGCTTTATGTTATCCCCTTAAAAGTGGTGTCAACGAGTGCTTATTCTCCCGTAGGAAAAGACACTGTGCTGCTTCTCCACCCTAAGATGATCAATCAATATTCGGGAAGTTACACCTTCGAAGGGGCGACTTGGGAGATGAAGAATGGCAAGAAAGATACTAATACGGCTTCGGTTATCACCACACTGCGTAATGCAACGGCCATGAATAGCTCGACTATTCGCTTGTTTAACAAGGTTGTAGCAGAGAAAATCAGTAATGTTGCCAACTTTACCTATAATATTTGCGTGAACACTGACAATACATTGACAATCACTTCGTATGACAAGTTAGGCATCACTGGCGGCGGTGGAACCTATAATCCAGCGAAGAAGTCGTTCACGTTGTGGTATACTATTGAAGAAAACGGCCACACCTATCGGACAGAGGCTACGCTTACAAAGTCTAATAAGTAACGGGATGTGGTTGGAAGATAATCTAAAATCCTAAGATTTCAGTGTATAAAGCGTTTCTGTATAGGTATTCTGGGTAGGCACAGACAATGTGCCTGCCCAGGATTTTATGTTTATAAAGCGGATGTATGTCAATGGGGAAACTGCTATTTGCCTATGCAAAATAAGATTACTATAGGTAGCATGTCTGCTATGCCCATTCACCTTGCAGGCTGACAGCTTACATTTGTCTGCTTTATTTGCTTTGTTGTGGTCTGTATAGTTGCAAATAATGAAGTATAGGTTGCATCTTTCTAAAAATATTTACAATTGTTCTCATAAGCTTTATGAATTTGAAATACGAACCTATTTCATTCAAAATAGATGCTGTTTTTTGATAATTTGCAATTTATTGACTATAGAATGTTATGTTATTCCTTTCTTTTTATAATGAAAGATTACGCTGAAAAATCATGTAACTTACAGCGTAATGGACATTTGGTAGGCTGGTAATTCCAGTCTACTTTTTCATATTTAGAAATCCATCTATGAACTTCTTTTTATTAGTCTCCTTCATTCCATTATGATTATGCAGTACTCTTTTAAGTTGTGAGTCAAATCCTTCCAAGAGATTTGTCGTATTGGGTATCTTAATTCCAGATATTCTTTATACGTATAGAGCCATTTAAGATGTGCATTTACAGAACGCCTTGCAGTTCTCAGCCTTCTATGTGTATAGATTGTCTTGCCGGAGATTAGCAGCGTTCGTTCATCGAGGAATTCTTTCCATTCATCACACCATTTATCAAAGCCTGCTATAAATTCTTCTTTCCCGATAGAGAACATATTTTTCATTAATGCTAGCAGTTCGATGCCTGCGGACGAATGTGGCTTGTTGGTAAGAAGCCTTCTACCTATCAGTAACAGGTGGAATTGACACATTTGCACGGGGCAGGGAGTTACAGCCTGCAAAAGCCCGACATGTCCATCGCACACCACTACCTTTATCCGAATTCCACCCTCCTCAATACATCTGAATCAAGGTAATCCTTGTTGGTTTCGTTCCTGACAAACTTTCGATGAAGTATCCTGCCTAATGCAGCATCTTGAAACAGCATTACACCAAAGGTCTTGAAAAAGTAGGTCGTATCCAGTATTATGGTTGCAGATACAGGATAGAAGGGAGTAAAGCTTTCTGCCACTGAACTTAACCTACAACGTATGGTTCTTTCTGAACATTTGTGAAGAATGGAAAGCTCAGAAATGGTTCGCTTCTCGGTCAGATAGTCATTCCATAAACAGACATTGTCTATACGCCGACCACTTTGAAATTGCCTGCCACAATCTCTGCAAAAGTACATTTGGACGTTACGTCGGGGCCCATTCTTTTTTACATTTGAGCTGTTACAGAATATACAGTTTTTTATTCATGAGTTTTCAAATGCTACAAAGGTAATAATAAAGGACATTCGAGAGTTTTCAGCCTATCAAATATCCATTACGTAAGAAATTCATTCTTCATTAACCCAAAGAAGTTCTCCGTTACGAAGCTGTTCCGCAGCTCTCTTGTAATCAATTTCTTTGTTGTTCATAAAAAATAAAGTGTATAAAACTGTTTCTTATTGTAGTCTGACACAGTTTACTTTACACTCTCGTTAACCTTGCGTAACATGCTTTGTGTAATATCGTGCTTCTTCAACATTGTCTGATACATAGCATGCTGGTATTGCCGCCTTGGTCAGAATGCATGATAAATCCCTTTAACTCTTTATGCTTTCTAAACACTTTATCCAATATACTTTTGATCATCTTTATATTTGAACTTTCTGCTATAGTATATGAGATTATCTCACCATTGGACATGTCGAGAATTGGAGATAAATAGAACTTTGTCCCACAGACTTTCATTTGGATGACATCTGTCGTCCACTTCTGGTTTGGAGCATCTACACCGAAGTTCCAATTTATCTTATTGGGAGCGTTCTTTCAGACTTCTTCTTTATATGAGTTGTAATGCTTCTTATTGCGCAAGGCTTTCAGCCCCAGCCAGTTCATTAACTTTTGGACAGTCTTATAATTTATAAGAATACCTTCATTACACAATTCAAAGTATACCCTGCGATAGCCATAGCACTTATGATCATCTTCGTATATCTTCTTTATCTCTATTCTTATATTGTCATAGCTATCACTGTCATTTGTGTGAGCGATGATAATAGAACACAGAACGATCCATTCCTGTCCATTTCTGCATATACTGCAATGAATGTTCTTTAAGCCTTAGTTCATCAATGGCTTCTGCCCAGTCTCTCTTAGTTGGGCTTTCCATTTCTCTACTAAGACTCTCTCACTTTTTTATAGAGCATTCTCCGTTCTGAGCTCCTTGACTTCTTTCCTGAGCTTCTCTAATTCTATCAATAGCTTTTCCCTTTCTTCCCATATCAGGTGGTCTACCTCGTTTCAAGAGTGTAAAGTGGACAGGGCACTTGAAACGCTGCTGCGTTTCAGCTTGCGGTCGATGGTGAGATAATACTCGAAGCCTTTAATAAAGGTTTTATCCAACTGTGAAAGGGGAATGTCGCTTACCTTGTGTTTCTTCTGCACATATTCACGGAGCAATGAGAGTTGATAAGTGCGGAGCTTGAACGTTTTCAAGGCTCGGCCAATGCCGATACGTTCCTTTGTCTGTGTAAGATACTCGCTGTAACTCTCCAAGAGCAAGGTTTGACGGTGGATTTGTCCCTGATAGGCATCCCTTACGTCTGTGGCGATAAAGGATTCTTCCCTTTCACAGAAGTTCGTGAAAGCGTGAGTGGATGAGTGCGATGCATTCACCGAGTTTTTGATTGACGGATACCGCAATGGCACTCTTGCCGATGAGCCGCTACTTACGGCTGTCCCAAAGATATGGATGAGTCTTGCACTTGGTGGAGAATCCCGAATGGGTTCTGCCCATGGAGATACGCCCGATGACAGGCACAAGTCCTTTCTTATCGGTTCGTTTCACCTAAACGAAGAACGATAATTTCTGTTTGTTTTCTTTTATTTTCCTATTGTTTTTTCTAAATTTCCTTCGCTTGCAAAGGTACAGAAGAACAAGTGTTCCTTAGCGATGCAAAAAAAATGAAAGATAAGGAATAAAAAACTATGTATCAGTTATTTAGCTTCAATTTGTAATTCCTTTTTGCTTTTTCCTTGATGGGTTACGATTTGGTAACGGAACTCCTGCCGTTTGATGATAGTTTTCGCTTACCCTCAAAATAGTAAGAAAATGCTAAATGATACTATTTCAAATAGTTACATTCCTTTCGTTTCCCGATATTTCCCTTAATTCTTAGCTACCGATTACGCACGAAAAGGAAATGAAAGAGGGAAAACTCGAAACCATGAAAACAACTTCGCATTAGATTATCCACTTTTCGGAACAAGGATGAAGATAACTTACTTCTTGTTTGCTTATTTACAAAAACTATGCAGGATTTTGTAAATAACTTATGCTATTTCCCCTCTACCTTTGCATTTACGAACGAAACAATAATATAATCTTTACGAAATCTTATCACGTTCTGTATGGTAACATCTTTGATAATTCTGCAACTGTTTATAGTCTTGGCGCTCATCTTTATCGGTGCACGTGTTGGCGGCATCGGCCTTGGTATCTATGGTATGGTGGGCGTGTTTATCTTGGTTTTCATCTTTGGACTGAAGCCTGGGAACCCGCCTATCGACGTGATGTTGATTATCGTCTCAGTCATCACTGCGGCAGCTTCCCTGCAGGCGGCAGGCGGATTAGACTATCTTGTAGGGCTTGCTGCAAAGTTTCTGCGCAAGCATCCCGAACACATTACTTATTATGGCCCACTCGTTACGTGGCTTTTCTGCCTCGTTGCTGGTACGGCCCACACGTCGTATTCACTGCTCCCGATTATCTCAGAGATAGCCACCAATTCGAAGATACGCCCCGAACGACCGTTGAGTGTGGCTGCGATAGCAGCTTCATTGGGCATCACGGGCAGTCCTGTTTCAGCAGCTACGGCCGCCATTATCTCTGCCGATTTGCTTGGTGGAAGGGGAATTGAACTGAAAGATATATTGATTATCTGTGTTCCGGCATCGCTGATAGCCATTCTCGTGGCGTCATTTGTGCAAAACCGTATAGGGAAAGAGCTTGTTGATGACCCCGAATACCGACGCAGGGTGAAGGAAGGCATCATCAATCCCGAGCAAGATGCCAAGAACATGGAACAGATGGAAGAGCATCCCAACCCACGGGCGAAGTACTCGGTGATAGCATTCCTTGTGGCCGTTGTCATGATTGTGATATTCGGTTCGGTGCCTTCGCTTCGCCCATCTTTTATGGTTGATGGCGAAACGGTGCGCATGGGAATGCCCGAAACCATTGAAGTTGTCATGATGGCCATGTCGACCGTCATCCTGCTTGTAGGTAAAGCCAAGGTGCAGGATGCCGTGAAAGGCAGTGTCTTTGGTGCCGGCATGAATGCTATGGTGGGCATTTTTGGGATTGCATGGATGGGCGATACGTTCTTCAATGGCAACCTTGCTTTCTTCAAAGCACACATTGCAGGCATCGTAACCCAATATCCGTTCCTCTTTGCCGTAGCGTTGTTCTTCATGTCGATTATGCTCTTCTCGCAGGCTGCAACTGTAAGAACACTCTATCCCTTGGGCATTGGTTTGGGTATTGCTCCATTGGCATTGGTAGCCATGTTCCCTGCCGTGAATGGCTATTTCTTCATTCCCAACTATCCTACCGAAGTTGCTGCAATCAACTTCGACCGCACAGGAACCACGCGCATTGGTCGCTTTGTCATCAACCATAGCTTCCAGTTGGCGGGCTTCATCACCACCTTCGTGAGCATCGGTGTGGGCTATTTAGTCATCACCTTCCTCTATTGAGAATTTTTGTAACCTATTATAATATTATTATTAACCTATAAACATAAGAAATATGAAAACATTCAAGATTTCTTTTTTGATGCTTTTTGCATTAGTCTTTACGCTGACCGTAACTGCAAAACCGAAGATTCGCATCATCGCTACAGGCGGAACTATCGCCGGAGTGAGTGCCAGTGCAACCTCTTCTGCTTATAGTGCAGGCCAGGTGGGTATTCAGACACTGATTGATGCAGTACCCCAGATTAAGGATTTAGCTGAAGTAAGTGGCGAGCAACTCGTCAATATTGGTAGTCAGGACATGAATGATGCCGTTTGGTTAAAACTTGCCAAGCGCATCAATCAGTTGTTGAACAAGGAAGGCTATGACGGTGTATTGGTGACCCACGGAACTGATACCATGGAGGAAACAGGCTACTTCCTGAGCCTCACTGTACATAGCGACAAGCCTGTTATCCTTGTAGGCAGCATGCGTTCTTCAACGGCAATCAGCGCCGACGGCCCTGCTAACCTCTACAATGGGGTGGCTGCTTTGGTTGACCCATCATCAAAGGGACATGGCGTTATGGCTTGCATGAACAATGAACTCATCGATGCCAAGAGCCTTATCAAGACTCATACGACCGACTGCGGAACCTTCAAGGGCACTTATGGTGAAGTTGGGTATGTTTATAACGGTAAGCCTTATTATATCTTTGAGCCTACTTACAAGCACACCACAAAGAGCGAATTCAATGTTGACAACCTTGATAAGCTGCCGCAAGTAGGTATCATCTACGGTTATGCCAACTGCTCTACATTGCCTATCGAGGCTTTCGTGAAGGCAAAATATGACGGTATCGTATTGGCCGGAGTAGGTGATGGTAACTTCTATAAAGATGTGTTCGATGTAGCTGTTCAGGCTCAGAAGAATGGCATTCAGATTGTACGTTCAAGCCGTGTTCCTACAGGGCCTACTTGTTTGAACGGCGAAGTTGACGACAGCAAGTATCATTTCGTTGCAGCCTTGAACCTCAATCCGCAGAAAGCACGTGTGCTCTTGCAGCTTGCTTTGACTAAGACACACGACTGGCAACAAATTCAAAAGTATTTCGAAGAGTATTAAACCATGAATAAGACATTGTTAACCTGCGCATTATTGACCGCATCATTGACGGCAGGCGCACAGAACGGAGCCAATATCGGCATGGGTGGAAGCGAAGGCAACTACGCTTCATTAGCCGAGAAAGTGGCAAAGATAGAGAAGAAGAACGACGCTTTCAACGTGTATTTCAACTATGCAGCAAGCTTCCAGGCTGAACGAAACAGTCTCGTTGACGAGTGGCATACAGGCTTTGCCAACAAGCAGTTGCGCCTTGAAATCAAGGGTAATATCGGCGATCATCTCTTCTATCGTTTACGTCATCGACTGAATAAAACCAATGAAGCCCGCACCCAAGACAACTTCTCTAAGGCTACAGACATCATGATGGCCGGCTGGAAATTCAACGACAAATGGAGTGTTCAAGCTGGTAAGATGTGTCAGATTTGGGGAGGCTTTGAGTTTGATGAGAACCCGATGTACATCTATCAGTACAGCGATATGGTCGACAATATGGATAATTTCATGGCAGGCGTTGTGGTTTCTTATAAGCCTGTTCCAACCCAAGAGTTTGCCGTTGAAGTGTCGGATGCCAACAATGATAGCTTTAGCAAGGTGTATGGAGCAGGTGCCGCTTCGCAGGAAGAAAACAGCGTTCGCCCATTGACCTCATCACGAAATCCACTGACTTACATTGCAAACTGGAACGGAAGCTTTGCTGATGGCATGATCAATACGCGCTGGTCGTGGGGTATTCAGACGCAGGCTCGCCACAAATACAGCCGTATGCTTATACTTGGTCAGCAGTTGAATCTCGATAAGTTCCAGTGGTATGTAGACTACATGGGGGCATGGGATGGCTTGGACCGCCTTGGAATAGCTACATCCGATTTGGGCTTGAATGGCGGAGGTCACAACCTTTATGCAAGCGATGTTCACTACAATAGTTTCATTACTAAAGTCAATTGGCAGTTTGCTCCACATTGGAACTTGATGCTCAAGGGTATGTATGAGACGGCAAGTGTCAGTAAGTTGGAGCGTGGGAAGAACTATCGCAAGAGTTTCGGCTACATGAGTAGTATGGAATATTATCCACTGAAAGATCAGGATTTCCGCGTATTCTTAGCTTATGTGGGTCGCAAATACGACTTCAGTGAGAAGTCGGGACTGAAGGATTACAACACCAACCGTATTGAGTTGGGCTTCATGTATAGGATAAAGGCGTTCTAAACACCTGCCCTCTCCCCCTCAAAAAGTCTCCCCCTGGCCCCTCCGAAAGGAGGGAGGCCGAACAAACGGAGGCTTTTTGGGGGAATAAAACGAAAGAGTAAATATATTAATAATTGTGAGATTGAGACACTGTTCATTAAAAATAATTCCTCATTCAACATTCCACACTCCACATTAATCATTAGACTTTTGGAGACCATTCAACACTTCTCGTTCCACATTCCACATTAAGATAACTTCTCATTCACCATTCAATATTTCAAATTATACAATTATGTCAGAAGAAAAATTCAGAATAGAGTCCGACCTTTTAGGCGAACTTAAAGTGCCGATTAACGCATATTATGGCGTACAGACACAGCGGGGTATCAATAACTATCACATTTCACGCAAAAAGATGCGTGACTATCCCGACTATGTCGTAGCTATTGCCTATGTAAAATTAGCTGCCGTGCAGACCAATCACACGCTTGGTGTCATCAATGACGAGATTGCCGGCGCTATCAGTCAGGCCTGTCAGGAAATCATAGATGGTAAATTCCATGAAGACTTTCCTATCGACATGATGCAGGGTGGCGCCGGAACATCTGTCAATATGAATGCCAACGAGGTGATTGCCAACCGTGCACTCGAAATCATGGGTCATAAGAAGGGCGAGTATCAGTATTGTTATCCTAACGATCATGTGAACTGTGGGCAGAGCACTAACGATGTTTATCCTACTTCTATCCGTCTGGCACTCATCCGTATGAACAAGAACCTTGTGGCAAGTCTCACGGGGCTGATCAGTGCCTTGCGCTATAAAGGCGAGGAATTCAGGGATGTTCTGAAAATGGGCCGCACACAGTTGCAGGACGCTGTGCCTATGACTTCAGGCCAGGAATTCAATGCTTATGCCAACAACCTTGAGGAGGAAATCCTCAATCTGGAGCGCAATATCAAGCTGTTGCATGAGATTAACATGGGTGGTACGGCTATTGGAACCGGTCTGAACGCTGTTCCCGGCTTTGCAAAACTTTGTGCCGCTAATTTGAGTAAGCTCACGGGAGAACCTTTCGTGTCGGCAACCGATCTTGTCGAGGCTACTCCTGACACAGGCGCCTATGTCAGCTTCAGCAGTGCTTTGAAACGATTAGCCGTTAAACTCTCAAAGATGTGCAACGACCTGCGCCTTATGTCATCAGGACCTCGTTGTGGTCTTAACGAAATTAATCTGCCTCCAAAAGCCCCAGGCTCTTCCATTATGCCGGGTAAAGTGAACCCTGTTATCCCGGAAGTAACCAATCAGGTCTGCTTCAAAGTCATTGGTAATGATGCCACAGTGACATTCGCTGCCGAGGCCGGGCAGCTCCAACTCAATGTCATGGAGCCTGTAATCACCGAATGCCTCTTCGAAAGTCTCTGGTGGTTACACAATGCTATTGATACGCTGACCGAGGAGTGTATTCTCGGTATTACGGTCAATAAGGAGCGTTGTTACGACATGGTGAAAAACTCTATCGGTATTGTTACGGCATTGAATCCTTACATTGGCTACAAGAACAGTACGAAGGTAGCTAAGGAAGCCCTCGAAACCAATCGTTCTGTCTACGACATTGTGCTTGAGAAAGAACTTATGACAAAGGAAAAGCTTGATGAAGCACTCGATCCTAAAAACATGCTCGTGTCGCATAAGTTCATCAAATAATCAATTCTTTTTAAATCATTTGAGGCTGCAAGGAAATTATCCCTGCAGCCTTTTTGTGCTGGATTGTCGATTCAGATATAATGATGTTGTCGAAAATCAGGGTATATTATGCAAGCGAAGTCTGTCACTTCGGTTTGTAACTTGATGCAGATTACACGCCAATTTGACGCAAATTGCGTGGTAACTTGATGCGGATGGCAAGCTCATTTGACGCAAATCACAAACAAGGGTGATGAGACTTTGGAAACAGCCTCATACAAGCCAAGGAACAGCGGCTTTTGGATAGTTCATGTATTATCGATGAGAATGCCGACGACAATGCCGTTTTACAAGGAGAGCCAGCCATAGAGAACCATGGCCGAGCCTATCACGTAAATATTGAAGATGGCCTTGTTGATAATCCTCGGGCACTCATTTTCGGGCACACGCTGCAATGAACGAACGGTTTTGGCAATATTGCTTGTTTGATGATATCTATCTGGAAACTCGATGATTTTCTTCATTTGGGCTGTAATGTTAGGTTCAGTGAATGATGATTTTGCTATGAACAACGTTACTCAGAAACTATGAAATCCTTAGAATCAGCCTATTTCATAAGTGCTGCAGGCACTCCCATTTATTGTTAACAGCGCTTATTCCGCGACATTAACCAAAGATGCACAGCTCCCTATACGATGTACTTTTTCTTATTGAAAAATTGTTTAATCTACCGAAATTTAGTATTTTTGTTATCTTTAAGATAAGACTATGATAAACAAACAGGAATTTTTAGAACTGCTGGAAGAATATAAAAGATTGGAGTTTGAGAAACAGATAGATTATGAAAAAATCCATCTGTACTCAATAATAACTCATTCTACGGGCATTGAAGGTTCTACAATGACCGAGATAGACAATCATCGACTTTTTGATGAAGGCCTGCCTGCCAAAGGTAAAAGTATCGTTGAGCAGAATATGAACCTTGACCTGAAAGCTGCCTATGAAAGAAGCATGGAGTTGGCCAAGGCACATACGCCTTTTTCTATTGGTGTGTTGAAGCATTTATCTTCATTAGTCATGCGAAGGACAGGAGCAGAAATCAGTGGTCTGGGAGGTTTCTTCGATTCCTCGCGAGGCGACTTACGTCTCCTTAATGTAACAGCTGGATCTGGCGGGAAAGCATACATGAATTACTTGAAAGTGGCACAGAGACTCAAAGAATTCTGTGAAGAAATGAATGAAAGACGGGAACTGCTGTTAAAACATCCTGATGTATATGAGCAATATCGATTGAGTTTTGACGCACATCTAAAACTCGTAACGATTCATCCATGGGCCGACGGTAATGGTAGAATGTCAAGATTGATGATGAATCATCTTCAGCATGAATTTGGTTTGCTTCCTAATAAAGTGTTGAAGGAGGATAAGAATGAATATTTTGCTGCTCTGGAAAAGTCAAGAGAGAAAGTTTCCGCCCTCCCATTCCACGACTTTATGTTTAAGGAACATGCAGAATATCTCCAACATGAAATTGAAAACTACAAATTATCCATGGAAGAGAAAGGATAACAGAAACTTTACTGAAATACATCATTCTTTTTTTGAAGTTTGAGCAAAACAGTGCAGAAAGACTTTCTGAGCTATTCTTTTGAATGATGACACACTTTTGTTGACAGGTAAAGCTCCCAAGGGGCTGAATTGATTTGTTGAATCAGTTTTTCATTTTCTTCTTGCAACTTTATTATTTTTGCATTAGCTTCAGATGGAGCTACACTGTTTCCTCTCACCCATCCATAGCGTGGGTGATGCTTTATCTGATAATCTAAACTTGTAGATACCTTTCCTGCTAAATCATCTGCATTTGTCCAGCTTTTATACATTCTACTTTTAACCAATGATTCAAAATCAGAAAATTTAGTTCTTGCAGTTTAAATTAGTAAATGCGACAGTCTCTGGTGACAAATAGTTTACAAAGAACTATGAAAAACACCGAGGGGCTGCCCAGTGGCGGGGGCTCGCAGCTCCCGAGAGCGAAACAGAAGATTACGATTAAACATATATTAGACAAAAGGGAGACCACGGTCTCCCCAAGATTAATTAATTTTGTATTATGAAGTTCCATCAATTAACCTCGGAGCAAAGATACACAATTTCTGTCTTACTCCAAAAAGAAATGTCCAAGAAAGCAATTGCAGAAGCAATAGGCGTTCACAGAAGTACAGTATACCGTGAAATAGAGCGTAACTCCTCTGAATATACGGGTAAATACACCTATACGGTTGCCGTCAGGAGAGCAAGAAGGCGCAAGCGACGCTATCAGAGCCCTCGCAAGATGACGCCTGAGATGTGGCGGAACATCAGTAAATATCTGAGGATGGGATGGTCTGCACAGCAGATATGCGGGCGCATGAAGGCACTTGGCAGGAAGTGTGTGTCTCACACGACTATATACAAGTACATCTGGCGGGACCGTAATGCTGGTGGAGACATCTATAAGTACTGTCGTTTCCAGTTCAAATACAGGAACCACTGGCTTAAAAGAGACAAAAAGATACTCTCGGGGAATCGGAAAAGCATAGACGAACGTCCTGCCTGTGCTGACGGAAAGCGGTTCGGAGACTGGGAGATGGATCTGATCATCGGCCCGGGAAACTCATCGGCATTAACCATGGTGGAGAGAAGTTCCAATCTTGGGATTATCAGAAAGTTAGCAAAATACAAGACGGCCCGGGAGGTTTCCAAGGCCGTAACAGAGGCTTTGAGACCCATAAAGGATGCCGTACATACCATAACTACAGACAACGGACCGGAGGTTATGCAGTATGAGGACATTGAAAAATCTTTAGGATGGGTAATTTAAAGGAAACAATGAAACGAGCTTGGAAATGAACTTTCGGATTGTCGGATAAAAGAGGCGGACGACAATATTTCCTTCTCTTATACTGGACTCATGTTATTGTAATATTGCAATAAGATTCACCACAAAACCAATGCAAACAATGATACTCCTTCATTAAATTTTGGAAACTGAAAAACGAAAAATAAATCTCACTCTATAGCTATTATTCAATGTAATCAGTTTTATGACAAGATTCTTATCGGACAGTCCCTTTGGCCGCTTACAATGAAAAGTGAGGGAACCTGTGCTATGTTTTTAAGTTTATCATTCACAGTTTCTATAAAGACTCTTTTTCTGAGTAAGAGTTTGCCAGAAACGCTGATTAAAGCACCTCTCATATTACTTTTCAACTTGATGATAAGTTGTATTCCATCAATGAAAAGTCTTTGGAAGAGGTTTTTGCCGATGTATCCCTTGTCGCCAAATAGATTCTCATATATGAAATCTACAAATGCTTTGTATTCCAAAGTCTTACGAGCGTCAACATCTTCTGGTGTTATCATAAAGTTGAGAAGCTCTTCTTTCTCATTGCAAATCAAGTGCAATTTGAATTCGAAGAACTAACCCATAGAGCATTTATCTCTGTGAACTATACCCTTGAAAAACTTTATGAGTTTATATTCTTTGATTCTTGCAGACACGAATTCATCGAACTCACATTAAAAATTAGGTAACAAATCAGGAAATAGTCCAGACGATGGTCCGTGAAAGTAATCATACCGCAGAACTATACGCGGATTCGGTTTAAGAAAGTCCTTGGAAATGTTGGTATTCTCGTTAGTTTTTTGTAACCTTATAGTTGAGAATCAAAAACTTACAAAACAACCAAGCGATGATTACTAAAGACTAAATTACAGAAATTTTCTGTATTATTGATGAGTTTGACAAGAATTTAAATATCGAAATAGGCAAAGACCTATGTTTACCTTCCTATTGGACATGGGAAACGTTGCAGAAATCGTAAAGGAAGGCTTTCTGAAGGTGAAATCATGACCATACTTGCATATTATCATTTCGGTACATATCGTACTTTTAAGGAGTATTATCAGGACTATATCCGTAGCTGGCTCAAGAAAGAATTCCTAACTTCCATTTCCTATAATCATTTTGTAGAACTTATGCCCCGTGTGTTCTTCAAGATGATACTATTTATGAAACTCTATGTCTTCGGAAAATGTACAGGTACAATATTCGTTGGCAGTACGATGTTTCCTGTATATCACAATGTAAGACGATATTTTAACAAGGTCTTTGCCTGTCTTGCCAAGAGTGGGAAGGGGACCATGGGCTGGTGTCATGGATTCAAGCTGCATCTACTTTGCAATGATTCCGGTGAAGTCATAACATTCAGTCTTACAGGAGCAAACCTAGACGACAGAGATAGTAGAGTATGGACTGTATTTGCAAAGGTACTCTATGGAAAGGTATTTACTGACAGAGGGTATATCAAACAGGGGCCCCTCAAAAGTTTGTTCGATCAGGGTCTTCTACTCGTTCATGGGCTTAAAGCAAGAATGAAGAATAAACTTATACCCATGTGGGATAAGATTATGATGAGAAAAAGATATAGCATCGAATATATTAGCTCCTAAAGAATAAAGCGACACCGTACACTCACGACACCGATTGATACATAACTTTATCATGAACTTATGTTCTGCCCCTTACTGCATATTGCTTTTATGAGAATAAGCCTAAGGTACTGCTTGTATATATGGAAAAGTCAAGGCAGTTAGAACTTTTCATACTAAACTTATCCGAACTCGCATATTGTTAGGATGAGGTAAAGGTACAAAAAGAAAGAAAACAAAATCAGAAATGTACGGAATTAACACTTCTAGTGGCAAAATAATATCAAGGATATTATAATATTTGATTTTTTATCTTAATTTTGCGATGAGATTAGGTGTTTTTAGAAGCTATGTAGAATAAAGAATAGGAAAGAAACTCGCTCGTTCCCATCCCGTACCCCTTTTACCCTTTATTCATTCTTATTTTGTTGATTTTCTGAAAAATACAAGTTTTTTGTTTTTTTGCGGTCATAACTTTGATAAAGGTGTAATATAACAGGATATTAATATAGTAAATCGCCTGAATAGAAGCTTATTGAAACAGACAAATAAATCGTTTGGCATTTGGTTTTGAATATTCTGTTCTCATGTTATTTTATAAGAGATTTTTGTTGATCATTGATGAGAAAGGCAAAGGTTTATACCAATGCGAGAGCAGAGAAGGGAATATCAAAACTTTCAGGATGTTCTATAATGATGTTTATAAGTATAGAATGTGGGAAAGCCATGCTTACACTCCCATTCAATCAGAGGATAAAGCATGGCTCTCTGGCACTACTACAACAACTATCAATCTTTTTCCTTAAAGAAGCTAAACGATACTAAGCAATCTAACCAAAGTAGAGTAGTGCCGAAGCATGTAGTTTCGTTGGATATGTTTCTGATTATACGAATGGAAACTTTACCATTCGATGGCCTGATCCTCGTCAGGGATCTGCGTGTTCAGCTGTCGTTCTAATGTCAGCGTGCCGCTGACCGACCAGTTGAACTCTGAACCGGGTGCAGAGGTGTAGTCTACGTAATCATAACTGATGTTGTTGATGATTACATAGCGGTGTATTAAGTAGGGTCTTACATCATCTTTCTGTTCGATGATATGAAAAGAGGCCTGTTTGTTCACTTTCAGTTTCAGGTCGTTGTTGGTAGTGTAGAAGTCTACCGTTCCCTCCTTCTCACCGTTAAAGTGGGCCATGATCTTGTATTTGGCACGGTCGGTACGGCTCTCATCGATATCGCCGGCGTAGAAGAATATGGTTTTGTCGTCTACCACATATCCACGGATAGTGGATTTTGCCGTAGCGTTAGCCTCGTCGCCCGTAACGAAGATTTTCATCATACTGCCCGAATAGTCGCCCGAATAGTCGTTGAAGGGGAAGATGCGCAGGAGCGCCTTGGCGTAGTTCTTGCGGGGATGAGCCGTGTAGCCATAGTCCTTACTGTTTACGACAGTAAGTGGCAGCACCCACTTGTTGCTCATGTCAATGCCGTTGAAGTTGAACTTCACATTGAGCAGTCCGACGCTTTTCCCTGACGGGATAGTCACCGTGTCGGGAACGGTGGCATAATCTTTCATGTCGGTGTACCATAGTTCAGTTCGATTTAAGAAGCGGGCTTGATTGAGGATATTCAGCGTGTCGCCGTCATGTGCTATATGCACCGTAATGTTATTGCTGTTCTGCAATGAGCCACTGACGATTACCGGCAGTTTATAAGATGAGAGACCACTGCCTTCAGTAAAAGTCTTGTCGGCATTACGGCGGCTGTAGGGCACGTAAATGTCGGTAACGCCTAATTTGCCGAGCGGTGAGCGAAAACTGATATACTGCGTATATTGCTCTTCGGTCCATTCGTCGTTACAAGCAGTAAGCGTAGCAAGTGTGCTTACTAACATTACCATATATATCGGAAGATGTTTTACTTTCATTTTTTTATAACTTAAAGGAGTTAATCATTGTAGGTCCAACCGGGGTTCTGCGTCAGGCGTGAGTTATGTTTCAGTTCGCTGTGACGGATAGGCCAGAAATACATCTTGTCGGAGAAAGTGGTGCGCAGATTGTTGATAGGAATAATCTGTTGGAATTCCGCCGGATGGTTGGCATCCATCATCACATTACATCCATAAATGCGCTGATTGAGTTCGCGTGGTGCGTCTTTCCAGCGGCGCAGATCGAAGTAACGCTTGCCCTCGCCCATGAATTCAATCATGCGTTCGCGTTTGATCTTGGCGCGCAAGAGGTCTTTGTTGGCATAAACATCCGTGGAATAATCGGGTACTCCACCACGTATACGTATGGGATGTATGCCTTTCTGTATCTCGGTAATGTCACGACGGATGTTGTAAGTGGTTGCTTCGTCCCATGAGGGGATGTTGTATGTGCCGTCGAGTTCGTTGAGTGCCTCGGCATAAAGCAACAGGATGTCGGCATAACGAATAGCAGGTTCGGCCCTGTCCTTGATATTCCTGTAATCTTCGCGGTCAGGAACGTCGGTGGGGTTGACATATTTTTTCACACTGATCCCCGTGCGCAGGTAGAATTGTGAATTGTTATAGCCGTTGCCACTGCCACGATAATAGAAAGTCTGGCGGTTGTGGTGGGTGCTTTCGGGATCACCTAAATACTCCCACACAGAGCCGTTATAGCCTACAGAAGCATAGAAACGCGGTTCGCGGTTGGCATATTGCAGCGACACATTAGCAGCCAACGGTTTGTATTTTCCACGCCGATAATCACGTGCTGTGGTAAATCCCTTGAGGCGTGCAGCCCCGTTTCCGCCGTTCAGTTCACTGTCTTTACCGGGGCAGTCGGTACCATCATTCATATAATAAGCGTCTACCATCTTCTGGGTGAGACCATGTGTGTTCCAGCCGCCAAAGTCGCGTGGCATGGAATGACGTGCAAATGATTTCATGCTGTGGTTGATGCGCGTGGCATTCTGATCTATGCGTGAGAAGATGAGTTCAGGATTGTCTTCGGGTGCGACATCTCCGTTGAATATGACACGGTAAGACTTAAAGGGATCTATATCTTTCCAGCCTGTAGGCCATCCACTTTGAGCGAATGAGCAACCTGTTGCGGCAGGCACAATGGTAGCGGGGTCGCCCGCTGCATCTGTCGTGCTGAACGAGGCATGATAGAGATCGTACACACCAAGCTGCATAACATCTTTGCAAGCAGCTGCTGCACGGGCCCATTTCTCTTCTTTATAGTCTGCGTTGAGCAGTGCTCGCCCCTTGTCGTCTACCAATTGCTTGGCATAGGCATCGCTGTTTCCGTTGGCCAGTGGGCTGGCAGCGTAGATCAGTGCAAGGGCGCGTGTGGCTAAGCAGGCGCCCTTTGTGGGGCGTGCGATGTTTTCTCCGTCGCGCTTGGTGTATTGTATTTCCTTGGCAGCCTGCACCATTTCACGGCTGATATAGTTGGCCACCTCTTCGTAGGAACTGCGCGGCGTGGCAATCTGTTCGTAACTTTTGGTGTAGTCAACCCCTTCATCGGGCATGATAGGCACCGGACCATAGCGGCGGAGCAACAGCCAATAGAAATAAGCGCGCACAAAACGTGCCTGTCCCTTGAAGTCGAGCCGTTCTTTTTCGGTCATTTCATTGTTCCTGTAGATATTGGCAATGAATACCGAAGCCTGATAAATGCCCCTGTAACACATAGTCCAGCCGTCGTTAAAGTCGTTTTCGTCGTATTCACCTTGCATGAACGTGTTGTACGAAAGTTCATTGGCTTCCTTGGAGTCGTAGTTGACATCGCGGTCGCCATAGTACATGTCGTCAGCAAAGGTAAACGAATTGGTTTCTCTCTCCTTGCCAACGACGTCGGCATTCTCGTCTTTCAAGAACGAATAAGCGTAAGCAAGCCATTGCTGGGAGCGTACTCTGCTGAAGAAAACCTTTTCTATGGTGCGGCGGTCTTCGAAATATTTGTCGGAGTCCAGATAGTCACTGCAGGCAGAAAAGAGCGTTCCGATGCCCAGCGCTAACGTTATCAGGGTGATATTTTTATGTTTCATGATGTGTGTCTGTAATTATAAACTGATTTGTATACCTGCTGTGAGCGAACGGGTGATAGGGTATATCTGCCCCCGCTGTCTGCTGTCGAGTTCGGGATCCCACAGCTTGAAGGGTGACCAAGTGATGAGGTTCTGTCCCGAAATGTAGATGCGCACACTCTCTAAGTGTATGGTGTTGACCATGGGTTTAGGCAGGGTGTAGCCGATATCAAGATTCTTCAAGCGCAGGAAACGGCCGTTGCGCAGCCAGAAACTGGACGACTGTTGATTATTGAGGTTATAGCCGTAACTCAAACGAGGGTATGGGGCATTGGGATTTTCGGTTTCCTTGGTACCTGAAATATCGGATGAAATCCAACGGTTGTCGGTTATTCCTTGCAGAATGTTTCCCCAACGACCATCTCTGAAGGCATTAACTGCCCCACTATTGATAAGGAATGTGTATTTTCCTGCACCCTGGAAGTGGAGGTTGAGGTCGAACCCGCGCCAGCTGACAGATGCTCCAAGACCATAGATGAGACTCGGGGTGTCAGTTGCCCCTATAGCAACGCGGTCGCCATCATCTACGATGCCGTCGCCGTTGACATCCTTATACTTGATGTCACCAGGCTGAACGGTTCCCCAACTCTGTTTGGGTGAGTTGCGAATATCGTCGTAGTCACGGAACAGCCCCAGTGCAATAAGGCCTCTTTGCTGGTTAACCCGGTAGCCTTTTCCATACTGGTAGGCATAGACGTTATTTTCTTCGTCGCGTTCCAAGATGGTATTTTTGCTGTACGTGATGTTCCCACGCACTGTCCAGTTTATCTCTCCGATGTGGTCTTTATATTGAAAATTGCCGTCAAAACCCTGAGATTTTACAGCTCCTACATTTGCCCATGGATAGCTTTCAAGTCCTGTGATGTCGGGTAAGAACATGCGCTGTATGAAGATACCCGTTCGCTTCTCATGGAAATAATCCATCGTGAGTGAGAACTTGTTGTCGAATGCCACGAAATCAAAGCCGAAATCAGTTTTGCGTGCAACCTCCCATGTGACGTTTGGTGATGCCATCTGGGTGTAATGTATACCGGGTATGGTCCCTGAAGAGAGATTCGAACCCCAGTTGTAGCCTATGTTCGGCGTGTAGTCGAGTGTGTAGAGATAAGGGAATCTTCCCATATTGTCGTTACCCACTTTACCCCATGAATAGCGTAGTTTGAACATATTAAGCCATGGCAATGCCTTCTTGACGAGTGGCTCTTCAGCTACATTCCATGCTAAGGAGAAAGCGGGGAAGAAGCCGTAGCGGTGATGATCGGCAAAGTTCTCTGAGCCGTTGTAGCCGAAGTTGAAATCAATGAAATAGCGTAGTGCATAGTTATAGGTCAGCTGTCCGGCAAGTCCTTGGTTCCTTTTACTCACAGAATTCTTGATGTCTGTGCCGATATTCCGTGTCTGTATCCGCTCGTCTTGTGTAAAGCGGCTGACTGCACTGAAGTTGTGTAGCTTGTCGAAAGTGCGATCCCAACGCAACAATGCCTCCAGAAACTCGTGGCGCGAACCATCTCCGCCTGACGTTTGGCTCATGGAAGTCTCTTCAAACAGTTTGTCCCAGATGATGTTGCCCTGTGAGTCGCGGCTGTTGGCACGATACATGGCTGGCCAAAGGCGATAGTAGATGTGGTTGCTGTTATAAGTATCATACCCAAATCGGCCCGTAAATGAGAGGCCTTTGGTAATAAAGTCCAACTTTTGTTCTACGGTTACATTTGTCTGTATGTTATTGTCCCATTCTTCGTTGTATCCTGTACGTGTGGATGAAACCCAGGGATTCATTTGATGGATATTGTTTCCATAGGCCGGAACATAACCATTGGAATAGAGAACAGGAGAGCTAAGGGCATTGAAGCCAAAGAGTTCGCTCCACAGGTATTGGTCGCCGAGACCGGGGCTGTTGCGTTTGTTGAGATTGCCCGACACACCTAACTTGATGATTGTCGTCGGAGTAACATCTATATCCACATTCATGCGGTAGTTCCAGCGCTTGTAATTGGCATTAGTGTCGTATTTTTTACGTAGTGTCTCGTCGGTGTTATACATGCCTTGATCTTCCACATACGATAGTGAAACAAAATAACGGGCCGTGTTTCCACCCCCACTCATACTCAAATCAGCCCGATAACTCATAGCTCCGTTTTTGAGCAGCAGTTTTGACCAGTCTACGTTAGGATAGAAATCGGGATCCAATCCCGATCTGATAAGTGCTAACTCTTCGGGTTGATACTGTGGCGCGAGGTTACGGGTTACACGTGCCTCATTGAGCAGGTTAGCATACGTGGGTGCATCTATAAACTTCGGTGTAATGGTTCGAGTGTTATACGAAGCCTCGCCTTTTACGTTGATGTTTATCTTTCCGGCTTTACCGTGCTTGGTAGTAATAAGAATTACACCATTAGCACCTTTCGAACCATAGATAGCTGTTGCCGAAGCGTCTTTCAACACAGAGAAACTCTCGATATCCTCTATATTCAGGTCATCGATGTTATTCCGCTCAAAGCCATCTACAAGTATCATTGCAGAGGCACTGGCTCCAAAGGTTGAAATACCGCGGACCCAGAAACGCGATGTACTTTTACCCGGCTGCCCTGATGACTGCATAGCAATGATGCCTGGAACGTTGCCCGCCAAAGCATTAGTGAAGTTTGATGAGGGGAATTGTTTCATCTGCGATACGTCTACATTGGTGATGGCTCCAGTCACCGTAAGCTTCTTTTGTGTGCCGAGACCAGTGACGACAACTTCATCAATGGCGTTTGTCTTTTCTTCTGACATCTGTACGTCGATTACCTTTTTGTCGCCTTTAACCAGCACACTCACGGGCTTGTAACCAATGTAAGAGAACACCAGCGTGTGATATTGCTGTATCTTGATGTTATATTTTCCATCAATATTGGTGATGGTACCCAGTCCCTTGGCATCTTTCACGGTGACACTGACACCGATGAGGGCTTCTCCTGCAGCATCGGTCACGGTTCCCGAGATATTCAGCTGTTCCTGTGCTAATGCATTAAACACGATGCAGCACGACATCCAGAATAATATGAATAGTTTTTTCATTGTCTTGTTGCCCTAATTGGCGTTTTATTTTTCCATTGAAATAGTGCGTATCTTGCGTCCTTTAGTATCAAGGATGTAGAATGTATTATTCTTTTCATCGTAGGCAATACCCGTAGGACTATTAAAACGAGCCACTTCTCTTAGATCGCCATCTTCTGTTCCCCACATGTTGCCATCGCCAGCTTGCGAAGAAGTGCCACGCCCTGCATATGTGCGAATGATCCCATCAGGCGTAAGGTAGCGTATGCAGTGGTTATTGTTATCGCAGAAGTAGAAGTCGTACACGTCATCGCGGTTCTCGGCTACATATTGTTTGTTTTTTACGAAGCAACCCTGATAGGGTCTGTTTACGCGCGCTCCCGTACCGACGCCGTCTATCCAGCCATCGTTTCGTGCCTGTCCTGCCACAACGTATGGTGGAGCAAAACTTTTAGTAGCCTCATTATAGTCGGAACGGAGTATGTAATGTTTATTAATGACAGCGATGTAGCAGTACTTACCCGTAGGATGAATGAAAATCTTAAACTCCCAACTAACATCTTGAATAGTGAATAACTCTTTAAAATTACCATCGGTCCAATTGGGATACCACGTTCCACCACCTTCAACGGTGTTAAAGTAATTGTCCATGTTGAGGCGGAACACCTGTCCACGCTCATAGCTGTTAAAGTAAAGTTCTCCGTTTATGGGATGTACGGCTGCCCCATTACATTGTTTATATGCAGCCAAGATCTGCGACTTAGAGTCATCTGTGAAAGTGCCATCGCTGTTTCGCTTCACAATCCACACACTGGGACTCTGCAGCTGGCGGTCATCGCGGTCGGTAGAGATGAGCATATATTGGCCGTCATGCGAGAAATCAATAGAACGTAACCTCTGGTTATCAAACTTAGACATAGAAAGGATAGTTTTTACCTCCTTTTTTTCTAAGTCGAGCGCTTGTATACCGTGCGCGTTTTCATCATAAACAACGTATAAAATGTTAGGATATAGCGGGTCGAAAGTAAGGCAGCCTTCACCGGCAAATCCTGTGGCCGTCTTGAAAGGGCCGTCATGCCATCCTTGATCATCGAATTGGTTACGTATGCCGCTAAGTGTTCCCACAATCATCTTTCGTTCGTAATTAAATTTACTGCCGGCAGTAGCACTCTGTTCATTGGCAGTTTTGCCGCCAACAGATACCACAACCTCGCCCGTATAGGCTTTGGCCGGTACCAAACAGTATAGGCAATCGCCTTTAACATTAATAAGAACGGCCCGCTGTCCACCAATGGTAACTTTGACATTAGCTGTGTCGTTCCCGAAATTACTGCCATATACGACCAATTTCTGGTCAGCTCCGCCCGCCTTGGGAACAAAGTCTGTTACAGTTACGGGGCGGCCCGGATCATACTTCCCGGAAGAATCGTCAACATTGTCACTTCGGCATGCTGACATTAAGGTGGCACAAAACAGCAAAGTTGCCCATACGGATTTTCGGGCATAGATGCTTAGATTATTTTTCTTCATAGATATATTGTTTTTTATTCCTATTTTTATTTCACGGTATTACACCCTACATAAGGGGCACTGTTCCGATACATTATGTGGAAAATTCATCGGCAAAGTTAGTGAGAAATGAATTATTGCAATAAAACAAACCGTTCAAAAGATAAAAAAAACAGGGCATTTAACTGTTTTTTTACTGGGAAAAATAGGAAAAGATACACTAATATAAATATTATTCATTAAACAATACTTGCATGAAACAAGTGTTTAACAAGATTAAAACATCAATTAAAATGGTAGTACTATTAGTATGATTTGGGAATACTCAAAATTTATTGAGGATATCATGTAGCTTAACGAGTTAAGAAAGGAGACTTTTTTATATCCATAACTCCCTTTAACTTAACTCTGAGAAGTCTAATCCTAACATTAAAGTTTCGGTAGTTCACTTCTCTGATAACTTAAATAACAGGTATCTGCCCCTTACCGGCAGTTCACTGCGTGTATCTCCATTCTCATCCAAGTGAATGCGAAACTCCGTAGTACTTTGTTTGATATTAACTATATAGAAGTAGTCTGATACTTCTTGAGAAAGACGATTGATACCAATAGAAAGAGTGTATTGCTTTATTATGGTGCAAAGGGAATAAAAACTTAGCAAACAACAAGGGAAATTCCCATTAAATTTTGAATGAACAGTAATATCTCCTGAATATCCTAATTTCCTCCTACTGGTTCATGGTTGTTTGAATATAAAATGCGGGTGAAGTTCATCGCCGTAATGCGGCTGATAGCTGAAGCCTGCTTCGTTGAAAGCAAGGAGTTCATCGGGCTGGTGCCATTTGTTTTGGATGATGCAGCGTGTCATGGCGCCGCGACAACGCTTGGCATAGACTGAAACGACCTTCATGCTGTCGCCTTTCTCCACGTAGAACAGGGGCTGAACAACCTTTACTTCGCGGCAAACGCGTTTCCAATCGAAGAGATGTTCATATTCCTCGGTAGCCAAATGTATCAGCACACCGTCATCTTTCTTGACGGCTTCGATGAGCGCATCTGTAAGGCGTGAGCGCCAGAAAGCAAACATGTTTTGGTCTTCAGCAGCGTGAAGATGCACCTTGGCCTCCATGCGATAAGGATGGATTTTGTCTGACGGACGCAGCAAACCATATAGGAATGACGTGATAAACAGGTGGCTTTGGGCAAATTGGAAGTCGGCTTCAGAGAACGAAGATGCCTGCAGGTATTTGTAAGCATGACCGTTGTAGGCCAGTAAAGCAGGCATTTTCTCGTCGTCGTTGAAGAAACTTTGAAAGCGCAACCGGTTCTCCAAAGCTATCGACATGCTGCAATGAAAGGCTTCAGCCAACATTTCCACAGACCACGAACTCATTTCCAAGGCAAAGCGTTCGGCCGTGGCTTCATAGACAGGTTGAGTCTCTATAGGCACTTTTACAGCTGTCTTGGCATTCATGATCTTGGCTGAAGCGAGAATTATCTGCATAGGGTGATGATTTGGTTTCCGTCAATATATTCTGTTTTTTCTATATGCGCATGCGTGGGAAAATGTGGAGCTGCCACGCCTTCTGTTATCATTATCGGAGCCGTCTCCACTCGGATTTCGTCCCAAAGTCCGCGTTCGATGAAAGCCTGCAGCGTCTTCCTGCCCCCTTCTACAACGAGACTTTGTTTTTTCTCGGCATAGAGATGAGCGATGACTTCGTCGATGGTTGCTGCGACAGTCCAGCCTTCCGGCCACTCTTTTCGTGCTGCCATAGTCGGCGAAAGCACGATACGTTCGGGATTACAACCACTCCATTGGCGCACGTCAAGGCGGGGATGATCGGTCAAGAAAGTGGTATGGCCCACGAGAACAGCCTCATTTTCGGCCCGCAACTGATGCACAAGCATTTGTGTGACAGGCGTAGAAAGCTGCAGCGGACTGTCTTTTTTACTGATAAAACCATTCGCTGTCTGTGCCCATTTCAGGAGAATATACGGCCGATGCAAAGCATTGAACGTGATGAAACGGCGGTTCAAGGCCAAGCATTCCTGTTCCATGACGCCCACAACGACCTCAATACCGGCGTCGCGCATGCGCTGAATGCCACGTCCCTGCACCTTGGCAAAAGGGTCAACACAACCGCAGACGCATCGCTTTATGCCCTTGCTGATGATGAGATCTGCACAGGGTGGCGTCTTGCCATAATGCGAACAAGGCTCCAACGACACGTAGATTGTAGCCTCGGGCAACAGCTTCTCATCTTCCCGTCTGACGCTTGCAAAGGCATTCACTTCAGCGTGTCCTTCGCCGCATCTGACGTGATAGCCTTCGCCGATGATGCGGTCATGTGCCACAATCACAGCGCCCACCATGGGATTGGGCTTGGCATTCTGCCGTCCGTTCTCTGCCAGTTGCAGGCAGCGTTTCATGTAGTATTCATGCTCCATAGGCTGCAAACTTACTGAAAAATCTTTGATTAAGCGTGGCAAAACCTTGTTTTTTATCTTCGAATGGAACATATTTTGTCTTGACTATAATCATTCGCTTGAAAGCACAGGACAGGAAACTATATCCCAATGTCTGTGACTTTCTGTTTTATGGTATTATATCCAATATGATAAGCATAAAGTGCAGAAGGCATAAACTAATGCAACATTTTTGTCAAAATAAGCATGTTTTAAAACAGCTTATTATTACATTTATGTTATATTAAGCATAAAACGACTGAATAAAGAGGCTTAATATTACATGTAATATGCAGGCTCCTGTTATGAGAAATAACTTTTCCTCGTGGCAAAAAGCAGTCAACTTGAGATTGCAAATATCCCATAAGTGCTTACCATGAGCCGTGTTATATATCTCTGTTTCCATTTACTGAAACGAAAAAAGGAGAGCCGAAAGCTCTCCTTCTGACTGAATTGTCGGGATGACCAGACTCGAACTGGCGACCTCGCGCCCCCCAGACGTGTGCGCTACCAACTGCGCTACATCCCGAATTCAAGTGCAAAGATAAGCATCAATCACGACATAACCAAATTTTAGGGCAATGATATTTGAAAATTATTCAATGTCTTTTAGGGGGCTAAACGCTTTGCATAGGCTGATAAGAAGGCTTATTTGAGTATGTAACGGCATTTATATTTATTTAACAAAATAATCAGATAAGTTTACAACATCAGTGCGCTCGATTTACTGATGGCATGATTTCAAGTAGCACTTAAACCTGTTTCTTGCCTTAACTCCTATCGTTTCACGTGCTCATCTCTACCGTTTCATGTGCTCATCTCTATCACTTTGCAACCCAATCTCTATCACTTTGCAGGTTCATTCCTATGTAATTACAAGGCTGTTTGCAATTAGACATGAAAAAAGGGAAGGCCCTAATGAACCTTTCCCTACGGCAAAGATAATGATTTTCAGGGGCGAATGCAAATTCAACAGGAAAGAAGTTTACAGATGATTACAGTTTTCCTCTTGCGCTGTTGCTATCGACAAAGGGCAGAGATGATTTCAAATGAGGGGTGTTATTTACGGATGATGCATGAAATATAAACATCTTATGCAGTGCTGTTTCATGAATTTTCCATATCTTTGCAACAGCTTTTAACAACTAAAATCCTGACGAACGACTAATGACAGATGTGACATAAAACCTAATATAACCTGATTATGAACATTAAAATTTTAGCATTTGCAATGACAATGAGCATTACTGCAACGGCACAAACACCGAAATTATCGAAGAACAACATTGACGAGGTGCTGCATGCCATGACTCTTGAAGAGAAAGCTTCACTGCTTATCGGTGGTGAATACGATTTCTGGTCGACCACAGCTGTGGCAGGAAACTCCTCACGTACAGTGCCCGGGGCAGCCGGTTCGACTATCGCTATCCCACGGCTTGGTATCCCTGAAACCATTCTTACCGATGGGCCGGCAGGTGTCCGCATTAATCCTACGCGTCCGGAAACCGACAAAACATTCTATGCAACAGGCTTTCCTGTAGGCTCATGTCTGGCTGCAACCTGGAACACCGAGCTTGCGTCAAGAGTCGGAAAGGCTATCGGCAACGAGGTGAAAGCGTATAATTGTGACGTGATTCTCGGCCCGGGAATGAACATTCACCGCAATCCTTTGTGCGGAAGAAACTTTGAATACTACAGCGAAGACCCACTCTTGACGGGGAAGATTGCTGTAGGCTACGTTAATGGGGTGCAGAGTGAGGGCGCAGGTGTAAGCATCAAGCACTTCGCCGTGAATTCCCAGGAGACCAACCGAACGGGAGTTGACGAGCAACTGTCACAGCGTGCAGCCCGCGAAATCTATCTGCGTGGATTTGAAATTGCCGTGCGCGAAAGTCACCCTTGGACGGTAATGTCGTCGTATAATCGCATCAATGGCGTATTCGTTCAAGCCAACTACGACCTCTTGACGAAGATACTTCGCGATGACTGGGGCTTCAAAGGCATCGTCATGACCGACTGGTGTGGCAAGCGAGAGCAGGCAGGTCTCTACACCATTGATGAGGTTAAGGCGGGCAACGACCTTATGGAACCGGGCTGTAAAGAGCAGGTTGATGATATTGTTGCGGGCGTGAAGAGTGGCAAGCTGCGTATGGAAGATGTGGATAAGTGCGTGCGTCGCATCCTTGAATATATTGTGCTGACCCCTCATTTCAATGGCTATAAGGGCAATAATGCCCCTGATTTGAAAGCACATGCAGTCGTTAGCCGCGAAGTGGCAGAAGAAGGTATGGTGCTTTTGAAGAACAATGGCGTGCTACCTTTAGGCGCCAAGGGTAGTCTTCCGAAGCGTGTGTCGCTCTATGGCACGGGGTCCTACAACTTCCTTTCAGGCGGTGTAGGCTCAGGTTGCGTTCATACACCTTATATTATAGACCTCGTTCAGGGGCTGAAGAATGTCGGCATCGAGACTACCGCCGACCTGACAGAGATATATAAGAAGTATATTGACTATGCAAAACTAAAGTTTGAAGCCGACCGTTCGGGTTATCGTTGGTTTGAAGCACCGTTGATGGGCGACCAGAAGATGCCCGAGATAGATATCACTCAGGAACTTCTCAAGAAGCAATTGAAGCAGTCTGACATGGCCGTTATCACCATTTCGCGTCAGGCCGGAGAGGGAATTGACCGCAAGATTGACGGTGAATTCAACCTCACTCCGCAGGAAATGAAGATGATACAAGACGTAACGGCGGCCTATCATGCCGAAAACAAGCCCGTCATTGTAGTCATCAACTCGGGTTCGGTGATGGAAACTACCAGTTGGAGTGCCTATCCCGATGCCATTCTTTTGGCTTGGCAACCGGGCGAAGAGGGTGGAAACGCCGTGGCAGATATACTGACAGGCAAGGTCTGTCCATCGGGACGCCTCTCTATGACATGGCCTCTTGCAGCCACAGATCACCCTTCAACGAAGAACTTCCCGCAGGACATAGACCTTTTCACCTATGAAAATCTCGGTGCAGGTGGTGCTCCAATTCCTACACGCGACGTCACCAAGCACGAAGAAGACATTTGGGTTGGCTATCGTTTCTTCGACACTAACCGTCGCCAGGTGGCTTATCCCTTTGGCTTTGGTCTTAGCTATACGACCTTTAATTTCAGTGCTCCTACAGTGAAACGCAGCGGTGATAAGATTACGGTTTCAGTGACTGTGAAGAACACGGGAAGCGTAGCCGGAAAGGAAGTTGCCCAAGTTTATGTGGCAGCTCCAAAGGGAAAACTTGAAAAACCGACTAAGGAACTCAAGGCGTTTGGTAAGACGCGTACGCTGAAGCCCGGCGAAACACAGACTTTGCAGATGACGCTCGCTGTGCGTGACCTTGCAAGTTACGATGAAAAGAACAGTCAGTGGTTGGCTGATGCAGGCACTTATACGTTCCTTGTAGGCAGCAATGTCGAGGCTGTCAAGGGCAAGGCGACACTCACTTTGCCACAATATACAGAGAAAACCAGTAACGCTTTGGCGATGAAGAAATAGAAATCTGCTGTTGATTTCAAACAGAAGGCAATCCTTCACTCCGCATTTTCCTGAGCAATGAGACAGGGAATGCGAGGTGAAGGATTTTCAGTTTCGTAGTAAAATCAATAAAAAAATGATAAAAAGTGAACAAAGATACATTATTTATATTACCTTTGCATTATTCTTAAGCTATATAGTCAGTTTGCTGACTGATGCTTATCAGTTCGCCTGTTGGTTCACAAGGACGAATATTTATTAACAAATTTACTTATACATGAAACTTAGAAATTTATTGGTTGCAGCTCTGTTGATGCTTGCCGGAATGGTTCAAGCACAGCCGCAGATGACGATTCCAGTAGACAAGGACGTGAGAATAGGTAAGCTTTCGAATGGTCTTACCTACTACATCCGCCACAACAACTGGCCCGAAAACCGTGCAAACTTCTACATTGCACAGAAAGTTGGCTCTATTCAAGAGGAAGAAAGCCAGCGAGGTCTGGCTCACTTCTTGGAGCACATGGCTTTCAATGGCTCGGATCACTTTAAGGGAAACAACCTCATTGAATGGTGCCGTGCCAACGGAATTGCATTCGGTGTCGACTTGAATGCCTATACCAGCATCGACCAGACTGTCTACAACATCAACAATGTGCCTACACAGCGCCCGGGAGCTATTGACACCTGTCTCATCATTTTGCGCGACTGGTCAACCGGTCTGACGCTCGATCAGAAAGAAATCGACAACGAACGTGGTGTTATCCATGAGGAATGGCGTCTGCGTACGAGTGCTTCAAGCCGCATGTTCGAACGCAATTTGCCCGCACTCTACCCCGGAAGCAAGTATGGTTTGCGTTATCCTATCGGTTTGATGAGCGTCGTAGACAACTTCAAGCGCAAGGAACTTGTCGACTATTATCACAAGTGGTATCACCCTGATCACCAAGGACTGATCATCGTTGGTAATGTTGATGTAGACAAGGTAGAAGCACAGATCAAAAAGCTTTTCGGCGATATCAAGAACCCCGAAAACGAGGCTCCGATTGTTGATGAGCAAGTACCTGACAATGCAGAACCTATCGTTGTCATCGACAAGGATAAGGAAGAGCAAAGCTCAAGCGTAGAAGTAATGTTCAAACATGACGTGTTCCCCGACTCCCTGAAGAACACTATCAACTATCTTATCTATGACTATGTGAACGATGCCATAGCCAATATGCTCAACAAACGTTATACAGAAGCAGCTCAGAAGGCCGATTGCCCATTCGTGAACGCCATGGCTTACGATGGAAACTACATCTTTGCAAAGACAAAGAGCGCTTTCTCTATCGATGCTTCTCCAAAGGATATGAGCAAGACTGCAGACGCTTTGAAGGCCGCTTTGATTGAGGCTCGTCGCGCTGCAGAGTTTGGTTTCACCGTAACGGAATACAGTCGGTTCCAGCAGGACTATCTAAGTGGACTCGAAAAGCAGTACAGCAACAAGGACAAACGCTATAATGCGCAGTTCTATCGTGAGTGTCTTGGCAACTTCCTCACTAATGAACCGATGCCTGGAATAGAATATACTTACCAGACGATGAAGCAACTTGTGCCGATGATTCCACTTGAAGCTGTCAATCAGCAGATAAAGGAATTGGTTCCAGCCAACGACAGTAACATGGTCATTATCAACTTCAACAACGAGAAAGAAGGTAATGTTTATCCTACAAAACAGCAGTTGCTTGATGCTGTGAAGGCTGCACGCACGGAACAGATCACGGCATATGTTGACAATGTTAAGAACGAACCGCTCATCAAACAAATGCCCAAGGCTGGCAAGATAAAGAAAGAGACCAAGAGCAAGAAGTTCGATTACACCACATTGGAACTCTCCAACGGTGTGAAAGTCATTCTGAAGAAGACTGACTTCAAGAAAGATCAGGTGCTCTTGAATGGCAATGGAGGCAGTGGTTCGACCGCCTATGGCCTGCAAGACTTTGCAAACTTCAACACATTCGATGATGTTATCGGCATCAGCGGCCTTGGAGATTTCACAAGTACTGAACTTCAAAAGGCCCTCGCAGGTAAGATTGCAAATGCTAATCTGACCATGGGCGAGCGCAAGATGGGCATCAATGGTAATGCCACTCCAAAGGATGTAGAAACCATGTTGCAAATGGTTTACCTCTATTTCACCAACATCAAGAAAGACAATGATGCCTTCAACAACCTCATGCAGCAGTATGAAGTGTCGCTGAAGAACCGTGAACTCTCTCCCGAAACAGCTTTCAGCGACTCTCTGACGGCTACACTCTACGGCCATAATCCACGTGTTGCGCCGCTGCTTCTTAAGGATTTGAAGAATGTCAACTATGACCGTATCCTGCAAATGGCTAAAGAACGCACCGCAAGTGCACGCGGTTGGGAGTTCACCATCATTGGTAACTTCAACGAAGCAACCATTCGTCCTCTCATCTGTCAGTATCTCGGTGCGCTGCCTGCAAAGGCAAACAACGTGGCTTCAAAGCGTATGAACAAGATGGTTACCGGCCAGATTGAGAACATCTTCAAGCGTAAGATGGAGACGCCGAAAGCCAATGCTTACATGGTATGGCACAACGAAACCCTGCCTTACACCCTTGAAAAGAGCATCCAGATGGATATGGCCGGCCAGGTGCTTTCCATGATCTATCTGAAGCAAATCCGTGAGGAAGCCAGTGCAGCTTACTCTTGTGGCGCTTATGGTGGTGCTTCTTTAGCCGATGACGGCTATAAGGTTTACAACATGATTGGCGTTTGTCCGATGAAGCCCGAGAAGCGGGAAATCGCCTTGAAGATTATGACTGATGAGGCCAACAAGCTTGCAACAGCCTGTGATGCAGAGATGTTGAGTAAGGTAAAAGCCTTGATGTTGAAGCAGATTGACGACAAGGCAAAGACCAACAGTTTCTGGAATAACACCATTTATCAGTTTGATAAGCTCGGCATTGATACCTATACCGACTACAAGAAGTTAGTAGAGGCACAGACACCACAAAGTATCTCTGCTTTCGTTAAGGATTTCTTAGCTTCTGGAAGCAAGATAACTGTTGTGATGTTACCCCAGGAATAAGAACTCGTTACATTCATACATCAAAAAGCCGGATGCCATTGCGTCCGGCTTTTTTTTATGTATAATCTTTTATTCTTCAGGTAATGTGGAACTCATACACATCAAAATCAAAGCTGAAGTCTAAGACAGGAACATTGAATACCAACTGTATGCGAAAAGGTTACAAATGAACTCAAATAGTACTTAAAAAGTATTTAGAATGAACAATATGTAAGATTAAACACTTACCTTTGCGACCAATTTAATGTTAGCCATTCCGATAATCGCACTTCAACACCTTTTTTATAGCGTTATATAATACAAGGTAATCGGGGGATAACACTCTTTTATAGCAACTCACTAAACATTAACAAAAGGAAAATGAAAAGAATGAATTTATCAAAATGGACGATTTCGCTGCTTTGTGTATGCTTTATTTCACTTACTTCGTGTGATAAGACAGATTTTGATGCAAAAGAACGACAGGAAATGAAACGTAAGGAAAGCGAGAAAAAGAAACAAGAAGAGGAAAAGAAAAAGCAGGAAGAAGAGAAGAAGAAAAAGGAAGAGGAAGAAAAGAAGAAGCAGGAGGAGGAGAAAAAGAAGCAAGAAGAAGAGAAAAAGAAAAAGGAAGAAGAAGAGAAAAAGAGACGAGAAGAGGAGGAAAGAAAGAAGACTCAGCTTGTTCTTGACCCTTCCACGCTGACGCTCTCACCTATAGAAGCAAAGAATGTCTATATAAAAAATGGTACAGCTCCATACGAAGTGAATGTGTTGGATAAAAAGATTGCCTTGATAACTCTTCATAATGATAAAAATTTCTTTGTCGTTACAGGAGGCTATAGCGGTGAAACAGAGATTGTTGTCACTGATAAAAACAAGAAGACAGCAAAGATTACAGTAAAGGTTAAAGGACAAAAGCTGTCGGCACTTAAATTCAGTAAGGCCAGCGTTGGCCTCTCTGTAGGGAAAGTGGAGAAAGTAAACATCCAGTCAGGAGCCTATCCCTATAAGGCAAGTGCAGAGGACAACAATATCGTAAAGGTAGATGTTTCAGACGCTACTATTACAATCAAGGCTTTAAAAGTTGGTACAACAGTCATTAATGTGTCTGACAGAGACGGAAGAAAGGGGCGTATTTCTGTCACAGTAATAAAGCAAAGTATATAGAATTCTAAAGCGTGTATAAAGTAAAGCTGGTGTAATTTCAACGAGAGTATAAAGTAAACTGTGTCAGACTTACAATAAGATTGGGTTGGGTTGTGTAATATCAAGTGTCCGGGGTTGTGTAATTTCAACTGTGTCAAGGCTCTAATCCTTCATATTTCATCTCATTTTGGATAACACGATTTTTAATCGTGTTGGCCAGATGAGAAACCTTTCTTCCGAGGCAAAGTTACATGATTTCAAAACGTTCTCCAGATTTTATCGCTAATTGCTGTGATATCTGAGACCAGTTGGCAAGTGGCATAGTCCACTTCTCACGTATGTTTCGGTATACCATATATACAAGCTTTTCGGGAGAAGTATCGGACGGGAAGACTCCTTTGTTCTTTGTTACCTTGCGTACTTGCCTGTGGTAGCCTTCAACCGTATTGGTGGTGTATATCAGCTTACGTATCGCAGGTGTATATCGGAAGTATTCCGTGAGGCGTTCCCAGTTGTCACGCCATGATTTTATGACGATGGGATACATTTCTCCCCCACTTGCTGTCGAGTGCGTCTAACTGTGTTTCTGCAGTCTCTTTGCTAACGGCACCATATACTGTCTTAAGGTTCCAGAGAAACTCCTTTTGATGCTTGCTGCCAACGTGTTTGATAGAGCTGTGTATTTGATGGACAATACAGAGTTGGACACTTGTATCAGGGAATACGCTCTGTATGGCATCAGGGAAGCCTTTCAGACCATCAACACAGCATATCAATATATCCCGGACACCTCTGTTTTGAAGGTCGCTCAGAACCTCCAACCAGAAGTTTGCACCTTCACTCTTGGAAATATAACATACCAAGAAGTCCCTTGTGGCCTTCCTTATTGATACCTAAGACGTTGTAAATGACACGTGAGACCGCACGTCCGGTTTCGTCCTTCACCTTATAATGGATGGCATCCAGCCAGCATATTGCGTATACAGGGTCAAGCATTCGTGAACGCCATGCCTTGATTTCCGGCAGTACTCTGTCTGTGATGGAACTGACGGTTTCTGCAGATAGTCTGGTATCAAATTCACGCTCAAAATACCTGCTGATATCGCGGGTACTTGTACCCAAAGCATACATGTTTATAATCTGTTCTGCCATACCTTCTGCAAAGATTGTTTCGCGCTTTTTGACGGTCTGAGGTTCAAAGGAACCGTCACGGTTACGAGGTGTCTCAACAGTGACCGCACCATAACAAGTTTGTACTTGCTTAGGCATTTTACCATTACGGCGATTGCCTTGTGAACGCTCTTTAGAAGTGAGATGGGCATCCATCTCACCTTCAAGAGCAGCATTCAAAATGCGCTCCTACATTGGTGCCAAAGCACCATCCTTACCAAATAACGGTTCTCCGTTACGAAGCTGTTCCGCAGCTCTCTTGTGATCAATTTCTTTATTGCCCATAAAAAATAAACTGTATAAAACTATTTCTTATTGTAGCCTGACACAGTTTACTTTACACTCTCTTAGAGTTGTGTAATCAGCCACTTAGCTTTCTTCTTTGTACCCAGACCTGCATTTGAAATATTAAATACGGGAACATTTAGATAGTATCTTTGCAACAGAACTAAAAACAACGATTATGAAGGTTACCGCATTCATTCGCAAGACAGCAAAAAAGAACGATACAGATAGTATGGCAACTATCTATTTTCGTTTGCGTGACGGAAAGAAAGACATTAAGGCTGCAAGTGAACTTGTTATCAACCCCAACCATTGGAGTAGCGAGAAGCAAGGATACAAAGATCGTGTTGCGCTGGTTTCAGAAGAAAACAAATCGCATTTATCTCAAAGTATTCAGGATATAATATCAACGATAACCAAACAATACACGACAGAAGCTGATAATGAATGGTTGGCTATGATTATTAACAAATATCATCACCCCAATCGATATAAGACAGAAGAAGAGTTGATGCAGGAAAATAAACCTAAACTTTTGGAACTCTTTGCCAAATTTCTTGTTGAACATAAATTATCTGCGGTACGTGTGAAGAACTTTAAAGTTATTCAACGTTCTTTGGCACGATATGAAATGTATGTTAGAACCATTAAACGTGGATATCATGATTTTATTCTTGATGTTGATGAGGTGACTGCTGACACGTTAAGGGATATGTGGGATTTCTTTGAAAATGAGTATATCTACTATGAGAAATATCCTAAATTGTATGAGACCTTTCCTGAAAAAAGGGTTCCTCTACCTAGAGGTAAGAATACCTTAATAGACCGATTTTCCCGTATAAGAACGTTCTTTATATGGTGCTACGATAAGAAAATCACAACCAACCGCCCATTTGATGAGTTTCCATTAGACGAATGTACCTATGGAACACCTTATTACATTACCTTAGATGAGCGTGACCAAATATTTGATGCAGATTTATCTGAACACCCACAGCTTGCTATTCAACGAGATATTTTTATTTTTCAAACTTTGATCGGTTGTAGAGTTAGCGATTTATATCGGCTGACCAAAAGAAACATAGTCAATGAGGCTATAGAATATATCCCTAAAAAGACCAGAGAGGGTAATCCTGTAACCGTTAGAGTACCCTTGAATAGCAAAGCAAAGACAATATTAGCTCGTTATAAGGACTACGAGGGCAAAAAGTTATTTCCATTTATATCAGAACAAAAGTATAATGTAGCTATCAAACGCATTTTCCAAGAAGCAGGCGTAGATAGAATTGTTACAATCCTAGACCCTCTAACACATGAGGAGGTGAAGCGACCGATATATGAAGTAGCAAGTAGCCATTTGGCAAGACGAACATTTATTGGCAATATCTATAAAAAAGTAAAAGACCCCAATTTGGTTTCTGCATTATCTGGACACAAGGAGGGGAGCAAAGCCTTTAGGCGTTATAGAGATATTGATGAGGAAATGAAGAAAGACTTGGTTAAACTTTTAGATTAAATTCTACGATGAAAGAAAGTTTTGAAGATTTTAAGCGACTAATTAAGGAGTGGCTTGATACACACCCAAAAGAATATGGTTCATTTATTGAGGAAATGAATTGTAAGAACAGTGCTGGCTTTCAAAAAGTCTTTATGCTAGTAATAAAGTATGTACCGAAATATAAAGAAAAGGTCAAGGAAAGGATGTTCAATGATACTGTAAAGGATTTTTCTTCTTTGGAAAATATGTTAACTAATTCAGACCTTGCGGAACGATTGGTACATGAATTTCATAATACTGACAGGAAATCAATAGTTCCAGCAATGCTCGCATGGTTATATTTTGGTCGTAGCTATGAATGCATGGTAGAACATGGTGAAGCCCTAATTCAAAACAGTAAGACCAACCGACTACACAAATGGCTGCTTTCTTTACTGGTAAAATATATTATTCATAGAAGTATATTACTGGGAGAAAGAACAAGAGAAGATTGGAAGAGATTTCAACAATATAAGAAATCTAGAGATTCCAATAAACTTATTGAATCTGCTTTAGAGGAAGAACTTACAGATGAAGAGTCATCGGTAATCAACAAGAGACGTGGTAGACCTAAAGATGATAGAACTTTAGAAGAACTTATAAAGATAGAAAATAAAGAAATACTACTTGAAAAGATTAGGGCTAGGCTATTGACCAAGCCTACAGAGAAAGATATTGTTTACCTCAAAATAGCTTTGGAAGAAGAAAACTTGCTTAGAGAATGTGATATTGCACCATTCTATAGAGCATTATCTGACCATTATAATATTCGCCTGATAGGACTTCGAGGTATTCAGAAAGCCTATAAGGAACTTTCTGAAACCATAGGAAAAACAGGAATAAGGTTTGATGGATAGAGGAGAAGATCGTACTTCGATAGATGAAATCAAAGCCTTCTTATCAGAATAAAAGTTCGTTTAATTCGCTAAATATTTATATGAATTAAGCGTTTGATAAATCGTTGAAAATCAATTATTTCACGCTGTAAATTTGCAGTCGTCATCTCAAATAAGGTGGCGACTTTTTGTTTATTAACCCACCGATAACAGAAAGTCAAACAAGCAGGTGGAGTCTAAAAATTATGACGGATATTTTGTCTATTATTCAAGGCTCTAACGCACATGTGCGATTAGAGGTTTCTAGTGAGGATTTGTTGGCATTTTCCAATGACCTCATTAACCGTGCCAAAGACGAGCTTACTACTATTGTCGAAGAAGCACGTAAAGAACGATTTCTTTCAAAAGAAGAGGTAAAACAACTTTGTGGTGTCTGTGATGCTACCTTATGGCATTGGGGTAAAAAGAACTATCTAAAGCCTATAAAGGTTGGTAACAAAGTTAGATATAAAATGTCTGACGTGCAGAAAATTTTAGGAAATCATACTTCAAATATCTAACTTATGGAACAGGATGTATTTATTCGCGTTGGCACAACCTTATATAAAATTGTGAACCAACCACGCATCAATGGCGGTTTTGTCAAGAAGCGTATAGTGTGGAACAATGAAACGCTACGCCAGGACTATGGCAAGGATTTTCTGGCTACTGTTCCAAAGTACGATGGTTTCTGCACTATTCCTAATCATGGCAATTACCAAACCAGTGATTGACAAGTTCCTCAATCTCTATGAACCGATAGATCATCAGCCAAAAGAAGGAGATTTTCTGCATATTGAATCATTGATAAGACATATCTTCGGTGAGCAGTATGAGTTGGGCATGGACTACTTGCAGTTGCTCTATCTCCAACCAGTGCAAAAACTCCCCATCCTTTTGATGGTGTCAGAAGCACGCAATACTGGTAAGAGTACGTTCCTTAACTTTCTCAAAGCTGTTTTCCAGGACAATGTTACTTTCAATACCAACGAGGATTTTCGCAGTCAGTTCAATGCTGATTGGGCAGGTAAACTACTTATTGTGGTGGACGAAGTATTGCTTAACCGTAGGGAAGATAGTGAAAGATTGAAAAACCTTAGTACAACACTTTCCTATAAAGTGGAAGCAAAGGGTAAAGACCGAGATGAAATCTCCTTCTTTGCCAAGTTTGTGTTGTGTTCCAATAACGAGTTACTCCCTGTCATCATTGACGTGGGAGAAACCCGATATTGGGTTAGAAAGATAAATCGTTTGGAAAGTGACGATACTGACTTTCTTCAGAAGTTGAAAGCAGAGATACCTGCCTTTCTTTATTTTCTCCAGCATCGCACGTTGTCTACCCAAAAGGAAAGCCGTATGTGGTTTGCACCCAAGCTGACCTTTACACCAGCCTTGCAACGCATTATCCGTAATAACAGAAACAAGCTGGAACTAGAAATGTCAGAGTTGTGTCTTGACATCATGGAAACAAACAATGTCGAGGAAGTCTCTTTCTGTATCAATGATATGATGCCTCTTTTAAGTAATACTCAATGCAAGTATGACAAGGGGCAGATAAGGAGAATAGTGCAGGACATCTGGAAGCTTACACCAGTGTCCAATACGCTGACTTATACTACGTATCAACTTAGTTACAACGCTCCACAGTATTACTCTCCTATCCGAAGGACTGGCAGGTTCTATACTATTACCAAGGAGCAGCTTAAGAGTCTCTAAACAATTTTATATCCATTATTTTGATGAAATGATGAATAAGTTGTATAAAACATTCAGTATATGTTGTTTATGCTCTCATCTTTTGCTCATCGTGAATGTTTTGTTGATGAAAAAAGAAAAGGATAGTATTCTTCTTTTCGTCAGTAATTCCAGTTTGAAGAGTAATATGATGAGTGGATGATGAGTTTTCAACTATCTGATTACCATATAGATAAGATCAAATTCATCAAATCATCAAATTTATCATCACTTTAACTTCCATATAATTATGAATATTGACCAAATAAAAAAGATAAAGTTGCAGGAATTTCTTGCAACAATAGACTGCAAACCCGTAAAACAGTATGGTGTGAACCTCATGTACCTATCACCACTTAGAACGGAGAAGCACGCATCGTTTAAGGTAAACACCGAACTTAATCTATGGTACGATTTCGGTATTGGCAGAGGTGGTAACATCATTGACCTTGCAGAATTGCTCTACAACTCTTCAGATGTGTCGTATCTCATTCACCAGATAGAGCGTAATGCACCAAGCTGTGTATCGGTAAGTCTGCCTACAGCCAAGCCGAACACACCGCAGAACTCCTTTGAAAATCTTCAGGTACTTTCCATCAGTCATCCTGCGCTTATCAAATATCTTGGGGAAAGATGTATAGACATTGAAATAGCACGAACAGTATGTAAAGAACTGCACTTTGATACAAGGGGTAAACATTACTTTGGTATTGGCTTTCCAAATATTGCAGGTGGCTACGAAATACGTAATTCGTTTTTCAAAGGAGGTATCACTCCAAAAGACATCAGTCTATTTCATAATGAGGAATCAAAGCAATCGTGTTTAGTCTTCGAGGGTTTCATGGACTTCCTTTCATTTATGATGCTCCGAAGAAAGGAAAATGACGGACTAAAACGACAAGATTATTTGGTACTCAACTCTGTGTTAAATGTTCAGAAGGCATTAGAACCATTATCACATTATGAGAATGTTCAATGTTTTTTGGATAATGACGAAGCAGGACGAAAGGCATACCAAGCATTGCTTATGGGGCTTAAAGTTCCTGTTATCGACTCTTCAGGTCTTTATGCTGACTGCAAGGATCTCAATGAGTTCCTTTGCCGTCAGAACAGGCTGTTACAGAAGCCTGTTAGGGAATAACGGAGAGGACTCAAATCATGAGAATTTCGCACCTCTTGCCTACGGAGTATTTTATGGCAATAAAATGCCATAGGGGCTCATTAGGGAATTTTTCGAGCCGCAATACAAGTAATGCTAAAAATTCCCAATGAGCCGAGGGCGTTACACCCCTCTGGACTCCCAGTTTTTTAAAATGGTACTTTTATCGTCTTGCCAAGTGGACGATGTAAGTACCTCTACAACGAACTAAAAAAAATATAATATGGCAAATTTTGTAGTTCTCCATCTGGAGAAAGCAAAAGGGGCAGATACCAAGATGTCTGCCCATATAGAAAGAACTTTCATTGCAGGCAATGTAGATGGAAGTCGAATACATCTCGACCGAGAGTTGATTGCGTTTCCAGAAGGGGTAAAATCACGTTCAGCAGCCATTGATCACAGAATTGAAAATGCAAAACTCAAACGGAAAGTTGGAAAGAATCAAGTGCATGCTATCCGCATAATGCTATCTGCCAGTCCTGAAGCAATGGAAAGGATAGAGCAAGAAGGCAGACTTGATGATTGGTGTGAGCAGTCGGTGGAGTGGATGCAGGAAACCTTTGGCACAGAAAACCTTGTCTCTGCTGTTCTTCATTTAGATGAAAAAACTCCTCATATCCATGCTACGGTGGTTCCCATAGTAACAGCTACTCGTAGGAAGAAGAAATCAGAAGAGAATGTGAAGAAGCATTATCGCAAGAAAGCAGATGGAGCCCGATTGTGTGCAGATGATATTATGACACAAGCCAAGCTGAAGAATTATCAGACATCCTACGCCAATGCCATGCATTCCTTTGGATTAGAGCGTGGTACTGATGGTTCAGAAGCAAGACACATCTCTACTCGTGAGTATTATACCGAGCAATACCGAAAGGCTGAAAACCTTAAGGAGGATATTTCTCTTTTGGTAGAGCAAAAGGAGAAGGTGGCAGAAGATTTATCAAAAGCAAAATCTGAACTGAAGCAGACTACGCTGAAAAAGGATATCAGCAATGCCAGTTCTAATGTGGCTCGTGCTATTGGTTCTCTCTTTTCAACGAAAGATCAACATATAATAGAAATGTTGAACAAACAAATTATTGAAAAAGACAATGTTATAGACTCTCTTAAAAAGACAATTTGTGCAAATGAAATTCTTATTCAAACAGAGAAAGATAAAGTAGATTCTGCTAGAGAAGAGTTGAGGAACTTTAAACAAGAAATAGAGCATTGGTATCCTGGAATATGCGTCAATGTGGATTTTGCCAATCGGTGTTCCAAATCCTATCGGATAAAAGATGAGATTATAAAACAGTTGTTGAATGGAAAAAGAGTTGTATGTTCTGGACAATTCAGACCTATGGGCGAGAAAGTCCCATTCGAACTTGACAATGCAGTATTCTCGTCTAAGATAACAAGCAAAGACCATCGCACGCTATTGATTAATGGTGAGTTAGTTGCAGACATAATTAAGAATAGGCGTGAGCAATGGAATCTTGAAAGAAAAATGAAGGAGGCAATGGAAAGAGCACAGAGAGTATCGAGTGGAATGAGGATGTAAAAATCGGCAAGCCCAACCAAGTTAGAGTCTTGAGTGGGCTTGTTATGCAGTATTTCAGTCTATAATTGGCCAATACTATCTAAGATTCAGATTTGGATGACTCTTCTTGCAAACTTGCTAAAAAAATAGTGCGAAGAAGTATAAAAAGAACATGAAGGTTTTCGAGAATAGCAACAATGATGAGAATTGGACTGATGTATTATATCAATATGGATTCCTTTTTTGGACAGCCTGAGAACAACTGAAAAGAGTACTTTATGGAGCAAGAAATATCTCCTCCACAATGCAAGGAAATTACATAGCATGGTCTTTTCAAAGATGAAAATAGCTCATCCCTAATAAACAAAGAGATGAGCCATACAGGTTATTGGGCTAGCGAACAGTAATAAACTAACACAACCCCAACAACTCCATTTGTAAATTCTGCTATACATATCACAATAAGCCCCAATCTAACGCATTAGCCTTTGCAATCATATCCTTGGCGATCTCAGGTTCAATGGAATAAACATACAGTATTTTACCATACAGCCATTGGCGGGCATGAGAATATCCCGGCATTACGTGATCAAAATGTGCTTGGGTTCCATACTTCTCACAAAAATGAAGATGTCTATAGATTTGTCGCTTGAACTTCTGAGGTACACGAGGTTTTTCTCCATCTATAAGAATACCTGTAACCATTTGACGAGATTCAGGTCCATAAGTTCCTGTCTTGCTATAATTCAACTTTAGTGATTCCTCTTCAACTATCTTTTTGAGAAAACTCTGTGTAGGAAGTTTCTCAAGTTCGTTCGCAGAGAATGTCAAATCATCAGCATATCTAGTGTAATGTATTCCGTTCAAGTCGGCAAATTTTGCTAATCTGCTGTCTAATCCACGGCATATCAGATTAGCTAAAGCTGGGCTTGTTGGAGCACCTTGTGCCAGAACCGCCTTAGGCTTATTATACAAATATCTGAAACAACTCTGTTTGTACCCCCTAAGACTTTGGTACTTTTCTTCTTTTAATTTCAAAGTGCATAACGTAGCCAAGTCGTGACTCACGGCTGGCGAATAACCTATTTCTAAAAAGATACCATAGACGCGCTGTACGGTTATACTCTCGAAGAAATCCTTGAAATCAAACTTGCGTATGAAAGACATACCAACATGAGGACTTGCATTTTGAAAAGTACTGCCACCCTTGACAAATCCCTTACTCTGGGGATGAACAGGAATCTTGTCCAAAATCTCATGCAATATCCATCGTTGAATACATTTTAGGTTCTGATATGGAACAACTATCCGCCTCCTCTTGCTACTATGTTTTTTCTTGATTGTAAAATATGCATAATAACCATCAATGTGGTCTTTGATGGAAATAAGTTCAGAATACTCTACACTTACTATGCCTGCCAAGTGTTTAAGTGAAAATATTACTGGCAGTCCCTTCTTTATCAGGTTATCTGTATATTCTATAATAGAGGAACGGAATTGAGAATTACATCCGTTCAGTTGTCGTATAAAAGAGTCTCTCGGGAAATCCATAACATCAATCTATTACTCCTACTGGATATAACAGCCGATCAGGCTGTTAATAATGGCTGACCTCGGCAGCCATTATTATCAGTATTAATGATACTTAATTCTATGCTCACAGCCAAGGGGCTGCAACAAATCAAGGAAATAGCCAAGGAAATAGCCAAGGAAATAGCAGTCCTCAATTTTTTTCGCTAATAGATTAATCTCTGGAAATCCCAAGAAACTTATAGGGTATATATACATATTCTTTTTTTATTATCATATCTATTACCAAGGAGCTTGCCTCAAACTCTTTCTTACGTATACTTGTATAAGTCCTCCTTCCTTCATCTGTCAGCAACCCGTCTTCTCTGAGAAGATTCCTTTGAACAGCATTTTCACAGAGTTGTTCATATTGCTTATGAGTCGTTTCCAACAACAAACAAATGTATGAGTCAGAGCGCTTATGATATTTACCATGCAACAACCCAATCAATTGAATAGATTCACGACCAAAATCATTAAATAGACGATTGATATGACCTTGGCTTATTTTTTGAGCAATACTAATCCATTTATATTTCAACCGTTCATAACTTTCATCACGACGTGTTCTGTCAAATAGTCTTCGAGGGAAGAGTGGAACCCATTTTTTGCCATTATCCGAACGCCTCTTACTTGCCCAAAGAATAGGCAAAGTATTATTCGGAGTAGTATGGTCGAAACATACCAACGATTGACTGTTGGCATAGCCCAATGGGCCAATATACAAATCCATCCCTTTTACATATTGTTTCTTAGGATAAAGACATGCTCCATATTTAAGAGCGAAGTCTCTGACAACCTTCATTCTCGGAGGATAGCCAAATACAGAATGTCTTCGTACAAAAGCCGGCTGGTGCACATCTCCATAAACAGCGACATTTCTCACAGATAACAATGTTCCAGCTTTTTGCATATAAGCAACACATAAACAAGCAACTACACTCCCTTGTGGTATGTTGGGAGTTATCTGTTCTAATAATTTGCAAGCGCTTCCTCCTGAACCTAAGAAATCATCAAGAAGAACAACAAGATATGGCGTATCGCTGTATGAGAAATTGTTGTCAACAAAACTCCACGAGATATGATTAAATCGACCTATAATCTTTTTAATGTGGTACGCCATTACTACACCGCTTTTCCCGATGCCACCAATAGGATATATTGCAATAGGCATTCCAGAATGTGCTCTTATGATTTGTTGTAAGCCATCTTCTAACACATTAGCACACCTCGTTTCAGAGTAAAAGGAAACTTGGTTGAGCAATGTCAGGGCTGTTCCCCAATCACTTTCCTCAAAATTATATAGCCATGCAAGAATATCCGCTTCTGAAATTTGTTCATCAAAGCGATACCTCAGCGTGACGAGTACTTGTGTGTCGATTTTTAGCATATGATAAAAGAATATTATGTCACCTTAATTCTGCAGCACAAAATCTTGTAAAAATCCTAAGTATCAGAAAAACAAGGTCCTAACAACACTTGTTCATGCAAGAAATTTCACCTTTCTTGGTACTGCAAAAATAATAAGCAAAACATCTGACATGACAAAGGTAAAAAATAAAAATGAAAGCATTACTTTTTTCAGAGGAATTTATCGCATCATAAAAGTTTTTTCAAAATAGAATATTGAAAGACTTACTGATCATCAGTTTATCCCTACTCACAAATCTGATGCGGAGTATTCTTACAAGCGAAGACTACAGCTATTTCTCCAGTTGGTCTCCATTGGGGCATCATTTGGTAACTCTTTATTCTTAATTTCATATACTACTAACCAGGAAATTCTACTGCTATAGAAAGATAAATGGGAACAAATTGGGAACATTTATAAAATAAGAAAAAGCTAAGTGTTGAGTAATCAATTACTTAGCTTTTTACTTAGTACCCAGACCCGGTACAAGATAGTGAAAACAAGAGAAACGAAAAGAATATATAATGCTGATAATCAGCAATTTGCATTTTTCTTATTTTTGCCAAATTAGCCCATTTTTGCCTATTTTTGGTTGGATAGTACACTTTTAGTACACTTTGATATTCGGGAATTTTTAGTATCTTTGCAAAATAAGAAAACATCTGAAAATTAATGAGTTAATGGTTTTATCCGGTTTGATACACATTTAGGTACATAACTATCAATTATGGCAAAGTTAGAGAATAAAGCAAAGGAAAACCCGAAATTGGAGCAAAATGTGCTTGCTGATGGTCGGATTAGTCTCTATTTGGAGTATTATCTCGGTAGAGAAGAAACACCAGTTTTGGATGATAATGGCAATCCTGTTTTGTATGAAACGGGGAAGATGATGGGTAAACCAAAAGTTCACATCAAACACAACAGACGAAAAGAAAACCTGCAGTTGTATTTAATAGCCAAGCCACGCACTCCTGCCGAGCGACAACAGAACAAAGAAACGCTTGAATTGGCTGCCAAGATTCGTGCGGAACGTGAACAGCAGTTTAAGGAAAGTATGCTCGGTTATCGTTTGAAGAAAGATAGAAATATCAACTTCTTAGACTATTATCAGGCTTACATTGATAGCTATACCAAGAAAGACCTGCGAATGATTAAGATTGCTTTGAATCGTTTTAAGGACTTTCTGAAAGAGTACTACCCTCTCTATGAGTTTAGTATCAAGCCCGATTTGATAACGAAGGAAATGATGGAGCGTTTTGTGGAGTATCTGCAATCACGAAGTGTTGGTGAAGGCGCAAAGAGTATCTACCAGCGTTTCAAGAAAGTGGTGCGCTACGCCATTGACCATGAAGTGATGCTGAAAGACCCATGTAAGGGTGTGGTATGCAAGGTTGATGAGCAGATTTTGCGTAAAGATGTGCTGTCAATGGATGAAATCCAATCTTTGATTCAATGTCATTACGACAACGAGAACCCAAATGTGCGACGAGCATTTATTCTCTGCCTATATTGTGGTCTGCGTTTCTGCGATGTGAAAGACTTAACTTATAAGAACATCGACTACACCAACCATCTGTTGAAGTTTGAGCAGAATAAAACCAAAGGACATTCAGCCAATAGTGGTGTGGTTATCCCATTGAACGATGGTTTGCTCTCATTGATAGGAGAAGCTCCCGAAGACTTAGACGCCTCCATTTTTAATTTGCCTACATACGAGAGTTGTTGTAAATCCGTAAAACGGTGGGTAAAGCGTGCAGGTATCAATAAACACATCAGCTGGCATTGTGCCCGCCACAGCTTTGCCGTGAACATCCTGAATAATGGTGCCAATATCAAGACCGTTGCAAGTCTTTTAGGGCATAGTGGATTGAAGCACACAGAGAAATACACTCGTGCTGTGGATAAGTTGAAGTCGGAGGCTATCAATAGTTTGCCAGGGTTGAATTTATAAGTAAATATCTCGTGTTTGTAGCAAATTATGTTTATCTTTGCACATATTAACTAACAATTTGAATATGCTCCACAAAAGGTTTCATAAAAGACGAGGAAGATTACCATCAGTAGAGGTTGTAGATCTATTTTGCGGAATAGGAGGGCTTAGTTATGGAATGAAATCACAAGGTTTTAAAATTCTCAAAGGTTTTGATTTGGATGCGACCTGCAAATATTCTTATGAGACTAATAACGAAGCTGAGTTTCAATATAAAGATATAAGGAATGTCACTCAAAAAGATATATTGCCTCTTTATTCTAAAAATTCTATTAAAGTTTTAGCGGGATGTGCACCATGCCAGCCCTTCTCTTCTTATGCTTTTAAGAATAAGACTAAGGATAAAGAAAAATATAGTCTTTTAGATGAATTTGGGCGATTAGTAAAAGAAGTTCATCCTGATATAGTAACAATGGAAAATGTACCTGCTATTACATCCTTTAAATTAAAATCGGTTTTGTCTGACTTTATTAAGGTGTTACAGGAGGAGAATTTTTTTGTAACGTATCAGGTTGTATATTGCCCCAATTATGGAATTCCACAAACTCGTAAGCGTTTGGTGCTTCTAGCTTCGCGTTGGGGTGAAATCAAAATAATTCCACCTACTCATACAAAAGAAAATTATGTAACAGTACGAGATGCTATAGGGTATCTTCCACCATTAGAAGCAGGACATTGTTGCCCTACAGATTCATTACATAGGTGTCGTGAATTAACTCCTTTGAATATGGAAAGGATAAAGGCAACTCCTTACGGTGGAAGTTGGAAAGATTGGCCAAAAGATTTGATATTAAATTGCCATAAGAAGAATGGCGGTAAAAGTTTTGGTAGTGTCTATGGTCGTATGGTGTGGGATAAACCTGCTCCAACGATGACTACTTTATGTACAGGTTTGGGCAATGGCCGGTTTGGGCATCCTGAGCAAAATAGAGCCATATCTGCCCGTGAAGCTGCTTTGTTTCAAACTTTCCCTAATACTTATAAATTTTTCCCACATGAACAAGACGTTTCATTAACAAAAGTCTCTCGGTATATAGGAAATGCAGTTCCTCCGAAATTAGGAGAAGTAATAGCAGAAAGTATTAAGCAACATTTAAGAAATATCCAATTATGAAACAATATAATTTTAACATATCACTTAGTATTCTCAATCATTTGGGAAGAAATCTTTATAGAAATTTTATAACAGTCCTTGGAGAAGCTGTATCTAATTCATGGGATGCAGATGCGCATAATGTTTATATCACCATAGATCGTGAAGCAAGGATACTTATTGTTCGTGACGATGGTGAGGGTATGGATGAGGATGATTTTCAAAATAAATTTTTGAAAATTGGATATTCTAAGCGAAAAGATAAGAGTACGCATACAAATAGCGGACGTCCATATATAGGAAGAAAAGGTATTGGTAAATTAGCTCTACTTTCATGTGCCCAAACAATAACAGTTCTTACAAAAAAGGAAAAAGAAGAATTGGTTGGTGGAATAATTGATAATGCAGGGCTTGATAAAGCTATCAGAAATGACATATCTTCTGATGAATATAATCTAGGCGTGCCAGATGATACTATAATTGCAACTTATAAAGAACGATTAGGTAAAGAAGGGACCGTTATAATCTTTCAAGATTTAAAAGACGGTATTCGCAATAGAGTTGAATATATAACAAAGTTAGTAGCTTTATATTTCCGTTTTTCTTTAAAGGATCCTAAATTTAATATTTATATAAATGAAAAGCTAATAACTATTAAAGAACTGAATTCTATAAAAGATAAAACCCAGTTTGCTTGGATACTTAATGATACGGAAGATCCTTATATTAAGGATAGTAAATTTCTTAAATCTAAAATTATTCCATTAGAGAACGCTGCTATAAAAGGTTTTGTCGCATCTGTAGAGAAGCCTTCTGATATAAAAATAAAAGGGACAGATGAAAAGGTAACCATTGATTTGTATGTAAATGGACGGTTGAGAGAAAAGGATATATTGCGGCATATTCCTATTGCACGAATTGTTCAAAGCTACCTTTATGGACAGATACATTTTGATAGTTTAGATGATGACATAGATCGTTTCACAAGTAGTCGAGAAGGAGTTGTTCCTGATGATCCTAAGTTTAAGGAGCTATTGAAAGTTTTAAATGAAGTAATTAAGACTGTTATGAATGACTGGGACATATGGCGTACAGAAATTAATGAAGATGGCGATCTAGAAAATCCAAGAATGACCAAGAAGCAAAGGAAATCACAGGAATTGTTTAATGTCGTGGTGGAAGATTTTAAACCTTCTAAAGATAATGAGCCAAGTCGAAAAAAAGTTGAAGGCTGGATAAAAGAAATAAGGGAAGATGCAGAATTTAATCTTTCCTCCTATGGAGAATGTTTTGCGGCAGAAAATTTATTAAGAAAATATATAAACGATAAGCAGATTGAAATTCCTGAAAAAATTCAGAAAGAAATTAATGAAAAATGGGAGCCTAATGCTAAAAAATATAAAGAAGCCGCAAATATTAATTTTAATATAAGAGAAGGAGAATCTAGTTTGTCTTATTTGGACATGGACAATTTGTCTTTTATAGCTGATGATGAGAAAGACAAGCAAAAAAAGGCATGTTTGTTAAGAGACGCTGCAGAATATAAACCAATTAGGGATGCTTTGTCTCATACGGCAAGATTAACAAAATTAGCAAAAGATAAATTGAATATGACATATGAAAACATAAAAGCTCGTATTATTGTTTTGCTGAATAGAGCATAACGATATTGGACTGGAAGGAAATATATCAATTAGGTAAGAAACAATGCTGTAAATAAGACTTGTCTGAAGGGCAAATTATTAACGACACTTTATAGATGTCACCTTTATTTTTAGCATAAAATCAATGGTATGACTATACAAGAAATACAGACTCGTAAGGAAGACCAGACGTTTGATTGCAAGAGCATTCAAATTGAACCGAAAGCATTGGCTATTACCATTGTGGCATTTGCCAACGCAGATGGTGGTGTTATTGCCATTGGCGTATCTGATAAGACTCGGAAGATAGACGGAGTTGACCAGCATACGGAAAAGCTAAATGAGTTGCTTCGTGTGCCTTTAGATTTCTGTAATCCTTCTGTACCCATTACCAGCGACTTACTGCCTTGTATAGATAAAGATGGAAATGACAACCATATATTGTTAATGTATATTCCTGCAAGTTCTGAGTTGCATGCCAACCAAGTAGATGAAGCCTATATGCGTGTTGGCGATAAAAGTAGAAAACTGTCTTTTGAGGAGCGCATACAGCTGATGTATGATAAGGGCGAACGTTATTATGAAGATACGGCTGTGTATGGTGCTACTGTAGATGATATAGATATGACTGCTGTCGAAAGATATACAGAATTGATTGGTTATACCAAATCTCCCAAGCAATATCTACAAGAGAATAATGGCTTCATAACTACCAACGCCAAGGGAGAGGAGCAAGTTAGTGTGGCTTGTACTCTGTTGTTTGGTAAATATCCTCAGAAGTTCTTTCCTCGTGGGCGTACTCGTTTCATCCGTTATAAAGGTACAGAAGAGCGAGTGGGTGCAGAGATGAATGTAATTAAGGACGTAACTTTTGAAGGGACGATACTTGATCAGGTGAAAGCCACGATAGCGTATCTTGAAACCCAAGTAGAGGAACATACATTTCTTGGGCAGCATGGACAGTTTGTAACCAATAGAGATTATCCAAAGTTTGTGATTCAAGAGATGGTGGTCAATGCTTGCTGCCACCGTGCCTACAACATCAAGGGCACGGAAATCCAAATCAAGATGCTTGACGATCGCCTTGTTTTCGAGTCTCCGGGCAGACTACCTGGAACGGTCAAGCCTACAAACATACGTCATACACACTTCTCTCGCAATCCAAAAATTGCTCAATTCCTTAAAGTGTACGACTTTGTGAAAGAATTTGGTGAGGGTGTGGATCGTGTGTGTAGAGAGTTGGAAGCTAATAGGTCGCCAATCCCTACATATCATTTGGATGATTTTATCCTTAAAATTACAGTTCCAAAAGTTATACATCGGTCTATAACCAATGGCAATGCGACTGTAAATACCAAAAATGCAACTGTAAATGCAACTGCAAATAGTCCAAAAGATACTGTAAATGCTCAAAACGCGACTGTAAATACCGAAAATGCAACTGTAAATTCCAATGATACTATAGATAGATTAATAGCAAAAGCAGCCGAACAGGGGGATAAACTTACAGCGAACCGTATCTCTATTTTACGACTGATGGTAGAAAACCCTTATATTACAAAGGAAGAAATGGCTTCTATTATAGGATTGAGTGGTAGTACAATCATGCGTAATATTGAATTTATGCGTGGCAAGTATCTTCGTAGAGTCGGCTCGGATAAAAGTGGCTTCTGGGAAATTATAGAATAGAAATATGGAAACGAATTTATTGCTTGCATTAAAACAGTTTCAGCATAATGTTGAAGTAAATCCCGATTGTTTAAGAAATTTAATAGGAGAGAAACTATTAGAAGAACAATTTTCCATGGTAGCAGACACCTTATTATTTGGTGGATTTCTGTTAATAAACAGGAGATTTGAGATTTATGCCCATTCTATAGAATTTTATTTTCATGTAGAGAAGTCGGCTAATCAAGAGTTTGTTCATGATCCTGTTATGTTTCATCGAAATAAATTAGATGATGCAGATTATAGGACTGTGAATACACCATATTTGAAGATAGGAAGTTTCTATTTGCATAAATTTGGTCTGGATATTACTTTTGAGAAAGAAGGCGAATATCGCGCATCCATTCTAATCAAAACCTTTAATGTCGTTGATAGAAATGAGCGAAGTAATAAAGCAAATTTAAATAGAGATAAGAGGATGGCAAGCTCGTATATTTATGACTATCTCCAGTTTATGGAGCCAGACAATGATACATTAAAGTCGGCTATCCAAATGGAATGGTTACCAGAATTACAAATACTGCCATCATTTTGTTCTGTAGCAGCCCCACGCATTAATATTAATAAATTCGTCATTGATAACAATGGAAATCAAACCTCTATAAAGTCACCAGAGAAAGATACCCGACCATGGCGATACTATCGAAAAGAACCTTATCATCTGCTAACAAACTTACTAAAAGCAAGAAGGGTATGATATTATCAAGTCAAACCAACAGTGTATACTTCTCGGCTCATTTGGCCAATGATTATAGGCAATTGTACGAAGCGGTGAAGTCTGTCTTACAAGATTATCAGATACATGTAGATGTTTTGTGTAAGACTGCAGATTATTGGTGTCGTGACTATATGCCAATACAGGTTACGGATAATACTTTTGTAAAGTATAAGTACAAGCCAGACTATTTGAATAAGAGGGGAAAACGTGAGTTTATTACGAATGTAGACGAACCTTTATCTTTTCTCAATCTCAATGATAACAAGTTTATTAATCTCTCAGATATTACTATTGATGGTGGTAATGTCGTTAAGACTCCGTATCATGTTCTAATGACAGAAAAGATATTTATAGAGAACCCACAATATCAAAATAAATTAAAATTAATCTATCGCTTAGAAAAAGCTTTCCAAACAGAGATAATAATACTTCCTTGGTGTAACAGGTCGCAAGATAAGTGTGGCCATACAGATGGTATGGTAAGATTTGTAAAAGACAAAGAATTATTAATGGCAGACTATACCAATTTTGCTCCAAGAAATGGAAAGCGAATAAGAAAGATATTAGAGGAGAATGGCTATATTGTGCATGAACTTCCATTACCTTATACTATCAATGATTCGTGGGCTTATATTAATTTTCTGCAAACATCTAAGGTAATTTTAGTGCCTGGACTCAATTTAAAAACTGATAGTATAGCCTTAGAGTATTTACAGTCTTTATTTCATAGCCAAAAGATAATACGAATACCTGCTCCTTATCTAATTAGTAAATATGGAGGAGCCTTTAATTGTATGTCATGGAATATTAAAGAATAGATTTTCCGGATGTCTTCTTTTACTATATCTACCATAATAGCTTTTTATGCCTAATTTCTTGACAAGTAGAAGTAGTTATAAAGATCACAGTGTCAAAGACGATGGAAAAAGTGATATAACAAGCCCAACCAAGTATTCTGTTTGGTTGGGCTTGTTCCATATGAGGCTACTTCAGTTTCCTTTGCATCAGACTATCTGCCTTCTGCTTCAATTCCAAGTCGTAGCCATCAGCTTCCTTTTTGATTTTTCCGATTGTGGTTTCGTTACGATGAATGTCAAACACATCGTTGAGCCATAGGATTTCTTTCGGGCTGCAACCTCGCCACACTCTGATAATTCGGAACTTCAAGGCATCGTCTTTGTATTGCTGTTTGCTTTGCCACAGCCAGAAGTTGCCGACCAAAGAAACAAGAAAAGCAACTGCTGTTATAACCACATAAGTAAAAACTTTAGACGACTTGATGTCAAAGCTATGCTTGTGGATATGTTCTTGCGGTTGTGGTTGCTTTTTCTGCTCCTCCCACTCATGTAGCATAGTCAATACGCTTGCCACCAATTTATCAATAGATTTGGCTTCCTCATCCTTGATACGCATTTGTATGGCTATATACTTATTGAGTATTTCCTTCGTCCGTAGTTCATACTGTTTGAGCAATTCTTGGTCTTGTTGCTCATTACTTTGCGCTGGAGCAGTAGGTGTAGGAAGAGAAACAGAACTGATGTCCTTTTCTTTAAGTTCCCTTACTTCCTTATAAATTATTTCCAATTTGTTCTTGATTTCCTCAAAGAGGACAAATGTATTATTATCTGCCATAGTTATAAATGTATTTTACGTTTTTTCTTTTTCTTCTTTTTCTCAAGTGTATTGTAAACTTCTGCTGGGAGTGTGCCGTGAGACTGAAATAGATCTAATCCTCCCTTGATGAAGTCATTAACAAGTGTGCTCGTAGCATCTGCAACATCTGATATAAGATTGACGGTTCCTTGTGCCTGTTGACAGTTTTCTTTGTTATTCTGCTGCAAGGCAAAATCAATCTTGGAATAACTGCAACTCCTGTCCACCTTTGAGCCATTGAAGTGGTAGCCGTTCTTCTCAAAGATAATACCTTGCACTTCCTGTGTATTGCCTTTATACTTAAAGCGCACATCAATCCCTTCATTTCTCAGGTGAGCGAGTAATGATTTCCAATTCCTGCTTTTAGGAATCTTTTCCCTTAAAGCCTGATAAATCTCATACTTGGTCTTGTCTGGTTCTTTCAAGCGGTGTTCCTTGATTTTCTCCTTGCCACTGGCAAAGTATAAATCATATTTGGCGGTCAGTTCCTTACAAATCTTCTCGCTTCTGAATCTGTCGTTTTTGTCGGAGATGGTCTTGCCGTTATTGTCTATCCGATTGAAAGCAATATGAACATGCGGATGTTCTTTGTCAAAATGGCGACCTATGATATACTGCGTATCTTTTATCCCCATTTTCTCCATATACTCACGAGCCACCTGCACCATGAACTCATTGCTTAATCTTGAAGCATCCTGTGCGGAGAAACTAAGCGAGATATGCCCTACAACCTTACTTACTCGTGGATTCAATTCTATCTGGTCAATGAAACTTTGGACAATATGGCTAATACTGTCTGTTCGCACTCCAGAACTGTCTATAAGTTCAGTTCCTTTCTTTGGATCGAGGATGTAATTGATGACACCCTTGAAGCCCGAACCTTTCATAATCTTAGCTATCATCTTCGTATCAAATTTAGGATTTCATCAATCTTAGCAAGGATAAGTTTATGGAAGGGCGCAATGGTATAGAAACCCTCCGCATTGGCACGATGTGCCAACTGATTGAGATTGTTTGCCATACCACACAGCTTGCGAATGAAGTCAGCCTGCTCCATGGTCAAGCGTTCTATCACATTCCCTTTATCGAGAACTCTTCTTACAAATTCACTCATGGATATTCCTGCACTCTTAGTTTTGCCCTTGAGTGTATAGTAATCCTCAGTGGTAAGCTTTACCGTGATGCGGTATTTCTTTTTTTCGGCTGCGCCTTTGGTCGGACGACCGCCTTTGTTGTATTCTGATTTAGTCATAATTGTTTTTTACTTTGATTTGATGGAGACCAGCGGGATAATCCTCTACACCTACCTTGGATGGTGGAGCAAGTGGTTTTGGTATGCCCAAAACATAAACTTGCTCCCCGAAAAATAGGAGATGTAAGACTTCTACCACTTTTATAATCTAAGTCCCTTGTTTCTTTTTACTTCTGCTTTCTCTGGATGCTTAATTTCTGCACATAAATACTCGTTGAAGTCCTTAAAGCCATTGTATAGCATGGAGCAATTAGAAACAGAATCACCTAATCTTTTGGCTAATTGTTGATAAGCATTCCTGCCTGCATCATCATTATCCAAGTAGCATTGGATGCTGTCGTAATGCGACAATTTCTCTGTAATCTTATGAATATTTGATACAGAATTGAGTACCACATAATCTTGTTGGCTTAACCCCGTCCGCTGCGGATTCTTCAGTTTCCTTAATGTCATAAAAGACAAAAAGTCCATAAAGCCCTCGAAAAGGCAACAATTCTTCTTCGACTCATGGGCATAGAAAACACTAATATCCTTTGGAGCAATGCAGCCTTTGAAGAACGGGTTGCGTATTTCATACCCACCTGCACTATTGGGAAAACCAATCCCGAAATAGTGCTTACCATTAGAGTCGTAATGGAGTTCTTCACACACAGCGGTAGCTACTTCCATGTCAATACATCTTTCATGTAAGTATCTGATAAGGGCAGGATGTGTCAAAGGTAGAACTTTTAAGTTCTCAAAGGGGTGTGCGTGTTGTGGTGATTCCTTCCTTGAATAAGGAATAGATAAGGGATGCACACAACTTGGAGCATTGCGTTCTATCTGTCTAATAAGATAGGACACATCGGAAGACTTATATAGTTCCTCTGCCAGAGCGATGATGTTTCCACCTTTTCCTATTCCAAAGTCATACCATTGGTTGAGATTTGTGTTTACCTTGAATGAAGCATGGTGTTCTGTACGAAAGGGGGAGAGATACCATAACTTGTTACCTTGTTGTTTGATAGGTGTATGTCCCAGACTTGCAAGAAAATCTTGCAGTTTTATTGTTTTAATTTCTTGAATGTTCATATTACAATGAAGTTGAATGGTTTGAAAAATTGATGATTTGATGAAATGAAACATAATCTACTCGTTATAAACGACTTATGTACTCATCGTAGCTTCATCACAATGCCTACCAAAGTAGAATATACTTTTATGCTTCATAGAAGTGCCAAAATCTCGATTTCATGACTTCGTTATTTCCCGATCTCGCTCTCTAACATTTTCCCGAAATACAGAGATTTCTCCGTTATAGCACATCTGACCTTGTTTAGCAAGTTGTACTTTTGTGCGGACAAAAGTGTTACCGATTTCGCGAAATCGGGAAATGGGGTCGCAACTCTCATAAGGGAGCCTGCCAAAAGAGGAACTTGATGCATTTCTCTTTTGGATAGTATAAAATACTTCTTTCATCATTCCTTTATACTGATGAGCAAAAGGATGAATGATCAAGATGTTGCCAATCAGAATCTTATATGCTTCTTTCATCATTTCATCAAAATAAATGATTAAATGTTTGTGAGTAGTTCTTTGGTCACGGTGTAGTACCTACCTGTCCTCTTAATAGGCGAATAGTTCCTGAAACTATTGTAGTCAATCTGATAGGTGAGATAGGTAAGGCTGTTGGGAGCAGGTGAGAGTTTCCAAATATCCTGCACAATCCTACGGACTTGGCTTTTGTCAGCCTTGCAGCCTGTGTTATTCAGCAGACATACCATATCATTGATACAGAAAGAATACTCGGTAACCACCATCTGCTCCATTACCTCTAAGCAGAGTTCAGACATTTCCAACTCTATCTTGTTTCTATTGCTGCGTATTATACGCTGTAGAGCAGGTGTAAAAGTTAGCTTGGGTGCAAACCACATACGACTTTCCTTTTGGGTAGATAGCGTGCGATGTTGCAGAAAATAAAGGAAGGCAGGAATCTCGGCTTTCAGCTTTTGCAGGAAGTCGGTATCGTCACTATCAAGTCGATTTATTTTCCTTACCCAATAGCGGGTTTCTCCCACGTCAATGATGACTGGGAGTAACTCGTTATTGGAACAGAGCACGAACTTGGCAAAGAAGGAGATTTCATCTCTGTCTTTGCCCTTTGCTTCCACCTTATAAGAAAGTGTCGTACTGAGGTTTTTGAGCCGCTCGCTATCTTCCCTGCGGTTGAGCAAAACTTCGTCCACAACGATAAGCAGTTTTCCTGCCCAATCAGCATTGAACTGGCTGCGGAAGTCCTCATTCGTGTTGAAAGTTACATTGTTCTGGAAAACAGCTTTAAGAAAATTGAGGAATGTACTCTTGCCTGTATTCCTTTCCTCTGATACCATCAAAAGGATGGGAAGTTTCTGCACTGGTTGAAGATAGAGCAACTGTAAGTAGTCTATGCCCAACTCATATTGTTCCCCGAAAATGTGATGTATCAGGGATTCGATGTGCGGAAACTCTCCTTCTTTTGGCTGGTGTCCTATCGGTTCATAGAGATTAAGAAATTTATCGACCACAGGTTGATAGTTCACATGGTTGGGAACAGTGCAAAAGCCGTCATACTTTGGGACTGTGGCTATGAAATCCTTTCCATAGTCCTGCCGCAATGTCTCATTGTTCCACACAATACGCTTTTTGGCGAAACCGCCATTGATGCGTGGTTGGTTCACAATCTTGTATAAGGTTGTGCCAACACGGATAAAATCTTCGTGTGCCATAAGTTACTTCTGCATTAAAGGTTTGCTGCCCATGATATACCTTTGAGCCTCTTGATTTATCTGTGCAGAAGTTTTAATTGGGTTCTGCCGTAGCCACGCTTCAAGTTCTGCCTTCTCAAAATAAAGCATCTTTCCTTGTGGCTTGTAATGAGGTATCAGATTTCCCGATGTGAGTTTGTAGAGATAACTCTTTGAGAGGTTTAAGAACCTGCTGGCTTCTTCAAAACTCAGCACGTTCTTATTCATGAATACCATTTGTTCGAGTTCTTCAACTCGAGTTTCTAATGTCTTGTTCATATTGAAAACATTTTGAATTAAACAATATGAAGGTGCACCTTCGCTAATTATTCGTTAACGAGGGCAAAATTAGAAACGATAAAAGTAATTGGCATTGAGCAATGTTTGAGGTATCAACCTATGCTCAACCTTTTTTCAGTTGTTTGATGTATTTATCAATAGTTTCCCATTCTTTCGGCTGCTTCATATTGATTTGGTCTGTTGCAGTGGAAAGATCGGTGCGTGTCAGTGATGTATCTTTTGTCTTCCCTAATACAAGTTCATTACGAGCAATCGCAGATTGCCATTCATCTGTAATGAATCCTTTCAGATTAAGACTCTGCATGAGATATGCCAGTTGGCGGTTGTTGTTTGATTTCAAGACACCTTTTAGTTTACAAGCAAAGAAGTCTTTGAGAATATTGGAGGATATGTTGGTCGTGAATAATTGAATTTCGTTGATGCAAGTGGTAAGAATCTCTATTTGCTCTTCCGTAAAATCAGATTGAAATGGATTTATTTCTTTACCAACAATGACAGGTTTCTTTTTCTGCTCACATGGTTCATCGTTTACCAAAATTGAAGAGCGAGGCTGAACGGTTTGTACCTCTGTCAATTCTATGCGGTCTATTTCTCCCATGAGATATTCTGCGTAGCGTTCATACAAAATAGCATCGACAAGATAAGAGAACATCGGCAGGGTATCATTATAGTAGGTATGTGCCTCAATGTACTTTGCATATTCAAATGAAGATATGGGGAAAGAGGTATATTTCTGTTTTTGTTCTTTGGTCAGTGATTCAAAGAAAGTGCTTTCCCACAAAAAGTTATCATCTGTATAGTATTTCTCTACACATGTAAGGGCAGGATAATTTAGATAAATGGAAAAAAGATCGTCTGTTATTCGGATATATTCTTTTTGTAAAATCTCTTTAAACTGCATATTGCTTACACAGCTCTTTTTCCTCAGAATATTTCCAATGAGCACATTGTAGGTCTGGGTAATGCAGTAGTTTAATATTCGTTGAATACTGTCAAGCTGTATCTTTAGATTGTCATTTTCCATTTTTGCAATTTTCTAAGATAGGTATTGTTTACAAAGATAGGGCATTCGTTGGAGAAAAAGCCAAGGAAGGGAAAGAAACAGAATAAAAGGGAAGAGTTGTCGTTAATTAAATATAAAACTAAGTGGCGAAAAACTATAAAAGTACACCTTTTTCTTTGTTTTGTTACAAAGTACACTTTTAGTACATATTAAAAAAGAAAAGCCCCTTGTAAATCAGTGATTTACAAGGGGCTTGTGGTACCAGACCCGGTACAAGATAGTGAAAACAAGAGAAACGAAAAGAATATATAATACTGATAATCAGTAATTTGAGTTTTTCTTATTTTTGCTAAATTAGCCTATTCTTGCCTGTTTTTTGTTAGATAGTACACTTTGATTTTCAAGACTTTTTAGTATCTTCGCAAAATAAGAAAACACCTGAAAATAAACGAGTTAATGATTTTACTCGGTTTGAAATGTGTGACGAACATTTATCCTTTGCGCCTGTATTATGGTCTGCGTTTCTGCGATGTGAAAGACTTAACCTATAAGAATATCGACTATACCAACCATCTTTTGAAGTTTGAGCAGAATAAAACCAAAGGACATTCTGCCAATAGCGGTGTGGTTATCCCTTTGAACGATGGTTTGCTTTCATTGATAGGAGAAGATCCAGAAAACTTAGATTCATCCATTTTCAACTTACCCACTTATGAGAGCTGTTGCAAATCAGTAAAACGGTGGGTAAAGCGTGCAGGAATCAATAAACACATCAGCTGGCACATGGCACGCCATACATTCGGTACGCTTGCTTTGAGTGCGGGAATTCCTATTGAGAGTATCGCCAAGATGATGGGACACACTTCAATCGCTAGCACACAGATATAATTGCATAGAAAGGCAACTTCTTATCATCGGCTAAAATTCGATATTCAAACCGGCAGAAGCATAAGGAGATACTTGGAAATAGCATGACCTGTCCCGAAACATACTCTTTAAGCTCCTGTCAGTGATTTCCGCAGGGCGTATGACATGAATGCCGGCCGTGAGGGGAATAGAGATGCGTTTGCCGAGTTTAATTTTGGGGCGGAAGCCGGCGATAATGTATTGGTGGGAGAAGATTTTGTCTTTTCCGTCCTGCACCATCAGCGCCATTTGTCCCTTCATTTCCGCCACGATGTTCAGACTTAAATGCCTGTTCGCATTATATCCCGCCGACATTTCCACACCGTCCATCATCGAGATTTTTACGGTATATTTTCCAGCCGTCGCCCAGTTCAGGTAAAAGGCGGGGAACAGCATCGGATAGCCGAAGGAGTTATTCAAAACAATCCCCCCGCCCAATTCAAGATTTGGTTTCAGATGATAGATGAAAACCACTCCCACACTGCCTAAAACGTTCTTGAACCTGATTTTGGAAAGCTTAGTGCTCGGCATATAAATGCCGCCTCCGACGGTGGTGAGCATCGACCATCTGTCATTCAAAGGCCTTAAATGATTCAGGCTCAGGCCGAGGTTCATTATCTCGTCGATGACCAAAGGCTCCGTGAAACCTTTGTTATCAAGCCTTACATATGCTCCTCCCACACTGAGTGCCCACATGGTAGGGCGTTTGTTTTCATCGAGTTTCATCGACAGCGGAATATTGACACCGCCCTGATAAACAACCGCCGAACCTTTGCTGTTTCCCATTTTCCTGTCCGTATCGCCTTCTGTCATTCGATAATCCGATTCTCCGAAATATTCGGTTTTGAACATGATTTGGGCATTTAAGCCCGTGCAGGCAGCCATCATTAATTCTAAAAGCAATATTTTTTTCATCTTGGTATTTATGAATGAATAATAATAATAATCTGCCACAAAGTTATATGTCCGACCGCCATTTGCCAAAATCTCTTTGACGAATCACAGCTTTACCTTTGACGAATAATAATATATCTTTCATTTAATCCGTTAACTTTGCAGTATGAATATCGACTTGATAAAAAAAGACCGATACATTATTATCCCATTTTGGATATTGATGTTTTTTATTTTCTGGCTTCAGGTGATGCCGCAAACGGCGTCGGCACTCGAATCGGTGCTGTTTGCTGCACTTCTGATCATTACGATATGCCCTGTTGCCAACTACCTGAGCGGACCTTTGCTGCTGCGAGCCATGAAACAGAAAGAAGCAGGGCGGTTTGCCGGGCAGTTTGTCGCGTTATCGCTGGTTGTGGGACTTGTCTTCGTGAGCTGCATCGAACTGTTTTCCGGTTTGGAAAAGGCTGGAGTGTTTCTCGTGTCAGGCTGTTTCAACTTGTCAGCAACGCAACCTTACGCCTTTTTCGTACCTGTTTCGGCGGGTGTTATCATCAATATCGCCATTTGTGGACTGCGTTTCTTTTTGGAATATGTCAGGTCGCAGCAGCGGCTTGCCGAATATCGGTTGTGCACGCTCAGGCATCAAATGACGCCTCACTTCATGTTCAACGTGCTGAACGACATACACGTGCTGATGCAGACCGATGTGGAACTGGCGTCGGAACTGCTGATAAGGTATTCCGAGATATTGCGTTATCAGCTGTATAGCGGGGACAGGCAAAGCGTAACGCTCGGCGAGGACGTGCAATTCCTGAAAGATTTCATTGCCGTGGAGCAGTTGCGCCGGGACGACAGGCTCACGGTGTCGTGTTCGTGGGAGATTGAAAACGCACAGGTGGAAATCCCGGCATTGCTCTTCATTGCGTTTGTGGAAAATGCGTTCAAGCATGTTGCCGGTGCTGATATGGAAAAGGGATATATCGATATTTGTCTGCGGCAGGCGGGCAGTACCATCTTTCTTGAAGTAAAAAACTCTAAACCGGCATTGCCTGCAAGAAGAACAGATACGGGAGGGAGGGGACTTAAAAACATAAAAGAGCGGTTGGATATACTCTGTTTCGGAAAATATGACTTGACAATCGATGAAACGGAAAACTGCTATCATACAAAACTTGTAATTGATTTCTAAACCGATGGTGGAAACGATATTGAAAACGAACCCGTACAGGATGAAATGTTTGGTGGTGGACGACGAGTCGATTGCCGTAAAAGGAATTGCGAACTATATCGGAAAGTTGGATTTTCTGGAAGTTGCCGCTTCCTGTTCGTCGGCGTCGGAGGCAGCCGAAATCCTCCGAAACAAAGAGATTGATCTGATGTTTCTGGATATTAACATGCCCCGTCTTTCCGGATTGGACTTTTTGGAGTCGTTGGATAAACCGCCATTGACCATCATCACCACGGCATATTCGGAATATGCGCTCGATGGTTTCCGATTGCACGTTACAGATTATCTGATGAAACCCATTGCCTTTCAGCGCTTCTTTCAGGCGGTATCGAAAGCACGGGAGATGTTTCTCCTGCAAAGCGGACGCGAAGAAACAACGGCTCCGGGCATGTATATCAGGCAGGGAGATTCCTTCAAGCGGATTGCATGGGAAGACATTCTTTACGCGGAGGGTATGCAGAACTACGTAAGACTGCATTTCGAGGACAGGGTTTTGACCATTCACCAAACCATGACGTCTTTAGAAGAAATGTTGCCCCGAGAAGCCTTTTTCAGAATACACCGCTCCTTTCTTGTCAACATATCCCATATAGATACCATTTCGGGAGGGCGGATTTTCATGGGCGGGAAAGAACTTCCCGTCTCAAAGCAGCGAAAAGACGAGCTGTTGCGGTCTGTTGTGTATAAGAATCTGATAAGTAAATAGCAATGACAGTACGAGAAACTCATTGAGAGTTCTCTTGTATGTGTACCAAAGGCAGTCGATATGGGAGCAGAATCCTTTGCAGAGTATGAATAATAAAGAAATTCAAGTATGTATGGCAAACTTCCGAATAAAATGGGATCACTCAATAAGAACGAGAGTGTGTCCAAATGGTCATATAAAATTACAATGCCAAAGATACACTTTCGTTCTTACATACACAACCAAATGCAAAGAATCGACAAAGATATTGTGAAGTGCCCCCAAATCGTATCGGCGGATAACTTAAGCAATACAAAAAAGGAGGAGCGCATCACTTTGCACTTGCTTATGGAATTCGCCAGGGAAGAGTTGTCGTTAATTAAATATAAAACTAAGAGACGAAAAATCATAAAAGTACACCTTTCTCTTTGTTTTGTCATAAAGTACACTTTTAGTACGCCTTGAAAAAGAAAAATCCCTTGTAAATCAGCTATTTACAAGGGATTTGTGGTACCCAGACCCGGGATCGAACCGGGATGGATTGCTCCACTGGTGTTTGAGACCAGCGCGTCTACCGATTCCGCCATCTGGGCATAGCGCTTTTTCAAAGTTGTTGCAAAGGTACAACTATTTTCTGAACTGCCAAATATTTAGAGAATAAAAGTGTTCTTTTTGTGTAAGGTTTCCATAAAAAAGTAAAAAGACTTTGTTTTTACGTTTTTAATATCTAACTTCGTTAAATAAATAAGAAACTTACAATGAACAAGACCTTAACCAACTTTTACTGTGTGATTCTTGCTGGTGGGAAAGGGCGCCGACTCTGGCCATGCAGCCGAGAATACTCTCCCAAACAGTTTATCGATTTCTTTGGCGTGGGACGCACACAGCTTCAACAGGCCTTTGAACGTTTTGTGAAGATTCTTCCCAAAGAGAATATTTACATCAACACTAACGAAACATATCTTGACTTAGTTCACGCACAGTTGCCAGAAGTGACTGATGACCATATCATGGCTGAGCCTATCTACCGTAACACAGCACCAAGCGTAGCCTGGGCCACCCACCGCATTGCCCACATCAACAAAGATGCTTGCCTGATAGTTGCACCTTCCGACCAAACCGTTCTCAATGAAGAGGTGTTCCGAAGCGATTTATTGGAAGCTCTTGAGTTTGTGAATAACAACGATTGTCTGCTCACCATGGGCGTCAAGCCCACACGTCCTGAACCGGGATATGGCTATGTGCAGTTAGGCGAACACAGTGGAATTGATGATATTTTCAAAGTTCAGTCGTTCATAGAAAAGCCCGAACGCGAATTTGCACACATGCTCATGGAGAGCGGAGAATGGTATTGGAATACGGGCATCTTTCTTTCCAATGTTCATTTCCTCAAAGAAAGTCTCAGTAATCAGCTCCCCCCTGTGCTGCGAACTTTCGATGACAGTAACCCCGAATGGACCATTACTGCTGAAGAAGCCTTCATGAAAGAAAACTTTCCTTCCTATCCCAACCTCTCCATCGACTTCAGCATACTCGAAAAGTCCGACTATGTCTATCTGAAGAAATGCGACTTCGGATGGGCCGATATGGGTACATGGCATGACATCTACGAGGCCTCTCAGAAAGGAGATGACGACAATGTAATCATCAATTCTGATGTCTATATAGAGAACTCCCACAACAACATCATCAAAATCCCTAAAGATCGTTTAGCGGTCATCAACGGGCTGGATGGCTACATCGTTGCCGAAGAAGGCAATGTGCTGCTGATTTGCAAAAAAGAAGACTCCTCGGCACTTATCCGCAAGTATGTGGCCGAAGTTCAGATGAAGAAAGGAAACGATTTTGTTTAATATCACACCATTACGCTTTATCAATAAATAATCGATGCTAAGAAATTTCTTCAGCGATATCGTGTTCCGCATGATAAGCCTGTTGTCCCTCCACACGGGAGCTATTCTGCGCTATATCTTTAATCATTTCACATCGCGCAACCGTTACAGTTATCATGCTTTCATTGTCAACGCCCCTTTGCTTGACCATTCCGGTATGCCTTACCGTGAAGCATTCAACGAATGGAAAGGCCAACAGGATGAACGCAACCGCCAAGCATGTACACAGCTCAATGCTAAGCAACAACATATTCTTGAAACACTGAAAAACGAGGGCTACACTCATGAAGAGGCCATTGACAGCATGATTTCCGCAGGTGATATTTGCATTGTCGACACCAACATCTTCCCCCGTAACCCCGAACATTTCAGCAATCGCGCCCTTAACCGCCTCGTCGGACTCCTCCTTTGGTTATCAATCTTATTTATGTTAAGCACGTAACGTATTAGACAAACACAGAGAAAAGAAATATCCAATTTACTTTCAAACACGTAGTCAATAAAGGTTTCAAGACTATTTTAAACAATCAGACTTTAAGAAGAATGATACGGACTTTCCAAGAACAAAGCTAATCTTGTACACCAAAGATACCATTCTATCAAAAACTTCATCATGAATATAATTGCTGCAATGGGAGAGCTTATTGCTACTTTAATAACGAACCTATGGCATTGCAGGACTATGTGATTGAATAAAATAAACAACTTAAACTATTCTAAGGCTTATCCTGAATTAGAATATATATCATTACAGTTATAAGTTCTCCACTATTTAACGATATTAGTATAATCATTCTTATAACTATCATCCATAGCTTTACTCCAATTCGGGATAAGTTTAGTATGCAAATAGTTCTAACTACCTTGACTTTCCCATATATACAAGCAGTACCTCAGGCTTATTCTCATAAAAGCAATATGCAGTAAGGGCAGAACATAAGTTCAAGATAAAGTTATGTATCAATCGGTGTCGAGAGTGTACGGTGTCGCTTTGTTCTTTAGGAGCTCAATAATACACTCGATACAATATCTTTTTCTCAGCATAATCTTATCCCATATGGGTATAAGTTTATTCTTCATTCTTGCTTTAAACCATGAACGAATTGCATACCCTGATCGAACAGATTTTCGAAGAGCCCCTGTTTGATGTACCCTCTGGGCGGATTCCATACGCAAGTGCAAAGTTAGGCAATTGTGTTGTTAATCAAGTCTGAGGGCTTGAAAATCCATTTTTCTTTCTGGGTCTATTGTTGAGTTTCTCTACAATTTGCCTGACGTACCCTCTTGAAATCCTCCTGAAGTTTGTCATTTTAGGAATGTACTGCCTGACAAGTCCGTTCATGTTCTCTATGGCACCTTTTTCCCAAGAGCAATATGGACGTGCAAAGTAAACCGTGGTGCCCAATTCCCTTGCGATGATTTCATGTGCTGCAAACTCCGTCCCGTTGTCGGTGGTTATGGTCCTTACAGGCATCCCACTCCCTTTGAGTAGTCTTTACGACGGCATGAGCCAGTGGGACGGCCCGTTTTCCCAAATAGAGTTTTTCCATGAGCATGAAACAGCTTTCCACTAAGGTTACAACTGCCCCCTTGCCGTCCTTTCCTACCTACGTTCATGTCCATCTCCCAGTCACTCCCAGTCTGTCCGTTGGTAAGTGCAGACCTGTCGTCAATGGAAAACGGTTTGGGATTGGTGTCCTTGCGGTACGGGAAGATAGCAGCGATCCTGTTGTAGATGGAGAACTTGGATTCCGAAAGCTCCTCCTATTTCATGAGCCAGCTCGAGACCTGCTCGGGCGACCACTGCTCCCTGCGGATGAGTTCAAAGACCCTGCTGCGGATATGAGGAGATATGAAGCGGTTGCTGGGCGTTTTGGCCTTGCGACGCCTGGCTTTCAACGCTGCCAGACGGCCGTCATACACTCCCTGTACATTGGAGTTGCGCCTTTTCTCCCGCGAAACCGTGCTTACACAAACACTGATAGTCTTGGCGATGAAACTAAGTGAGTATGTCTTTTGCAGCAACACACTAATTGTGTACCTTTCTCCGAGGTTAATTGTTTATGCATAGCAATATAAAGTTAATTGATCTTAGGGAGAGGACGAATCTTTTTCGCCTTTTTGCATTGCTTAAGTCTTCCGCCAGGCTCTTCAGGGACTTCAATCCCCCGGCCGCAAGGCAATCCCCGTAGTGTTTTTCATAGTGTCAAACACCACCAAGATTTTGCACTTCTATTTGGAAAGAGCCGTCAGTTGGCCTGCATCATTCAGACAGTTTTGCAGTTTCATTCATATTACACGCTAAGATGCATCAATATACTGAATAAAGTCTATTAGATTAGCACATGACTTGACGCAGATTGCGTGGCGATTTCATTCAAGTTTTATCGATTTTCCTTATTTTCTTAGGTGCATTTGGATTTTTTTTGTATATTTACGCCGTAAATCTATACAATCAAAAACACTGCGGACATATGAATAAAGATATCTTGCAGGAAAGACGCTTGACTTTTTCTGTCTTCCGAACTGTGGCAATGAGGGTGATACTTCAGAGGAGAAAACGTGGAATGCTGCCGTAGGTCAGCATGCAGTGAGCCATAAAACACGATACTATGAAAGTTATTTCTACCAAACCATATATTCATTTAAGTAACTGATACAAATGATTCTACACCAAAGACCTATCAGCTTTGCGCTATGGTTAGGCGCATCGCTTGTCATGCCCACGCAGGGATGGGCTGCAAATGAGTTGTCGACTCAGTACACACAGCAAAACAGTCAGTGCACAGGTACGGTCACCGATGAGCAGGGAGAGCCTGTCATTGGTGCCACAATCCTGGTAAAAGGCACGAACAACCGTGTGGTGACTGATTTCGACGGACATTTTACTTTGCCGAATGTGAACCGTGGAAGTGTGCTCATATTGAGCTACATCGGCATGGATTCGCAGGAAGTGAAATGGAACGGACAACCTCTCAAGGTGAAAATGAAAGAGCAGTCGCAGGCGCTGAACGAAGTCGTCATAACGGGTTATGGCGGACAGCAGAAGCGTGCAACGCTGACTACGGCTATCTCAAAGATGGACAGCAAGGTGCTTGATGCTGCAGCTTTCGCCAATGCCGGCAGTGCCCTGCAGGGCAGTGTGACGGGTTTGCAGGTGTTCAATGGTTCGGGACAGCCCGGAACTAATCCCTCCATCACTCTGCGCGGTGGTGCTTCGATTACGGGAAGTGCACCTGCCTTGATCATCGTTGACGGTGTTGAGCGTACGCTTTCAGAGGTCAACCCCTCGGACATTGAGTCGATGGAAGTGCTGAAAGATGCCGCATCAACAGCCATTTACGGTGCAAGGGCCAACGGAGGCGTTATTCTCATCACCACAAAACAGGCAAAACGCGGCACATCGACTATCAACTACCGCATGAAAGTAGGTGTGAACTTCCGGCGTGATGACTATGATTTCATGAATGCCCGCGATTACATCTATTATAACCGCTTGGGAATGAAGCGCTATGCAACGTCAATGAAAGGGCACGGGACACCGGCAAATGTAGATGCCCAGAATGGCTATTCGGGCTATGGTTACACGAATTTCACTCCACGCACGGATGTGTTATACTACGATGCAGCTAATCCCGACCATAAGAAGCTGTTGGAAGAGGAGGGCTGGCAGCTCATGGACGACCCCTACTACAGTGACTCGCCCAAGCGACAGCTGATGTTCAAAGACTACAGCGGACTTTTGGAAAAGGCTATTTTCCATGACCAGACCACGACACAAGATCATTATCTCAATTTCTCGGGTGGCAACAACTTCGGTTCTTTCGTAGCCTCCTTGGGTTATTATCATGAAGATGGTGTGGTGCGCAACACGTCTTATAAGCGTTTCACGGGCAGTGTGAAGGGTGATTACCAAATCAAGCCCTGGCTGAAAGTCCGTGCCGGTGCACAGTACACATGGCGAACGAGACCTAAGAGCTATGTAGACTCGTGGTCATCTCTGTTCTATCGCACGCGTTCTCAGCGTCCGACATGGAATCCTTACCTGAAAGATGGCAGTCCGGCACCAGGTTGGAGCTCTTCAGACGGCAACTATCTGTATTGGAACGACAAGCTCACTTCGAGCAACGGATACCGTGCAGAGACCTACAATATAGGCTTTGATCTGACGCTGATACCGAAACATCTCACCTTGACCACCAATGCTTCGCTCTACCATACGTTAGACCAGGTGGAGAATTTCAACAAGGCTTTCTACACGCAGAGCAATCCCAACAAGATCAACACCACGCGCCGTTCGTACGGATATCTGATGAAAGACACGCAGACACAGCTGAATGCCTTTCTGAACTACCGCAACACGTTTGCCGACAAGCACAATGTTGACCTGATGTTCGGTGGTGAATACTATGACTATAACTACTATAAGCTGTGGGCTTCAACCAAGAATTCGCCAACAGATGACATTCCTACGCTCAATGCCGGTGCCGACAAGGATGACAACCCGGGTTCATACAAGTCGCGCAACCGCATAGAATCGCTCTTCGGACGCTTCAACTACGACTACATGCAGAAGTATCTGCTCTCATTTACTTTCCGCTATGACGGCAACTCCAAACTGAAAGACAACCGCTGGGGCTTCTTCCCCGGAGTGTCATTAGGCTGGAACATGATGGAAGAAGACTTCTGGAAAGCTTCCAAACTGTCGAAGGTCATCAGCAACATCAAGCCTCGTATCAGCTACGGTAGCAATGGAAACGTGAGCGGTATCGGTGATTTCTATATCTATGGTGTGTATGATCAACTGACAAACTACAACGGGAACACGGCTTTCTACGACCGCTCGTTGGTGAACACAGCCCTGAAATGGGAACAGAGTCACACCTTTGAGGCCGGTCTTGACCTTGGATTCTTCAAGAACCGCTTGTCTTTCATTCTCGATTACTATGTGCGCAACACCAGCAACCTGCTGCAAAGTGTGAACCTTCCCTCGTATCTTGGCTTCAAATCTATCCAGACCAACTTGGGAAAACTGCGCAACCAAGGATTTGAAATGGAAGTGCGTGCCACGCCAGTCCATTTGAGAAACGGCTTCCGTTGGGACCTTTCGTTCAATCTCTCAACTGTCAAGAACACGATTATCAAGTTGCCTAAGAGCGAACGTCCGTTCAACCAGCTCGAAGGAGTGGAAGTTGCTGCAGGTAAGGTTGATGCCAATGGCCACACACCTACAAAGTGGATTGGCGGTTATCGCGAAGGAGGAAAGCTCGGAGATCTCTACAGTTATAAGCAGGATCACATCTTCCGCGACTGGGACGACATACGCCAGCATGCCAACAAGCGTATTGACAACGTTGCAAAACTATACGGGCCAGGCCTTGCCGACGAAGTAAATCCGCAGACAGGTGTGCTCTATAAGAACTCAGCAGGCTGGAAAGCCATCGAACCGGGAGATGTTTGCTGGGAGGATATCAATGGAGACGGCATCATTAATACGCTCGACCGCAAGGTGGTGGGCAATCTGCGACCCACTGTGACAGGTGGATGGTCGACCACACTCTCTTACAAAAACCTCTCTTTGTATGCGCGTTTCGACTATGCTTTGGGCCATACCATCTACAATGACCTCAAGGCTCGCTCCATGGGACAGTTCCAAGGACAGTTCAATCTCATTGACAAGGTGAAGGATATGTGGAGTGAAGACAATCCGAACTCCAAATATCCGGTCTTCACTTACGCTGACCAGCTGAACAAACACAATATCTGGCGTGGAAATTCTATCTTCTATGAAAAGGCCGACTACATGGCTTTGCGTGAGATTACCCTCAGTTATAATCTGCCGAAGCAATGGACCAAAGCACTTCAGATGAGCAATGCCAGCGTGTATCTGACAGGTCAGAACCTTTTCTATATCACCGGATATGACGGAGCTTCGCCTGAACCGTCAGACGGTTTCGACTATGGCCGTTATCCCTCTCCACGCACTTTGATCTTTGGACTCAACATTACTTTCTAATCAAACAAAGCAATTCACAATGAAAAAGATATTTTCTTATATAGCAGCCACCGTGATCAGTCTTTCACTCGCGGGCTGCATGGATCTGGAACCCACAAGCAGTATCACCGACTCCAATTACTGGAAGAATGCCGACCAGGTGCAGACTTTCAATCAAGGTCTCTACTCATGGGTGAGAAGTTATGCCAACAGATATATCATCTGGGGCGAGCTGCGCAGCAACATCTACACCGGAACAGCCTTCAGCGGTGAGGCTCCGCAGGGCTATGAACGCCTTTGGAACAACACTCTTGAAAAGAGCAGTGCCGTAATTGGAAACTACGGAGGACTCTATACGGGCATCAATCAGATCAATCTGATGATTGACAAAGTGAACGAAGCAGGCTATCTGACCGAAGCACAGAAGAACAAATATCTTGCAAGCAGTCACGGTTTGCGCGCTTTCTTCTATTTCCAGTTGCTCCGAACCTACGGAGATGTGATTGTCTATCTGCAGCACACGGAGGGCAAAACGGTCGATTTGAGTAAGGTTGCACGCAAGCAAGACCCTGCGGCTGACGTGATGAAGCAGATCAAAGCCGACATCCAGGCTTCTGAAACTGCCTATAACAACGACTATTCCTTCAAGGACGGACGCATGTATTGGTCGCTCGCAGCCACCAAGATGCTCAAGGGTGAAGTGTATTTGTGGAGCGGAAAGCAGATGGGAGGAGGCACTGCTGACTATCAGACGGCTTTAACTGCCTATCAGGAAGTGCAGTCTCACGCGGATGTTGCCTTGCTCGACAACTTCAGTGATGTGTTTGCATATAATAAGAAAGGTAACAAGGAAATCATCTTTGCCCTGCACAACCGCGAAAATGAGACCACATTGTGGAACGGTCTCTACACCTCTTTGGTGATGAACAAGCAGAATGTGAGTGCCTACCGACTGCACGATGCCCATGGGAATGCCATTCAATTCAGCCAGTCTGAATATCTCAACCTGAGCCTCGGCACCGGTGTCATGCGCTTCCCGCTTGACAAACAGCTGTGGACAAAACTCTATCTTAACGGAAACGACAAGCGCAGAGCAGGCTCATTGGCCGATGTTTATGCCACTGACGGCACGACCTATGTGGGCAACATCTGCAATAAGTTCCATGGAACACTGCTTCCCGGTGGCTCATCAACATCGTGGTATGACGACCAGCCCATTTACCGCTATGCCGAATGTCTGTTGGGAATAGCCGAAGCCAAAGTGCTGTTGGGACAAAATCCGGCAACAGAAATCAACCAAATCCGCAGCCGTGCATATGGTGCAGCCTATTTCAATGCTCATCCCGAGGTGCAATATCCCAATGAAATCAGCACGAGTGGCACTCCCGCTCTGACCACCTTCTTTGCCAATAACACCTTTGTGGGCGGTGATGAGAATGCAGAAGAGGCCGTTCTGAAAGAGCGTATGCGTGAATTCCTGTTCGAAGGAAAGCGCTGGCACGACATCCGTCTGTTCAATAAAGCCGTGAAGTATTCCACAGCCAACAATACCCGACTGCTCTGGCCTATTGATGAAACGACGCTTTCAACCAACACCTTGTTGGAGCAGACACCCGGATATGGTGATTGATTGATACGATGCAGATAAAACATAGTACCCGACTCATCCGTCCTGGTGGGTCGGGTTCTTTGTTTTCGGACAACAGGTCATCAGCTGACAAGGCCCAAATCACACGCTGACTTGATGCAGATTGCCTTGCATTTTGCGTCAAATCATGCGGTCATCTGACGCAGATTGGCACATGAAATCAGTCAAGTTGCAGGGAACAGTCATGTTGGTTTGTAAACAATGGCTGCCTACCTATGGAACAGAATGCCTGTTAACAATGAAAAATATAAACAAAAAGAGGTGCGTTAATGGCTGAAAATCCACTCCGTTTAGTTTCAACTTTCGAGTGAAAATTCCTTAAACAACGAAGAAATAAATGTTAATTAAGGAACTTTTACATTTTAACTTATTGGAAATCAATATATTAAATTCTCTAAAGAACAAGAACTAAGAACAAGATAAAGAAAAAGACGAAGAAAAAGAAAAAGAACGAAGTGGAAATAGAGTTCGCCGTCGTCGGATTTTTATTTACAAAGGGGTAAGGGGATTGGGAGACCTCCCCCAGCCCCTCCCAAGGAGGGGAGTGCGAGCTTGCACGAGCTAATATGAATTATAAAATAGCCTCCCCCGCCCCATTGCTTTCCTCGTTTCGCTCACTCAACGAACAGCGACCTACGGTTCCCAAGGAGGGGAGCACGAGCTTGGAGCCTCTTCTTAGGAAACAGAATGAATTCGTTTATAAGCTGATAGCCTTTGTATCTTCTATAATATTCTTGGATATTCTCGGATGTCGCCCGCGATGAGGAGGCCTAAACCACAAGGAGAAGTCCTCCCACCCGCTTCGCGGTATATCTTAGAATATTTGAGAATATCGGATAAAATGAATTTACTTGTATGCTAACAGCCTTTATATCTTCTAAGATTTTCTACGATATTCTCAGATGTCGCTTGCGACAAGGAGGCCTGAAATGCAAGGGGAAACGTTGCATCCCAATCTCTGCATTCTTCATTTCCTAAGCACAACGGGCAGCAACCAGCAGGAGGAGAAGTAGAAAAAGAAAAGAGAAAACCAATTGGTTACTTTCCCCCTGGATGCAAGGAAACCAACAGGCATAAAAAACCTCCTCGCGAATGCGTGGAGGCCAGTCTAACCTGAACGTCTTTTTACTTGCTAAATCAAATGCTAATAACTACAGAGATAGACTTAGTACCGGATATCACATCCGGCTGATTTCTCCTTTCATTAACAGTTCTTTTACGTTGCAAAGATACAAAATAAAAAAGAAGTGCTGTTATACATTTTGCGGGTAAACTTGATGATATTGCGGTTATTAAGGGCTTTTTACCCGACGAAAGCAGTTATTTCTTGACAATATGGTTAAATAGTGGGCGTGGAGAATGGTGCAAGGCAGCCTCATAACGCCGCATGAGTGGTGGGCGATGCAGGTTTTTGCGCTGTCGGGCTTTGGTGAGATACGACCTCGGATTGTGGGGTTCATGACGGTTGAGCCGCAGGCAGATGTCATGGGTGAGTCGGCCGAAAGTATAGCGACGTCCGTTCTCATCAAAGAGTTCACAACTCATGACCACGGCATTGATCACCTCGAGCAGGTCGGTGGTAGTGCCTTTCCATGCGTAGCCTGCATGGGGAGAGAGGGCAAGAATAGCGATGATTTCACTCCTCATGGTTTCTAAAATTCTTTCCATTTCATTCTTTTTTAGTTCGTTTTCCATTCTTATTTCATGGCTTTCATCGTTCATGATGACTACGGTTGCCAAGTGTCTTCAATGTGCAAAGATAGCAGTTAATATGGAAGTATTTCTTCACTTCCTTGGTTTTGCACGTTAATGGAAATTAAATCCTCACTTTTTTCAGCATGTATCAGTTTTTTGTATCAAATAAAACTTGACAAAGGGGGTGTTGATTTTGTATCTTTGCAACGTGTTCAGGATAACAATTTTCTTAGACCTTAATACTCAGGAAAAGATGAAAGAAACAACTATGGAAATGTATTCGCCTCATTTCTCAAAACAGGAAATGCAACGGTCGGGCATGGCGATCAGACTCGGTATAGAGAATAAGCCCGGCCGTGAAGAAGAGGAAAATCTCAAAGCGCTATGCCTCAATGTGCTAGAGCCACTCCGCAAGCGTTTCGGCCGCATCATCATCACGAGCGGATATCGCTCAGAAGCCCTTAACAAAGCAGTTTTCGGAGAACCCAGCTCACAACATCTCAAGGGTGAGGCTGCCGACATTCACATCCCCAACGAAGAAGTGGGACGGCGCTATTTTCGCTTCATCAAATATGTACTCGACTATGATCAACTGCTCTTTGAGCGCCGCTTGTCAAACGGTTGCATGTGGCTTCACGTGAGTTATTGCAGAGATCGGAAGCACAACCGACACGAGGCAGTTGAAATGAACTTCTGAAAGCAAACGTTTCGCAATATTCCAATTGGAAAAACTATCGTAAAATTATTAACAATTTAACTAAAAGAAAGGGTAACAGTTATGGCAGTAATCTACAAGATTTACAAGAACAACAACAAGAAAAATGCCGGTTTCGGAAAGTTTTATGCACGTGCCATGCACAACGGTACGACAAACCTTGATGATATCGCAGCTATCATTGAGCGCAACTGCTCTATGAAGAAAAGCGACGTGAAGGCTGTGCTGACGGAGTTGGTAGAGGTGATGACCGCACAGATTCAGGACTCGAAGCGCGTGAAACTTGACGGTTTGGGAACGTTTAAGATTGGCATCAGCACGAAAGGTGCAGAGTCGGCAGCAGCCTTCAACCCAGCCAAGCACATCAAGAACATGCGGGTAATCTTCATGCCCGAGGTTCATGTGGAGCGCGACTCACGCAAGCACATCAAGGCATTGCTCAGTGGTGTCAACGTAACGGAAATGAAACAGTACACGATTGAGAAGAAAAAGAAGAAGCCGGCTTCACAGCCCGGTGTCTGAAAGCAGGTCGGCTTTCTCTCTGTCTGAAGCCTGTCGCGCTTAATGGTTTCTGTCCTTCATTATTCCTGATAGGGCAGAAACCTACAGATAGAGCATGTGGAAGAATTGAAGTTTCTGCGGAGGGAGAGTTCATGGAAATGCTGTATTCCAAGTCATGCGCCATACATTCAATGAACTCCCCATTCAACATGCAGCATTCCAAATTATTGTATCATCATTAAAACAACAGAATAAAACATGGATAAAATCAGAATTAATCAATGGAAATTAGTCATTAAGATCATCATCGCTGTAGCTACGGCCATATTGGGCGCAATCGCTTCTCCCGATACCGACAGCATTTCCCGACAGTTCAGAAAAGGAAACAGCGCGAAGTTGTTGGAGAATTAAAGGATTATATATCTGAAAATAGAACCAGAACCAGCCTTGTGTTTTACATCATTTTACCCGTTTGGTAAATGAATAAAACGGAGGCTGGCTTTTCCTATTGACTGAATATTGTGACTGTGAGTGCTTCTACAACCACTCTGTGGCATAGAATATAAGGAAATGAAACTTGGTGTTTTGTACGGAGAAAATGCTATAAAAGTTTTAACGGAGGAATTTATAATCGTGAAGTATGGCTTTGTTTAAGAGATTATATTTATCTTTGTAGAAATTAAAGTAAACTGTCATAATGACAAAGAAGAAAGGAAACAGGGAAATGAACTTGAAGAATTTCCCAGAAGAGATTACGAAGGAAGGCATCAAGATATACGGAGAAACGTCGTATGAAAATCAGATGGCGCTGCTCAGTCATTTTCTGCACAATCATCATAATGATGTAGATGCGAAGCAGAAAAATGAAATAATCATGGCTGTACGTGAGTTTCTTTCACATAAAAAATCACATCAGAAACTCAAGGAAGAAGAATTTAGTGATGAAGAAATATGGAGAGTAGCAGAAACTCCTCTTCAATATGGTTTCTTCAATGATTTTTTTAATGTCCCGTTTCCTGCTCCGGAACGTCCCCGCTTTACTTTTATTGATTTGTTTGCCGGTATTGGCGGATTTCGTATTGCATTTCAAAATCTTGGTGGTAAATGCGTTTATTCTTCAGAATTTGATGCAAAAGCACAGGAATCTTATTTAGCAAATTATGGAGAGATGCCTTTTGGGGATATCACCAAAGAGTCGACAAAAAGTTATATTCCAAAGCATTTTGACATATTATGTGGAGGTTTCCCCTGTCAGGCTTTCTCTCTTGCAGGGCGTCGGCTTGGTTTCAAGGATGAAACACGAGGAACACTGTTTTTCGAGATAGAAGCTATTCTTCGCAAACATCAGCCCCGTGCCTTTTTCCTTGAAAATGTGAAAGGTCTTGCCATTCATGACCGAGGACATACTCTAAAAACGATCCTTAAACATCTTGATGATTCCGGATATGATGTAGTTCCACCAAAGATACTCAATGCTATGGACTTCGGTGTACCTCAACATCGTGAGCGAATTTATATTATTGGTTTCAGAAAGGATTTACATGTAAATATAGCAGACTTCCACTATCCAACCCCAAAAACAACAGGGGATACGCGTCCGCACTTCAGTGATGTGATGGAAAAAGAAGTTCCTTCTGTGAAATATTATCTCTCAACAACCTATATAGAAACATTGAAGCGACACCGTGCACGTCATGAAGCAGCCGGTCATGGTTTTGGTTATGAAATAATTGATATCAATGGCGTGGCAAATGCTATTGTTGTTGGTGGTATGGGGAGAGAACGCAATCTTGTAATAGATAAAAGATTGAAGAACTTTACACCAATTACAAACATTAAAGGTGAAGTAAATCGTGATGGAATAAGGCGTATGACCCCTCGTGAATGGGCACGTCTTCAGGGATTTCCTGACGAATTCAAAATCGTTGTGGCTGATGCTTCAGCTTACAAGCAATTTGGGAATTCAGTAGCTATTCCTGCTATTCAGGCTACTGCAGAGAAAGAATTGGAAATATTAGGACTTATTTAACTACATCGTATGACAAAGGCAGCAAACAAAGGGGAATGGAGTGAAATTTATGTTCTGTTCAAATTATTGGGTGAGAAGCGTGTTTATGCCGGAGATGGTGAACTGAATAAAATTGGAGATCTATTTTACCCTATATTGAAAGTCCTACGTGATGAACAAAAAAATCACTATGAGTATACTTTAAGAGATAATGTTGTGGTAGTAACTGAGGACGGGGTAGAGTTATTGAGAAGGAGCGTGTCGGATTTTCTTGTAAAGGCAAATCAGCTACTTGATATCATTCGTCAGTCAAAGGGAACATTCGTTGCTCCTGAAATAGAACAGTTTATGTCAGAGATTCGCTGTAGCAATATAAAGGCAAAATCTCAGGAGAAAATAGACATCAAGATCGTAATTCATGACTTACGTACTGGCATGTCGCCTTTACTTGGATTTAGTATCAAGTCAAAACTTGGTGGCAATTCAACTCTTTTCAATGCTGGGAAGACCACCAATTTCACTTTTAATGTAACGGGATGTGATTTTTCTGAAGCCGAAATTTCAGCTGTCAATGCCATTGACACACGAACGAAAGTGATTGACCGTATCCTGAAAATTCAGGAAATGGGAGGTGTTTTAAGTTTCAAAACCATGGACGACACTATCTGTCGGGATAACTTCATACTGATTGACAGCTGCCTTCCCTCTATTATGGCTGCAATTCTCTTGGAAGGGAATCAAGGAGACAGTAAAGATTTGAAGGCTCTGACAGAAAAGATAGCCTTAAAGAATCCGATGGGTTACGATATGACACACAGTCATAAGTATTACGAGTTCAAGGTTAAGAACTTTTTAGTGGCATCGGCACTCGGTATGGTACCACACACAACGTGGAACGGAAAGTATGAGGCTAATGGCGGTTATCTTGTGGTTAAAGATGATGGTGATGTTCTCTGCTATCATTTTTATGACCGAAATCTCTTTGAAGATTATCTTTATTGCAACACACGCCTCGAGACCCCTTCATCTACCAGATATGATTTTGCTAATCTTTATCGTGGACGGGACGGGCAGTTGTATTTCAAATTGAATCTGCAAGTGCGGTTTAAATAATGATGTTTCCTCATTGTTGATTTTACTGTTACCAAAACAGGAAAGAGGTTCTGTCTGTCAATAATATATTGTTATGCATTCATGAGTGATACACATACTCCACAGCAGCGACATGCAAATATGGCAGCTATCCATGGTAAGGATACTAAGCCGGAACTCGTTGTGCGTAAATGGTTATGGAACCATGGCTATCGTTATCGCCTGAACCACCCACGTCTTCCTGGAAAGCCTGATATTGTATTGAGGAAATACAGAACCTGTATTTTTGTAAATGGCTGTTTTTGGCATGGACATGAAGGGTGTAAGTACTATACTGTACCAAAAACCAATATGGAGTTCTGGATAAATAAGATCAGAAGAAATAGAAAACGTGACCATGAAGTTTGCCAAAGACTCTCATCAATGGGGTGGCATTATATCACTATCTGGGAATGCGAGTTAAAACCATATGACAGAGAAAGGACTTTAGAATCTTTAGCTTTCACACTCAATAAGATCTTCCTGCAGGATCATAGCATAAGACATTATGAAATACCAGCAGAAAAATCAACAATGGCTGCAGAAGAAGTTACAGATAAATATGGAAAAGAAGATAAAGAATAGAATAATTTTTCGGGCAATATAGGGGGCAGAAATAAACTATAGAATAGTAGGTCTTTATGAATAGTTTCTCTTTATTTTCACTTGAAATGAAAGAACTTGAGAGAGACTTTATGTGGTATACTCACTGCCAACAACAATGCACCTGCAACCCAATAGAGCCAGCCTTCAAGAGTGAGTACGGCTGCAAGCGTAATCAAACCGAGGGAGAATTGGAAGACGAAGCGCAGAAAGGCATGGCGGGAAAGACGATAGCCATATATATAATAGGTATAGACGAGGACGAAAAGGAACTCGAGGAAAGAGGCCACGGTGAGCGCATAGCCTGTTGCGGTAAGGCCACCGAAGTGGAAACCAGCAATGACAGCTACCACAAGGAGCAGAGCTGCCACTGCTTCCTGCAACAGATAATGGCGTGAGTCGCCTCGCGATAAGGCAATATATTCCATGGGAAGCGTCATGGCTCGCAGATACATGGCGAGGATGCTGCCACGCATCATGTCGATGACAGGCAGGAAATCATGGCTGAAAAGCAGGGGAAGAAGAATAGGAAGCCCCACGGTCATGGCCACAAGGAGCGAAGAGATGACCATTGTACTTGCCTCTATCTGTCGGTTGACAATCTTGTTGAATTCACCTCCCAAGTTTTTTACGCCCGAAAGTCGGGGGAAGAAATCGGTTTCCATAGCATGAAACACCATGCCACCATAGGTCATTGTGACCATGAAACCTGCATTGTAAAGGCCCACGATCTGGATATCTCCGGCATGAGAAAGGTAGCTTCGAATGATAAAGTCGGCTGCACTGGCCAGGATTCCCGAAGCAACAAAGGCCACTCCGAGACGCACCATGCCGTAGCCCTCAGACAATCTGCTTTGCTTGAAACTGAATTTCAAAGGATAACGACGCAGGGAAAAGAAGATGACGAGTACCCACTGAATGGCTGCTGCAAGGACGATAGCAGGCACAATGGCTGCCTCTCGCCACACATAGAATAACGGTATGGAGGTAAGCAAAGCACCGAGTACGCCATAGACCGACTGCAGTGCAAGCTGGCGTAGTTGTCGGGTAGCTTTCAGAATGGCGGTTTCACCGGCAGCAAGTGCAAGGAAAGCTATCGTAGGAGAAAGGGCTATGAAATGCAGGGTGTGGTTTCCCCAGGAGAAAGTGAAGCGATTGAGCAACGGACTTAGAAGGATGCAAAGCAACATTCCGGCAATCGCCGTGAGTGCCACCCACATGCGGATAATCTGAATGCGATGTTTCAAACGCTCTTCATCTCCCCGCTCATAGGCTGCCGAAAGCTCGCGCACGGCACTCATGGAGAGGCCGAGATTAGTCGAATCAGACACGAGTTTCACCGTAGCATTAAACAAAGAGATGAGTCCCATGCCTGCTGTGCCGAGCAATACAGCCACCACCTTGTTGCGAACAATGCTCATCAAGATGTTCAGTCCCTGCACTCCACCGAAGATACCCATGTATTTGAGAATGTGGCGATAGCTGTTGTTGTCGGTCGGCTTCATGGTTTTTGCTTGTCTTGGGCGTTCCTTTTGGCAACGGGCATTACCGTTTCATGCTCGATGAGCAGCACTTTTTGAAAGCCTGCACGATAGGCACTATCGGCGATTTCGGGCACACGTGACCGTTGTTTCTCGGGAATGGAGACATCTTCCCATGTTTGGGGCCAGCGATAGGCGGTTCTCAGTTGCACGCTATTTCCCCATGCAAAGGCATCGGTGGGGCGCACGCAGAAAGTAGAATACTTGCGATAGCCGTCAACAATATTAATACTGAAAATGCTATCCACAGGTTCTCCCAACGCATGAAGCGCCTGTTTGGAAATTCGTTCCTGGCGTAGTCCCGAGAGATAGGTCTCATGCCAGTGGTGCAAGGCGATGAGACTCATTGTGAAAAGGCTGACCGTCATCAGGGAAAGCAGGAGCGGTTTGCGCGGTAGGCGGGTGATGATGAGAGCCCACAACAGAACCATCAAGGGCATGAGGCCATAAGCATGCATCGCCGTAAAAACGGTTGCAAGATGGGGAGCGGCTGCAACGAGCACACAAAGCAACAGGAGCAGCCCCGTTTTTCCAAACATAGTCTGTCGACCTTTGACCGAGATATAGCCGAAAAAAGACAGCGTGAGAACTGCTGAACATATGGCCCAAAGGTAGTTTCTGTCGTGAACGAGGGCCACATAGTCCAAAGGCAGGAAAGTTAATCCGATGAAAGCGAAGAGGTCTTTGAGTTTTGCAACAATCGTTGTCTCTATATATTCATGATTGAAAGGGCTGTGGTTGACCGGGAAACTCAACCGAACGGCGGCATAGAGCAAGACACAAAGCACGCCGACGGCTACAAAACGGAATGCGGTCTGCTTTGAATGGTGGAGGAATATGCCCGCTAACAGAGGTGTAATGACAAACCACGTGATGCCGTTTTCCTTGAAAAGGGTTGCCACGTAGGTGCAGGCAATCCAGCCAATAAGCCGCCACCGACCTTTCTGTGTGATGTAACAGAGCAATCCCACGAGGTCGAACAGGAGGGAATAAGTCTGGTTAATGGAGTCGATGTCTAATACCGTTCCCAGTACTCCAGGCGCCATGTAGAAGTAAAGAATACCGAAATTAAGGGCTAAGGTATTAACTTTCAGCCACTTCAAAAGACGATATAATAGGAAAGTGTTGACAACATGGCCCGTGAAGATGCAGAGATGATTGGCAAAGGGGAACAGATTGATGTGGTGTTCAATGAAATATCCAAAGAGGGCATCAAAGGGGCGCCAATAAGAACCAAAGGGGATGAGTCGCTCAGAAAGGCTCTTGGGGTAGGGAGCTGTGAAGTAAGTGAAGTCGTCAAAGGTTGGCATGAGGAGCGTAACCCCATAGAACACGAGGGGAAGTGTCAGTATGATGCCCCACATAGCCCATTGATGTGACAATTTGTTGCACAGGGTTATCGGATGATTGCGATTTTGCATACAACTCCTTTCTGTCCATTTTGTGTGGCCGCTTCTACCATATAAATACCCGAAGCCACGCGTTGTCCGTTTTTGTTGCAGCCGTCCCAGGTGAAGAGTCCGCCATTGCTGCGTCCTTCTTTCACGAGTGTGCCGTTGGCTGTCGTAATCTTTACGTCGGCATTGTAGGATAGCCCGGTGATGTTTATAGGCCCCGTATAATCAGGTTTGACAGGATTGGGATAGGCATAGACACTTTCCTGCGTCATGGTTTCGCTGGCTTCAGTGGCATTGCTCTTGTAGGAGCAAAGGCCTTTATCCGTTCCAAAGAACACTTCGCCCGTGGTACCATTGATTGCAATGCTCTCTATGGTATTGGAAATGAGCGGACTGTTCTCTGCCGTGAAATGCTGCTGTTCTTCAATGTTGTTGCTGCTGACGAGATAAACGCCATTGCCATTGGTGGCAAACCATTTGCGGTTGGCACCGTCAATGGCTATGGCGGTGATGTCTACGCCATTCAACAGATAGTCGGCATAGTTGGTTCCATCGTTGCGGGGCACTTTTATCTGTTGGAAAACAGGATTGTCACTATCCATCTGCGAAGGCTCGAGCATCAGTGGTCCCACATTCGTTCCTATCCAGATGTTGCTTTCCTTGTCTTCAACGGCGCAGCGCACGTTCCATAATTCCTTGAGTTTTGTTCCGTCTTGATTGGTGAAAGAGGTGAAAGTATGCAACGTCTTGTTTTGCGGCTGATAGGAATAAAGCGAGGGAAGCGTCCAGTTGTTGTTGACAAACCATAGGCGACCACGACTGTCGAACATAAGATTTTGGACATTGGCAAGACTCCTTCCGTTGAAACTCATCAGCACAGGCGTTGAGTGAGAGGTCCATTTTTGATCGGAATATTGCAACAGTGAAGATATTTTCGACTGACTGTTGAACACCCAAAGATTGTCATTACTGTCGAATTTCACACCAGTCACCAACTCATACTCCATGCTTTCGTCGTTGGTAGCAAAGTTTATCGGAGCGTTCTTGTGATTGTAAAAGGCCTTGAAATGACCATTTTGAAATTCATAAAGTCCGTTGCGTGCACCTGCGAAAAGGTGGTTTTCGTCTTTGGGGTCAATGTCGATACAGTATATGTCTTGATAGCTCAGGCCCGTGGTTGGCTTGATTTTCGCCTCGTCTTGATAGATATCCCATGTGTTGCCGTCCCACACTTGTATCGTTCCTTCTCTGTAAGGTGCGTTATATCCCCCGCAGGTATAGAGCTTTCCCTGGTGGAATTTCATATAGCCGAAGTAGTTGTATTGCGGTCCACCAGGATTGGCATTGGCTACTTTTGCCCACAATACAGACAGGTCTTCAGGCGTTTTTTCCACGTAAACTCCCACACGTTTCCAGTTGTTTTTATCGGCAAGATTTGTGGTGAGCAGGGCTGAATAAAGTCCTGCGCTTTTGCTTGCAGCAAAGAGTTTGTTGTCGCGGATATAGCAGTAGTTCACTGAAAAGCCGAGTTTGTAGGTGTCGCTGATTTCTGCATTGCCCACATTCAGCTTCACAATGCCAAACCCTGTGGCCAAATAAGCATAGCGTCTCGAGACATAAATGCCGTGAATGGTCTTGTCAACAATCATTGATGTATTGTAATAGGCGCTTACATTCGTCACCTCTCCTGCATCATTCATCAGGTCAATGTTCTGGTTGGCATAAACAATCACTAATCTTCGTGCAGCCTTGTTATAGGCTATATGCGTGATGTTGCCGTCAGAAAGTCCGTTCACCTTGTCGAAAGTGCGCACACTCTGGTCGTTGGGGTTATAGGAATAGAGTCCGTTACTGGCCAGCACATAAATCAAAGAACCATTGGCCTGTACTATCTGTTGCGGTGAAGCGTAAGACAGATAGGAGCGCCAGGCGAAGGAAGAAAGGAGGAGAAACAGAGCAAGAAGCAGAATTCCACTTCCTATCCCTTTGCTTTTTCCGTTGCACGGGCTCAACGAACGGCCCCCTTTAGTTCTCCAATCAGAGGGAAACTGCTGGTTGCAGGAATAATGAAAAATCTTTGTGATATGATGTTTTTCGGCTCTTGTCATGTCTTTTCTATAATGTCTGATAACTTTCGTCTCCTTTGCTTTCACCCTCTTTTCTTTGGAGAGGAATTGGTGATGAGACTTTTCGCCAACTTCTCCACAGCCCTTGCTCTATGGCTGATCTTGTTTTTGATTTCCTCACCAAGTTCGGCAAAGCTCTTGTCGTAGCCTTCGGGGATGAAGACCGGATCGTAGCCAAAGCCCGCTGTGCCACGCTTTTCGGTGGCTATCTTCCCTTCAACAATACCTTCAAAAAGCGTCTCATGATAGCTGCCGGGATTGTCGGCATCGTGTTGAATGAGTGAGATTACCGTGCGAAAGCGGGCATTTCGGCGGGTAATATCAGTCATCTTACGCAGTAACTTGACTGTGTTTGCCTCACTGTTATGGTCATATTGCTCGGCATATCGAGCACTGTAGACTCCTGGTTCACCATTCAGGGCTTCTACTTCTAAGCCGGTATCATCGGCAAAGCAGTCAAGCCCATAGTGCTCATACACGTATAAAGCTTTCAGATGGGCATTCTCTTCAAGCGTCTGACCTGTTTCGGGAATGTCTGCATCACAGCCGATATCCTTCAAAGAAACGATTTCAAAGGTGCTGCCGAGTATCTCGCGGATTTCGGTCAGCTTATGCTGGTTGTTGGTTGCAAAGACAATTTTCATGATTGAATGTTCTTTTTCTTGTTGGCTTCGAGTTTCTTTTTCACGCTCACCTTCATTTCATCAAATCCCTCACCATATACACCGACAACGCTACTCTGGCTGACAAAGGCATTGGGGTCGATGAGTTTGATGAGGCGGAAGATGTCGGTGCTTTCGCGTTTCTTGGCAAGAATACAGAGCACCTTGATCTCCTGCCCCGTGTACCAACCGTGCCCATCGAGGATGGTTACGCCATGACCGGTTTCTATGCCGATAGCATTGGCTATTTCCTGATACTTTCGTGAGAAGATCATGAACTGCACACTTTCGCGTCGGGCATTCATGATATAGTCGAGAGAGAAGTTCTCAAGGGTCATCACGCAAAGGCCGAACATCACTTTATGAGCGCGTTCGAGATAGGTTCCAAACTGCGGAAAGAACATACAGCTGCCGATGATGCAGAAGTCAACCGCAATAAGTACGGTGCCGAGCGACACGTTATGATACTTGTTGACAGAGGCAGCGATGATGTCTGTGCCACCGGTTGAACCGTTATGCAGGAACACCGTAGAAAGTGCCACACCTGTAATGACGCACCCGATAATCATAGACATGAAGTCCTGTCCCTCGCCAAGAAGCTTGATAGGCATGCCGTTGGGCTGCTTGGGAATGATGTCCTGAGCGACAATCAGCAGGAAATAGAGCAGGAAGATGGCGTAGATGGTCTTGAAGAGAAACTTAAAGCCCAGCACCTTCAGCGCTACCACGAGCAGCGACAGGTTGATGATGATGTAGGTGTTCTGTACATGGAAGCCCGTGGCATAGTAGATAATGGCCGAGAGACCGGTTACACCACCCGCCACAATCTGATAGGGCATGAGGAACACCGTGAACGAAATGGTATAAAGCATGATGCCGAGCGTGATGAAGAAATAGTCCTTCATCTCATCCCAATATTTGATATTCTCTATCATTTACTTAATGACAATATTAACGATTTTCTTCGGAACGATAATCACTTTCACAATCTGTTTGCCCTCCATGTACTTCAGGCTGCGCTCATCGGCTTTCACTTCACGCTCAATAGTGGCGTTGTCGGCGTCGGCTGCAAACGTCTTCTGATAGCGGGCTTTACCGTTGAAGCTGACTGTGAGCTGCATTTCGCTCTCCACGAGATACTTTTCATCGTAGCTTGGCCATGCTGCATCGCACACGGTTCCCTTGTTGCCAAGGGCATGCCACAGTTCTTCGGCCACGTGTGGAGCAAAGGGTGACAGCAGCACTACCATCTTCTGCAACAGCTCGCGGTTGTGACATTTCTGCTGACCGAGTTCGTTAACGGCAATCATGAAGGCCGAGATAGAGGTGTTGTAGCTGAATTTCTCAATATCTTCGGTTACTTTCTTGATGAGCTTATGCACGCTCTTGAGATTTTCTTTCGAGGGCTCGACATCGTCAACTATCAGTTTTTCCTCACCTCCGCGCTCCCAGAAGAGACTCCAGAACTTCTTGAGGAAGCGGTGACAGCCATCAATACCATTGGTGTCCCAAGGCTTGCTGGCTTCAACCGGGCCGAGGAACATCTCATAGAGGCGCAGCGTATCAGCGCCATAATCCTTGATGATATCGTCGGGATTGACCACGTTGTACATGCTCTTCGACATCTTTTCGATAGCCCATCCACAGATATATTTGCCGTCTTCGAGGATAAACTCGGCATTGTTGTATTCAGGACGCCACTGCTTGAAAGCCTCGGTGTCGAGGATATCGTTCTTGACCAAGTTCACCCACACGTGGATTGGGGTCGTGTCATATTGGTCTTTGAGACCTTTTGACACGAAGACAGGTGCCTTGGGGTGGTCATCTGAGTTCACACGATATACGAAGTTCGAGCGCCCCTGTATCATACCTTGGTTGATAAGTTTCTCATAAGGTTCTTCCTTGCAGCTCACTCCGCAATCGTGGAGAAACTTATTCCAGAAGCGACTGTAAATCAAATGGCCCGTAGCATGCTCGGTTCCACCTACGTAGAGGTCTACATTCTGCCAGTATTCATCGGCCTCCTTGCCCACGAGTGCCTTGTCGTTCTTCGGATCCATGTAGCGAAGATAGTAGGCAGAACTGCCTGCAAAGCCCGGCATGGTGTTGAGTTCGAGGGGGAAGACGGTCTTGTTGTCCACGAGACTCTTGTCTGTAACCTGCTTCTTGGCTTCGTCCCAAGCCCATTTCTTAGCGCGTCCCAATGGAGGTTCTCCCGTTTCGGTGGGCTCGTATTTGTCGATTTCGGGAAGCTCGAGCGGCAGACATTCCTCGGGAATCATATAGGGCATGCCGTTCTTGTAGTAGACAGGGAACGGCTCTCCCCAATAGCGCTGGCGTGAGAAAATGGCATCGCGCAGGCGGTAGTTCACCTTCACACGGCCCAGCTGATGCTTGGTCACAAATTCCTTGGTGGCTGCAATGGCCTCTTTCACGGTCATACCGTTAAGGCTGAAACCATCTAATGTCTCAACGCCTTCACATGGAGAATTCATCACAATTCCCTCCTTGGCATCAAAGCTTTCCTCGCTCACATCGGCACCCTCTATCAGTGGGATGATAGGCAGGTTGAAGTGTTTGGCAAAGGCATAGTCGCGACTGTCGTGTGCAGGAACGGCCATGATAGCCCCCGTGCCGTAGCCGGCGAGCACATATTCTGAAATCCATACTGGGATTTTAGCACCTGTGAAAGGATTGACAGCATAGCTTCCGCTGAACACACCCGTTACCTTACGGTCGCTCATGCGGTCGAGTTCGGTGCGCTTCTTCACGTAAGCTAAATATTCTTCTACCTCCGCTTTCTGTTCCTTTGTCGTCAGTTTCTCCACCAATTCACTTTCAGGTGCCAGCACCATGAACGTCACACCGAATATCGTGTCCGCCCGAGTGGTAAAGATAGTGAAGTGTCCCTCTGCATTATCTCCAGTAGAACACTCCCCTCTCCTTGGAGAGGGGTCAGGGGTGAGGCTATACTTAAACTCCATCTCCGTACCTTCCGAGCGACCTATCCAGTTGCGTTGTGTCTCCTTGATAGAGTCAGTCCAGTTGATATTCTCCAATCCGTCGAGCAGGCGTTGTGCGTAGGCTGAGGTGCGAAGACACCATTGCTGCATCTTCTTCTGAACGACAGGATAGCCTCCACGTTCGCTCACTCCGTTGACCACTTCGTCATTGGCAAGCACGGTTCCCAGGCCCTGACACCAGTTGACAACGGTCTCTCCCAAGTAGGCAATGCGATAGTTCATCAGCACCTTCTGCTGTTCTTCTTCGCTCATGGCTTTCCATTCCTCAGCTGTGAAGTGCAGTTCCTCGGTCTGTGCAACATCAAGTCCTTCTGTACCTGAAGTCTCAAAGTGCTTGATGAGGTCGGCAACAGGACGTGCCTGCTGACATTTATTGCAGAAATAACTGGCGAACATCTTCATGAAAGCCCACTGTGTCCAGTGGTAATATTGTGGGTCACAGGTGCGCACTTCGCGGTTCCAGTCAAACGAAAACCCAATCTTATCCAACTGTTCGCGGTAGTGATTGATGTTTGTTTCGGTTGTGATAGCCGGGTGTTGTCCCGTTTGAATGGCATACTGTTCAGCCGGAAGTCCATAGGCATCATAGCCCATTGGGTTGAGCACATTGTAGCCCTGCAATCGCTTGAAGCGTGCATAGATGTCGCTTGCAATGTAGCCTAAGGGATGACCCACGTGCAGACCTGCTCCCGATGGATAGGGAAACATGTTGAGCACATAGTATTTCTTCTTCGTCTTATCCTCTGTCACCTTGTACGTTTGGTGCTCGGCCCAGGCCTTTTGCCATTTCTTCTCGATTTCACTGAAATTGTAATCCATTTCTATCTTGTTTTATTTCTGTTTTCGTTTCATTTCCTCACGCCAGTCTTCATGCGCGCTATTGATAATGTGTACAAAGGTAGTGTTTTTAATTCAAAATTCATCATGCACCGTGTATAATTCCGTTCTACCGCGCATGTTTTTATACCGTAGCATCTGTTTCCATGTCACAGCAATCGGCAACTCAAATGAATTGTTTTTCCATTTCCCACCAAATGTTTTCATGTATGAATACTGTTTTCCACCTTTTTAGGGTGACTTTGAAGCATGAAACAAAGAATATGAAATGCCATGGTTTTTGATTCCGTCGTGCAATATGCCACAAATCACCGTGTGTTTTGATGCAGATTGCGCGCTAAACTGCCACAGATTGCGCAGTAACTCCATGCAAAATACGCGGTGATTTGACGCAAATCGCAGCACTTTCTCCTGTGATTTTAACTCCTGTTTTGCCTTAAATTTCATAACCTTTTGACTGTCAACGCATTGTAAAACTCTTAAAAACGGAACCTATTTTGAAAAAGAATAACCCGCTTTTCAAATGCGTTCATCTGATAAAGGCAATTGTAAACATTCGCGACAAGAATTAACATACCTTTCGTATGTCAGGAAAACACGATGAAAACAGACCGTTCCCACCATGCTGTCTGCCTGAGAAAGCAGGGCCGAACTCCACGCCATGAACAACAGAAAACAACAGAAACTCCTTTTGAATAAACCTGCAAGCCAAGGAATACCAAACAGATTTTACTTTAATTCGTAATTCTTTTTCTTGCATATTTCATTTTTTTTTCCGAATATTGCAAACACATTACATATATAAATGACAACTCTCTAACCAAAACTAACATCGGGTAGCCATGGTTTCCTTTCAAAAACATACCATAAAATATATTGTCTTGTTCTTTCTGCTGACACTTTCTGTCGGTCAGAACAGGGCACAAAACATTGCATTTGACCATCTCACGCCCGACGAAGGCCTTTCACAAATCTCTGTAAACAGCCTTTATGCCGACCGAGATGGCAACATCTGGATTGCCACACGCATGGGATTGAACTGCTATGACGGTAATCATCTGCGCATTTATACCAATAAAAGCGGTGACACGAAAAGCCTTTTCTGCAACAATGTGATGCATATCACGGGCGATGGCAACCGTAATCTCTACCTGCTTTGCTCGGAAGGAATAGCCCGACTCGACCTGATGACGCGCCAATTCAAAACACTGAAATACGACAACAACATCGGAGCAATCTGCTATCACGGCCGACTTTACTACAGTGACAAGCATAAAATCATGACTGTCGAAGGGCAGTCAGGGCTCAGCAAAGGCTATATCACACTGCCTACAAAGTCAACCGTGACGAGCATCACGGTTGACACGCGCGGTCGGATGTGGATAGGGACGCGCGGAAGTGGCGTCTATTGCTATGCTTCGGGCCGACTCTCACACCCCATTACAACGGGATATATCACCCAGATCTATGAAGACCATGCCAAAACAATATGGATAGGAAGTTGGAACGACGGCTTCTGGACGATTGAGCCACAAGGAAAATGCACCAACACTCGTAAGGGAAAACTGCTCGTTTCGAATTTCGTGCGCACCTTTTGTGAGGACAATTCGGGCGTGATGTGGATAGGAACATACCTCGGTCTGACGCGTTACAACCCACGAACCGGGGCTTCTTCTACCTTCACGGCAAACACACAGGAAAAGAGTCTGACCAATTCGAGCATCTGGAGCATCATCAAAGACAATCAGGGAACACTGTGGGTGGGCACCTATTTCGGTGGAGTGAACTACTTTAATCCTGAATATGAAATCTATACTCAATATCGCTTGCAGGAAAAGAACAGGCCCGGACTGAGCAGCCAGATAGTGGGGCGCATGACCGAAGACGACAAAGGAAACCTCTGGATATGTACGGAAGGGGGCGGACTCAACATCTATAATCCCCACACACAAGTCTTCTCACACCATAACCTGCCCGGAACTGCGATTACACAAAATAATCTCAAGGCCATATTCTTCGACAAAACGCGGCGTACGATGTGGGTGGGAACTCACCTTGGAGGCCTCGACCGCATTGAACTTTCAAGCGGGAAGAGTCGCAGCTACAGGCATGAGGCTGGCAATCCGAAGTCGCTTCCCTCCGATATTGTAAGGGATATCAAACCCCACGGCCGTCAGTTGGTCATCGCAACACAGGAAGGTGTTGTCATGATGGATCCCGAGAAAGAAACCTTTACGCCACTCCTGGCCAAGGAAAAGCTACGCATCGTGCAGGGACTTTGCATCGACCGACACGGCCGTTTGTGGATTGCCACCGAGTCGCGCGGTGTCTATTGCTATGATTTCTCTACTGGGAAATTCCGCCATTACCAGCGAACCCAGGCCAAGGGAAGCCTCAGTTGCAACAACATCAATAACGTCATGACCGACCATCAGGGGCGTATCTGGCTGTCAACTGCCAACGATGGCATTGACCTTTACGACGAACGCCACGACAGTTTCATCAATTACGGTCGGCACGAAGGGCTTACAGGCAGCTGTGTTTATGCCATTGCACCCTCTTCCTTGAGCAATAACGAACTGCTTCTCATCACCAATCAGGGCTTTTCGGTATTCAACATCCAGCACAAAACCTTTCGAAACTACAACAAAGACAATGGTTTTCCGTTGGCCACTATTAATGAAAATGCCCTTTATGTGACACGTTCGGGCACGGTTTATCTTGGTGGTGTGCGCGGCATGGTATCCTTCAGGGAACGCGACCTGCACAAGAAGACGAAGCCATATAACCTCCGTTTCACCGGTCTTTATATCAATGGACAGGAGATTTTGCCGGGAGATCAGACCGAGATTCTTAAGCATACATTGCGCTACACCAATGAGATTGAACTCAGTTATGAACGTTCTGTCATCAGTATTGAATACGCATCATCCAACCATATCCGGGCAAACACGCAGCCTCTTGAGTATCGGCTTGTCGGTTCCTCCAATCAGTGGTTCCCCATCGGGACACGACAAAAGAAGATAGATTTCTTTGATTTGGCCCCGGGAGACTACACCTTAGAACTGCGCTCGGCAGGAACGACATCGCCTGTTGCCCGACTCGGCATCCGCATTCTGCCTCCATGGTATCGCTCCTGGTGGGCTTATATGGGCTATCTTGTACTGCTCGGCCTTATTGCTCATTGGCTCATACGCAGCTATCGCAAGCGTATCAGGTTGGCAGAGTCGTTGAAATACGAGCAACAACACGCAAAAGACATCGAAGAACGCAATCAATCGAAGATTCGTTTCTTTACAAATGTGTCGCATGAAATCAGGACTCCGCTCACAGTTATCATCGGGTTGGCCGAGTCTTTGCTGCATACCCAGCGGTTTACTGCCGACATCTACAACAAACTTCAAGGCATCTACCGCAACAGTAACCTGCTGCGCGATCTGATTTCAGAGTTGCTTGATTTCAAGAAACATGAGCAATCATTGGCCCATCTCTGCGTAGAAGCTGTGGATTGGTCGGCATTTGTGGGCAACATCTGCAACATGTTTAAGGAATACGCCAATAGCAATGACGTCACACTAAACGTGAATGAGGGCACAAATGCAGAGGTTTGGATTGACAAAAGGCAAATGAGAAAGGTGGTCAACAACCTCATTTCGAACGCATTGAAACACACTCCGCAGGGTGGAAACGTCAATGTGACGACCGAATGTGACGGTCGGCAGGTCATACTTCGCGTCACCGACACTGGTAAAGGCATAGCAGAAACCGACCTTGCCCACGTGTTCGACTGCTTCTATCAGGCTCGGGATTTCGAGTCTTTGACCGAAATGGGCACGGGCATTGGCCTTAATCTGACCCAGAACATCGTGCAACAACATCACGGAACCATTAGCGTTGACTCCGTAATCAATGAGGGAACAACCTTTGTCGTGACGCTTCCTTTGGGCAAAGACCACTTCAACGAAGACGAAATCAAAGTGAAGAAAGAAGACAAGAAGACAGAGGAAACCGTTGAAGATAAAGTGATTCAGCCTCAACCTGACATCGTCTTGGAAGCTGATGCCATGCCTCCTGTCCGCGAAATGAAAGGAATTGAAGAGGCAACGATATTGATTGTGGAAGACAATGACGACATCCGACAACTGTTGATGACGGTTCTCAGTCCTTACTATCGCATACTTACGGCCGTAGATGGACAGGAAGGACTCGAAGTTATACGCGATGAAATGCCGGATATCATCATCAGTGACGTACTCATGCCTAATATGTCGGGTATCGAACTCTGTAAGATTATCAAGGAAGATTTCGCCATTTGCCATATTCCCGTGGTGCTTCTTACGGCTCGAACTGCCGTAGAACAGGAACTCGAAGGACTGAAAACAGGAGCTGACGACTATATAACAAAGCCGTTTAATAACGAACTTCTGATTTCAAGATGCAACAATCTCATCAACTCCCGACGCCTGCTTCAACGCAAATTTGGCGAGCATCCGCACACCGAAGCCAACATGTTGGCCTCCAATCCGCTTGATAAAGAGATGCTTGATCGCGCAATGAACATCATCGACAAACATTATATGAACTCGGAATTCAGCGTTGATGTGTTTGCAAGAGAAATGGGAATGTCGCGTACAAGCCTGTTCACGAAGTGGAAAAACCTGACAGGACAGACGCCGAATGAATTCATTATGCGAATTCGATTGCGTAAGGCGGCGAAGATGTTACGTGAGAACCCTCACCTCAGTATAGCCGAAATCAGTTATAAAAACGGTTTTTCAAGTCCACGATATTTCTGCAAATGTTTTAAAGACAGATATCAACAACAGCCTTCGGCCTATCGAAACGGGACGGAATAAGCGATGTTCTTCATGACATGAAGCTTTTCCTTTTAGATTAAAGAGGGCTTCATTCCACCGTAAACGCTTTCTTCATTTCGTCCATTGTGGGTGCAATATGCTCGAAGAAACGGCGATAACCGGCACAAAGATAATTCAAACCGGGATTGCCATAGCGGTCGTTGACAAAGCGATTCTTAGGACATTCGCCATGACATGCAAAGGCCCAACGGCACTCTTTGCATTGACGGGGGAGCTTGTTATACTTGAGTTGGCTGAAACGTCGCTGCTTTTCGCCGTATAACATCTCTATCAATGTGTGCTCATTGATGTTTCCAAGCTTGTACTGAGGAAACACAAAGTGGTCACAAGAGTACACATCTCCGTTGTATTCCATTACTCCTGCGTGTCCACATTCCTTTGCATAGATACACGTTCCGGATGCAACACCGACCCAATTGGCCAGCATACTATCAAAAATCTGAACGAAAACGCGACCTATATCCTGCTTAACCCATTCGTCGAAAATCCCACAAAGAAAGCTTCCCCATTGCTCTGGAGTGACCGAAAAGTCGGTAACGGGCGCATCGGTAGCGTCACCAATCGATGCCAAATGGCGGCCGTCGGCATGTTGCATGTTACGTTCTACGATGGGAGCAAACTGGATATACTGGCACCCTATACTTTTGAAAAAGCGATAAAAAGCCTGCGGATGATCAGCATTATAGCGGTTGACAACGGCCATGGCATTCCATTCCACACCATAATGCTGCAGCAAACGGATGCCTTCCATAACCTTCTGCCACGATGGTCTGCCCTGACTGTCGCGCCGATAACGGTCATGAAAGGCTTCAGGGCCGTCGATAGAGATGCCTACAAGCCAATTGTTCGCCTTCAGAAAACGACACCATTCATCGGTAAGCAGCGTGCCGTTGGTTTGCAACGAATTATGAATGACGCGGCCTCCGGCATACTTTTTCTGCAATTCCACAGCCTTCTGATAGAACGAAAGCGGACGAAGAGTCGGCTCACCACCATGCCACGTGAAGACCACTTCATTCATGGTCTGCGCCTCAATGTAGTCTTTGACGAAGCGTTCGAGCAGTTCTTCGCTCATCTGTCGCTTCGGCTGATGCTTGTAGAGGTTTGATTTCTCAAGATAATAACAGTAGTTACACGCGAGATTACAGGCCGCGCCAACAGGCTTGAGCATCACATACAGCGGACGTGCAAAGGGAGAAATGGTAGTCATAGATTTCGTTCTGAATGCTGACAGATATCTTTCTGTCGTACAATAATACTAAACAAAGACGGCATGCGCAGGCATTTTGCCTGCGCATGAGGCCTTATTTTACTTCGTCGGGCCACGGACATGGAGTGCCGCTTGCCTTTTCTGACGGGCGCTGTGCAGCGACCTTACGAAGATAGTTGCCGAGTTTCTTCGACAGTTTCTTCACGATTGACGGACGTTCGGCAGCGAGATTATGCGCTTCGCCGATGTCATTAGGGATGTCATAAAGCTCCTTTTCGTGGGTCTTGTAGTTATAGATGAGCTTCCAATCGCCCTCACGAATGGCACAGTTCAGGCTGATGCCAGGCCCTACATTGCCCCAGACATTGGGATAATTCCACACGAGCATGCGCCCGCGGGAGGGGTCTCCTGTGCCTTTCAGCAATGGGATGAAGCTCTTTCCGTCAACCTTTTGCGGCACCTTATAATGCTTGATGCCTGCCATTTCAAGTAAGGTGGGGAAGTAATCTTCTATCATCACATATTGCCTGCACACGGAACCCGGCTTCACCGTTCCAGGCCAACTGACAATCATCGGCTCGCGAATTCCACCCTCATACATGGAGCCTTTGCCCGATTTAAGCGGCGAATTCTGCGTGAAAAGCGGCTGATCGCGCCATTGACTTCCCGTGGCATAGCCCCCATTGTCGCTCATGAAGATGACTATCGTGCGTCGGGTTTCATCGTTTTTATCAAGCCAATCAAGGATATCTCCAAGGCTCTTGTCCATTCCTTCCACAAGAGAAGCATAGGCAGCCTCTTTCTCCGAGAGCCCTTTCTTCAGGTATTTGTCGTAGTAACGTGGGTCACGATCAATGGGAATATGCACCGCATAATGAGACATGTAAAGGTAGAACGGTTGGTTATAGCGCTTGGCCTTGTCGAGCGATTTCAGTGCTTCGCGCGTCAAAGCCTCCGTGAGAAAGGTGCCTGTATCCCAGTATTTTTCAAGCCCGGGAATAGCCATTTTGTGCTGTTTTGCAGGGTTGTCAGTGTTTCCATAGTGGCGTTCACTGAGATAAGTAGCAGGCCCTCCGCCCGCATGTCCTGCGATATTGACTTCAAATCCCCAGTGATGTGGGTCTTCGCCAGGCGTATCCCGTGCCCCCCAATGTGCCTTTCCGCAATGTATGGTGTGATAACCTGATGCCTGAAGGAGGTTGACAAACGAGGTCGCCCGATAGGTGTTGCGACATCCTTCAACGCCACTGATGCCGTTATAATTCCATTCGGGAAGCGTCAATCGGTCGTCTTTGAGGTCGGTAGACTTGTTCTTTTCCAATGTCCAGTTGGTCACTCTGTGGCGTGCAGCATTGCTTCCCGTCATCAGACTGCACCGACTTGGCGAGCTGATCGGACATGCATAAGCCTGACTGAACATCATGCCTCGCGCTGCCAATCGCTCCATATTGGGCGTTTCGTAGCGGTTATTATACATCGTGCGTTGGGTCCAGAAAGGCAGCGAAGTGTCTTGCCAGCCCATGTCGTCTACCATGAAAAGAATGATGTTCGGACGATTGTCAACGCGATCTTGTGCCCGGGCAGACGATGCCACTGCCAAGAACATGGCAGACAAGGCAACCGAGAAGTGGCCCATAGGTATAGGCTGAAATGTTTTCATTGTATGTCGGAATTTGGTTTTATTACATTGTTTTTGAGCCTCGTGTGAACGATATTGTCACACGACATCACAAAGATAACATATTATTCAGACAGATATAACCTGAAAACAAACTTTTGAATGATTTTGTAAGGATTATGAATGAAAACGGAGATTGCAGCACTCTGTTTGTCAATCAAATTCAAACAAGATTTGCATTCGCCTCTCCAATTCTTTCTCTTTGCCGTGAGAGAAAACATACAAGCACTCTCCCTTTTCCATGTCTTGTTACGAGAAGCAATGCAATATAACTGTAAATACGTTGCAATCTGCGTCATATCACGCGCTAATATGCGTCAAGTTACGCGGTGATTTGATGCAAACTACAAATAAGGGTGATTAGATTTTGAAAACAGCCTCATATAAGCCAAGGGACAACAAAAGGGTATTTCCCACATATCAATGTGCTATACAACCTGACAGGAATAAGTCAACACAAATTTGACGGATTTACAAATACTTATAAATCCGTCAGACTTGCACTATAATAGTGATTGGAGATAGCTGCGAAGTTCTTTCCAACGATAATAAGGAAAAATATCTGTATGCAAAGCAACATGTGCCTCTTTTTCATTATGGAGGATTTTCACTAAGACGTCATTCTTTTTATTCTTATAAAAAATCAACTGTATGTTGCCTGCCATGGGTACAGCTTTGAAATCACTCCAAACTTTATAGACCTCATAAGGATTACTTACAGAGGCATTAAAATTCTCGAGTTTGATTAGGGCCAACAGTGGAATGATGTTGCCGTCATGACCAAATCGCAAAGTAGCAGCAATGTTCTTATTGACAATTGCTTCATCGGCGCTTTCTATAATGTTCTTCACCAAAGGAACAGCTTTCCGTGGACAGGCACCTTTACCATCTGCATGGTTGGCACCATCAACGTAGAACTTATAGTTGATGACCTGCCACAGGTCGAACAACTCACGATTGGTCAGCACTTGAGGCAACTGAATAGCGGTATCAATGTCCTGCATGTCAACAACTATCCAATAGAGTCCCCACATGAGTTCGCTTGGATTTACTTTCTTCAACACGTAGGTGCTATCGCTAAAAAGTGACTGACACATACGTTCGGGGCGCGTTTGGGCGAGTGAGAACTTACGATATTCTTCCACCCAGGGGCCATGCTTACCATCAGCAAATGCATTGGAAGCTTTCGACTGCCAGTTCAAATATCTCACATATTTTTCACTGGCTTCAAGGTGCATGTCAAGTCCTGGTGACAATCCTTTGAGTTCATCGCAGAAAGCTGCCATGCTCATTGCACACCGCAAGGACATGGTAGATCTTGCAGAGACTTTCTTTGTTTTTCTAAAGACTTCTGGGTAATGGGTATACATTCTATACGCAATCCCACGATGCTGACGCTCACCAACAAATGTAAGGTCTCCGCCTCTGCCCTCTACAATGGGCCACAACTCTTGGAGTTTAACAAGCAAATCACGCCCTAAATCTGTCAGCGCATGCTGATTATCAGCATCCTTGAGTAAATCTATAATCCATTTGTAATCTTTATCTCTCAAAAGAAAACGAGAACCATGCCGACCATAATGACTGATGTAGAATGGCTGATAGCCCTTGGGAGCTGGAGTTTGATGATATTCTTCTACAGGATAAGTTAAGTAAACTCCTCCTGCCTTGGCAGGGGTAGCATCAATCTCCTCGAAAGAAGTTTGAGCCCAGGTCCCACCAAATGACAGGAGAAGCATGATGAGCAGGTATAATCTAATAGCCTTCATTCTGTTTCAATGTTGGATTATTTGTAAGTTCAGTTTCCGGTATTGGGAACAAAACGTATTTATCATCAACATCTGCACCTTGCTGCTGAGCAGCCTTCCAATCCCAATTATTCCCTTTTGTAAACTTACCGAATCGAATAAGATCAGTACGGCGTTGAAGTTCTGAAGCCAATTCACGCTGGCGTTCTGCAAGGATGAAGTCAAGTGTAAGCTGTGAAGCTGTAATATCACCATTCACATCAGATCTAACACCTGCTTTGGCATACTTACCGCTCATATATGCACGTTCACGGATTTCGTTCACATAGTTGAGAGCATCTGTCATTGAACCGCCTTGTGCCCCACGCAAGATAGCCTCTGCAGCAATGAGGTAAGCCTCGCCAGTACGGAACATAGGAAAATTAATGGATGTATAAGCTTCACCTTGAACAGGAGACATATTGTTCTTGGTAACATTGCGCCATTTGATATAGCCATAACCACATGTGAACGTACTTGTCATTGCGCCCTTATTATCATAGGTTTCTTTCTTTTGATTAGGAAGTGCTGTCATGAACTGTGCACGCTTGTCCTTTTTCTGATTACCCCATATGTCAGCTTTGTCAAACGAGACATCATCGGCATCAAACGCATCTACAAGAGTTGCTTTGGCACGTACATTACCCCAACCACGTGAACCGATACCTGTTTTATAAAGTTTATTCATCGGACCATTTACAAAGGCCTTCACATAGAAGTTGGTTCCTGCAGAACTCTGCGCCTTCTGCCCATCTTGACAAAGTGGCCAGATTATTTCAGAACACTGGTCATTATCAGCAAGGAAGATGTGGCGATAGTCTAGAGCCAGTGGATAACCACCTTCATTAATGACTTTCTTGGCATAAGCAAGAGCATCAGTATAACGGTTTGCACCTATCCATGTCTGTGCATTGAGATACATTCTCGATAGCAGGAACCATGCTGCTACCTTGTCTATTCTGCCATATTCATTCCTGTGTGGTGCTTTCAAATCAGCATCAATGGCCTTCAGTTCACTTTCAGCAAATTCAAAAATTTGTTTTCTCTGCCACTGTACAGGGATTTCCTTTACACCCGTGTTCTCATCAATATAAGGAACATTACCAAAAAGGTCGCACAAGGTTGCATAGCAGTAAGCCCGAATGAAACGAGCCTCAGCGCGATAGCTTGCATATTCACCTGACATTTTATCCCAGAGTCCACGCTTTTTCAGCTTATCCTCCGTACATTCACGCAATACTTCATTGCAATAGGCAATACTCATGTATAGGCGCTGATAGGTCCAAGTGACTACAGGAGCATTGGAGGCATCCCATGACAGATTGAGCATTTTGCGAAGACCATTGGAAGAAGAAGGCATGAGAAAATTGTCGGTGTTCAGTTCCTGAAGATAGAACAACAGACGCACATACCCTGAATAGCCTTCGTTTGCACCTTGCAAATCGCCATCTCCTCCATCGCCGCCTTTCTGACCAGTTAGAATCATTGAGCCGTAACACTTTGCAAGCATACCGGCATATCCGTCTGTTGTGCTGTAGACTTCTTCGCTAACAATCTGGTTATCATCAAGTGGCATGGTGTTAAGATCATTGAAACATGATGTAAATCCTAAACAAAATAGGATTGATATGACTGCGATGATTTTATTCTTATTCATAGTTATATATTCTTGGGTAATTAGAAATTCAGATTCACTGATAAAGAGAATGTGCGTGGACGCGGGTAGACATCACGGTCGATACCATTTGCCAACTCGGGATCGATACCCTTATAGCCTGTAAGCGTACAGACATTCTGTATGGTAAAAGCCAAACGGAGATCAGACTTGTCGTTCCATAATTTCTTAAAGGTATATCCCAATGTAATGTTGTCTAAACGGAAGAAATCACCTTTTTCAAGGAAGTAATCTGAATAGAGCTGCTGTACATCAAAGCCCAAATCCCGAGTAGAAGGAAGAATGTTAGAGAAGCTTCCTTGGTCACTATACACCTGCTGCAAATATTGGTCAGCACGAATATAGTTATAAACATAAGCTCCGAAAGCACCATGAGCATTCAAACCCAAATACCAGTTCTTATAGTTCACATGAGTATTAAAGCCTAAATATGCCTTGGGCAGTGCACTCTTGTCAGTAGCATAGCGAGTTTCTGTAGAGGATACTGAACCATCGGGCTGCACATATTTCCCCTCTAAAGGCTTACCGTTATTATCGTATGCCTGTTTGGCAAGATAGAAGGTATATGGACGTTTGTTTACCATGAATACTTGAACATACTTTCCTGTTCCTGAGATTGCACCCGTTTGAACGAAGTTAAACTCGGAATCAATGGTATTCAACTTCGTAATCTTAGAAGTGTTCCATGTATAGTTGAGTCCTAAATCCCAAGTAAGATCTTTCGTGCGGATAGGTTGTGTATTGATAGAAAACTCTATACCTTTATTGTTCATCTCACCAATATTCGTAGTGAGAATAGAAGAGAAATTAGTTCCTGAAATCACGTTGATAGTATTCAAAAGGTCTGTTGTATAACGCTTATACAAATCAACAGTTCCATAGATTCGGTTATCCAAGAAACCATAGTCAAAACCTACATTCCAAGTTGCTGTTGTTTCCCACTTGATATCTGTATCGTAAGTATTCGGACGATAAGTGCGATACCATTTGTCTCCAAAACGATAGCTTGCCTCAGGATAAGAAATTGTAAAGGTGGTCATATAAGGATAGTCATTGAGGATATCCTGCTGACCAGTTTCACCATAACTCAGACGCAATTTCAAATTACTCAAGACACGGTTGTCCTTGAGAAAATCCTCACTGCCCACACGCCATGCCAATGCAACAGATGGGAAATAGCCCCAACGATTACCTTTTGCGAAACGTGATGATGCATCAGAACGTAAGGTGGCTGTTAACATATACTTTTCATCATAGGTGTAATTGACACGACCATATAAAGAAAGCAAGTAATATTCTGACTCATAATGCGATGGGGGAGAAAAGTTCTTTGCCTGAAGGTGAAAGTGTGGTATCATTGTATTTCTTCCAGAAATGCTGCCAACCATAACCTACCATTGCACTGAAATCATGCTTCTTATCAAACACATGCCGATAATTGGCATAGAGGTCTAAAAGCGTGTTGCGCTTATTCTGCGTGCCATCATAATCTAAGCCTGTACCATCTTTCATGTTTGAGGTGTACATCATTCCTGCTTTATCTGGGACATCCTTGGTATAAATGCTTTTGAGAATATCAAAACCAAGGTTTGCGTTCAACTGTAAGTCTTCAAAACCATGCACTTTATAATTTACCGTTGCATTACCAATCGCACGGGATAGCTTATTGTTGAACTTCTGCAGTTCAAGTTGGGCCACAGGATTATCAGTCTGAATAGCCATTGGAGAACTGCCATTCATCCAAATAAAATTTCCCAATCCAGGAGTGTTGCTACCTCTTGCTCCAGTCATAACCGGACGCGTTGGGTCATACCGCAATGCATTATTTACAACATCGCCACTTACCATTGCATTATCTTCATACGAAGCCTTCAGCTTCAAACCAACGGTGAGATGATTATCAAAGAATGTAGGATTAATACCACCATCAAACGTATAACGGCTATAGTGATTGGTTCTAATGATACCACTCTGGTTTGTATAACCTACAGAAACACGATACGGAGCTTTTTTCATCGCATTGCCTGAAAGCGAAACATTGTGCTCTGTACCAATAGCCGTACGGAAGATTTCATCTTGCCAATCAGTATTTGCAGTGCCAAATGAAACACCAGCAGGTACACCAGTTACTGTTGGCACAAAGCTACGAAACTCGTCAGCAGTCAGCGGAGTAAGACGCTTGGCAATAACACCCACAGAGACATTTCCGTTATAATTCACCTTTATACCGCTTTCACTTCCCTTCTTGGTAGTAATCACAATTACACCATTCGAAGCTCGTGAACCATAAATAGCCGTAGCTGAAGCATCTTTCAATACCGTGAATGTCTCTATATCATTAGGGTTGATACCACCCAAAACATTGCCTCCACCCTCAATTGTTGAATTATCAACAGGAACGCCATCAATAACAATCAATGGGTCGTTGCTTGCAGAAAGCGAAGCACCACTACGTATTCTGATAGTAGAACCTGCTCCGGGGGCACCCGAATTTGTGATAACATTCACGCCAGCAATCTTACCCACAAGGGCCTCTTGAGCTGTATTCTGCACACCTTTATTAAGATCATCGCGATTGATTGCCGTTACAGAACCCGTAAGGTCTTTCTTTTTCACCTGACCATAACCAATCACTACAAGTTCGTTCAGCGTATTACTATCTTCGTCCAGTTTGAAGTTATAGCTACGCTGATTGCCTACCTTGAACTCCTGTTGATTATAACCTACATAAGAGATTACGAGTATTGCACCATTAGGAACATCTAATTGGAAATTACCATCCATATCTGTAACAGTAGCAATAGTACTTCCTTTAACCATTACCGTGGCACCAATGAGAGGCTCACCGTTGGCATCTGAGACTTTCCCATTGATTTTCTTGCCATCTTGGGCAGCAGCACACACAGAGGATAGGTTACCATGTACATACCCCAAGGCAACTGCACTTGTAGGAGTAATGAGCAATCCTGCCATACATAGCAAATGGAACAAATATCCACTTTGCCAAATACAATTTGATTTTCTCTTCATCATAGATTTAATATTAGTAGTATTCTCTTTCATTATTAGGTTACAGAGATTAGATTGTCTATCGTTGAGGCAAAATTACATTAAAATCTATTCACAGTCAAGCAATATTCAAATAAAGTAAGTGTATTAGAGTTATATTATTATTGATAATCAATAACTTACAAGTTTTAAAGACAAAAGAAAAGTAAGTTTTAGGTAAGTATTATTACTATAAAAGTTTTACTTTTTCAATCAATTCGTCACGAGAAATACCTATATGAGAACGCACCTTTTGGCGATAGTTGTATACCGTTTGTTTGGAATAGCCAAGAAATGAAGATATACGGACACTATCAGTTATTCCTAAACGAACCAGCGCGTAAATCCTCAACTCAGGCGAAAGGATTTCACCTTCCTTTGGTAAAAAGACTGTCCCATCAGTGATAAGACTGTTAAAGTCGGAAATAAAATTAGGAAATAGCTTTAAGAATATGGTATCGAAAAGACGATAAAGATCTCTTTTATATTTTGATGCTACAGGTGATTCCAAGGTTATAAGTAACTCCTTTGTCTTATGCGTTTTCATTTTTGTGAGTAAACTAAGACGATAGTTTTCCAAATCATTAATATATATCGAACAAATATTAAACAGTTGAGCAATATACTCTTCCTTGATATTGTTTTCTTCCTGAAGCTGATCATTTAACAAAGCAAGTTCCTTATTCTTAGCCTCTATAGAGACATCCTTTTCCTGTAGTTTCGTGTTTTTCGACTCCAGTTCATGACGCAAAACAGATAGTCTTCGATTCCGTCTTAGGATAAGCAATACCATAATCACTAACACCAAAAGAAAAGAAACAAGCGTTATTATATAAATGATAAATGTAGTGCGCTTCTCCTCAACCACTTTATCATGAGCAGCTGTAATAATTGGAAGAAAACTGGCAACATTGGTCAGTCTGCTCTTTGCTTTACTTTGCATGATATCATTCATGCAAACCATCATATAGCGATAGGCATGATCTATGTCTCCTCTTTCATAGAGCATTCTGGAAAGGTCCTGAAGGGCAGTATAACTCTTGTTTCCCGACAATTTATCAAGGATTGAAGCTTTTACAAGATACAGCATACCCTTATCTTTATATCCTGCTGCAGCATATACTTCAGAAGCCACAGCACACGCCGAAGCGTCATTCCAAATACTGTCAGGATGTTCCTTTTCATAATGACGAAACAGCTTTATCGCTTGATCATACTGTCCATCTAAACGTAAAATCATACTTTGATTACAGACATACATCATTGAATTTGGCTTCTCATATACAGCCATAGAATCTCTATACCGACGCTGCATAAGGCGATAAAACCTTTGTTCTTCGCTGCTCCTTCCCTCTTTCAGCAAAGAGAAATAAATTCCATGAAGCATATTGTAATATTGTTTGCCATGCGTACGGATATAGTTTTTGTCCATGTTTTGTAAAATATTCAAGGCCTCATCGTACCTGGCGAGCTTTTTATAAGCATCAGCAACATTCAACATTGAACTTTGAATCTTCTCATCATCATCCATCTTCTTTGCCAACAACCAACCTTCTTTAGCATAAATATACATTGAATCAAGATTACACTTTTTATACTGAAAGAAAAGGTCTAAACAAGACTTATACCTAATTTTGTCGTCCACGGCTTCATCAAACATCTTAAGCAAATTCTCTATAGCTTTTCTATGCTGTTGTTCAATGACATCAGATTGCTCTATGGCATCATCAAGTTTATGTAGCAAAGCTTGTAAATCATGCTCTTCACAGAGCATTGGCAACGAAAACAGGCTACATATCACAGCAAGCAAAATCTTTTTCATTATCGTATTAGTGCTATTGAATTTTAACATAAGGTCGATAATTTACAAATCCTTGCGGACTTAATATTAACGCAGATTGCAAAGATATTTCTACATTATTAACACTGACGGTAATCACAATCTCACGAAAACAAAATTACAGAAATATTCTGTATAAAAGACATCTTCAGCCATCTTTTTATTCCACAGCAAAATAAACATGTGCTCATCGGCAACGAAATACGTCATAACTAATATTACAAAACGCCATGAAAAGGGGGAAAAGGAACCTTTCTGACAGGCTGCATCCACAGTGACAACAAACGGGAAAGAAAGCAGGAAGACTGGGGTTATCGTTCAATGGCAAACATCTCGATTTGCAACTCCATTCATATTATGCTGTAACTTGACGCAAAACACGTCGTAACTTGATGCAAATGACACCATAACTTGACGCAGATTGCAGTGTATTCTGACGCAAATTACAAGGCAAGTCTTAACTAATTGATTCCTATCTACTTACAAGTCGCATCCCATTTCCTAAACAACAACACTCTCAACAACATTGCATGAAAGTTCAAGCTCGGCTCTCTTCCCCCTTGAAAGAGGCCTGAGGGAGGCTCTCTATCAATGCTTTCATTCCCTCACTCGCCCCCATCTGCAACTGCTTTACATGCCGATATCCGCCTGCATTCACAGGATTTGGGTCGATGAGATAGATGGGAATGTCGGGCTTGCAATACTGTAGAAGCCCTGCTGCAGGATAGACATTAAGACTCGTCCCGATGATGACAAAGATGTCGGCTGAAGCCACTTCGCGGGCTGCCGGCGCTATCATCGGGACGCTTTCTCCAAAGAAAACGATGAAAGGACGCAGCAGACTGCCGTCCTTGGCCAATGTTCCCGGGGCGACATCACTGTTTTCAGGTGTCAGTTCTTCAATGAATTGAGGATTATAGGGATCGTGACTTGAGCAGACTTTTGATAGCTCCCCATGCAGATGAATGACGTGCGAAGAGCCGGCACGCTCATGTAGATTATCCACATTCTGCGTGATAACAGTCACTTGGTAATCCCGTTCGAGCGACCGAATGAGCCGATGTCCCGCATTAGGCAAGGCATTCCAAAGCTTACGTCGCAGCATGTTGTAGAAGTCAGTCACCAATGTCGGGTCGTTTTCCCAGCCATGATGCGTGGCAATCTGCTCCACAGGATAGTTCTCCCAAAGGCCGTCACTGCCGCGAAACGTCTTAAATCCACTCTCAACCGACATGCCCGCGCCGGTGAGGAAGACAATTTTTGAAGCTTCGGTTCTCATAAATCCATGTTATTATTGATACTGCATCAGGGCATCAGTCCTGTTTTGTTGCATTCATGTTACAAATATATATAAAAATTATGTGAAGCTGATTGCATTTTAATAAAATTAAAGCATCGTTTCTTCTCTATTCAGTTTTATTCTGCTATCTTTGCACGTGATTTCGAAATATTTCATGAATTATAACAACTAACTTAGCATTTTATGGATAAAGTAAGCTATGCACTCGGCATCGGTATCGGCAGACAGTTGTCGCAGATGGGTGCCGCAGAACTTAATATTGACGATTTTGCACAGGCCATTAAAGACGTTATCGCCGGCAACTTGAAGTTAGATGAGGCTGAAGCACAGCAACTTGTGCAGGAATTCTTTGCAAAACAAGAGGCCAAACAGCAGGCTGCAGCGTCTGAAAAGGGCAAGGTTGCCAAGGCTGAAGGCGAGAAATTCCTCGCAGAGAACGGCAAGAAAGAGGGTATCATCACGACAGCTTCGGGGCTGCAATACCAGATATTGCGCGAAGGAAACGGTAAAAGTCCGAAGGCTACTGATACGGTTGAATGCCATTACGAAGGCACATTGATAGACGGAACGAAGTTTGATTCGTCGTATGACCGCGGTCAAACCGCCACATTCCCACTCAACCAAGTGATTGCCGGCTGGACAGAAGGACTGCAACTGATGAAAGAAGGCGGCAAATATCGCTTCTTCATCCCCTACAACCTCGGCTATGGCGAGCGCGGTGCAGGCGCATCCATTCCTCCGTTTGCAGCCTTGGTGTTCGATGTAGAGCTTGTAACAGTGAAATAATACATAAAATAATATCTTAGAAAATGAAACAATTAGCATTTGTAGCCACTATGGTTATTGCTGCCGCAACATTCTCCGCTTGTGGCAATTCAACTCCAAAAGCCGACTTGAAGAACGACGTAGACACAATGAGCTACGCCATGGGTATGGCTCAGTCTCAAGGACTGAAAGAGTTTCTCGTAGGTCGTATGCAGATTGATACTACCTATATGGACGAGTTTATCAAAGGTCTTAACGACGGTGCCAACGCTGGTGACGACAAGAAAACAGCTGCTTACTACGCCGGAATACAGATAGGTCAGCAGATTTCTAACCAGATGATCAAGGGCATTAACAGCGAAGTGTATGGTCAGGACTCTACAAAGAGCATCTCACTGAAGAACTTCATGGCCGGTTTCATTGCCGGAACAACGGGCAAGAACAATGATGTGAAGATGACATCCGAGCAGGCACAGCAGCTTGCACAGACCAAAATGATGGCTATCAAGAGCAAGAACATGGAGAAAGAGTACGGCCCAAACAAAGTAGCCGGTGAGAAATGGTTGGCTGCCAACAAGAATAAAGCAGGCGTAAAGACCTTACCTTCGGGCGTACAATATAAGGTTATCAAGGAAGGAAAGGGTGCAATGCCACAGGATACTTCTACAGTTGTTGTCAACTATGAAGGCAAAACAATCGACGGAAAGGTTTTCGACAGCAGCTATAAGCGCGGAGAACCCATCACTTTGAAAGCCAACCAAGTCATCAAAGGCTGGACAGATGCACTCGTTCACATGCCTGCCGGCTCTGTATGGGAAGTTTATATTCCCCAAAACTTGGCTTATGGCGACCGCGAACAAGGCCAGATCAAGCCTTTCTCTGCCCTCATCTTCAAGATTGAATTGGTTAAGGTAGGCAGCAAATAAAACATTCGACAATGAAAAAACTCATAGTTATTGCGCTCGTCTTCATGGCGGGCGCAACGCTTACTACACAGGCAAAGGACAAGAAGAAGAAACCAATGAGCACTTTACAACAAGCAGCAGTGAAGCTTGTTTCTGCTTCTGACTCGCTCAGCTACCTTGCTGGTATGACGGCAACTGACGGTCTTGTGCCCTATCTTCAGCAGAGTTTCCAAGTCGACACCACGAATATGGCCGACTTTCTGAAAGGATTTCGCGAAGCACAGTCACGCGTTGGAGATCCTGCTTTCAAGGCCTATGTAGCCGGAATGCAGATTGCTGAGATGGTGAACAGCCGCATTCTGCCCAACATGAAGCAGGCTTTCGAAGATTCAAACGACTCCATACAGCGTGCAATGTTCCTCAATGGCTTCACCGCTGCATTGCAGAATGATACCACATTCTTCGCACAAAGCGAAGCTTCCAGACTCTATCGCAAGCGTATGGACAATGTCGTTGAGACGCGGAATGCCGCCTATAAGAAGGAAAACGAAGACTGGTTGAAGACCAATGCACAGAAAGAAGGCATGCAGACCACGCCTTCCGGACTGCAATATAAAGTGCTCATCACCGGTAACGGCCCTAAACCGAAAGAGACAGACAAGGTGAAAGTGAAGTACGAAGGCCGCTTGATAGACGGTACAGTCTTTGACAGCAGCTACAAACGCGACCCCCAAACCAATGTCTTTCGATGCAATGAAGTCATCAAAGGCTGGACAGAAGCACTCACAATGATGCCTGTTGGCAGTAAATGGGAAGTTTGCATACCACAGAATTTGGGTTATGGCGGTCGACAAGCAGGCCAGATTAAGCCTTTCTCTACCCTCGTCTTCACAGTTGAGTTAGTAGATATCGAGAAATAAAATCATCCACATGATTTACAGAATGCGCAGGAATTGAAAGATTTCTGCGCATTTTATTGTCTGTTCAAATAATATTATCTATATTTGCTATCAGAATGTAATTGTATTGAACAGAATAACAAACAACGATGTGAAATATGGATAAGATCGATACACTTGATAAGAAAATACTGAGCATTCTTTCTAAAAATGCACGCATTCCATTTAAAGATGTGGCCGAAGCTTGTGGCGTTTCGCGTGCTGCCATCCACCAAAGGGTGCAGCATCTCATGGAGAATGGCGCCATCACGGGTAGTGGTTTTGATGTCAATCCGAAGAGCCTCAACTACTCCACTTGTACCTATGTAGGACTCAATCTTGAGCGTGGAAGCATGTATAAAGACGTGGTGAAACGGCTCATCGGCATTCCCGAAATCGTGGAATGTCACTTTACAACCGGCCCCTACACGATGCTCTTAAAGCTCTATGCCAAAGACAACGAGCAGCTGATGGACTTGCTCAACAACCAATTACAAAGCATTCCGGGCGTCGTTTCGACCGAAACTCTGATCTCACTTGAGCAGAGCATCAAGCGCGAAATACCCGTTCCTATCGATGAAAACTAATGATTTGAATGTTACATTTGTACAGAGAAAATGACGAACAGATTTCAACTCGGGACCTATCTTGATGAGATATATTCCACATTTCCAGAGGCCGAACATCGTCCGATGATTGGCATTACGGCGAATTATGCCGACGGTGACGCCACAATTCGCAGTGTCTACTATCGCCAAATCGTAAAAGCAGGAGGCACACCTGTTATCATTCCCCCCATATCCGACCGCCATGTACTCATCAATACGCTTGACCGTATTGACGGACTTGTGCTTACCGGCGGAGCCGACTACAACCCGTTGTGGAGCGGGGAGGAGCCTCTTCAAGCACTTCATCATATCAACCGCGAGCGCGATCTGCCCGAACTGCTGCTCACAAGATTAGCTTATAACCGACAAATTCCTATGCTTGGAACTTGCCGAGGCATGCAAACGCTGGCACTTGCTTTAGGCGGAAGGCTTACACAAGACATCAAAACACCGCTGAAACACGGACAAGACGCTGAGCGCGAAGAGCCTACACACAGCATCACCATACAGGAAAACAGCATATTGGCAGCCCTCTATGGCACGCGCACTTTCGTCAACTCGTTCCATCATCAGGCTGTAGCTGAATGCGGAGAAAAGTTCCATATCACCGCAACTGCACCCGATGGCATCATTGAGGCTATGGAAAGCAGCGAACAAAAGGCAATTATCGGTGTGCAATGGCATCCCGAATGGCTCGAAGAAGAGGGGCTGAAACTCTTCCAATGGCTTACGGAACGCAGTGCAGAATTCAGCAAAGCAAAACGCCTGCACAGTCATATGCTGACCTTTGACAGCCATTGTGACACACCGATGTTCTTTTCCCAAGGCATTCATTTCGAACAAAGAGACCCGCGAATCCTTTATGATCTGCACAAAATGAACGACGGGAGACACGATGCAGTGACGATGGTTGCCTATCTGCCTCAACACCCGAAGCCCGGCGAAATCCCTGAAGGCATGTCTCCAAAGCAGTATGCTGACAGCATATTCGACCAGATAGAAGCTATCGTTAAGCGTGAGAAAGCCTACATTTCTATCGCTCGGACACCTGACGACCTCTATCTGAATAAAGCGCAGGGACGCAAGAGTATCATGCTTGGAATAGAGAACGGATTGGCCATTGAGAATGACATTGCAAACGTAGAACACTTTGCAAAGCGCGGTATTACTTATATCACACTGTGCCACAACGGTGACAATGCCATCTGCGACAGTGCCCGAGGCACGGGTACTCACGGCGGAGTGAGCGCTTTCGGCGAGCAGGTAATCCACGAAATGAACCGACTTGGTATCATGGTTGACCTCAGTCATGGCGGTGAAAAGAGTTTTTATGATGCCTTAGACATCAGCACCACGCCGATTGTTTGCAGCCACAGCAACTGCAAAGCGCTGTGTGATGTACCGCGTAACCTCACCGATGACCAGCTACGTGCACTTGCAGCAAAGGGCGGTGTGGCTCAAACCACGATGTATCATGGCTTTCTCAAGAAAGAAGGTGAGGCCTCAATCCTCGATGCCGTGGCTCATCTTGAACATGCTATCGACATCATGGGAATAGACCATGTGGGCGTAGGAACCGACTTTGATGGCGATGGTGGCATCAAGGGAATGGCCGATGCGTCCGAGATGATCAATTTCACCATCCAGCTTCTCCGCCGAAAATACAGTGAGACTGATATTGAGAAGATATGGGGCGGCAACTGGCTGAGGGTGATGCGAGGCGTAAAAGAGAAGGCCTCCGTTAGGTTTTAAGAAGCCAAAAAGCAATTACCTATAGGTTATGATGCCATTTCAAATCACTTAAAACGATTGAATGCATAAACAGGGATACATGTTCAATGTATCCCTGTTTGCGCATCTGAAGCAGTAACCTGCCACCTATTTCTCCTTGTATATCACCTGGACAAGTGTCTGCCCGACAGCTTTCAGCGTGTTTTTATCAATATTTTCCATGTTGTCGGCAAGCGTATGCCATGTTGGTCCGAAGCTACTTTGCTGACAATCAGGATAGTATGGGATAATATCTATCGTTGGAATCTTGGCAAACTGATTAACAGGCACGTGGTCATCGGTAATCATTCCGCCGTCTTCCTTAGGGAAGTAACTGCCAAATCCTACTTCACGTGCAGCGCGCCAAACCTTCTTTACAATCTCCGGAGCATATTGCATTGACATGCCTTCACGGTAGAATTTGGCACCAACGCCACCCACCATGTCTAACAAGATGCCGTAACGTGCCTCATAACCCTGCGGCAGGTTCTTGCTCCAATACTGTGCACCAAGCGCCCAGCTATCGGCATTATCGGCCACATTTGCCCATTGAGGAGTGCCCCAATCTTCGGCATCAAAGCAAACGAAGTCAATGCCCAACTGCTTGTTAAACGCCTTTTCATGCTTGCTTTTCTGGATAATCCGTGCCAGTTCGAGCATCACGGCAACCCCACTTGCAGCATCATTGGCAGCAAGAATAGGCTTCCGCCAGTTCGCACTGTCAGGGTCGTTGTCTGCCCACGGACGGGTATCCCAATGCGCACAAAGCAGTATTCGCGTCGTCGCCTCAGGGTTAATGCTCGCCATGATGTTACGACTGCGCAGCTTTGTGCCGTCATATCCCGCGAGCGTTGCAGTCTGCGTGGTCACCTTACAGCTATATTCCTTGAACTTACTGACAATCCATTCGCCACAAAGATCATGCCCCCGACTGTTCATGTCGCGTGGTCCGAAGTCGCATTGTGCCTTTGTAAAGGCGTAAGCACTATCGGCATTGAACAACGGCCCCACTGGATTTACCTTCGCAACCTCCTCGGTTTCCTCGATATTCTGCACCTTGCTATCCGCATTTTTGTAGTAATGGAGCCCGCCTATAGCCAATACAGCCACAGCAACTCCAAGCGTTATTTTCATTGATTTCTTCATTTTTCCTGTTATAACTGACCTGCTTCAACCATCAACACCACGCGTTCGGTGAGTCGGTCAACGCCGTTCGGATCGTATTTCTTAGCCAAAGAAGCACCGAAAGTCCAAGCGAAAGCCTGCCAGAAACCCGCACGGACAGGGCCCAACACCGCCTGCAATGTGCCGTAAGCCGAACTTCCACACTCGCGATAAACCAATTTGATAAGCAGCTTTCCCTGCTGATAGGTCAGCTTTTTCATGCGTGGTGTGTACTCTTCCTTAATGCTTTTCTCCACATATTTCAAGTGAGCGTCCTTGGCTCTCTTATTGGGAAGCGTCTGAATATAGTCGTAGGTTTCGATGATGATGCGGTTAACTTCCTTGGCTATCGGCAGTACTTTCTTCACATTATACACCAACCGATTGTAGGCCATGCGCTGCTGTGCATTCTCAAACACGGGCTGTGGGTAGACATATATATTGTTGAGCTCGACATACTGGATAGAGTCGCGCCCCTGAAGCACCTTTCCAACGCGCACCATAGGCACGAAAGTAGGATCATCCATATCGACATCCCGATCCTCAGGGAGCACGCTTCCGGGGCGTTTCCCGACGGTATTTGTCTGGGCATTCAACTGCAGCGACATGCCGACAAGCATCATGATCATGAACAACCTATATTTCATTCGTTCCTTTTCAGCGCTTTCCAATCTTCTTTTTCAAATCCTGTCCCATAGGCAGGCAAGCCTGACACAGCTCACATGGCACAATGAAGACATGGGCAAAAGTACGTATATTTTTGGATAAAAAGAAAGAAACGAGGAAGAAAAAGGAGGAAAACCGTCTTCTTCTCCCCCTTGTCTGATGAAGTTCTGTTTATTACCTAACGATGATTTCCAATGCAACAAGCAGAAAGCAACATGTCATGCAACATCTTCCTACTTATTGAACAGCCGATGACAAAGTCTCTAATCAACAAGCAACATGCAACATTCCAAAAGTCAACCGCCATGGACTTCGATGCTGACAAAACAGCATGGAGAAGCTCAAGGCAATGCGGAGATTTGTTGTTTATTTTCACATTGGATTTGCATTCGCCTCTAAAATTCATTATCTTTGCCTTAGGGAAAGTGCACAAGTGCTTTCCCTTTTTTCATGTTTTGCAGCAAAGGCCTGTACAATAGGACGCATGTCTGCACGTAATCTGCATCATATTACATGCTGATATGCCACAAAACACTGCGTCATATGACGCAAAACGCAAGACCATTTGATGGAGATGGCAACACTTCAAGGCTGAAATGAGCAGACAAAGTCAGGCTCATTGAAAGTCCGTTGCCTATCAACTGTCAGGTTTTTTGAGTTTTTTCTTAAAGTTTGTTAACCTATATGACAAGATATGCAGACACAAAAGCCCCCTCAAGAAAAAGTCTCAAGGGGGCAAAGAAATAGGGAGACGGGCACGAAGTTATTGCAACAAGCCCTCTAACTTCTTTTGAAAATCCTTGTCAGAAGGCCTGAAAGCTTCAGCATCAAGCACAGTACCATCGGCTGCAATCAGAATGAAACGAGGAATTGACATCACGCTGAAAGCCGCGGAGATAACGGTGTTTTCCTCATCGTTGGCATTGAACTGGAGCCACTGCGGACGGTCTTTCTGCAGGCGGGTCAACCATGCAGCGCGGCTCTTGTCAAGGCTGATGCTGATGAACTGCACGCGATTGTCGTTCTTATAATGCTCAACCTGTGCTGCAAGGGCAGGGATTTCAGCAAGGCAAGGCTTACACCAAGTGGCCCAAAGGTCGATATAAAGCACCTTGCCGAAATAGTCGCTAAGGTGGTGTTTCTTGCCTTCGGCATCCGAAAATGTGATATCCGGGCACTTCACACCAGGTTTTGTGGCGCGCTGTGCATCAACAACATGCTGATACTTCTGCACGATTTCAGGGGCAGCCTTGGCTTTCACGACGGCCCAGAATGACTCTACCTCATTGGCAGGCATCTGTCCCAATATCGCACCAACAAGGCCTTCCATGAGGAAAGAACGCACGTGAGGATTGTGCACATGAGCATCAACAGCGTTCAGATATGCCTCACCATAGCTGCCAACTGTAGCCTCCTGCATCACTGAAAACGGTATTTTGCTGCGCACAAACATGTCGGTCAGTCCGCGTTGTATATAGGCCGTATCATCAGGATTGATGTCGTTAATCAACGCCATGTAACGTTTATCTTCATTGGGATCACGCTGATGTTGATAGTCTTCATCAGATAAAAGGAGGAGACGATTAGACAGATAAGCTAATTCAACATCGCGCAGATGACGTGCCCGTTCGTCGGGAGTTCCGAGTTCACCAGCTATTTTCACGAGGCGATGATAACGCTCGTCAAGACGCCGATGAGCCTCGGCGAAGCTGATAGTGTCCACACTTCGATTGGCCATTTCATAGGCCGCATTCTTTTCGGGCACGAAAGCTGCGAGTTCATTCAACAGCTGTGACAGGACAATGTTGGCGCCCTTATACTGTGCCTGCAGCTTTCCGCCCTTGCCACGCGTAAGCTTCAGCCGCTGCGTCTTGCCCGGTTCAACCACTATACAGTAAGTTTTTCCATCGGCAAGCAACAGTTGTATCTGCGCTTTCTCTTTCAAAGACGGATTGTTGTAGGTGGCTATTCCCTTGCGATTGAACGCGAGTTTCTCCAACGGTTGGGCTTCGTTCGTGAACATACTACCGCTCAACAGTGTTGTATCGGGTGCCTCGACAACCGCCAACTGCGCATGAACCAGAAAAGGAATAAGCCCTGAAAGGCTTGCAAAAAAACGTTTCATAGATCAAGATTCTTCTTTAAATTCATAATTAAGTATTATCAGTAGCTATATTGCAGTGGCTTAAAAAACCACCGAACTCTTGCTTATAAGACCGCAAGGAAATGCTCCCCTTGAGATAATTCATAGTGCACAATGCATAATGCATAATCATGAAAGACCACAAAGAAATGCCCCCCTCCTTGGGAACCGTAGGTCGCTGTTCGTTGAGTAAGCGAAACGAGGAAAGCAAAGGGTTGGGGGAGGTCTCGCTATCTCACATTCCCCTCCCCTCGGGAGGGGCCAGGGGTGGGTGTCAAGGGCTGGGGGAGGTCTCGCTTACATATACCCCAACCACCTCAATATATCATTAAGATTGGCCACAATCATCAGCAGAATGAGGATGGTTACGCCTGTATATTCGGCACGTATCATGAACTTTTCACTCGGTTTACGACCCGTAATGATCTCGTAGATGAGGAAAAGAACATGCCCACCATCAAGTGCAGGGATCGGCAGTATATTCATAAAGGCGAGGATAATGCTTAAGAAGGCTGTCATTTTCCAGAAGAGATACCAGTCCCATGATGAGGGGAAGAGGCTTCCAATGGAACCGAAACCGCCAAGACTCTTGGCACCATCGGCCGTAAAGATATACTTCATGTCGCTCACATAGCCCTTCAAGACGTCCCAACCATAAGCAACTCCTGCCGGGAAACTGGCTAAGAAGCCATAGCTCTTGTGGGTAGCGACATAGAGATTCTGCACACTTGGGAATGCAATTGCAAGTTTCAAATCAGGTGTAAGCACGATTTTTGCCGTGTCAATCTTGTCGGCCTGATAAACCAACTGTACCGTCCGCACCTTCATACTGTCGGCATGTGTCTTGCAAGCTGCCAGTTCATCGTTCAATCTGCTTAGCTCATCAAGGAACAGATTGGCTGAAGTAATCTTCACACCATTAAGGGCAAGGATCTTGTTTCCTTTCTTCAAGCCAAGCTTCTCGCCCGGCCCGCCAGGGATAACAGAGTCGACTGTTGCTGGAAGATAAGGCCTACAGAAAGCCGGAGTGCTTTTAATCATGTCCAGAAGATTAATATCTCCGGAGAGAGAAAGGCTCTTTGGCTTGCCATTTCGAATGATATCAACACGTGTCGCCTTTGAAAGTGCGCGGAACATATCGGCACTGAAGTCCTTGAACTGCCCCTTTTCAGTGCCCACAAGAATGTCGTGGTCTTTGAAACCATAGCTTTTTGCCTCCTCATTAAACACCATTCCCTGCTTCATGTCTTTCATCTGGACATAGGTTTCGCCCCAAACGAACATGATCATTGAATAGATAAAGAGTGCAAGGAAGAAGTTAACGGTGACTCCGCCAATCATCACCAGCAGGCGTTGCCATGCAGGTTTCGTGCGAAACTCCCACGGTTCAGCTGGCTTGGCCATTTGTTCGGTGTCGAAACTCTCGTCTATCATACCGGCAATCTTGCAGTAGCCACCCAGCGGAAGCCACCCCATGCCATAGTCGGTATCACTGCTTTTAGGTTTGAAATGGAACAGACTGCCTCCCCACTTGCCTATGCTGACATCAAAGAAAACATAGAATTTCTCTACTCTTATACCGAAAAGCTTGGCAAAAAACATGTGTCCGCCTTCGTGGAGCAGCACTAACAGGGAGATTGCAAGAACGAACTGCAATGCCTTTACAAATATGATTTCCATTATTTATTTACTGTTTTAAAATTCAAGATTAATGACTTCAGACTGCCACTGCATTCGAAATGAGGCTTCGGGCTATAGCTCGTGCCTCGGCATCAGTCTTCAGATAAATGTCAAGATTGGGGTCGTTGTCAAATGTTGCCTGCTGCATGGTCTTCTCTATCACGTCAGCCATGCCGAGGAATGAGCACTCATCACGTTGGAAAGCAGCATTCGCCACCTCGTTGGCAGCATTCAGTATGCACGGCATATTGCCCCCTTTGTTGATAGCTTCATAGGCCAAAGCAAGACATTTGAACTTCTCTATGTCGGGTTCGAAGAACTCCAAGCATTGCTGTTTGAAGAGGTCGAGGCGCTCACCGCTAAGGGGTAATCGCTCCGGGAAAGAGAAAGCATACTGGATAGGCAGGCGCATATCGGGCACACCTAACTGTGCTTTCACCGCTCCATCAATGAATTCAACGGCACTGTGAACGATACTTTGCGGATGAATCAACACTTGTATGCGGTCAGCGGGCACGCCAAAGAGCCATTTGGCCTCCATAACTTCAAAGCCTTTATTCATCAGTGAGGCTGAATCTATCGTTATCTTGGCCCCCATATCCCATGTAGGATGCTTCAAAGCATCGGCAGCTGTGACCGTCTTGAGCTGCTCATGGCTGAACTTTCTGAATGGCCCGCCCGAGCAAGTGAGCAGGATTTTCGTGATTTCATTATCTGCATCACCGACTATACTCTGGAAGATTGCACTGTGTTCGCTGTCGACCGGCAGGATAGGTACATGGTTTTCTTTGGCCAAACTGCAAATCAATTCGCCTGCAACAACAAGCGTTTCCTTGTTTGCCAAGCATATCTTCTTATGGGCTTTAATGGCATTGATGGTTGGAACAAGCCCCGAAAAGCCAACCATGGAAGCCAGAACCATGTCGATAGGTTCGGCAGAAACAATCTGTTCCAAGGCCTCCTTGCCGGCATAGACCTTGATATCCGGTTCGTCACGGAGCAGCTCTTGCAGCGTCTCATAATGGGCCTCATTGCCTATAACGACTGCTGCCGGCTTGAATTCCCGTGCCTGCTGAGCCAGTTTCTCTACACTGTTGTTGGCTGTAAGACAATAGACCTCGTAGCGATCACTGTGCTGTCGAATGACATCGAGGGCCTGTGTGCCGATACTTCCGGTAGAACCGAGGATACATATCTGTTGTTTTTTCTTTTCCATTTCTATCATCTTGGAGTTATAAGTCGAGCAAACCATCGGGAATTGACATTCTGATTTCCCGCCGTTGCATGTCGGCTTCGTGGATTAACTCCTCGTGGGCAGGAAGCAAGATGTCGTTGCCTGCAGTGGTTTCTATTTCAAAAAGCGTATTGATTGTGGTGTCATCAATAGCCTTGATGTGTCCGACAACCTGTCCATTCTGCTTATCAATGACTGCGAAACCAATGATTTCAGCCCACGAAACATGTTCATCATCGCTGTCGGAAAGGTTACGTGGGAAGAAAACCTCACAACCGGTGAGCTGTCGGGCACGCTCTTCTGAGCCGATATCTACAAACTTCACGAGTGCTTTTTCGTTGCTCTTGAAGCGGTATTCCTCCATGAAAAACGGCACAAGAATACCATCGATATCAAGCACAAGATAGTCAGCGTCGACGCGATCAAACACATCATCGCTGAAAAGGAACGACAACTCGCCTTTCACTCCATGGGGTTTCCCAAGCTTTCCTATCTTATAAACGTCTTCCTGTTTAATCATCTACTCGCCTGATACATGCCCCAATCTGGTTCAATCTCTCTTCAATATTCTCATAACCACGGTCAATCTGCGCAATATTTGCTATATGACTTGTACCCTCAGCTGACATGGCTGCAATCAGCAAAGCAATACCTGCACGGATGTCAGGACTGGTCATTCGCCCCGCACGGAGCTTCATCTTGTGGTCGTGTCCAATGACAACTGCCCGATGAGGATCACATAGAATGATCTGCGCTCCCATATCAATAAGTTTGTCAACAAAGAACAAACGGCTCTCAAACATCTTCTGATGAATGAGCACAGAGCCACGCACCTGTGTGGCAACTACCAAGAGAACGGAAATCAAGTCGGGGGTAAGTCCGGGCCAAGGAGCATCGGCCAAAGTCATAATTGTGCCGTCGATAAACGAGTCAACAACGCAATGTGGCTGACGAGGAACAAACAAGTCATCACCTTCAGCCTGTATCTTTACGCCCAAACGCCTAAAGGCATCAGGGATAATTCCTAAGTTTCGGAGTGACACATTCTTAATACGAACGCCGTCACCCACCATAGCTGCCATGCCAATAAACGAGCCGACTTCAATCATATCGGGCAGAACGGAGTGCTCTGCAGCATGCAACTTGTCGACACCTACTATCGTCAAGAGGTTGCTGGCAATACCACTGATGTTGGCCCCCATACCATTCAGCAAATGACATAGCTGCTGAATATAAGGCTCGCAGGCTGCATTATAAATCGTTGTTGTGCCTTTTGCCATCACCGCTGCCATGATTATATTGGCTGTTCCCGTAACCGAAGCCTCGTCAAGCAGCATATAACTACCCTTCAGTCGGTGTGCCTGGATTTGGAATACATCGCGTTCGGGGTCACGAACAAACTTTGCTCCAAGACTTTTGAAACCCAAGAAATGAGTATCCAAGCGTCTACGTCCAATCTTATCTCCGCCGGGTTTGGCCACGGTTGCCTTGCCGAAGCGCCCCAACAGTGGGCCAATCATGAGCACACTTCCACGAAGTGAGGCACATTTCCGCACAAATTCCATGCTGTCAAGAAAGGAAAGATTGAGCGCATCGGCCTGAAAAGTGAAATCACCTTGGGCATGTCGCGTCACCTTCACCCCGATTTCCTGCAACAACTTGATGAGATTGTTGACATCAAGTATCTCCGGAACATTCTTAATTCGCACGGGGTCTGTCGTCAGCAGCGTAGCGCAAATGACTTCAAGTGCCTCGTTTTTGGCGCCTTGTGGTGTGATAGTGCCTTTCAACCGATGGCCACCTTCGATGATGAATGACTCCATAGGCTATTTTTTCTTACGCTTATTAGGGGTATTAACAACGGGTTTTTCCGTGATTTTATTAAACACAAAATCATTCAGATTGAGTTGAACCTTACCGTCAGTGAAGCGTGCAAGGTCGTCAGCTACCTTCTCGTCAGCAGCTGAACCATGGCTCCATGTCATCAAATCCATCTTCATCTGATTTGCAGTGAGACGTATAAGTTCATCACGTTCTTCGCCGTTCGGCATCTCTTTGAGCCGTTCGAAAACTTCAAAAAGGACGTGTCCGTAGTGGCGTACCGGTATCCGTTTCATCGGATACTCCATCGGTTCAGGCTTTGAGGTAATCTTATTGGCCTCACTGATATCATAAGGCCAGTCAATATCAAGCTTGAAATCGCTCATTATTGCCAAGTGATCCCAGAGCTTCTGTTGATAGTCATTGCCCTCCTTGCTCTGTGGAAACATGCGTTCCATGATAGCAACAATCGTCTCAGCACAGGCCTGACGCTCGTCCTTTGTCTTTAAGGTGACGCAGAGATTCACCATATCCTGCACCTCACGTCCATACTCGGGCATGGCGAGTTTCTCACGTTGTGTGTTGTAATCCAATCCTTCAATCTTCATAATCACAGCTGTTTCTTTGGCATTTTAGCAACGAAATCTTTCAAATATAACGGCACAAAGTAGGCCACATCCTCAAACTTTCCCTCGGCAAAGCGCTTATCTGCCAATGGAAACATATTCTTGGCAAGAGGTTGAATGCCTTCCACAAGGCGGGCATTAGGATGATTAATCTCGTTCATACACTTGCCTGCACCGTTTCCAAAGAAGTAAACCACACCCTTATCAAGGTATTCTTTATAAGTTTCGGCAGTCACAATATCGGCCTGAATAGGACGAACCTCATGCAATGCACGGTCAAACACCTGTGCATAAACTTCCATTCGGCGGGCATCAATCATCGGAACGAGCAGTGCATCTTCCTCTTGTGGGTGTTCATTGAGCAACACGGGAACAGCCAAAAGCTCAAGAGTCGGTATGGCTATCAACTTTACATCGCGACCGTAACAAATGCCCTTAGCCATCGAAGTCCCTATACGAAGTCCTGTATATGACCCTGGTCCACAGCTCACTGCTACTGCATCAAGCTTCAAACCATGGCTGTCAATGAAAGAAAGTGACTCATCGACAAAGGCACCAAGGGTCTCATTGTGATGCGGGCCACTGTAGTCTTCCTTGTTGAAAATACATTCTGCGTCATTACTGACGGCAACCGAGCACACATCGGTACTCGTTTCAATGTGCAATATACACGACATAGATGAAAAATATATTCTAAATAAAATGCAAATTTACGCTTTTTTCCCGCAAAATTCGTACTTTTGCAGAAATTTAACGCGTTCTAATTATGATACAGTCAATGACGGGTTACGGCAAAGCTGTCGTGACCTTTAAGGAAAAGAAGATTAATGTTGAGATTAAATCTCTAAACAGTAAGGCATTGGATCTCTCTACCCGTATTGCACCACTCTACCGTGAAAAGGAAATGGAAATACGCCAGACAGTGGCCAAAAGCCTTGAACGTGGCAAGGTAGACTTTGCGATTTGGATTGAAAAAGATGCCGTTGTTGACGCTGCTCCCATTAATACTGCACTCGTTGAGAACTATTATAAGCAGATAAAAGCTATCTCCGCACAGACAGGAATCCCTGAGCCTACCGATTGGTATGCCACACTTTTAAACCTCCCTGACGTCACCACAAAGACCGATACAGAAGAACTTACCGACGAAGAGTGGACAGTTGCCTCGCAAGTTATAGGCCAAGCCATAGATGCTTTGGTCGCTTTCCGCAAGCAAGAAGGTGCTGCCCTGCAGCAGAAATTCAATGAAAAGGTGGACAACATTGAGCATCTGCTCTCCCAAATCGAGCCTTATGAGAAGAGTCGTATAGAGAAAATACGCCAGAATATCATTAAAGGACTCGAACAAATCCCAAGTGCTGACTACGACAAGAACCGCTTGGAGCAGGAGCTTATCTATTATATTGAGAAATTAGACATCAGCGAAGAGAAGCAAAGACTCACCAATCACCTGAAGTATTTCCGTGAAACGATGAACGAAGAAGGCCATGGTGTAGGCAAGAAACTTGGCTTCATAGCCCAGGAAATGGGTCGGGAAATCAACACGACCGGCAGTAAAAGCAACCAGGCTGAAATGCAGAACATCGTCGTGAAGATGAAGGATGAGTTGGAACAGATAAAGGAACAGGTGCTGAATGCGCTGTAAGTAACCCACCCCGGCCCTCCCGAAGGGAGGGAGAACATACTTGGAAAAGGTTATTCGTGAGTTTTCTTTTGACATAACTGCATTGTCTTTAATGCATCATCTCAATTACTTCATACATGAAATACCGCTACGAGACAAACGATGATGCCACCTATCATCTGCTACTTCAACAGGCGAAGCGAATGAGAAGTCAGCCAACGGAAGCAGAACGGACGCTGTGGAAATACCTAAAAGGCAATCAGTTGGGAGCACATTTCAGACAACAACACCCTATGTTCGACTATATACCCGACTTCGTCTGCCTCTCCCGCAGGCTCATTATAGAGTTAGATGGCGACTATCATCTCACAGAAGAACAACAGAGAAAAGACGAAGAGCGAAGCCGATGGCTTGCCACCAAAGGCTTTACCGTATTGCGTTTCAGCAATGATGACGTCTTTTTAAGACTTCATTTCGTGTTAGATAAAATCAGAAACAAAATGAAAGAAAACGATAATATGCCCTCCGTTGACAACAAATCAGCAAGTCTTTCGCAAGCAGACACACCCTCCCTTTGGGAGGGAAGGGGTGGGTCTACGGGCAGACTCCTTATCTTCAGCGCTCCTTCGGGCTCTGGAAAGAGCACCATTGTGCAATGGCTGATGAAGGAACATCCCGAACTTAACCTCCATTTCTCTATCTCCTGCACGAGCCGAGCACCGCGGGGAACGGAGCAGAATGGTGTGGAATACTTCTTCCTTACGCCTGAAGAATTCAAACAGAAGATAGCAAACGGAGAGTTCTTGGAATATGAAGAAGTCTACAAAGACCGCTTCTATGGCACGCTGAAATCACAGGTTGAAGACCAGATTGAACGTGGAGAAAACGTGGTTTTCGACGTTGATGTGAAAGGCGGATGCAACATCAAGCAGTTCTATGGCGACCGAGCGATGAGCATTTTCGTGCAACCTCCGTCGATAGAAGAGCTGCGCCGACGCCTCAACGGGCGTGGAACCGACCTCCCGGAAGTTATCGAACAACGCTTAGCCAAAGCTAATTACGAACTCTCTTTCGCACCGAAATTCGACCGTATCGTTGTCAACGACGACCTCGAAACGGCCAAACAAGAGACGCACAAACTGCTCATTTCATTCCTGAACAACAGATAAAAGTGGCCGAAAAACAGCATCCTAAATCCCAAGTAGGTATCTACGGCGGTTCGTTCAACCCCATACATATGGGCCATATTTCGTTGGCAAAGACGCTGCTTCAGCACACCCGGCTTGACGAAATATGGTTCATGGTCTCGCCACTCAATCCCTTTAAGCGCATGGCCGATGACCTCTTGGCCGACAATCAGCGTTTAGAACTCACACGACTTGCCCTTGCAGACGAGCCTAACCTCATTGCCTGCGACTTTGAATTCCGCCTGCCCAAACCCTCATACACCTACGATACACTCTGCAAACTCCATGAAACCTATCCCGAAAAGGCGTTCACTCTCATCATGGGTTCTGACAACTGGGCAGCTTTCGACCGCTGGAAAAACCATCAGGAAATTCTCCTTCACTACCCCATCATCATCTATCCGCGCAAGCATTCGCCGCTATGTGCCGAGCAACTCCCGCCGAGTGTCACGCTCGTTGATACGCCCCTCTATGATTTCAACAGCACGGATATTCGCCGAAGAATAAGCCATGACATGCCTATCCACGGGATGGTGAAACCTCAAATAGAAGAGAAAACACGATTATATTACCAGCAGCTATCCCATGAAAACCTTTAAGTTTCGTTCTCCCCTGAAACCTTTTCATGCATGAAAACTGTCAACTTCCTTCCTTGTTTTTAACACTTTTCTCCACGACCAAACAGAAATGAAAATTCGCATTCTGTGCTTATGCGAAGCCATTTTATGGTTTCGATACCCTCATTCCGGCCACCTTGAAATGCAGATAAGCCCTCCAAGCGTCGCAACTTGACGCATATTGCACGGCTATCTGCATCATCTTAGGCCGTAATCTCATGCAGATTGCGTGGTAAAATGACTGAGATTGCATCGTTTCATCACGTGAATTTATGTCTTCATTTGATTATAATCGCGTAATTATCTGACAGTCAATATATTGCAAAATGCGAAAAATCAGGGCGTATTCAGGCTGGAGTCGTCTCTCATTTCAAATACGCGAGTCTTGTAAAGGAATTTGTCATGATTTATGACATCTGTTAACATATATTCCGTTATGACGCATTTCGGTTTTTAAGCAGACTCCACGAGCAGTGTTCTTTCCTTTCAAGAGGGTTGTAGCGAATACTATTTTACACGCTCACCGCTCACCCCAATCGCCTCTATCCAACTGCCGATAGCTGATAGCTTCAGCCAAATGGTCGACTTCAACGCGAGGAGAACCGGCAAGATCGGCTATCGTTCGAGCCACTTTCAGAATGCGGCTATAGGCTCGGGCAGACAGACTGAGACGCTCCATCGCCATTCGGAGCATGGCAATTCCCTGGTCGTCGGGTTCGGCATAGGCGTGAATCATGCGCTCAGACATCTGTGCATTGCAGTGCACACCCTTGACATCGCGAAACCGTTCGGTCTGAATTTCACGCGCACGAATAACGCGTTGGCGGATTTCTGCACTCGCTTCGCCCTCTTTTCCACGGCTGATGTCCTTGAAAGGCACGGGAGTTATCGCGCATTGAATATCGATACGGTCGAGCAACGGGCCTGAAATCTTGTTCATATAATGCTGTATCTGTCCCGGCGTACACACGCAATGATGCGTTGGATCGCCATAGTAACCGCAGGGACATGGGTTCATACTGGCCACAAACATCAACGAACAGGGAAACTCTATGTTGTATTTGGCACGGCTGATAGTTATCTTTCTGTCTTCCAACGGCTGCCGAAGTACCTCCAAAGTATGCTTGTTAAACTCGGGAAGTTCATCGCAGAAGAGCACGCCATTGTGTGCCAATGAGATTTCACCCGGCATGGGGTTGGTTCCTCCTCCGACAAGAGCCACCTCGGAAATCGTGTGATGTGGCGAGCGGAACGGACGCTGACTGATGAGCGAAGTGCCACATCCCAACTTGCCTGCAATGCTGTGTAGTTGAGTGGTTTCAAGGCTTTCGGAGAGCGAAAGCGGAGGAAGTATCGAGGGAAGTCGCTTGGCCATCATTGATTTTCCACTGCCGGGAGGCCCTACCATGATGAGATTATGCCCGCCGGCAGCGGCAACTTCGAGTGCACGTTTTACGTTTTCCTGCCCTCTTACGTCGCAGAAATCAAGATCAAACCTTGTCTGTTGCTCGTAAAACTCCTTTCGTGTGTCGATAACTACAGGCTCGAAGCGTTCCTTTCCCGTAAGAAACTGAATGACATCAAGCATATTTTCCATGCCATAGACTTCGAGATTGTTGACCACGGCAGCCTCTCTGACATTGCTCTTAGGCACTATCAACCCCTTGAAATGCTCTGAACGGGCCTTGATAGCAATGGGAAGAGCGCCTTTTATGGGTTGAAGCTGGCCGTCAAGACTTAGTTCTCCGACCATCATATACTGGCCAAGACAGTCTGTGTGAATGCTTCCGTTGGCAGCAAGCAAGGCTATCGCCAACGGCAAATCAAAGCTGCTGCCCTCTTTCTTGAGGTCGGCGGGAGCCATATTGACGGTGATATCGGCTTTAGGAAACTTGAAACCGCAGTATAAAAGGGCTGCAGCGATGCGGTCGCGGCCCTCTTGAACGGCCTTATCACCAAGCCCCGTGAGGTGATAGACCACACCGGGATTCATGCTCACTTCAATCGTGACAGTGGTTACTTCGAGGCCGTTGACAGCTGCACAATAGGTTTTTACAAGCATGGCAAGAATGGTTTAAGGTTGTTTATGGCGTTGGAAAAGCGTTTGAAATCAAATCAACTTCTCCACTCGGTTTATCAAATCATCGGCAGAAAGGCCACGTGCTACGACGCGACCACGCTGCAGAAGAATATTGTCGGGAACGGCAGTAAGTCCCAATTTGCGAACCAACATTCCCTCAAACAGCTTTTCATCGCAGACAACAGGCCAACCGAGATGCTGACTGCTGACTTCCTCCTTGCAGGTTGTAAGACTCGGTTCGAGACTGATACCAAGCAATTGGAGTTTTCCTTCGGCCCGATTGTGCAGGTCAAGCAGGCGTTGTTGCAGGTTCGTACTCTCGTAACTCCACGTTGCCCACGTATAGACAACAGCGACAGGAGCCGAAGAAAGCGAAACCGAAGAAACGGACTTGCCATTGATATCAGTGGCCTTGAAAGCCGGAAGTCGGTCTCCCGAAGCATCGGCCAAAGGCTTACACAGTGCCAAAAGACGGTTGAGATAGCCGTTGCGTGGCTGTTCTTTCTGCATGAATGCCAACAGGCGATAGGCCCGTTTGTAGTCGGGCTGCTGCTTACGAAGCAGGAATTTGTCTACAAGATACGGCCCGACAACAGACTCCAAATGGTCGGAAATGAAGAGTCCCACGTGTTTTTCAATCTCTGGAGGCGTCATGTTAGCAATCTGATGACGGAATTTTGTCATCAGTTCATTGGCATCTGTGCCCGTAATCTCAAGCTCTTTCAAGTGTGATGCATCACCCTTGATGTCGACAGATTTGCCGGGTTGGGCGAAGATTGGCTGTTCAGAGAAGTTTGGAAAGACTACAATGAGCACGCCTTCTTTCTCGCATGGTATCTCATAAGAGAAGCGGCCACCCTGCACTTTGATGGTATCTGTGCCTTCAATGACATTGTCGGGACTATAAACATAAAACTCACCCTGGTTCAAGTTCGTTAGCTTTCCTTCGACTTCGAAATGATGTCCATCGGTGCCACAGGCAACTAAAACCAGCGTGAGTAGTATCAGTAGACTGAATTTCTTCATTTATTTACTTTGGCAAGTTCAAGGTCGTTCTTGGCATATTCGGCCAGAGAAGGATCTTTTTGCAATGCCTCTTTCAGATATTTTGCAGCTGTATCGTTCTTTCCCTGACGTGCATTGAGCACGGCAAAGAGGTAATAAGTCAGACCATTGGGCTGCTTGATAGCTTTCAATGTCTGCTCGGCTGCTACATAGTTCTTATTGAGCAACTGTGCCAGTGCAGCGCTGTTGTTGTCATTGAAGAGTTCATCGGTGGCATTGGCATAGTTGCCACGTGCGATATGCAGGTTGCCGATAATCTCATTGAAGCCGTTAGCTTCGGTGGCATCTGCCAGATTATGCTCGGCTTCAGCTATTTCGCCATGAGTCAAGTTGATATAAGCTTTGTTGGCATATGCCTCCGGAGCTTTGCGATTAGCCTGCAAAGCCTGACTCAGATAGCTGTTGGCTGTGTGCTCATCACCTTCGTTCAGTGCTAAAGCTGCAAGGTTATTATAGGCACGATAGTCGCGATCATAGAGTTCGGTAGTCTTCTTATAGATAGCTTTCTTTGCGTTTACATCGTTTGTAAGCGATGCAGCGTAGAGCAATTCTTCAAGACTTAACTTCGTCGGATCAGCCGCATACTGCTGCTTAATCTGCTGATCGCTGCGGCCAATAGTCTGATAATTGATGATAAGACGGCTGCGACGAAGCTCTGGAAGAATGCCATCGGCAAGCTCACGGAAGCCTTCACTCATGTTACGTATTTGTTGTTCACGCTCTTGGGGGTCCTTATACATCGACAAAACGCGTAGAATGACGTCCTTATCTTGTATCTTACTGGCCTGAACAAGCTTCATAAAGCCTTCCCAGTCCTGTGCAGTATAGTGGGCATCAATGTCTGTTTGAAGATTTGTCCCCTTGAGTTGCTGCTTCACATAGCCTTCACTGACGTTCTGACGCTTGTTGGCTAACTTGTCGTTAAAGGTGAAACCACCCTCCGGAGAGGCATAAGCCTGCACTTCAACGTTCTTGATTGCCAGCTTCTCTCGGTCGGCATTAATGCGCTTAAGCATGCTTACAAACTCGCGAACACTGTTGTTCTTGAGTTCATTGCTGCGCAGGTTAGCCTGATTAATGAGGAATTTCACGTTAGCTTCCTGCTTGTGATCAATCACTCTTTGGAACGAATCAAGTGCCAAACAAGCACCACCCTGCTGCATTGCCTTGCGATAAAGCTCGGCTGTTGCAATGACACCGGTAGCCACTTTGATAGCCGGCACGTTGACTTTTGAGTTACCTATCCGGGCATCGAAAGCCAAATACATGTCGCTTTTCTGCATGGCAGGCACATAATCAAAGACAGTCTTCATCGTATAGCGACCGCCAAGACGATAAGAAATGACTTTATGGTTGGCCATAACCTTCTCTCCTTGGAATGTCACTGCCTGCCCTTTAGCCACTTGTCCGTTGCCATATCTGAGTTCAGGAACCACAGTAACCGTGGCTTTCCTGTTCATAAACTTCTCCGGGAACTGTCCTTCAACCGTTGCAGGAACCTTTCCTCCAACCGTTTCGAGAGGGTTTGGAGTGACTGAAAAGTTATCGGCTGAGAGTTTACCCAACTTAGAGCATGACGTCATTAGAACCAATGAGCATGCCGATAAAGTAAGAATGAGGTTTTTGCGCATACGTGTGAATTAAATTAAGGAGGTGCCGCGAGCGGGACTCGAACCCGCACAGCCATTACTGGCCAAGGGATTTTAAGTCCCTCGTGTCTACCAATTCCACCATTGCGGCTTGGGAGATTACAAACTTGTAAAGTCAAGTGAGCGGAAAACGGGACTCGAACCCGCGACCCCGACCTTGGCAAGGTCGTGCTCTACCAACTGAGCTATTTCCGCAGTTTGGGTTTTGCAAAGGTATAAGTAATTGTTGGAACTGCCAAATAATTCTTGATTTTTGTTCATGAAAAATTACTAAAAACGCCCTCATTTCATGAAATCTATAACGCGAAAAGAGTCGGGATTCAGGCCGAAACCACACTGAATGCACCGCAAAACAGAACTGAAAGCCCTTAATTCACCGTTAAAACACCATACGGCCCAGTAGTCTGCGCACGATAACGCGTAAGTTTACGCCCCCGCTCTCCTTGGACTATGACCCCGCTGTTGTTGAGGTTATAACGGCGATTACACACTCTGCAGACGGCAATTCCATCCGCCAAAAGCTGCAAAGGCTTACTCTTCAAAGGCAAAGCCTGCGGATCAAAGCAGTTAGGACACTCTAAATCGTAGGCATAGAACACAGGCGGATTGTTCAGATTACCATAGCCCACAATGAGTCCGTTGTTGCATCCAAGAACATGACGACGCTGGATTTCGAGGTCAGTGAGAATGCTTTTACTCGTCCGACCATCGCTGTTTGTGAACACATAATACTGCGCACCGCTGATAAACTGCCACCGAACTGTACAGAACATACCGCTATTCGGCGTCATCGCTTCAGCCAAACGCGCGTTCTGATGAACGTTGTTTTCATACACGAAATAAGGACGAAAATTGCCATATTCGTTTTGAATGTCACCGCAGGAAGCGACAAACAACAGCATCAAAAGCAGGGAAAATGTCTGCAAGGCACTACGCATCATTCACAATTCAAAGGGAGACTGCCCGCTGCCCACCTGCAAAACAAGCGGCAACAAGGGGCAGAGCGCAAGGCTTATTCATACTTTATCGACTGCAAGGCATCAGCTATCTTCTCAATACCTTCCTGTAACGGCTTCGAAACCATACCTTTAATAAAAGGGTTAAGATCGGCCTTGATGGTGAGTTTCATCTTACTCGACTGTGCCGTCACAGGCAAAATCTGTATCCAGAAGTTAAAAGGCAGCGGACTTTCTGTCGTTTCAAACTTAATACATTTCGGCTCATCGCGCTCTACAATGTTCAGTTTCACGGCACCCATCGGCGTGTTGATACCAATCGAGTCAGTGTCAAAAGTGAGGTCTTTCACCTTATCTTCCGGTATACGGTCTTTCACCTTATCTATATTACTCAAATCGCTCAGCAGCTGATATACGCTCTGTTGCGGATAATTTATCTGTCGGACAGTACTTTCAAATGTTGCCATTCATTTTAATTCATAATGCATCATGCATAATTCATCATTATGTCATTCGCGTTAATATATAATGATAAACTGCGCTTCCTGTCAGCACTCATGCTTCAAGAAACGCTATATCATTCTATTTCTGCCATTTGTCGGGAGCCTCACGCCACTCATGCAGCACCTCAACATCACTTTCAGAGATGTAGCCGGTAGACAGTGCTTCGGCCACAACATGCTCGTAGTCGGTGAGCGTAATAAGCTTAACACCGGCATCCTTAAAGGCTTTTTCGGCCACAGGAAAGCCATAAGTGTAGCTCGCAACCATGCCAATGACGTCACAGGCATTGCTTCTGATAGCCTCAACTGCTTTCAGACTGCTGCCGCCCGTAGAGATAAGATCTTCCACAACGACCACTTTCATCCCTGGTTTCAAGTCACCTTCGATGAGATTTTCCAAGCCGTGATCCTTCGGTTTAGAGCGAACATAGACGAAAGGTAAATGAAGTTCGTCGGCCACTAAAGCTCCCTGGGCGATAGCTCCTGTTGCAACACCGGCTATGGCCTCCACTTCGGGGAAGCATTCAAGTATCTTATGCACTAATTCAAGCTTCACATAGTTGCGCAAGTCTGGGTATGACAGTGTCTTTCGATTGTCGCAATAGAACGGTGAATGCCAGCCCGAAGCCCATGTGAAAGGATTGTTGGGCTGGAGAATAATAGCTTTTACCTTCAGCAACTTTGACGCAAAGTCTTTCTTTAGATTGTCCATTTTATTGCAATTTTAATGATATATTGTTGCAAAGATAGGCTTTTTCTTTTATAAAACAAAGTCTTCTGTGGTTTTCTTTCTGTCGGTTTAGGTTTTATTATAGGCTTGTTCGGAAAATATAAAGTCACGAAAAGTCAGCCAGTCCACGCCATTCTTCGGCATGTTTCCTCTGACATTCCACCACGAAATCACAGGTAGCAGAAAATAGGTTAAATCTTTTGAACTAACTTTACAATTGCCTTTGCACAACTTGAGAATTCAAAACAAAGCACCATTTCATTCCAAATACGCGCTGATTTTTTGCATTTTGCAATGCACTGATTGTCAGATTGTTGCATGATTACAATCAAACGAAGACATAAAATCACGTGATGAAACGATGCAATCACAGTCATTTTACCATGCAATCTGCATGAGATTACGGCCTAAGATGATGCAGATAGCCGTGCAATATGCGTCAAGTTGCGATGCTTGGAGAGCTTTTTTTCATTTTAAAGTGGCCGGAATGAGGGTATCTAAACCATAAAATGGCTTCGCATAAGCACAGAATGCAAATTTTCATTTCTGTTTGGTCGCGGAGAAAAGTGTTAAAAACAAGGAAGAAAGTTGACAGGAAAAGGGACAATCGTTATACGAAATTGCATTTTTCTTTCGCATAACTTGCATTTTATTATAAATTGTCTAAATTTGCATTGTCAGTCCTCATATCGGGTTCTGAATAATAAAAAGAAAGGACTATCATTATGAAAAAGCAGATGATTATAGCGCTCTTGCTGGCTTGGGCAGCCCAGATGAGCTTCACTAAAGCGGCGAACGACAATCTCAAAGCACAACTTCTGCGCTATGACTACAGCCAGGTGCTGATGGAGAACGACTTCTTAGGCTACATCGGTAACGGCCAACGGCTCTATATGCACTTTGACACAATCTATAAAGACCCTGTGAAACCACAGTATTATCACGTAGAAGGCAAGAGCAAAGTAAAGCAGAACCTCTGTAGTTTCACAGGGGGCATAACCATTCATTCCTTTGTACCGAACGAGGAATCTGACAGTCTTGTAAAACGATATCATCTTAAAGCGCAGTATCAGTTGAATGAGGATGCCAACCAACGCGGTTCGGGTTTCTTTGCCGGTCGACTCACTTCCGACTTCTTCATCTATAGGGATTCCATTTGTTTCGACGAAATGGAAGGTGGCGAAGACGGCTATAATAACAACCAATTTGAGGGCCGTTGGACCTCTTATCGCACGAAAATATCGAAGAAAGCGAATTTCGGCATAGGACGAATTCCCGACTCCGGCAATCTCGATGTAGGGGCAGCAGAGTTCCATGTGGACCCCAAAAAGCAGCATCTGGGCTGGGAAAGCTATACGGAAGCCTTTGAAACAGAGACTCCCGAAGGTCAGAAAGCGCAGGCAGAAGAGGACCGTGAGTGGTGGAAAGGCGATAAAGAGGTCTTTATTTCATGGCAATCGAAAACAGAAAATGAGGCAGTTAAGCTTGACATTTACCGCAATAAACATTATCTCCAAACACTTAATTTGGGTGAAAATGTTCTGGAGTACTGGGTAGATCAGCGTGATTACAACTTCGACGGACATCGAGACTTCGCGGTTTGGCTTGATTATGCAGAAAGCAAAAGGGTCTTCTTGTGGTCTGAGAAGCAAGGGAAATATGTGCATGAACCCTTTTTCGACAACTTAGAGTCACCCATTATCTTCAAAGATGCCCGTTGCATAGTGAACAATCGCCACATCAATGAGGAGCGTACTGAATATGATATGTACCAATATGACGGCCAAAATTATCGTCTCATTTCAACCTTAGTGCAACGTGGTTACACTTCTGAAAACCTTCTACTCATCCTCTATGATGCCAGCGGAAAACGTGTGCGTGAAATCCAAAAGCCCACATTCCAGCAGCTGACTCCTCTTTGGCAGAAGTACACTTTAATTGACTATTTAGGCTATTAAGAGGCAGTGGAAAGGACATGACGACCAGTAGTGACCGCTCACGCCCATGATTTTAGCGTGCAAAATGTAATTAATTTGCATATAAAGGCGTTGTCTCTCAACTTTTTACTACCTTTGCCTGCGAATAGAGAAAAGTCAAGATGAGTAAGAAACAAATTCTTTTGATCAACGACATGGCAGGTTATGGCAAGGTGGCTACGGCTGCCATGCTGCCTATTCTGTCGTATTTCGGTCACCCGACTTACAATCTTCCGACGGCTTTAGTGTCGAATACGCTCGACTATGGTAAGTTCAACATCATGGACACTACCGACTACATACGCGGTGTTTTCCCTGTATGGAAAGAACTTTGCTTCACGTTTGACGCCATTGCCACAGGCTTCATCGTCAGCGAGAAACAAGCCGAAATCGTGTCGCGCTACTGTCTTGAGCAGGCCACTACAGGCACAACAATCTTCGTCGACCCTATCATGGGCGATGAAGGCAAGCTCTATAACGGTGTCACACCATCCACAATCAAGAGTATGCGCGAGATGTTGAGCGTGGCACATCTATGCTATCCCAACTTCACCGAGGCCTGCTACCTGACTGACAGCACGTATGATTGTAAAGGCGTCAGCCTGAAAGAAGCTTATCATATGCTTGACCTTCTGCGCAAGATTGGCACAAAGTCGGTGCTCATTACAAGCATTCCTGTCGACGGGAAGCCCTCTGTCGTGGGCTACAACCACATCAGCAATGAGTATTTCCAACTCTGCTATGATGAAATCCCGGTGCATTTCCCCGGCACAGGCGACATCTTTTCGGCCATTCTCATCGGTCATCTGCTCAACGATGAGCCTCTGACTGACGCCACACGCAAGGCAATGGACGGCGTCTATCAACTCATATTCCTCAACAAGGACAATGAAGACAAGAACCGAGGGATACCTCTTGAACAATATTTGAATATTCTCTAACACAAACATGGACTGGATAAATAATCTCTTTACCATTCATTCTTCCATTCAGACCGTCGTCATTCTGTCAATCATTATTGCGTGCGGTTTAGGCATCGGTAAGCTCAAGGTGATGGGCATTTCCCTTGGCATTGCATTCGTTTTCTTTGTGGGTATCTTTGCCGGGCACCTTGGTTTCAGCGTTGATTCCACTGTACTTGACTATGCTGAAACCTTCGGTTTGGCCATGTTTGTCTATTGTCTCGGTCTGCATGTAGGGCCCAATTTCTTCGGTTCTCTGCGTCATGAAGGCATGGCACTCAACATATGGAGTCTTGTTGTTGTCATTGTAGGAACACTCTTTGCTCTGTTGTTGATACCGCTCACAGGCATCAACCTGCCCGACATGGTAGGTCTGCTTTGCGGTGCAACTACCAATACACCGGCCCTCGGTGCAGCCACTCAAGCACTGAGTCACTTGGGAATGAGCAGCGGAAGTGTAGCCCTTGCCACTGCCGTTACCTATCCGTTGGGGGTGCTTGGCGTGATCGTTGCAATGATCATTCTGCGCAAATTCTTCGTCAAACCAACCGACCTTGAGATACAATCTGTCGACAGTAATGACCACACTTACATTGCCGAATTCGAGGTTATCAATCCTGCAACGTCGGGAAAGGACATTGCTACAGTGTCGAGTATGACGCATCTGAAATTCATTATCTCACGTATCTGGCGTGGAAATGAAGTCATTGTGCCCACGGCGGAGACCGTACTGAAGGCCAATGATGACCTGCTTGTCATCACCACGAAAGAAGATGAGGGTGCCATGGAAATCCTTTTCGGCAAGAAAATCAATAAGGATTGGAACAAGGAAGCTATCGACTGGAACGCTATTGACTCCTTGGTTGAGAGCCGTATCTTAGTGCTGACGCGCACTGAACTCAATGGGAAGCGACTCGGAGAGCTGCATCTTCGCAAGTCGTATGGCGTCAATGTGAGCCGTGTACTGCGTGGCGATACGAAGCTGTTGGCCACAGGTGACCTGCGATTGCAATATGGAGACCGCATCACAGTCGTGGGACAACACGAAGCCGTTAACCATGTTGAAGGCTACTTCGGCAATTCTGTCAAGACACTCAATGAACCGAATATCGGCAGCATTCTCCTGGGAATGTTCCTTGGGCTGGCGCTCGGCACTATTCCTATCAGTATTCCCGGCATGGAAAGTTCTGTCCGATTGGGCATTGCCGGCGGCCCTATTATCATGGGAATCATTGTCGGTGCACTCGGCCCGAAGATGCACTTCATCTCTTACACCACGCAATCAGCCTCGCTGATGCTGCGGAAACTCGGGTTAAGTCTTTACTTGGCATGTCTTGGTCTCGATGCAGGGAAAGACTTCTTCGGTACAGTGATGCGTCCACAGGGACTGCTTTGGGTGGGCGTCGGTGCGTTGATTACGATTGTTCCCGTGCTCATCGTGGGACTGATTGCATTGAAAACAAAGAAGTTTGACTTTGGAACCATCTGTGGAATTCTTTGCGGAAGCATGGCCAACCCTATGGCCTTAGGCTATGCCAACGATACTTTGAAGGGCGATACTGCCAGCATCAGCTATGCTTCGGTTTATCCGTTGGGCATGTTTGTGCGTGTGATTATCGCCCAGATTATCGTGATGTTCTTTGCAACATGACCTTTGTGGCGGATGAATTCATTCCCTCGGAAACTCTTTCTCAAATATCTTTGCATAACAAGTAGATTTGAGAAAGGGAATCTTTTGAGGCTTGCTTTGTCTTTACTGACTTTGCAGAAGTCAGGCTGCACTCACAAACGCAAAGAAGAAAGAACATTCTTTACTTTTCCCTTTGATGTTTGCTTCGTTTGCACTAACTTTGCAGAAAATAAGGATTTGATGAAGATAGTGAAGCCATTAAACTGCTTATTCGCAAAGATTTTCAGTCCCGTGAAAGGCAATGCATTGTTTTTTGTAATGATGTATGTGCTGAGTTGCTTGTGTGCCTGGATTACCCTACCGCCTTTCAAAGGTGCAACAGTCTATGAAAACCTATATACAGAGCAGTTTGTCGACCTCTATGTGATTTGTCTTCTGCTGATGCTTGTGCCCCTGAAAGCACGCAGATGGGTACGCCTCTTCCTCTACATTATATTATATAGTGTGGCATTAGCCGACACCTATTGCTTCGTAAAGTTCGGCTCTACGCTTAATCCTTCCATGCTGATGCTCGTTGGCGAGACCAACAGTCGCGAGGCATTGGATTTCATTTCGAGTCTTCTTTCGGCCGATTTCCTGTTCAGCAATGTCGGTTGGATTATCCTTCTGGCTGTGTTCAACATCTTTCTTGCCTATCTTCCACGCATCAAACGATTGCATCTTCCACAGTTTTCAATTGAGAAATACTATCCCCTTGCAGGACTGTTTACGCTGTTCATGGTCGTATGGGGCGCTGTTGCATCGGCCCACAACAAGGCGGCCACGTGGAAACTGATGAGCGGACGCTCGATAGGAGAAGTGGAACACACGCTCACCGAGAAAGACCATGCCGTGCTCTATACGCCTTTCAGCCGCCTCGTCTTCAGCATCTATGCCAACAAATTAGCTGCCAAACAGGTGGATAAACTCGTGGCTGCATCCGACAAAGTGAAGGTTGACAGCTGCTCATTCCGTTCACCCAACATCGTCTTGATTATCGGAGAAAGCTATGGAAAACATCATTCCCAGCAGTATGGCTACTTCATGCCGACCACGCCTCGACAGATTAAACGCGAGCATCGCGGCTTCCTTGTGCCCTATTCCGACGTGGTGGCACCATGGAACCTGACGAGTTATGTCTTTAAAAATGTATTCTCCATGCACGTCGTCGGACAGCAGGGAGACTGGTGCGACTACCCACTTTTCCCCGAATTATTCCGTAAAGCAGGCTATAAAGTGCAGTTCCTTACCAATCAGTTCCTGATAGAAGCCAACGCTGCCGTATATGATTTCAGCGGGGGATTCTTCTTGAATAACCCCACATTGAACAAGGCACAGTTTGACCTCCGCAATGAAAAACTGCACGTGTTCGATGAGGACTTATTAGCCGACTACGACCGTTTCGTGAAAGAAGGAAAGATAGATACCAAGGGCCCTAACCTCACCATATTCCACCTGATAGGTCAACATGTGAACTATCGCACGCGTTGTCCGAAGAAACAATATAAGTTCTCTGCTGACGACTACACCGAGAAACGCCCCGAACTGTCCGAGAAACAGCGCACCATATTAAGCTACTACGACAACGCCGTGCGTTATAATGACTCGATTGTCGACCAGATCTGCAAGCGATTTGAGAACAAAGATGCTATCGTTATCTATATGCCCGACCACGGAGAAGAGTGCTATGAGGAGTCGCGGGGCTTCATTTGCCGCAATCATTCGGCTGCCATCGACTGGCCATTAGCCCACTATGAGTTTGAAATTCCATTCTGGATATACTGCTCTCCGAAGTATGCGCACCGGCATCCGGAGATATTTCGCGAGGTCGTTCAGGCTCGCCGACGTCGCTTCATGACTGATGCGCTGCCCCACATGCTGCTTTATTTGGCTGGCATTCAGGCGAAAGACTATCATCCCGAATATAACATTCTGAGCGATCATTACGATGAAATGCGTCCCAGAATCCTAAAGGCGACCACCGATTACGACAAGTTGCGCGAAGCTTATTACAAGGAGAAAAAGAACAAGAAATGAACTATCAACTGCTCACCCGTGCCGAATGTAAAGCCATGCGAGGGCTGGCTATCATCGGTATCTTCATGCATAACTATTGCCATTGGCTCAACCCGGTGGTCAAGGAGAATGAATATCAGTATTTTCAAAGCAATACTGACTGGTTCAGACAGGTGCTTTCAGCTCCCGATGAGCTGCTCCCCATGCATCTGTTATCGTTCTTTGGTCACTATGGTGTACCTGTTTTTCTGTTTCTAAGTGCCTATGGATTGGTGATGAAATACGAGACTTCAGCCGATGAACAGAGTCTGCAAAGAGGCAGAAGTGGGCTTGAAAGCGTCTTCAGCTTCATGAAACATCATTATAAAAAGCTGTTCAAGATGATGATATTGGGCTTCGTAGCCTTCACAATGATTGATCTCATGACCCCTCATTCGCATCATTACGAAGCATCAGACATCGTGGCTATGCTCGGCATGTTCAATAATCTTCTGCCTCATCCCGATGATATCATCTGGCCAGGTCCCTATTGGTTCTTCGGCTTAATGCTTCAACTCTATTTGGTTTTCCGCCTTTTCATCGCCCGCAGACATTGGAGTTGGACAGTCGGTTTAATGGTGGTTTGCGTGGCATTACAGTTCTGTTTCGGGCCAGAGAGCGAGGAACTGAACCGCTATCGCTATAATTTCATGGGCGGCATGCTGCCTTTCGGACTCGGCATTCTCTATGCCCGCTATGGTCGCCCCATGGATTTGAAGACACATGCAGCCCTGTTTGTCGGTTCTGTCTTCATGATTTTCTGGTTCAGCATGAGTTTCACAGGCTGGACTTTCGTACCTGTTTTCATCTGCACGGCAACCGTTTCATTGGTCAAACTGTTTTCCATGCGTCCCTTTCAACACGTCAACAAGGCCCTTGTTTGGACAGGAGGCATCAGTGCAGCCCTATTCGTTTGCCACCCCATCACACGTAAGATTTTTATTCCTCTCAGCCGACAGGGAGACTATTACGCAGGCTTCCTGCTCTACATTGTGACGAGCGTTTGCTTGGCATGGGCCTTCCGTGAAATCATCAAACGCATTCCCATCAAATGAAAATCAAGGACATTGAACTCGTAAACATATCGCGTTATCGCGGTGAACTGATGGGAGCTGCCATGCTTTTCATCATGCTTTTCCATGTCAGTCTGCCGAGAAACGACCTCTTTTTCGGACTCAGACGAATGGGCAATATCGGTGTAGACATGTTCCTTTTCCTCAGTGGAATAGGTCTTTGGTTCTCATGGATGAAGAAGTCTTCTGCCCGACATTTCTTCACCAAACGCTATCTGCGCATCTATCCCGCATGGCTGATTATGGCCTGCCTCTACTACATTCCGCGCTTTCATGGCGGCGACTTCATGGCATGGCTCGACCTGATTGGCGACATCACTATCAACTGGGACTTCTGGCTCCACGATGAACTTACGTTCTGGTATATCCCTGCAATCATGATGTTGTATTGCTTTGCACCGGCTTACATGGAGCTTATCCGCCGACATCCCATTTACCGTTGGCTCCCCGTTGTCATGATTATGTGGTGCATTCTCGTGGAATATGTCACACCAATTCATCAAGCTGTGGGGCACATTGAAATCTTTTGGAGTCGCGTTCCCATTTTCTTCATCGGCATCAACATGGGAGAAATGGTGCGAACAAAGCAACGTATTGACGGCGCGGGCATCTGGATGGTGATTATTCTGTTTGTAATGACGCTCTTTGCAAGCATCTTTCTCGAACAGCAACGCCACGGATTGTTTCCCCTCTACGTGGAACGCATGCTCTATATTCCACTGACATTGACCTCAATCCTACTCTTGAACCGCGTTTTCCGACGCACACCGAAGTGGTTTAACAAGACATTCAAGTTCGTCGGTGCATTGAGTTTGGAGTGTTATCTCATTCATATCCACTTCGTCCTGGCCTATATTCCTAAGTCATGGAGCTATTGGCCAACCTTCATGGTGTGTCTTCTGATCACGCTTCCATTAGCATTTGTGCTCAGCAAACTCGTTGAATACCTATCCAAACAAATCGAGAAAACCCTATGAACATCAAGAATTACATGAAAATACTACGGCCGAAGCAGTGGATGAAGAACTTCTTCGTGATGCTTCCGCTGTTCTTCGGTGGCGAATTATTCAATGGGAAAGCGCTTCTGGCAGGTGCAATCACCTTCCTTGCCTATAGCTTTGCCGCCTCATCTATCTATTGTTTCAACGACATTCACGATGTCGATGACGACCGACGTCACCCTGTAAAGTGCCTCCGTCCTATTGCTTCGGGGGCTGTTTCCGCGTCAGTGGCCTACGTACTGATGTTCATTTGCTTTGCACTTTCCATGCTCAGCATGCTCTTCCTGCCCGACTATGCGCTCCAGACCGGCGGCATTCTCCTCCTCTACTGGCTGCTCAACTTAGCCTATTGCGCCCGTTTGAAGCAGTATGCCATTATTGATGTGTGCATCGTGGCCTTCGGTTTTGTACTCCGTTTGCTTGCCGGCGGCTTTGCAACTCACATTCCATTGAGCAAATGGATAGTGCTCATGACCTTCCTCATCACGCTTTTCATGAGCTTTGCCAAGCGTCGTGACGATGTCATTCGCATGGAACGAACCGGCGAAGCACCGAGAAGGAACACTATCCGCTATAATCTTACGTTCATTAATCAAGCCATCACCATCACTGCGAGCGTCACCTTGGTGTGCTATATCATGTACACGGTGAGCCCGGAAGTCATTCAAAACTTCCAAACCGACTATCTCTATCTGACCACTATCTTTGTTCTTGTGGGGCTGTTACGCTATATTCAGCTCACCGTTGTCGACCAAAAGAGCGGCGATCCGACCAAAGTGCTGCTCAAAGACCGCTTCACTCAGCTTGTCGTCGTGGCCTGGCTGCTGACATTCCTCTTGATTATCTACGTGCTGAAAGGATGAAACAAACGGTTTATCTCTTTGACTTTGACGGAACCATCACCACAAAAGACACGCTCATTGAGGTCATCCGTTATGCCGTGGGCACGCCGAGATTGCTCTTGGGTTTCCTGCTTTTCAGTCCTGTCTTAGTGCTGATGAAACTGCATCTCTATCCGAACTGGAAAGCCAAGCAACGCATCTTCGCCTATTTTTTCAAGGGAAAAACCATTGAAGAATTCAATGAGTTGTGCCATGACTTTGCTTCTGAAAGCCGACAGCTTCTGCGCCCTAAGGCCTTGAAAACCATTGCCAAGGCCAAGGAGAAAGGCCAAATCTACGTGGTCAGTGCCAGCATCGACAACTGGGTTCAACCGTTCTTGCCCGACGTGAAAGTAGCAGGCACGCAGGTTGAGGTGCTGGACGGCCGTCTGACAGGCCGCTTCACAACCCCCAACTGCTATGGGCAAGAGAAGGTGAACCGCATTCAAAAGCTGCTCACCTGCCCGCGAACAGAACTCCATATCATTGCCTTTGGCGACAGCCGAGGCGACCGTGAAATGCTCAACTATGCCGATGAAGCCTATTATAAGCCGTTTAGATCCTAACCGCCGACAGCAACTTGGCGAGGTTCTTCGCTTTGCCCTCGTGGGCGGTATAGCCACATTGATACAATATGGCGTTTATCTGCTGATGCTTTATGCCGTATCTCCCACCCTCGCCAACACCATAGGCTATGCCGTGAGCTTTCTTTTCAACTTCCTTGCCAGCACCCGTTACACCTTCAAAGTAAAGACCAATGTGCGCCATGGAGCCGGTTTTGCCTTGAGTCATCTTATCAATTACGGCCTGCAAATCCTCATGTTGCATCTCTTTATCGCTGTGGGCTTCAGCGAAAAGCTGGCACCCATCCCCATGTTCTGCGTCTGCGTGCCGGTGAATTTCCTGCTTGTAAGGTTCTTTCTGAAGCGATAAGTGCGATTGGAAAAGATGCTGTCACGACAAAAACAGCATGAAGTATTGCTGAAATCAGAAACAATTTGTATATTTGCAATACGATATTCTACCTCTTAGAATCTACGTCGATGAAAAGCGAACTGTTGCATAATCTGCCCGAATTTATCGAGCGAAACGATATAACCACAGCCTTTGGAGCAGTTGTGGCCGTAGCGCATGCCAACGAAGACAACGTCGCTTCATTCTTCAATCAGCTTAACTTAGTTCACTTCTACGCGGTTTTCCTGCTCATAGACGGGTATGCAGAAGTGACCATCAACGACAAGACCATCCGGTTAGAGCAGCATAGCATCCTGCGAACTGCCCCTATGCAGCACGTTGGTTTCGTCAGAAGCAGCAGCGAACTCGGTGCCTATTTCCTCTTCATTGAGTCTGATTTCTACAACGACATCATCAAGAACGACGACAATCTGAACGATGTCATTCCGCTTAACCTGCTGAACACCTATATTTATAAGGCGCTTAGCGAGAGTCAAACCTCAGAGTTTATGGGCATCATCACACAGATAGAGTGCACCATAAGCCAGCCGCACATTTATAAAAAAGAGATGCTTGGCTTCCTTGTCCACCTCACACAGATGCATGTCCGCGAGTTAGTGAGCCACCCCATCACAGGACTTCACGACATGAAACACAAGGAAAACATCTTCAAAATCTTTATTCATCTGGCATCGAACAACTTCAGACAGCAACGCCAAATCAATTTCTATGCCGACCAGATGAACATCACTCCCACCTATCTTTCACGCATTGTGAAAGAGGTTTCGGGCAATACGGTCAACGGATATCTGCAGAGTTTCCTCTACGGTGAAGCCTGCAAGCTGCTCCGCATGACCGACATGACCATCGGAGAAATATCATTCGAACTCAATTTCAAAGACCATTCAGCTTTCACTAACTTCTTTAAGATGAAGTCGGGAGTAAGCCCCAAGGAGTACAGGAATAAGGAAAAGAGCGGTTTCTCCCATCAATAACCGAGGCATGCTGCCCCTTACGGCTGCTATACCCAACTGAACCTGAAGTGTTTTCATGCCTCATTCGCAATCATGATTGACCGCAGAACCAACCCCTTTTTCTTCCAAATGCAGAACCGCCTCAACCTCTTTTTAACGCAATGATTATCAGATTGTTACGAAAGAAAAAGCAACATGCGGGCCAACTTGCATTTCCAAGCTTTGCAATCTGCGTCAAGTTACCGCGTGATTCGCGTCAAGTTATCCTGCAAAGTGACTCAAGTTACAGTGTAATCTGCGTCAAGTTGCCTTATAGTTTACATCAAGTTGCCCCACGATTAAATAGAGATTGTCATATGATTGGGTATATATTGTTCTACGGATTATCTATTATTATACGATGATAACGAATACTGTGTTGTGCGATGAGTGCCATGCTAGGCTATCCCGACTTTCGTTCCTATGGATGACAATAGAGGTTATGTCGTACGATGAGGCATCTTTCATATAGTAACTGCATAGCAGTTATACTTTTGAAAGTGTGGTACGATGACAGGCGAGATATGAGCCTGCAACGTAACTGCGTAGCAGTTATGCTTTTGAAAGCCCGTGGTTGGCGAGGAACGAGCCTACCTCGGGTGAATAATAACATGTGGTTTTCAAACCCGGTACGGGTTTTGCTTCTTCCAATGACGTGGTAGATAAGAAAAAGCTGAACCCGTTCCGGGTTCACTTCATGCGCCTATTCAATCCCCACGTAGGCTCACTTCGTTTGCCAACGTGGGGCTTTCAAGAGCACAACTCGTACCGAGTTGCAAATATGGAAAACGACAACATATATTACAAAAACAAGACTTTCAAGAGGACAACTCATACCGAATTGTCCTTTCATATCGCTACTGTTACCTTACCACATGGTCATTATGATGAAACGATAGGAGAGGGATTATCACACGATATAGTATAAATCGCGCGGTTATTTGAGTCATTTTGCGGTGTAAAGTGACTCAAGTTGCAGTGTAAAGTGACTCAAGTTACAGTGCAATTAGCGTCAAGTTGCAGCGTAATATGAATGGAGTTACAAATCAAGGTGTTGGACATTGAAAAACAAGCGCGGTCATCCTGCTTTCTTTCCCGTTTGTTGTCTGTGTGGATACAGCCTGTCAGGAAGATTTCTTTTCTCCCTTTTCATGGCGTTTTATAATAGTGGTTATGCCGCTTTCCGTTGCCGATAAGCCCATGTTTCTCCTGCTGTGGAATAAAAAGATGACTGGAAATGTCTTTCATACAGAATATTTCCGTAACTTTGTAAATCATAAAATGAAAAGCTTACAGACTTATTTTCAGACATGGGAGAAAAGACATTAATTGACGACTACCGCGAACAAGTGAGGCAAATCATGCTGAAAGCAACCAAGGAAAACGGCGAACCGAAACTCACGGAGAAAGAAGTGAAAGACATCCTGACGTCGTTTTCTGATGAAGACTTAGCCTTTGGCATGCCTTTCAACACGCCCGAAGAGACGGCTGCCATGCTGCTTTCCGAATAAAGTAAAGGCAGAAAGCCGGCCAACGGCAAGCAACACACCCTGCAAGAACAAAAAAATCGGAGTAGATTTCTCACTCCGATACTCATCGGTGGGACGCCTTTCAGCTTCCCACATACGCTTATTGACTAACTAACTTCAACCTGAAAATAATAACTAAAAACCTAAAACGTAATACGTTATCCTTTCAAACAATCTCTGTTTTTACCTCAGACTAATCCTATGTTATTTCTTTATATCCTGAAAAATAATCTTTCGCTTACCTTAACTATACCTATGAGATGCTCTCTAATCAATCTTCTAAACCTAAAACCTATTGTCGTTTTGTGTCTGCGAAAATAGAAATAATTTCAAAAGAAAACCTCATCTGTTGCCAACTTCCATGAATTATACCGCGAATTTTTGATGTAAATCAAGTGTCGTTCCCGTCTGACGGCATGATTTTCCCAAACATAATCTTTCTAAACTCCAAGCTATTCCTCTCGCCATTCCTTGCAGGAAATGTTTTTTTTGCGTATCTTTGTCCACATATCCATATACCCCAAAAACTTCAAACCATTAAGACATGAATAAGAATCTTTTGTTTGCAATGGTTGCCTTGGCAAGTCCGTTATGTGGTCATGCCCAGCTACAACCAACGTTTACAGAGTGGCACGACTGTGCTGTTAATGAGGTGAACCGCTTTCCCTTGCACACCGATTTCTTCGCTTTTGAGTCAGCTGACAAGGCACTGAAAGGCGAAAAGGAGCATTCGAACAATTATCTTTCACTCGAAGGCGACTGGAAATTCAATTGGGTTGCTAATGCCGATGAACGTCCGACCGACTTCTATCAGCCTGCTTTCAACGATGCCTCATGGGGCAAGATGAGTGTGCCGGGGTGCTGGGAAGTTAATGGTTATGGCGATCCTGTATACTTAAACGTCGGCTTTGCATGGCGAGGCCACTTCAAAAACAACCCTCCACAGGTGCCGATTAAAGACAACCACGTGGGCAGTTACCGCCGTGTCATCACGCTTCCCGACACGTGGAAAGGCCGTCAGGTCATTGCCCACTTCGGGTCGGTCACATCAAATATGTATCTCTGGGTTAACGGACAGTATGTCGGTTACACTGAAGACAGCAAGATGGCTGCCGAACATGACATCACAAAATACCTCAAACCGGGTGAAAACCTCATAGCATTCCAGACGTTCAGATGGTGTGACGGGTCTTACAGTGAAGACCAAGATTTCTGGAGATTAAGCGGAGTTGCTCGCGAATGCTACCTTTATTCACGCGACAACAACATCCATATTGATGACATTCGCATCACTCCTGACCTCACCAATAACTATACAGACGGCGATGCCATGATAGCAGTCACGGCGAAAGGTAACCCTATTATCGACTTCGAATTGCTGAATGCTAACGGCGTTGCAATAGTGAAAACCGAGTCAAACTTCAAGAAACGGCAAAGTGGAAACGTGCATTTCGTCATCCGTAACGTGAAGAAATGGACTGCAGAGACACCTTACTTATATACCCTTGTGGCTACGGTGAAAGACCAGAAGCGCCAGGTAAAGGAGGTCATCACACAGAAAGTAGGCTTCCGCAAGATTGAAATCAAGAATTCACAACTGTTGGTCAACGGCCAGCCTATCCTCATCAAAGGAGCTGACCGCCATGAGATGGACCCCGACGGAGGCTATGTTGTGAGCACAGAACGCATGATACAAGACATCAAAATCATGAAACGTCTGAACATCAATGCCGTCAGAACATGCCATTATCCCGATGATCCGCGCTGGTATGACCTATGTGATAAGTATGGACTCTACCTTGTTTCAGAGTCCAATCAGGAGAGTCATGGCTTCGGTTATGATGAGAATTCATTGATGCTTCAGCAGCAGTTTGCTGCTCCGGTGATGCAACGCAACCAGCATAATGTAGCTTCTCACTTCAATCATCCAAGCATTATCGTGTGGAGTTTGGGCAATGAAAGCAAATATTGTGACCATTTCGACAAAGCTTATGATTGGGTTAAGCAACAGGATCCGTCGCGTCCTGTGCAGTATGAACGCGCTGCATGGAGAGGTGGAAGGGCTTCGGATATCTTCTGTCCGATGTATTATCCCGTGAAATACTGCGAGAAATACTGCCTTGATTCCACGAAGACATTGCCACTCATTCAATGCGAATACAATCACACGATGGGTAATTCCGGGGGCAATCTTGCCGAATATTGGCAGCTCGTCCGTAAGTATCCTAAGTTCCAAGGAGGCTTCGATTGGGACTTCGTTGACCAGGGATTGCACAAGAAACCGAATTATAAAGCCAATCGGACATTGGCTGATTATGAGGCAAAAGCAGCCTCGTTGGAACCTGGAACAGGTAACCAAGAGGAATATTGCTATGGTGGTGACTATAACAACTACGACCCGTCAGACAACAACTTCAACTGTAACGGCATCATAGGTCCCGACCGTCAGCTCAATCCTCATGCCTATGAACTGGCTTATCAGTATCAAGATATATGGACAGAGCCTGTGGACTTGGAGGCTGGGAAACTACGTGTGAAGAACGAATACTTCTTCCGTGACCTCAGCAACTACCGCTTGAAGTGGACTGCCTTGGATGAATACGGCTATGAACTTGCATCAGGAAATATCGACAATCTGAATGTTCAGCCACAGCAGACGGCTGAAATTCAGTTGCCATTAGATGAAAAGTCCAGCCGATTCATGTACTTAAATGTGGATTATCTGCTGAAAGAAGCCGAGCCACTCATGGCTAAAGGACAGTCGGTTGCACATCAGCAATTCAAGTCAGATGCCCCTGTTGCACATGCCATGTACGAGCCATCACCCGTGAAAGTGAAGTTCATCGACAAGAAGAATGAACCGGTTATCCGTGTTGCAGGCAACAACTTCACCCTTGGTTTCGACCGAACAACAGGCTGGTTAACCCAATATGAAGTTGGCGGAACCGACATGTTGGGCAATGGAGGCACGTTGAAAGCCAACTTCTGGCGTGCTTTAACAGACAACGATATGGGTGCCGATTTCCAGCATAAGCTTGGTGTTTGGCGCAATCCTGAAATGAAATTGATTTCGTTAACCACCCAAACGGTAGCTAATGGAACCATAAAAGCGCATCCAACTGTCATTGCATGCTATGACATGCCAGCAGTGAAAGCGCAGTTAAAGCTTACCTATACCGTCTTCGAAAAAGGCAAGTTGAATGTCAAGATGCAGATGACGACCGACAAGGATGCCAAAGTCAGCGACATGCTTCGCTTCGGAATGGTGATGCAGATGCCGTATGACATGGATCAAAGTCGCTTCTTCGGACGTGGTCCAATAGAGAACTATAGCGACCGAAAAGCTTCAGAACGCATCGGCATCTATAAGCAAACGGCCGACCAACAGTTCTTCCCTTACATCCGTCCACAGGAGACCGGTACGAAACAAGACATCAAGTGGTGGCTGCAGACCAATGCTTCGGGCACGGGAATTGTAATTCATGGCCTGTCGGGTGACCTCTCCATGTCGGCCCTCCACTATGCCATTGCCGGACTTGACGACGGACTTGACAAGGAACAACGACACAGTTACCAGGTGAAGAAGTCGCCTTTCACCAACCTTTGTATCGACAAAGAGCAGGCCGGAGTGGGCGGAACAGACAGCTGGGGTTCATGGCCTTTGGAGCCTTATCGCCTGCACTATGGCGACCGGAGCTTTGAGTTCTCTATTTCTCCTTGCATGAAATAACGCGTTTTATCCACCTTTTAACTCATAAAATCCACCTCCACGGAGGTGGATTTTCTTATTTTTGCACTCACAACACCACTGAAAGTATAACAAAAACCTAATATGAATACAAAGAAAATCCTATCGACTTTGCTGTTGACTGCACTGACTTCTGTCAGCATCAACGCACAACATCAGTTCACAATCAGCACAAAACCCGGTACAACCATACAGCCGACGATGTATGGTATCTTCTTCGAAGACATCAATTTCGGTGCCGATGGTGGCCTTTATGCCGAGATGGTAGAGAACCGTTCGTTTGAGTTTCCCGACCGATTAATGGGTTGGAACACCTTCGGTGATGTCACCGTGAGCGATGTCAAGCCTGCTTTTGACCGCAATCCCCACTACGTAACATTGGCCAATGCGGGGCATCGTGAGAAACGGACGGGCCTTGAAAACCGCGGTTTCTTCGGCATGGGACTGAAGAAAGGCATGCATTATGACTTTACGGTCTATGCCCGTTTGCACACCTTGCAAGGCAAAGAAGCCAAGTTCCGCATAGAACTTGTCGACGAAGAAGACCGTCCTATCAGCAAGGCTACGGTCACTGTGACGAGCAACAAATGGCAGAAACACACGGCAACGCTCACTTCTGACAAGACCATTGAAAAGGGATTGCTCCGCATTTTCCTTGAAGGCAGCGAGAGTGTTGACATCGACCATGTGAGTCTTTTCCCTGCAGACAGCTGGCAAGGTATGCGTGCTGACCTCGTAAAAGACCTTGCCGACCTGCATCCGGGCATATTCCGTTTCCCCGGCGGTTGTATCGTTGAAGGCACCGATCTGGCTACACGTTATCAGTGGAAGAACACAGTTGGCCCTGCAGAAAACCGTCCGTTGAACGAGAACAGATGGAATTATACGTTCCCACATCGCATGTACCCGAATTATTATCAGACATTGGGTTTAGGCTTCTATGAGTTCTTCCTGCTCTCCGAAAAGATTGGAGCCGAACCGCTTCCTGTGCTGAGTTGCGGATTAGCCTGCCAATATCAGAACGACGACAACGACAAGAATGCGCACGTCTGCACCGCCGACCTGCAGCCTTATATCGATGATGCACTCGACCTCATTGAGTTTGCCAACGGTCCCGTTACGAGCAAATGGGGACGCCTGCGCGCCGATATGGGCCACCCGGCACCGTTCAATCTCAAGCAGATTGGTATTGGAAACGAACAGTGGGGCCCGCTTTATCCCGAACGATTAGCATTGTTTGTGAAGCAAATCCGCGCCAAATATCCTCATATCAAGATATGCGGCTCGTCTGGTCCTTCAGCAAGTGGCAAGGAGTTTGATTATGGTTGGGAGCAGATGCGCAGGCTCGGTGTAGACCTTGTTGACGAACATTATTACATGACTCCCGACTGGTTCCTGAAGAATGCAGGTCGTTATGACAACTATAACCGCACGGGACCGAAGGTGTTTGCAGGCGAATATGCGGCTCATGTGCATGGACTTGACAAGCAACCGACTGTAGCTATGAACAATTTTGAAGCTGCTTTGTCTGAAGCGGCATTCATGACAGGACTTGAACGCAATGCCGACGTGGTTTATCAAGCCACCTATGCGCCCCTCTTCGCACATGTTGAAGGCTGGCAATGGCGTCCCGATCTCATCTGGTTCAACAATCTTGAGAGCGTGCGTTCAGTCAACTGGTATGTCCAAATGCTTTATGCCACGAACCGAGGCACCCATGTTTTGAGTCTCACCGAAGGCGGAAAGCCTGTCGAAGGCCATGAAAATCTCTACGCAAGTGCCGTGTACGACAAGACCGCCAAGGCCTACATCGTGAAGATTGTCAATGCCGGAGACAAGGAACAGCATATCAATCTCACCTTCACGGGCCTCAAAAATCTTGGCAAGGGCAAGCTTATCACACTGCACAGCAACGACCCTCGCGCAACGAACTCGTTGGAAAACAAGACCCATGTGGTGCCCCAGACTTCTGATGTCGAAGCTCATGGCAACATGCTTTCAGTAAAAGTGCCCGCCAAGACCTTTGCAGTATATCGGTTCTGAAAACTTATCCCCTCCTCTTCTCAAGGAAGAGGAGGGCGTTTCGGCTGTCAATTTTCTTCCTTGTTTTTAACACTTTTCTCCACGGGCAAATAGAAACGAAAACCTGTTTTTCATGCAAATGTGAAGTCATTCCATGGCTTCGATGTACTCGTTTCTGTCTCCAAGCTTTGCAATCTCAGTCACTTTACCATGCAAGATGACTGAGATTGTCTCGCTTTTCAAGTCAAAACACGTTGTAATCTGATGCAGATTACAACGCTTTCCAGCATGATTTCAGTCCGTTTTTCAACTTGATTTCTGTAATCATCTGATTGTCAACACATTGCAAACTGTCCGAAAACGGCGCGTATTTGGAAAGAAAAAGACATTCGTTCTGAATTTGCAAAGCATTCAAAAGCAATTGTAAAGAATAATGACGAATATTAACCTATTATTCGCTTCCCATGATTATTCTTCACAGGAGCAGCCGACAAGCAAAACAAACAGAGCGTAACGGAAAAGTATTTACATGGGGATTACACCACCTATCGCAAGGCATAAGAAAATAAAAGCCATTTGGCGACTCGCCACTTTCTGTTTCGAACACGCACGAAACCACAGACCTTACTGACAGCAATATATGAAAAGGGGTGGCCAATCAACATTGGTCACCCCTTTTTCATATCATATTCTATCTTCAAAACTCATCATTAGGATTGACAGTTTCCCCCTTCCAAAAATAAAGAAAAGCTTTTCTTGCGGCGCAGTTCTTTTGACTTTGCACCCTTAAAGCGTGCCGATGCGCCCACATTGTCAATCCCGACTTTGAGCCATGAGGGTTTGAAGCGTGAATTAGCGAAGCTTCTTATAGCCATATTTTGCTACGCCACCAAGCTCTTCCTCAATGCGGATGAGTTGGTTGTACTTCGCCATACGGTCGGTACGGCTCATAGAACCGGTCTTAATCTGGCCTGAGTTTGTAGCTACAGCAATGTCGGCAATCGTTGTATCTTCTGTTTCTCCGGAGCGGTGAGAGGTAACCGTTGTGTAGCCATGACGGTGTGCCATTTCGATAGCTTCAAGGGTTTCGGTGAGCGAACCAATCTGGTTCACCTTGATAAGGATAGCATTTCCTGCACCCATCTTGATGCCCTTTTCGAGGAACTTCACGTTGGTTACGAACAAATCATCGCCTACCAACTGGCAACGATCACCGATTTTAGCGGTCAGTTTCACCCAGTTTTCCCAGTCGTTCTCGTCGAGTCCGTCCTCAATAGAGTCGATAGGATATTTTGTGATGAGTTCTTCGAGATAAGCAATCTGCTCATCTGCGGTGAGCTTCTTACCGTTGGGATCCTTCGGCATGCCGTTCTTCAGCTGGCGATAGTCGTAGAACCACTGTCCGTTCTCCTGCACAGCAAACTCTGAAGCAGCGCAGTCCATGGCAATCTTCACGTCTTTTCCCGGCTCGTAACCAGCGTCCTTGATAGCCTGGATGATAGAGTCGAGGGCGTCTTCAATACCGTCAAACTTAGGTGCAAAGCCTCCTTCGTCACCTACAGCGGTAGAAAGTCCGCGCTTCTTCAAGTTCTTTGCCAGTGCATGGAACACCTCGGCACCCATTCGGATAGCCTCTTTTTCAGAGGGAGCACCTACAGGACGGATCATAAACTCCTGGAAAGCAATCGGTGCATCGCTGTGTGCACCACCGTTGATGATATTCATCATAGGTACCGGGAGCACATAAGTATTAGCGCCACCGATATAGCGATACAATGGTATGTTGAGTGCTTTTGCAGCGGTTTGAGCAACAGCAAGGCTCACACCGAGAATGGCGTTGGCACCGAGTTTGCTCTTGGTTGGTGTGCCGTCAAGCGCTAACATCTTGTAATCAAGGGCGCGCTGATTGAATACACAATCGCCTTTCAAGGCCGGAGCTATCACGTTATTGACGTTCTCCACAGCTTTAAGTACGCCCTTACCACCGAAGCGTTGCTTGTCGCCGTCACGCAATTCGAGGGCTTCATTCTCACCCGTTGATGCACCGGAAGGTACACTTGCGCGGCCCATTACGCCGTTTTCGAGGGTTACTTCTACTTCAACTGTTGGATTACCTCTTGAGTCGAGGATTTCTCTTGCATGGATTTTTTCAATCTTCATAGTTCTTTTTGTTATAGAGTTCCTTATGTTTTCGTGAGGCAAAGATAAAGAAAACCTATCTTTTTTGCAATACCTAAAAATGGTGGTTTACAGGTTTTTTCTGTCCTGTTTAAGCCAAAATAACACATCAGAAAGTTCAAATTCCAATGCACAATGTTCAATATCATCATGCCATTTCCCTCATGGAACGTATCAGTCTGTCGTACATCTCATGCAGATTATAATGCGGTTTCCAACCCAAAGCCTCTAATTTGGCAGAAGAAAGCAACAGCTTTGTTGTCGGCGAATAGCCCACACCTTCCTGCAATTTGACCTCCGTATGAATGGAAGAGCCAAAGTCTCGGCACACCATTTCGGCCATGTCGCGGATTGAAATATAGGTTTCACGGTTGGAAACATTATAGACTTCGCCGTCCTTTCCTTTCAACAGGATATAGAGAATGCCCGTAATGGCATCAAGGGTATAGCAATAACAGCGGCAAAGGTCGCCCTTGGTATGGAGCGTAATGTCGTTATTCTGAATGACACAGCGGGCAAACTGTGCAAACACTCGCGTATCGTCAAAGGCTACTCCTGCGCCAAACACCTGTGCAAGTCGAGCTATTCTGACAGGACACTGATACTCCATAGCATAGCTGTGGCATAGGGTTTCGGCGAGTCTTTTAGCCATGGGATAACTGCTGCGCACCGACATGGGGTCGATATATCCCTGCACTTCTTCCGTAATGGGTACGGCATCATCGGTTATTGTGCCATAGATTTCAAGTGAAGAAGCAAAGACAAGCGACTTCAACGGCTGCTTCATGGCATACGACAACACGGCTTTCGTGCCTTGATATATCGTGTCGATAGTCTCTACCGGCCTGTCAACGAAATACTTGGATGCCGTGGGGCTGGCAAAATGAATGACATAGTCGATGGTCCCAGGGGGCATGAACTCTCTGCTGTCGGCATTCGAAAAATCGTAGAGATAATAACGAAGTCGGTCGTTTTCCGGCCCTAACACACGCTCGGCCTTAGCCTCATCACGAATGACTGCCACGACTTTTGCACCGATACCCAACAGACATTTCACAGCAATACTGCCCAAAAGCCCAGTCGACCCCGTTACACAAACCGTCGTTCCCGCTAAAGATGACTTGAGACTGAACTGCTCTTTGAACGCTCTGATGTCGTTATCTAAAACTGTATTCATGCCTTGTGATCTATAAACCGAATATCTGTTGGTCTTCATGTACTTTCACCATGGCCCGCAAAACGAAGAAATCGGTAGGCGTAGTAATCTTGATATTCTCCACCGGTCCAATGATTGTGCCCATAATCATGCCTTGACTGTTCATCATCGTGCACGAGTCTATATAGTCGTGACGCCCCTCTTTGATAGCCTTCCTGTGGGCCGCGAGGATATCATTCAACTTGAATGACTGCGGTGCGCGCGCTATCAGCGAAGCCGAACGCGTTGGAATTTCAAGACTTCCGTCGGCTTGTTTGACGATGAAAGTCTCTGTGGCAGGCACGCAAGTGATGCAAGAGCCACACTCGGCCACCTTATTTATATTGTCGGTTATCGTTTCTTCGGTAATCAACGGACGCACACCATCGTGGATTAACACCGTGGCATTATCCCCCTTTGCATAGGCTTCGGCTGCACAAAGTCCGTTGTAAATGGAGTCTTGTCCTGTTGCTCCTCCTGGTACAATGCTTACAACCTTGTTGATTTCAAACTTCTTCAGCTGTTTCTTCAGATAGGGAATCCAGCTTTCAATGCAGGCCACGACAATGCCATCTATCATCGGATGATTGTCGAACAGCTCCAAAGTATAGATGATAATGGGCTTCCCGTTGAGGTCAAGAAACTGCTTCGGCTTCGACTTTGTGTGCATACGCAGTCCTGAACCACCGGCAAAAATAACGGCAATATTCATGATTTCGTCTTTTTCAATAGGCTTTTTACATCGCTCAAAGCAATGCGTTTATCGAGATTAAAGAACACTTTCTGATGATGAGATGCCCGCTTTTCTACAGGAGGGAGCATCATATAATCGCCGAAGAAATGGCGAAGATAGGCGTCATAATCATGGGGAAGGTTCACCATGAGACCCTCAAAGGGAAATGATTGCGGTGTTTCAAGCCATGCTTTCGGATAGATTTCCTGCTTATGATACACCCCACTGTAAGTGACAACGCTTGAAGATTGCGCGTAATCATTGGCATAAGCAATGGTATCCATCTGCTTCAAGAGCCACTTCCGAAGCCATGGACGGCAGAAAAAAGCCACGGTCTTCACCGCAAAACGGCCCCATTCACTTCGTTTTTTCAGCAGCGAGACATACTCACCGAAGCTGTTATGCGTGGAAATAGCTTCCAATTTGTTCATCAAACGCTTGAAACGACACTTCTTCTGATAGCAGATTTCAATGTCGTCACAAGCCCCGTCCAATGGGAAAATATCTATATAAAGTCCGAAAATGCAGGGGATATGCTCGTTTTCGAGCAGCGTTGTGCGTGCATTGCACATCTTGGAGAAATACATCGGATAGTCCTTGGTGTTATAAGGGGTCATCACCTCGTAGCCTTCGGGCATCGAATGGGCTGCCAAAGCAAGGAAGCGGTCGTAGTCGGGACGTGGCATGAAGACGTCAATATCATCGTCCCAAGGTATCATTCCCTGATGACGCACGGCACCGATTGCCGTTCCTCCTGCACAGAAATAGCGCAGTCCATACTGCTCGCAAATACGGATGAAAGCCGCAAACACATCAATAATCACGGCATTCCATTTCGGTTGTAGTTCTTTTGTCACCTCTTGCATGGTTGCAAACTTACATATTTTTTTTGATTTTAGACTGCTTCAATGCCTAAAATAATAAGGTAAGACCTAAAAAGAAAACTGCACATGTCTGGCAGGACATATGAGAATGCTGTGATTTTCGGCATTCGTGGATGAACAAAACGAATGGAATGATAAGGTAAGAAAATGAAAGCGAGAATGCCGAAGCCAAAGAATGGCTTCGCATTCACGCTGAAAAAGGGTTTTTATTTCTTTCAAATAACTATTTATTCAATTTCCAAGTGACGCCGTCTTTGGTGTCTTTCACCTCGAAACCTGCAGCTGCAAGGGCATCACGTATCTTGTCACTGGTAGTCCAGTCCTTGTCAGCTTTGGCTTTGGCACGCAGGTCAAGCACCATGTCGACTACTTTTCCATAGGCTTCTTCGCGTGCAACATTGTTGTCGCCCTTTTCGTTTTTCAGTCCGAGGAGGTCGAAAGCAAAGAGTTTCATGGCATCACCAAGCTCTTTCAGGCAATCAGCACAGATCTCCGCTTTATGGTCGAGAAGTGTATTGATGAGATGACAAGCCTCGAAAAGATAGCTGATAACAAGCGGAGTCTGCAGGTCGTCGTTCATTGCTTCATAGCAACGTTGGCGGAAAGTCTTTACGAATTTGTCGGTTTCAGCATCACAGTGGCTGCTCACCGGAACGCGTTCAAGGTCGTCAAAAGCATTCATCAGTCGTTCATACCCTTTCTGGGCAGCTTCCAAAGCCTCATTGGAGAAGTCGACAGTACCGCGATAATGCGCCGAAAGGATGAAGAAACGAATTGTCATCGGCGTATAGGCATGCGTGAGACTCTCATGATTTCCCGTGAAGAACTGCTCCAAAGTAATGAAGTTTCCAAGGCTCTTTCCCATCTTCTGACCATTGATCGTAATCATGTTGTTATGCATCCAATAGTGCACCATCTGGTCACCTTGACTGGCAACAGCCTGGGCAATCTCACATTCATGGTGTGGAAATATAAGATCCATGCCACCACCATGAATATCGAAATGACTGCCGAGATATTTCCTTCCCATAGCCGTACACTCGCAATGCCAACCTGGGAAGCCTACACTCCATGGACTGGGCCAACGCATGATGTGTTCGGGCTGCGCCTTTTTCCATAGGGCAAAATCCACTTGGTTCTTCTTTTCGCCCACACCTTGAAGCTCACGGCTGTTATTAATCATATCCGTGAGGTTGCGACCCGACAGAATTCCATACTTATGTTCCTTGTCGTATTTCTCTACATCAAAGTAGATGCTGCCATTACTCTCATAGGCATAACCGTTCTTAAGGATTTCCTTGACAAGTTCTTCCTGCTCGATGATGTGACCAGTCGCATGCGGTTCAATCGAAGGAGGCAGCACATTGAGGGCATCCATGGCTGCATGATAGCGGTTGGTGTAGTACTGTGCTATCTCCATAGGCTCCAACTGTTCGAGTCGTGCTTTCTTTTCTATCTTGTCATCGCCCTCATCTGCATCGTGCTCCAAATGGCCCACATCAGTGATATTGCGCACATAGCGCACCTTATAGCCAAGATGTTTCAGGTAGCGGAAAAGGATGTCGAAGGTGATTGCAGGGCGTGCGTGCCCCAAATGTGGGTCGCCATAAACGGTCGGGCCACATACATACATGCCCACGTTAGGGGCATGCAGCGGTTTGAACAACTCTTTCTGACGTGTAAGTGTATTGTAAATGATGAGATTCTGCTCCATATTCTGAACGGTTTATAAATATGAATGCAAAGTTAATGGAAAAAAGATGAATGGCAAAAGAAACGCTTTGTTTTCTTCGGAGAAGCTTCCTTGTGCTGGAACTCCGTTCTTCTTTGTCTATGGGCTTATAGGCTTTACGATGAATTTTGCTTTGGGAGGATGCGAATTTTAGATGTAAAGTGTTGCAGTTTTACAGGCTATAAAATCCTTTTCTTATCTCAATTATTTTGTATTCCACCCTTTTTATTGTAATTTTGCAACAGAATTCGAATTATAATATTATTACCGGTATGAATATTGAAAACGCAATATGCAGTTCCGTTATCAGCGTGGTGAAGGGACTCTATGGTCAGGATGTGCCTGAAAAGATGGTGCAACTGCAAAAGACACGTAGCAACTTTGAAGGCAACCTGACGTTGGTGGTCTTCCCATTCTTGAAGATTTCGAAGAAAAATCCAGAGCAGACCGCACAAGAAATCGGTGAGGCTTTGGTGAAAGAATGCAGTGCAGTGGCAGCTTTCAACGTAGTGAAAGGGTTCTTGAACCTCACTGTTGCCAAGGAAGCATGGATTGGATTGCTCAACGATATCAATGCCGACGAGAAGTTTGGTGAGAAGAAAGTAACCGACAACTCACCGTTAGTGATGATTGAATACAGTTCTCCAAACACCAACAAACCACTGCATCTTGGTCATGTGCGCAATAATCTTCTGGGCTGGTCATTGGCTCAAATCATGGAGGCTAATGGCAACAAAGTGGTTAAAACCAATATTGTGAACGACAGAGGTATTCATATCTGCAAGTCGATGTTGGCCTGGTTGAAATGGGGAAACGGTGTGACTCCCGAACAAGCGGGGAAGAAAGGCGATCATCTGATTGGTGATTTCTATGTGGCTTTTGACAAACATTACAGGGCCGAATGTGAGACTTTGAAGGCTCAGTACATACAGGAAGGCATGGATGAAGAGGCTGCCGGCGAAAAGGCTAAAGCCGAAGCACCCCTCATGAAAGAGGCACACGAGATGTTGGTAAAATGGGAACAGGGCGACAAGGAAGTGCGTTCGCTTTGGGAAAAGATGAACAATTGGGTCTATGCAGGCTTTGATGAAACCTATAAAGCATTAGGCGTAGGCTTCGACAAGATTTATTATGAATCGAATACATACCTCGAGGGCAAGAAGAAGGTAGAGGAAGGGCTCGCCAAAGGGCTTTTCTTTCGCAAGGATGACAACAGTGTATGGGCAGATCTTACTAACGAAGGACTGGATCAGAAGCTGTTGCTCCGAAGCGACGGCACTTCGGTTTACATGACACAGGATATCGGAACTGCCGATATGCGCTTTAAGGATTATCCTATAGACAAGATGATTTATGTCGTTGGAAACGAGCAGAACTATCACTTCCAAGTGCTTTCAATCTTGCTTGACCGCCTTGGTTTCAAGTGGGGTAAAGAGCTTGTGCACTTCTCTTATGGTATGGTTGAACTGCCCAATGGCAAGATGAAGAGTCGCGAGGGTACCGTTGTAGACGCTGACGACCTTATTGCTGCAATGATTGATGATGCCCGCAAGACAAGCGATGAACTCGGCAAGTTCAAGGACATGACCGAGGAAGAGAAACAGAATGTGGCTCGCATTGTTGGTTTGGGTGCACTGAAATATTTCATTCTGAAAGTAGATGCCCGCAAGAACATACTTTTCAACCCGGAAGAGAGTATCGACTTCAATGGCAACACGGGGCCGTTTATTCAATACACCTATGCACGTATCCGCTCTATTCTGCGCAAGGCAGAGGCTGAAAACATTGCTGTTCCAACTACATTGAGCACCGATGCTCCGCTCAACGAGAAGGAAATTCAATTGATTCAGAAGCTCAACGAGTTTGGCGCTGCCGTTGAACAGGCCGGCAAGGACTATAGTCCGAGCGGTATTGCCAACTATTGTTACGAGTTGACCAAAGACTTCAACCAGTTCTATCACGATTATAGCATTCTCAATGCCGACACTGAAACCGAGAAGATTACGCGCTTGATGCTGGCCAAGAACGTTGCAAAGGTCATCAAGAACGGCATGGAACTGCTGGGGATTGAAGTACCGGAGCGAATGTAAAAGGCTTTTCCTTTTATGACTAAACACTATATCTATCAAACTACCGACACAGCAATGTATGACAAGCTGAAGCAATATGCCAAGGAAAACAAAATGTTCCTGACAGATGCAGAGCGTGCCCTATGGACTATATTGAAGTCAAAATCGTTAGGATGTAAGTTCCGTCAGCAGCATATTATCGGTGACTATATTGCGGATTTCGTGTCACTTCACTATCATTTAATCATTGAAATAGACGGCAAATACCATTTCAAAGGCGACCAACCGATAAATGACCAACTCCGAACCAACGACTTAAATCGTATGGGCTACCAAGTGTTGAGGGTCACAAACGATGAAGTTTTGCATTCCCCTTATCAGGTTGTCAACAAAATAAAACGAGCAATCATGAATAAAGAAAGCAAACCCCGGCCCCTCAAAAAAGAGGAGAGTACCTCCTTAACGGGCCAAAACAACCCCGAAAAGAATGCTGCGAGTTTGGTCTCCCCTCCTTTCGGAGGGGCCGGGGGAGGCTCCTTTCCCGAAGTGGAACGCAACGCTTGGGCTGTTGATGCAGCCTGTTCTGGAAATCCAGGGCCAATGGAATACCAGGCCATTGACTTGCAGACAGGGGCGAGGGTGTTTCATTTCGGCCCCATGCATGGCACAAACAATATTGGAGAATTCCTTGCTATCGTCCACGCCTTGGCTTTACTCGACAAACAGGGCGATAAAGAAAAAGTGATCTATTCGGACAGCTATAATGCCATTCTGTGGGTGCACAACAAGAAATGCAAAACAAAATTAGAACATACACCACAGACTGAAGCACTCTATCAGATTGTTGCCCGCGCCGAAAACTGGCTACGCACACACAATATCCAAACCCGCATCATCAAATGGGAAACCAAAAAATGGGGAGAGATACCTGCCGACTTCGGTAGGAAATAATGTCTGGTTAGCAAATATACTCCTACATTAGCAACGACAGTACAAGATGTAAAACACCGTTTTGTCATGAATTGACAGTTTGACAATCAAAGCTAAACCAGAACATTTTCTTATACATTATTTTATTTAAGCGTGGGTCTATATGCAAGGCTCACGCCTTTTGAATATACACGATTGCAGAATCTTTGTTTTAAATATACTTGCTTCTATTTTTCACTATTAACTTACATTAAGTTTTTATCAAGCAAGCTATTTGGAGACTTGCTTTTATTAAGTGAGTTTAAATCATACTATTTCATAAAAAACAATTAAAAGAAAATGAAAACAAAAACTATTTTCAAGTCAATGATGATGGCAGTATGCTGCCTTGGTATTGTAACATTAGCATCTTGCAAAGATGATAAGGATGACAACAAGGGGTTGAAGTTTAGTGTTGCTAAAGTGGAGGTTGCTCAAGGTGCTTCTGCCAAAGTCACCATTGGTAACGGAACACAGCCATACACGGCAAAGTCTACAAATGAGAAGCTTGCTACTGTCAAGGTTGATAAAAACATGATGACTGTTACGGGTGTGGCAGTAGGAAAAGCTTCCATTGTCGTTACGGATAAGAACAAAAAGACCGGCACGCTCTCTGTTAATGTGTTTGCTCCTGTGTCGTTTGATAAGCAGACGATAACTGTTCCTGCAGGTAAAGAGGGAGTGGTTGCCATCAAATCAGGCAAAGCTCCGTTTACAGTCAATGTGAAAGACAAGAACATTGCTACTGCCATGGAAAAGGATGGCAAGATTACTGTCAAAGGTGTTAAAGCCGGAACCACAACGATAACAGTTATGGATAAGGACAAAGCATCGGGCACATTCACTGTTACCGTGAAATAAACCGGAATTCTCATGACTCAGGAATAGGGAGGCTTCTCTTGCAGAACAGCTCCCTATCCTTTCATTCATCATTCATATTTATCATCAATATTCACACTGTCGTAATATCATCAAAAATAGGAGGAACTAAGATGAAACGTTTATTTTTCTATGCTTTCAGTTTTATCGTTGCGCTGAGCTCACTGTATTTGTATTCCTGTGATAATGATGATACGGATTATTCTGTTCGTTATCCGAATGCACTTGTTACCATCAAGACCAACAGTTCCACCGGACAAGTCTATTTCCAGTTAGATGATTCTACCACTATTCTTCCTGTCAATATCGATAAGTCGCTCTATGGTAAGAAGGAATTGCGAGCACTCACAAACTTCAAAGTCCAAGAGGGACAGAGCGGACATTATTCAAAAAGCGCGTATGTGAATTGGGTCGACACCATACTTACAAAGAACATAGCGCAAAGTTTTGGAGACAAGAACAACGAAAAATATGGTAATGATGCCATCGAAATCGTCAAGGACTGGACAACGGTTGTGGAAGACGGCTATCTCACACTGAGGTTCCGCACCTATTTCGGCAATCGCACAAAGCACGCTATCAATCTTGTCAAAGGTGATAAACCCTACGAAGTGGTGCTTCACCATAATGCATTCGGCGATACGAGAGGTTTCGTGAGCGACGGACTTGTGGCTTTCAGCCTTAAAGATCTGCCCGATACGCAGGGAAAAACCGTTGATTTAACTTTGAAGTGGCAATCATTCTCGGGCATGAAGAGTGTGAAATTCAAATACACCACCCGTAAATAGTACTAACACAGGTGTCCTTGTCATATCATTAATGAACCTATTCGGGCATAATAAAGAACAACATATTATAGACCTTTTCATGAAGGGCGATGCATTCGCCATGGATGAACTCTATGCCGAATATGCTGATTATCTAACCAAAGTCTGTTCACAATATATTGAAAATCAAGAGAACCTACGTGATGTACTCCAGGAAGCTTTCATAAGAATCTTTACCCGTATCCATACATTTGAGTATCGGGGAAAGGGCTCTTTGAAAGCTTGGCTGACAAAAGTGGTTATCAATGAGTCCCTCTATTTTATCAGAGAGAATGACAGAAGCCTCTTCGTTGATAAAAAAGATATGCTGAGTTTGTCTGACATTGAGGCTGAAGAGCCGGACATTAACAGCCTGTCTATCCATCAAATCACTGACACAATACAGAAGCTACCGCCCGGATACAGAACTGTTTTTAACTTATATGTAATAGAAGGGAAAAGTCATAAGGAGATAGCAAAGCTCCTGAATATCAAACCAGACTCCTCGGCTTCACAATTTCACAAAGCAAAAAACATGCTTGCCAAAATGCTTAAAGAACAAAACATATATAGGGGATACAACAATGAAAGAAAAATGGCTTAATGATTTGCAGGCACGTATTCAGAAGGAATACCATGTAAGTGCTCCGGAAGGTCTCCTTGACGACATCAAGTCAGAGATGCTGCGTCGTGGCATCACCCCGAAGCATTCCCGCCAGCAGAAATCAAGAATTGTCCCATTATGGCTCTACAGTTCGATTTCTATTACAGCCATGGTTGTCATCGGACTATACTTATTTAACGCTTCCACCAACTCTTCTCTCTTATCTGATCAAGCTGTAACAATGCTTGACCATAAGGCAAACACCACTCTAAATCTTACAATTAAAAAAACGCATAGTCAGGACTACACTCCTTCAAACACCTTAAAATCCGGATATTCTATCTCAAAAAACGCTAAACAAGAATTTAACCATAAGCATAAAATCAATGCAGAAGTTCATCTTGACAATAGCTCTTTAATAGCCAACAACACTGCTTATCATACAGACCAAGAAACTGTTAAGAACAATAACCCTTCTGCAAATCATCAAGAAACCGTTGAAAGTTCAGTTAAAGAGAATGCAAACAAATCTCAACAACCCGTAAACCAACGCCCCATAGAAAACCATATAACAGCTTATAATCCACATACAAAGCACAACACTTCATCTTCACGGCTGATTGTCGGGACATCTTACAGTGGCACAATAGGAACTTCTAACACATCTCAGACCCCTTTGCTGGCAGCAGCAAATCCCTATGGTGAATATGCTTCGGAATTCTCCGGAGCCAATATCCAACGCCATATGGACGACACGGAGAAAGCAAAAGTCCGCGCAAAGCACCGACCTGCAGTTAAGTTCGGCATCTCTGTAAGATATAACTTGAATGAGCATTGGAGCCTACAGTCGGGGATTACTTACAGCAAACTCTCATCTACTTTTAAGCATAAGATAGCAGATGAGCACTTCGATGTAGAGCAGAACCTGCACTATGTAGGCCTGCCTGTCAACGTAAGCTATAGCCTCATCCGGACCAAACGGCTCAATGTCTATATGACAGCAGGCGGAGAGGTGGAGAAACTCGTCAAAGGAAACGCTGTACAAAAGAAGAAAAACAGTGCCAAGACTGCCCAAAACAACACCTCTGTCACAGAGCATCAGCCTGTATTCTCCATGAATGCAGCTGTGGGTGGCGAATACTTACTGAGCAATAAGATAAGTGCTTATGTCGAACCAGGAGTGAGTTACTATTTCAAGAACGGCAGTAATGTCGAAAATGTCTATAAGGACAAACCCACAAACTTCAACTTAAACATAGGTCTCAGAGTTGCTTTGAACAATAACTTTTAGTCTCGAACAGAAAGCTTAAACCTGTAATAGCCCCAAAATCACCTTAGTTCGGGATGATCAATTAGGGCCTGTTCAAAGCTAAGATTTATCCCCAATCAGTGTAATCCATATCTGTCTGCATGGTAACTTCACATAGATTACAGCGTAACTTGACTCACTTTACATCATAACTTGACGCTAATTACACTGTAACTTGAGTCACTTTACATCATAAAATGATTCAACTAAGCATGCGATTTATACTATATCGTGTGATAAATCCCTCTCCTATCGTTTCATCATAATGACCATGTAGTAAGGTAACAGTAGCGATATGAAAGGACAATTCGGTATGAGTTGTCCTCTTGAAAGTCTTGTTTTTGTAATATATGTTGTCGTTTTCCATATTTGCAACTCGGTACGAGTTGTGTTTCTGAAAGCCCCACGTTGGCAAACGAAGTGAGCCTACGTGAGGATAAAATGGACGCATGAAATGAACCCGGAACGGGTTCAGCTTTTTCGTATCCGCCATGTAATTGGAAGAAGCAAAACCCGTACCGGGTTTGAAAACCACATGTTATTATTCACCCGAGGTAGGCTCGTTCCTCGCCAACCACGGGCTTTCAAAAGCATAACTGCTACGCAGTTACTACATGAAAGATGCCTCATCGCACGACATAACATTTATTGTCATCCATAGGAACGAAAGTCGGGATAGCCCAGCATGGCACTTATCGCACAACACAGCATTCGTTATCATCGTATAATAATAGATAATCCGTAGAACAATATATACCCAATTATCTGACAATCTCTATTTAATCGTGGGGCAACTTTATGCAAACTGCGATGCAACTTGACGCTAATTACACTGCAACTTGAGTCACTTTACACGCTAAAATGACTCAAGTTGCGTGGTGATTCAAGTCAAGTTACAACGCCATGTAATGAAACCTTATTTATTATCTCCAAAATATGGGAGTAAAATTCAACTTCTTTATTCCCTGCTTCTCTTGCCTGTCGACAACATTCTTATAGGTCCAAAGATAAAGCAATGAGGCATTTCGGCTCGCGAAATCTGTGGCTTCAACCATTGTTTCAACGTGTCTACAGTGAGAATGCCCCCTGTTTTCAATTCTATCTGAGCATGAAGCACCAAGCCAAAACGTTCATCTGGAACAGCAAAGACCAACGCGTCTGCAATCAACGGATGAGACCTTAAACACTTTTCCACATGTTCCGGATAGACGTTTTCCCCTCCGCAAACTACCATTTTGTCGGTTCTTCCACGATGAAAAAACAATCCATTCGCAGCTTTCCACACGCGGTCACCCGTACATTGCCAGCGATTTTGCCGTCCGGTCATAGCCCATCGGCTTCTCACCCACAACGTTCCCACGCCTTCATCGTCGGCATCTCTAATCTCACATTGTAACCCACGGATAGGTCTGCCGATAGAAACTTCATCGCCATAGACCAGTTCTTGTGGTGTGGCAAGCATGAAAAAGCCTGCTTCCGATGTGCCATAAAGGTTATAAAGCACATCTCCCAAGCAAGCAGAAGTCCTCTCTACCAATGGTTTTTCCAAACGATCTCCTCCGCTAATCACGCATTTCAATGATGTCATCCGGCGTTCAGCACCTTCTGTCTGCCACAATCTTGCGAGCATAGCCGGCACTATCGGCATCACTTCCACACGTTCTTCCAAGACGACATGCAACACTTCTTGAACATCGAAATGGCGCAACAGACAAATCTTTTTGCCCATTATCAATGAGATTATCAGCGTTGCCAAACCGAAACCATGATAGAAAGGAAGCCCTATCAACACGCTCTGATACTGTGCAATATGCAGGTCGCGAAGCAATGAAAAGAATGGCGGGAGAAACAGAACGATACCTGTTTGCCGTGCTGCCTCTTTGTAATTACCACTTGAACCACCTGTCATCACGCTGATATTTCCCCCTTTTTTTATTTTTGGTAAGGTCTTCTTTTCATCTGTTCCCTTCTTCCCAACACAGGCATATAGGCTCTCACAGGAGATCATTGGGCACGACTTCGGAAACGATTTCTTTTGCTTCATAGCCTCATCAAAGATAAACAGCGAAAACGGGCGAGTCATTATCCGAGCCAATTGGTCGTTGGAGAGGTCGGTATTCAACAGCCTAACATGTACGCCTAAACGCGAAAGTGCAGGCAAGAGTAAGGCCGAAACAAGATGATTACGGCACAACAGCGCCACATGTTGTCCCCGTTCTAAATGATAATCATGATAGAGTAAAGTGGCTAATGCCTGTGACTGCTGAAAGAATTCACCATAATTCAAGCGTTTTCCCTCGCTCACCACAGCACATTCTGAAGCATGATAATATGCCGCGAAACGCAAAACAGCCATCAACGTGATGCCTTCGTGCCAGAAACATGCTATCAGGCGCATGATACCGCGTGGCGTTATGAGATGCAGATGCCAAAGCGAACGAAACAGAGATACTTTCATCGGAGGAGTTTCTGATAACAAAAGCGAACGATTGGTGCAAACAACGAGGCCATGGGAGCCGTAAACCAAGCCCACCAGGGCTTATAGGAAAACCTGCGGCTCATGGCCAACCGCAACAGAACTCCTGCGGCATCATGGGCCGAATAAGCTGGCAGGGAACGATAATCGGGATTGACTTCCGACATTGCCGTATGCACTAAAGGAAGATAGGCCACATGAACTCCAACTCCAAGTGCTTTCCATTCGCTCTCTGCAGTACGGCACCATACATTGGCTGCCGACTTAGATGCGTGATAAGCCGACCAGCCCGGAGCGGGCGGATAAAGGCAACTGACCGACGAGGTATAAACCAACTGCCCGCCAACTTGCTGCATGGCAGGCAATAAGGCTAAAGTCAAGGCAACCATTGCACGGTAGTTAAGCGCCATCGTACGGTCGAAATCATGCAGTCTGTCGGTAGCATCCACGATTTTCCTACAAATAGATTTACCCGCATTACAAAAGAGATAATCCACTGTCGGCAGCCTCTTTCGCAGGTCATGACATAACAAGTCAAGTGCCGTTTTGTCGCGCAAATCCACTGCACGGCATTCTGCCTGACAGCCCATAGCCCGTGCTTCACAACACAAGGTCTGAAGTTCTGTTTCACTCCGCGCTATGAGATAAAAATTTGCCCCAGCCTGCATGAGTCTTCTTGCCAGTGCAAATCCGATGCCACGTGATGCTCCTGTGATTACCACCCAACGCCCCTTGAAGCATTCCTCCAATCGTTTTTCACGGAGACGAGGCACAGGATAGAGCCATCGGGCACATAGATTAAGTATGCTTGTATTCATCTTTCATTCCTGTTTTCCACTTGCAAACATAGCCTTTATTCTTTTTTCTTGCAAGTTTTCCAATAGAAAAAAATTATACTAACAAAATAAATCAATATCTTCTCTATCTTATTTGCACTGCATCTACCAATCCTTTGAGAAACCATTTAAAATATAATTATTTGCTCTCTAATATCCCTATTCACTTGCACCTTAAATTCAAAAGCTTCTGAAAACCATAAACCATTATTCTTTAATCTAAAGAAACAAGGAAAGCATAGAGTAAAAGTACATATCTTATTTTGTTTATTTTCTTCCTCATTTTTAACACATTTCGAGCTCACCAAATAGAAATAAAAATGCGCTTTCTACGCTTGTGCGAAGCCATTTTATGGCTTCGGTGCCCTTGCTTCTATCATATTGCATTGTAATCTGACGCTAATCACGTTGCTATCTGCATCAGATGGCATCGTAAAATGAAGCAAGTTATGGGGTAATTTGATGCAAATGGCATGGCTTTTCAGCGTGATTTCACTTCACAACTTGCCTTTGTTTTCGTAACGTTTTGATTGTCAATACATTGTAAACTCGCAGAATACGGTATGTATTTTGAACGAGGGCAACGCGCTTTTTGAATTCTTAAAGCATTCAAGAGCAATTGTAAAGTTTCTTGAAGAGATTTAACCTATTTCTTGCCAACGATGAAAATGGATAGTAAGGCAAGCGCAACTATAGTTTAATTCATAATGCACAATGCATAATTCATAATTGGAATGTGGAATGGGGAATGTTGAGTGAGGAGTTATGTTTTATTAGAATGACGAATGAGGAATGTTGAGTGTGGAGTTATGTTTTATTGGAATGACGAATGAGAAATGTTGAGTGTGGAGTTGTGTTTTATTGGAATGTGGAATGAGGAATGTTAAGTGAGTAGTTATATTCTAATGAATAATGGTTTAATTCATAATTATTTTTACTGCAACAGCAATCATTTTAAGGAGTAAGTACACTGCAATAACGACTCCCCTCCCTTGGGGAGGGGTTGGGGGTAGGTCTTTATTAACCGACTTATCCCTTGGGGAAAGGTCGGCGGTAGGTAACAAAAAGGGGCAATTCCCTCACGGAAACCACCCCCTTACAACATTATGTACGAGAAAAAATTAATTATTTTCAGGACGCAGTTTGCGTACAGTTACGCCTGCTCTCCATATTTCTTTATTGCGCATCTCTTCGAGTTCGGCATTCAGTTTCTCCCGATAATCGGACTGAGAGTTGCGATCTATTGAGATTTGGGCTTCGTTTCCAGTCTTCACACTGAGGTATAACCACTCCATAACTGGCTTGATAGCCTCTCTGAAACGAGGCGCCCAATCGAGTGCTCCGCGTTGAGCTGTGGTTGAACAATTGGCATACATCCAGTCCATTCCCTTCTCTCCGAAGAGTGGCATGAGGCTTTGCGTCATCTCTTCTACCGTTTCATTGAAGGCTTCTGAAGGTGAATGTCCATGCTCACGGAGCACTTCATACTGTGCTTCGAACAGTCCTTCCATGGCTCCCATGAGTGAACCGCGCTCACCTGTAAGGTCAGAAGTGGCCTCACGTTGAAACGTTGTCTTGAACAGATAGCCTGCACCGATGCCGATACCAATGGCGAGTGCTTTCTCTTCTGCATGCCCCGAAGCGTCCTGATGAACGGCATACGAGCAGTTGATGCCACGGCCTTCGCGGAACAATGTACGCAGGGATGTGCCCGAACCCTTAGGGGCAACCATGACAACATCAATGTCTTGAGGCGGTACTACGCCCGTGCGATCTTGCCAGTTGATAGCAAATCCGTGTGAATAATAAAGCGTCTTCCCTTTTGTCAGATAGCCCTTGATCTTCGGCCAAACGGCAATTTGCCCGGCATCTGAAAGTAACATGCAGATGAAAGTGCCTTTCTGAATGGCTTCTTCGATAGAAAACAGTGTCTTTCCAGGCTCCCATCCGTCGGCTTTCGCCTTTTCGTAAGTCTTTCCTTCGCGCTGACCTACGATGACATTAAAGCCATTGTCGCGCAGATTGCAAGCCTGTCCAGGCCCTTGAATGCCATAACCAATGACGGCAATTGTTTCGTTTTTCAATACTTCACGAGCTTTCTCAACGGAAAATTCCTTGTTAGTGACAACGGTTTCTATAACGCCACCGAAATTCATTTCTGCCATAATATCTTTTTATATGCGTCCCATGAGTGGGAAACGCGGTTTATATGAATATGTTTTATGCCTGCAAAGGTAACATATTAGAACGAAATTGCAAAATATAATTTCATTCTTTAATGAATTTAACTTTGCTTCTTACAACTTCTGTTTCTTCGGCAGTTGCATTGCTTCTCTTGGTTATCCGCACGCAGAACTCACCTTCGCCGGTCTCTTCCTGATAGAGATTCAGCGTGTCTCCGCAATGGCTTTCAGCCACATAAGCTATCTCGAAACGTTTCAAGAAGTGGTGTCTGTACCATTCAAGTGGCCACAGATTGAGCACGTGTTCAATATATTTCACGCTGTTGATGTGCCCATTCATGTCGACATCGCTATAGTGGGTGGCTATGGACTGCACAAGACTTGCGGTCTCGGTCATCTTCACTCTTGAGCTCTTTTCGATAGGACAGGGCGTCTCGGTATCAACATATTGGGTGATAAGTCCATTGCGAATATTGAGTATATCAACGGGTTGTCGGGTGTCGGTATCTATCATTGCCCAGATGCTTCTGCCGTATCCTATGGTCTTACTGCCTTTGGAAATGCGGAAATTTCGACTGGTGAAATAGCGCATGACGGCATCAACCCAAGTGTCAACTGTAAAGCGATCGTAGGCCTCGGGCATTTCGTTCATCTCTATGGCCAAGCGAGAGAGCACCCAGGTTCTGTGGATTGGGTTCAGAAAAGTCATGCCGTAACCGCGGTCATTGGAGTGAAAATCGGCGGCATTCAGCAGATGATTGCCTAAATGTCCCATGAAAAGATGGTGCGAGAAGTCGCAATGGAAAGGCTCGGCCAATAGTTCATAACTGCCGATTTTACTCAGTTTCTCCATGATTTAATTCTTCTTGACGATTTAAAAACACTGAAACAGGCTCATCGAAACTGCGGGTTACGGCAATACGTCCACTGCGTGTGTATTGCAGAATGCAGCCAAAGGCATCGAGTTGATTGTAGAGACTGATGATATCTTCTGTCAAACCGTTCAGCAAAACCGTAGTGTAAGTGGGGTTAACCTCCAACATCCGTGCGTCATGTTTACGGATAGTACGCGACACCTCGGGGTTCTTCATGAGCACAGGTGTGGCAATTTTATAGATAGCTACCTCGTGAATGAACAGTTGTTCATCAGTGTAGAAGTCGGCTTTCACGACATCTATCTTCTTTTCTATGGCCTTCGTAATCTTTATAATCTGCTCTTCGTCGCTCCAGGCCGTTATCGTATATTTGTGAATATTGGGCAGATTGCTGGCCGAAGCATTGATACTTTCAACGTTTACTTGCCTCCGTGTGAACACCGCGGATATCTGACTGAGCATTCCTGTGACGTTTTCCGAATAGACAAGCAGTGTATATAGTTTCTTTTCCTGTTGCATCTTGTTTTGCTTTATGAGGATTAATAGTGCAGTTCGAGCAGCATTTCGTTGACACTCTTGCCCGGTAATGTCATGGGAACAATGTCTTCATCGGGCTTAATCGCACATTCAAGTAGGTAAGGCCCTGGCGTAGAAAGCATCTTTTCTACCTTCATTTTGAGATCTTTCCTGTCGGTAACGACATCATAGGGAATGCCATATCCGCGTGCTATGTCAGCATAATTAGGGTTCAGCATGTCTGTAAATGAATGGCGATGTCCGAACATCAAGTCCTGCCATTGACGCACATTGCCTAAGAAAGTGTTATTCAAAAGAATCATTTTCACGGGAACTTGATGCTCCATAATCGTGCCGAACTCCTGTATACTCATTTGAATGCCACCGTCACCCATAAAGCAACACACCGTGCGGTGGGGCACTCCGAAGCATGCTCCGACAGCCGCAGGAAGACCAAAACCCATGGTTCCGAAGCCACCGCTCGTCACAATGGAGCGCTTCTGCTTAAAAGTGAAGTAGCGACTTGATATCATTTGGTTCTGTCCTACATCGTTTACGAGCACTGCTTCGCCTCGAGTTGCCTCGGAAACCACATGCGTAACCTCGCCCATGAGCAGTGGACCATCGGTTGGATGAATGTCTTTCTCGATGACACGCAGGCGTTCTTGCTCGGCATAATCCTTGAAAGAGGCTATCCATTCCTTGTGTTCTGCGGGCTGTAACAGCTTCGTAATGGCTGGAAGACTCTGCTTACAATCGCCTAAAACGGCCACATCGGTCTTGATGTTCTTGTCGAATTCCGATGCATCTATATCCAAATGAATCACTTTTGCCTGTTTAGCGTAGGTCTCGGGAGTGCCGGTTACGCGGTCACTGAAACGCATTCCAATGGCAATAAGCACGTCACATTCCTGCGTTTTCATATTCGTTGCATAGCTTCCATGCATACCCAACATACCCATATTCAAGGGATGATGTGAGGCAAGAGCCGACAAACCGAGCAGCGTTCTGCCTGCAGGAATATCGGCTTTCTCAAGGAATGCCAGCAGTTCCTCATGCGCATTGCCGAGTTCTACGCCTTGACCTACGAGCGCAAATGGGCGCTTTGCCCCATTAATAAGCTGTGCAGCGGCTTCAATTGCCTGTGTATCAAGCGTGGGGTAAGGGTCATAAGAGCGGACATTCGTGGTCTTTGCGGGCTTCCACTCGCAGGTATCTATCTGCGTGTTCTTGGGAAGATCGAGCACAACAGGGCCCGGACGACCCGACTTCGCAATATAGAAAGCACGGCTTACTGCCCATGCAATGTCTTCCGGTCTGCGTATCTGATAGGCCCATTTACAAATAGGTTGGGCCACACCTACTAAGTCTACTTCCTGAAAAGCATCAGAACCGAGGGCACCAATACCCACTTGTCCTGCAATGACTACAATCGGGGTAGAGTCCATCATGGCATCGGCCACACCGGTTAATGTATTGGTCGCGCCCGGTCCGCTCGTCACTAAGCAGACTCCAACGCGTCCACTCACACGCGCAAATCCCTCAGCTGCGTGTGCAGCTGCTTGCTCATGACGCACTAAGATGTGGTTAAATGTCTTGTTTTCTCCTCTCGTATAGCCGTAGAGTGCATCAAACACCGGCATAATTGCACCGCCGGGATAGCCGAAGATGGTTTTAACGCCCTCGTCACGCAGTGCACGCATCAGTGCTTCTGAACCCGTAATAACTTCTTTAGTCATGCTGTTGTCTATATATAATAAGGTGGATGATGTGGTTTACTCTATCAGACGAACGCCTCCCTTGTCAGCCGAAGTGACGCTTTGTGCATAGGCTCGCAACGCTTTGCTCACCACTCTGTGGCGTTTCAACGGCTGTTGCGGGCGCGCATCAAGTTCTTCATCCGTGAGTTTTACATTGATACTGCGGTTTGGAATGTCTATTTCGATGATGTCACCATCCTTAATCTTTCCGATATTTCCACCTGCTGCAGCTTCCGGAGAGATATGTCCGATGCTCAATCCCGACGTGCCTCCCGAGAAGCGTCCGTCAGTAATCAAGGCGCATTCCTTGCCCATATGCATGCTCTTGATATAAGAAGTAGGATATAACATCTCCTGCATTCCGGGGCCACCTTTAGGCCCTTCATGCGTGATGACTACGCAATCGCCTTTCTTCACCTTGCCACTGAGAATGCCATTGCAGGCATCTTCCTGACTGTCGAACACCACCGCAGGCCCTGAAAAAGTCCACAATGCAGGGTCAACTCCGGCAGTTTTCACCACACATCCATGCTTGGCGATGTTCCCGAAGAGCACACCGAGCCCGCCATCCTTGGTATATGCGTGGTCAAGGTCGCGGATACAACCTGCCGTTCTGTCGGTATCAAGACTTTCCCAACGCGCATCCTGACTTCCCATTTCGGTGGAAAAGCGACGTCCCGGAGCACTGTGATAGATGCGGTCTGCCTCTGCATCTATCGTGTTCTGCGTGATATCATATTTCTTCATGGCCTCATCGAGCGTCATTCCATCTACGCGAAGCACACTGCCTTGAATGAGTTTGCCTTTGCGAAGCTCGTTCATGATGCCGAGAATACCGCCTGCCCGATTGCATTCCTGCACGCTGTAACGCTGCGTGTTGGGGGCAAGCATGCAGAGACAGGGCACATGTCGGCTCAGTTTGTCAATGTCGTTCATGCTGAACTCCACTTCTCCTTCCTGGGCTATAGCCAACAGATGCAGCACCGTATTCGTGCTTCCGCCCATGGCAATGTCTAAAGTCATGGCATTGAGAAAGGCATCACGCGTGGCAATGCTACGTGGCAAAACACGCTCATCGCCCGCTTCATAGTAGGCCAAAGCATTCTTCACAATCAGCTTTGCAGCATCTTTGAAGAGCTGAATGCGGTTCTTATGCGTGGCAAGAACGGTTCCATTGCCCGGCAAAGCCAATCCAATGGCCTCGGTAAGCGAGTTCATTGAGTTGGCAGTAAACATGCCCGAGCAGCTGCCGCAACCCGGACAAGCACAGTTTTCAAGTGCAGTCATCTCCTCATCTGTAACAGATGGGTCGGCACCTTTAATCATTGCAGTCACCAAGTCGGCATTCTCACCGCGCCATCTGCCTGCTTCCATGGGGCCACCCGAACAGAAAACCGTTGGAATATTCAGTCGCATAGCCGCCATAAGCATGCCCGGCGTCACCTTGTCGCAGTTGGAAATACAGATCATTGCATCCGCCTTGTGTGCATTGACCATGTATTCCACGGAGTCGGCAATAATGTCCCGCGAAGGCAGTGAATAGAGCATACCGTCGTGTCCCATGGCAATTCCGTCGTCAACAGCAATCGTATTGAACTCCGCTGCATAGCAACCAAGTCGTTCTATCTCGTGTTTTACAATCTGACCAATGTCATGTAAGTGCGTATGTCCAGGCACAAACTGCGTGAAACTGTTTACAATGGCGATGATAGGCTTGCCCATTTGCTCGTGTTTCATACCGGCTGCCACCCAAAGGGCCCTGGCACCGGCCATTCTCCTGCCTTCAGTACAGACGGCACTCCTTAACTTATGCTTCATCGTTTTCTTCTCTTTATTCCTTTTGCTCGCTTTACATGAAACGCTTTTCGAAAGGTTCCACGACTTCATACCATGCAAAAAACGGGCAAACAGAGGCCTCAAAAGCAACCAAGATTTGCCGAATGCATGTATATTTTGTGCAAAGATAGTGAGAAAAAGCGTAATACACAATGAATTGTTTCATAAACTTTTCATAATCGAAAGCATCTGTAAGGAAAACCGTTAAAATAATATCAGATTATCACATGACTTACTTCATGGTTTACAGAATTCTTTCTTTTCTGTGGTTTTGTGTTGACACAGCTCATAAGAACATACACGACACCCTGTATATTTCATCTTTCTAATGGACTGTTATTGTCAACTTTCTTTCCCGTTTTTAACATTTCAAAGCTCAACCAAATAGAAATAAAAACGCGTTTTTTGCGTGAGTGTGAAGCCTTTTTATGGCTTTGATGTCTCCATTTTAATCATTTTACATTGTCATCTGACGCTAATCACGTTGCTATTTGCATCAAGTTGCAGTGTAAAATGAAGCAAGTTGCGAGCTGATTTGATGCAAATCGCATGGTTTTTCAGCGTGATTTCGCCTCGCATTTTGCCTTGACTTTCGTAACTTCATGAATGCCAACACATTGTGAACTGCTCCAAAACAGCACGTATTTGAAGTGAGGATGACCCGCGTTTTGAACACATAGAATTTATAAAGAAGATTGTCTGTATTTTTCAAAAATAATGAATTATGCTTCATGATTTGCAAGTAGATGAAGAAAACAGCATGCAAATTGTTAATGATATCTTGGGGAAAGCCGAAGGAAATCGCAGGTGTGGAGTGCTGTAAAGTCTCCGAAAGCCTGATGATACAGCAGATGTATCAAGTCTGGTACCATACAGAAGCACCGCCTTCCGCACCTTTTGCAAAGACAATTCCATTCTAAAAACTTTGAAATCTCAATAAAAGATTGTATCTTCGCAACAAATTATACGAAGGATGCCGACATGTTTCCTGTTGCAATTCTGTGAATATCAGGAGCTGAAACAGGGCTGAAAACATCATTTCGTGCTGTAAATCAATAAGCAAATCTACGGATTTCACAAAACAATATAAATCAAGAAAAAGATGAAAAAGCTATTTCTCGCATTCGCTTTCATGGCAATGACGCTCACTGCCAGCGCACAGACACCATTAAAATATGGTTATTTCAGTTTTTCAGAAGCATTGAAAGCTATGCCCGCATACGCCATTGCAGAGCGCGACATGGCCTCGCTGCGTGCAAAATATGAAGAAGAAGGTAAGCGCGTTGAAGACGAGTTCAATAAGAAATACGAGCAGTTTCTCGATGGACAGCGTGACTTTGCGCCCTCTATTCTGCAAAAACGGCAGGCCGAACTGCAAGAGATGATGGAGAAGAACGTAGCTTTCAAGAATGAATCGAAACGCTTGCTTGCCCAGGCAGATGCCGAAAGTAAGGCTGCTTTGAAAGTGCGCCTGCGTGCAATTGTAGCCCGTATCGGTGCAGACCGTGGCTATGCTTTCATCCTCAACACAGACAATGATGCCGTTCCCTACGTGAATAATGCCGTCGGTGAAGACATCAATGCGCTGGTGAAAGACGCCGTAAAGAAATAAAAGATGCCTATGTTCCCAGAGAAACCAGGCCCTATCGGTGTGTTCGATTCGGGCTATGGAGGCCTCACTATCCTTCATGGTATCCGTCAACTGCTGCCACAATACGATTATATCTACCTTGGCGACAATGCCCGTGCACCTTATGGTACGCGCTCGTTCGATGTGGTCTATCAGTTCACGCGGCAGGCCGTGATGAAGCTTTTCGAATTAGGTTGTCACCTTGTTATCCTTGGTTGCAACACTGCTTCGGCCAAAGCATTGCGCAGTATTCAGCGGAACGACCTGCCCAACCTTGATCCATCGCGCCGCGTGCTGGGTGTAATCCGCCCCACGGCAGAGATTATCGGCACACTGACAAAGAACAACCACGTGGGGCTTCTGGCTACCGAGGGAACCGTGAAAAGCCATAGTTATGACCTTGAAATCAAGAAGTTATGGCCCGAAATCAAGGTCACGGGCGTGGCTTGTCCGTTCTGGGTACCCTTGGTTGAATACAATGAAGCCGACAGTCCGGGCGCCGATTACTTCGTGAAGAAACGTATTGATGAACTCATGTTGCACGACCCTGATATTGATACCATAATCCTTGGCTGCACACACTACCCTATTCTGATGCCGAAAATCGTGAAATATGTGCGTCCGGGTGTGCGTATCGTCCCGCAAGGTGAATACGTAGCAGGAAGTCTGCAGGACTATCTCCGCCGGCATACTGACATGGAACATCAACTCACTCAAGGCGGTTCATGCCGATACCTGACGACCGAGAACCCCGAACGCTTTAAGGAATCGGCTCAGATTTTCCTGCATGAAAAGGTGGAAGTGGAGCATGTGGAGTTGTGAGAAAGCCTCACCCCCGGCCCCTCTCCAAAGAGAGGGGAGCACTCATGGAGTACGCTTAAGAAATTAAAGAAGAGTAAAAACGGTATCACTAATGTGGCAAGGAGCTGCGACATATAATTTCTTTTTCATAAAAATGGAGTAAAATATGATATGCATGACGTGGCAAGAGGTTATAACACATAAATTCCATTTCATAGAAATAGAGTAAAATGCAATATACATAGTCTTTTAAGAAGACTCTGTCTACTACTCCCCTCTCCTTGGAGAGGGGTTGGGGGTGAGGCTTCTCTTCACCGGATACCACACTGCTACCCAGCCCACAACAATCACTGTGAGGAAAATCAGCGCCACATCATCATAATGAACGCTGACAGGGTAGGCGTTAATAACAAAGCTTCCACTGCTACTGCCGAGCGATACAAGCCCATATTGCTGTTGCAACCAACAGAGCAGCAACCCTAATCCAATACCAATAATTGCCCCGAAAGCCGAAATCAAACGGCCTTCGAATAAGAAAATCTGTGAAATCTGACGGTCATTGGCACCGAGATTACGCAGTGTAACCACGTCTTCTTTCTTGTCGATAATCAACATCGAGAGTGAACCGATGATATTGAAGCACGCCACAATAAGAATGAATGTAAGGAAGATATAGGCGATATATTTCTCAATCTGCATGATCTTGAAGGTGTCGGCCTGCTGCTCAAAACGGTCCATCACCTTATATTTTGTACCTCCAATCTCCTGCATTTCCTTCTTCACGGCATCAAGGTCGCTGCCATCTTTGAGTCTGAACCCAAGCGAGGAAAGACGTCCTTGCTGCCCGAAGAGATTGCGGGCAAAGGCTATCGGTGCAATGATATAGTTCTTGTCATACTTGCTTTGATTGACCGAGAACACCACACCAGGCGATAACAGCGAGTCAACAACAAAGGCTTCGCTTGGATTAGTGGCGTCAAACTGCCCTTCTTTCTGTGGAGCATAGATGCGAAGATAGTCTCCAAAGCGTGCACCTGTGCCCAAAGCAGCAGCCAATCTGATGCCCATGATGCCGTATTGCAGGTTGCCTGCGTGCAGACTATACGTGCCGTCGCCAAACAAGATGTCTTTAATGTGGGTCAACTGATCGAAGTTATCGTCGACACCTTTAACGATAACCATCGCCTGATGGTCTTGATAGATAGCCAAAGCCTGGTCTTCCACACTCTCTGTTGCCACATCAACCTCGGGCAAAGCCTTCATCTTCGCTAATAAAGGGTCGTCACTCGGGGCGGTTTTACCCTGCGTAGGCACCACTTCGAGCTGTGGATCGAAGTTTGTGAAGAACGTAGCAACGAGGTCGTGAAAGCCATTGAAGACGCTAAGCACTATCACGAGTGCCATTGTAGCCACGGCAACTCCAATCACCGAGATAACAGATATCACGTTGATAGCATTCGTACTCTTCTTCGAAAAGAGATAGCGTCTGGCAACATATAAAGGGAAATTCATAAAAGAAAAACTCGCTTAACCGCCTCTTATACCCTTAGTTTACTTTCTCAGCAATTCATCTATCCTCTCAATATAATCCAAACTGTCGTCTATGAAGAAGCGAAGTTCAGGAATGATGCGCAGTTGATTGTGGACACGGCGCCCCAGTTCATAGCGTATCGTCTTCATGTTGGCCGTGACATTCCTGACGATTTCTTCGCCCTTCTCACTTGGAAAGACACTTAGGTAAGCCGTACAGATGCTCAAATCGGGACTGATTTTCACACGCGTAACACTCACCATAACGCCATGCATCATACGAGTTTGCTCCTGAAAGATTATTGCCAATTCTTTCTGAAGGAGTCTTGATATACGATTTTGTCTTGTTTCTTGCATAATATCATGTATTTTTTCCTGTTATATGGAAATTGTTGACAGGCCGCTACGACAGTTTGATTTCATACTGACAAAGGCCGTTATATCTTCTGCAAAGATAATTATTTTTCTGTTCACTCCATGTTTATCCCTCAAGTTTTTGCATGTAACGCATGAAATAGAAACTATAAGAACAAAGATTAAAGAGGATTTTAAGGTGAGGAAAAACAATCATGTTGCATTGCTTTTTTGTAAACTTTCATACACATAAAAACAGCCTTTGAAAAATCACCAAATAGAAAATCAAAAGCAAGAAAATGGAGTAAAAAAGAGGATTTCATTGACAATGCGAGCCCATATTCAGCAGATTGCACTGCAATTTGCGTCATTTCACATGCTCAGATGCATCATAATACCGTGCGACATGACGCAAAATAGGCCGTAAAATGCGTCAAAATACAGCGTTTTTCTATGTTGGAATTACAGACGATTACATTCAAATTGTCTTATCTCTTTGATTATCAGAGATATCCTTAAAGGGCTCAAAACTCGGCTATTTGCGTCCTGCTGTTTTTTATTTTCCAGCAAGGCCACTCTTGAAAGGGTATTTGTAATAAAAATAGATGCTTTTAGTCAGTGAGAAACCATAATATTTACATCCTTTGATTCCTACGCCTTTGCGTGCCATTTTCATGGGAAAAACAAAGGCTCGAGCATTGTGTGTTCTCTGTAGAAAAGGATAATAAACAGCTTCTCGAAATAAAACTGAACAGAAAAACACAATGCTGAAGGGTGGATTGCAATATATGATGCAGTTCGATTTGAACCTTATTCTATACCTTTTCCCCAGAAATCATCTTCGGGAAAAATTGTATAGAGGCTGCAAGGATTTGTGGGTAGCCTTACAGTTTCTCTCCATAGCACAAGTCGCCAGCGTCACCAAATCCGGGAACGATGTATTTGTGTTCGTTCATTCCAGGGTCTACGGCTGCACACCAAATCGTGGTCTTATCCTCGGGGAAGGTTTTCTTGATATGGTCAATGCCTTCAGGAGAGGCGATGACACAGCATACATGGATTTGCTTCGGCGTGCCTTTGGTGAGGAAAGCCTTATAGCCTAATTCCATACTTCCACCCGTGGCAAGCATCGGATCGGCAATGATGAGCGTCTTTCCATCGATATTCGGTGTGGCAAGGTATTCGACATGAATGCCAACCTCATGGTGCTCGGCATCCTTATATTCGCGATAAGCGCTCACGAAAGCATTGCCGGCATGGTCGAAAATGTTGAGGAAACCATTGTGAAATGGCAGGCCGGCACGGAAAATTGTGGCAAGAACAATCTTGTCGGTAGGCACGTTAATGCGTGAAACACCTAATGGAGTTGTGACATCCTTGGCTTCATAACTGAGCGTCTTCGATATTTCGAAAGCCTCGAATTCGCCAATACGCATAATGTTGTTTCTGAAGAGAAGACGGTTTTTCTGATAGTCAACATCTCTCATTTCGGCCAGATACTGATTGATGATGCTGTTTTGCTCGGAGAAATTTACAATTTTCATAGATCGTATTAAATGATTTGTGCAAAGTTATGTAATTCTCTCCGCTTTTGCAAAGTGAGTTTTGCAAATGTGTTTTCAGGGCTGCTTTTTTTTATATCTTTAACCTAAAAAGGATACAAAAGCGCTTATTTTTCGAGATTGAATGTTGGCATATATTCTTTTTTTCTTTAACTTTGCGGTGATAAAATTCAAAGATAAAATCATTCACAAACTTAATTTCATAACTTAAATACATTTTAGAAATGGCAAAGTTTGACAAGTCTGTACTTGAAAAGTACGGTATCACAGGTACTACAGAAGTACTTTACAATCCTTCTTATGAAGTGTTGTTCAACGAAGAGACCAAAGAAGGTCTCGAAGGTTTTGAGGTAGGTCAGGAAACAGAGCTTGGCGCAATCAACGTTAAGACAGGTATCTACACAGGTCGTTCTCCTAAGGACAAGTTCATCGTTGATGATGAGACTTCTCACGATACAGTATGGTGGGACTCTGAAGAATACCACAACGACAACCATCGTGCAACTAAAGAAGCATGGGCTGCTGTTAAGGAAATCGCAAAGAAAGAACTTTCTAACAAGCGCTTGTTCGTGGTTGATGGTTTCTGCGGTACACACAAAGACACCCGCATGAAAATCCGTTTCATCGTTGAGGTTGCATGGCAGGCTCACTTCGTTACGAACATGTTTATCCGTCCGAAGAATGAGGCTGACTTCGATCAGGAGCCTGACTTCATCGTTTACAATGCTTCCAAGGCAAAGGTTGAGAACTACAAGGAACTCGGTCTGCACTCTGAGACAGCTGTTGTCTTCAATGTAACTTCAAAGGAACAGGTAATCATCAACACCTGGTATGGCGGCGAAATGAAGAAGGGTATGTTCTCTATGATGAACTACTTCTTGCCATTGAAGGGCATGGCTTCTATGCACTGCTCTGCCAACACCGACATGAACGGTGAGAACACCGCAATCTTCTTCGGTCTCTCCGGTACCGGTAAGACTACGCTTTCAACTGATCCTAAGCGTAAACTCATCGGTGACGACGAGCACGGATGGGATGACAAGGGTGTCTTCAACTTTGAAGGTGGCTGCTATGCAAAGGTTATCAACCTCGACAAGGAGTCAGAACCAGACATCTATGGTGCTATCACCCGCGACGCTCTTCTTGAGAACGTAACCGTTGACAAGAATGGCAAGATAGACTTCTGTGATAAGAGCATCACCGAGAACACTCGTGTTTCTTATCCTATCTACCACATCAAGAACATTCAGCGTCCTGAGTCTCAAGGCCCAGCTGCTAAGCAGGTTATCTTCCTTTCAGCTGATGCTTTCGGCGTATTGCCTCCAGTATCCATCTTGAACGCAGAGCAGACGAAGTACTACTTCCTCTCTGGTTTCACAGCAAAGTTGGCTGGTACAGAGCGTGGTATCACAGAACCTACACCGACATTCTCTGCTTGTTTCGGTCAGGCTTTCCTCGAACTGCATCCAACAAAGTATGCTGAGGAACTGGTGAAGAAGATGGAGAAGAGTGGTGCTAAGGCTTACTTGGTTAATACCGGCTGGAATGGTACGGGCAAACGTATCTCTATCCGCGACACACGTGGTATCATTGATGCCATCTTGAACCACTCAATTGACAACGCTCCTACAAAGACTATTCCTTATTTCAACTTTGTAGTTCCAACGAAGTTGGAGGGTGTAGCAACTGAGATCCTTGATCCTCGCGACACTTACAAGAATGCTTCTGAGTGGGAAGAGAAAGCTAAGGATTTGGCTGCCCGCTTCATCAAGAACTTCAAGAAGTATGAGAGCAATGAGGCTGGTAAGGCACTCGTTGCTGCAGGTCCACAGCTGTAAGATTAAAGTTGAAAGCCTCTTTTGCTCTTCCATAAAAGAAGAAGCAAGAAAGCTGACTATATTTGACCTTGCAATGGTTCATCCATTGCAAGGTCTTTTTCGTATCAAGGGGGATCTCTTTCCTACCTAACCCAATAGAAGGTGATTGGAAATCATTGAATAAAAAAAGTGCCAGACAAGGTTATTGTCTGGCACTATGTATTTTTAGAAAGTAGAGGTTGTGTCCCTACTCCTATTTCATGATGAAGATGAAAGGGAGAATGGGACTGACCTATAAGGATGAAACTTTAGAATACGAACTGCAAACGAGCCTGGACTTCGTGGAAGTTCTTGTCGTGAGGCAGGAAGTCTTTGGTGAGATGATGATAGGTATAGTCGACCATCACCTGTGCAAACTTGTTGAAACTATAGTTCAAGCCAAGGGTATAAGAACGCACTGCGCCACCGCCAACACTGGTAGATTTGTAAGGCCAGTCGGCCATATAGCCGTCCGGATAGTACTGGTTGCGGCCTGCAGAGTAGTATTCTCCCTTCACGATATCGTTCAGACCTGTATAGTTGAAACGGCCGACAATCTCGAGTGAGCGGCCACTCAATCCCCGAAGTACACCCTCGTTCTTGTCGTAGCTGTAAGGATTGCCGAAGACCATATAGCCTGCTTCGATATATCCTCCATGGAAGTTGTTGGCGCGGAGAGGATTGGCTGCAATCCAAGCATCAAGTGTTCCCCAGGTGTCGATGTTGTTGTTGCTCGCATCAAAGAGTGTCTTTGAGTCGCGTTTCTTCGTAACGTGCTTGTACATATACTCACCACGGACGAACATCTTCTGGTTGTGATAGAGTGCTTCCACACCTGCATCAAGTACATTCTCAGCCCAAGGCAGTTCGCAAGAGACAAACTGTTCGTCTTCATCAACAAAAGTTTCCATGGTCTGTCCGAGTTTCAAAGTCTTCTTCAGCACATTGTTTTCAGTGACACCGCCACCCACATGCTGATAGCGAATGTTACCACCTACGGCTAAAGTCTGGTTCTCATCGATGACAGGACGATAGAGATAGCGTCCTGCAAGCACGAGTCCATTGTAGCCTGCGTCAATCTTGTTATATTGGTTTTCGGTAAATACACCCTGATAAGCAAAGAAGTGATCATTGGTATATTTATAGGTGATACCAAGCTCACGGCCTTCACCGAGTGCATTGGCTGCACCGGCACGCGAGATGAAATGATAGCTGCCGAGTGACGTGTTGCGTGCCATTGAACCTGCGGGGTCGTTATAATAGCCACCTTTTATGGCGTGACGCCCACCGTTATTATCGTCCTTTGCATACTGCAGGAAGATGTTTTTCTGGCTGAACTTACCGCCCCCGAAGCCGAAGTCAGCATAGAAATACCAGTTTTGATAGGTCAACGAGGTGCGGATACGTGCGTCGGTGATGGCTGCTCCGCTCTGCATTGGGGTGAAGTCTGTATGATAATAGGCAGCATCGGCCATGAAGCGAGCTCCTACTGTGAAATGAAGGTCTTCGGTCTTATTGTCGATAGTAACGGTCGGTTTAGAGTCGAAGTCCTGTGCGTTTGCTGACAATGCAGTGAAAGCCAGCAAAGGCATCAATATATATTTCTTCATATTCGTTTCTTACTTTGATTGTTTGATGGTATTGTTGTTCCTGTTTAATAGCCTAAAGCATCGAGTACAGCATCGGCATTCGGAACCTTTGAAGGTGCCTGCGAGTTGTCGTAAAGCTGTCCGGGGTGGAAAGGATTGGTGAGTTTCGCATTGCAACGGAAGCCGTTTTCAATCATATAATGGAGTGAAATCTCAGAGCGATTGGTGAAATACCCGTCCATATAGACCGGATGTGTGTCGGGTTCCTTGAATGTTGTATAAGCAGTGGGCTGCACAGTTACATTGAGCAGATCGTCAAATTCTGTTGGGTTCTTTCCCCAGAAGTTTACGTAATAGCCCATGTTGCGCTTCATCTGTGCATCCGAATCAAACGAATAAGGATGGTTGAGCATGCCCGCCTTGCGAATCATATAGGCTTGCCAGGGCTTATTCATTTCGGGATAGTTGTTTGGTGCGCCCGAAATTGCCGGCCCGATGATATGTGCACCATTGTCTTCGGCATACTTGATGAAGTCTGCATAGCCAGTAGGAGTGTCGTAAGCAATATCAGTTGCATAAGGAGGCTTACTTATCCAGAGCAGGAAACACATAGGCACTTTTCCCTTGAACACACCGTAAGCGCGATGCAAGGCATCGAAAGAGAAGGTCTGAAGCACAACCTTTCCATTGGTGTTGCCCACGTTAACCTTACCGCCTACATAGAATTGATTGCCGGCACTCTCAGGTTTAGTGATAATGTTCCAGCCCCACTCATCAAGAATGTTATAAACGCGAATCTCGATATCTTTAGGGTTAAGCCACGACTCCTTGAATTCAGGATAGATGCCAGGACGGTTGCCGTTGTCGGCCGGGTCATTGACATAAGCCGTAGAACCATTCTTGTCACCGAAGCTATATTCAACGAAGTCCATGTATTTGGCAGCCTTACTGCCCACTACACTCGGCTCATCACATTTCACAGCAGCCTTGGCCGCTTTGTATATTTCGCCCAAGGTCATGTTCTGATATTCCGCTTTGACCTTGTACGTAAGTACGCGACGACCATTGGCATCACGTTTGAGTTTCTTACCCATGGCATAGTTAATCTGATCCTGCAAAGCAGAAACATACAGACCATCTGAATACTGGATAGAAGGAACTCCGTTGGCATCGTATACCACTTTGCCGTTATGCTTTGCCGCAAATGAAGCACGTTCCTGTTCAGGTGTAGCGTCATTGAACCACTTACCGGCATCAAGCATCAGCAATTCTGCATAATAATAAGATAAGGTGTAGTTCGAACGGAAGTCCTTCTTGTCGCGCTGATACTGCTCTTCAATATCCTGCTCCGTGAAATGCTGAGTGCCGTCGGCATTGCGGAAGCTGCGATAGAAGTCCTTACGGATAGTCGGAACCTCATCAGAGAACACGTCTTCGATGTTTGTAGTGCGCTTCAAATTCTCATCATGGTTGGCAAGTACCACTCCGTCCTTTGTGGCCTGTAGGTCACTTTCCAAATAGTCTGCGCCCATGTTTCGTGCCCATCGCCACGCAGCTTCGGTCTCTTCTGGAGCCCAATAGGTGGAACCACGGTGTGCCATACAAGCATAAAGAGGCACATAGTCACGAACTTTAGCCATCTCCGGAGAAATCTGCTGCACTGCAATACGCTTTGCATCTGTGTTCTCATTGGTGAACTCCTGCTCATCAGAACAAGAGGACAGGACTGATACGGCTGCTACTCCCAAGAGTCCTAATCTGTAAAGAGTCTTCATCTTTCTTTTGGTTTTAGTTGTTTATTGTTTATGATAATGTCAAATTTACTTGTCTTCTTTCTGTGTTTTCTTTGCTAAATACTGTTCCTCACGATAGGTCAAGCCCATGAAAAGGATAGAGAACAGACAGGCAACTATCAGAAGAATGAATGTCCAATTCCACCCGGCAGCCTCTGCCACATAGCCAATAACGATGTTGGCCAGCAGTGCCGTACCGAGCACATAGCCCATGAAACCCGTCAATCCGGCTGCTGTGCCGGCTGCATTCTTGGGTGCAAGGTCGAGCGCTTGTACGCCAATAAGCATCACGGGGCCGTAAATCAGGAAGCCGATGGCAATCAGACAGCCGATAACTACATTCACATTGTCAATGTTCTGCCAATAGACTACGATTGCAATTGCCACGAGAATCATGAAAAGAATCGTGGGTAAAGCACGGCGACCATGGAACACTTTATCTGAAAGCCAACCGCAAATGATGGTTCCGGGAATAGCTGCCATCTCATAGGCAAAGTAGGCCCAACCTGCACTTTTGATGTCGATGCCGCGCTCGGTAAGGATAGTCGGTGCCCAATCTAAACAGCCATAGCGCACCATATAGACGAAAGCGTTGGCAAAAGCTATGTACCAAAGAAACTTATTGCTCAATACAATCTTGAAGATTTCCTTCGTAGAGAGCACTTCTTCAGCTTTTTCAGAGTAGTTCTTTGAAGCCGAACCACTCCATTTCTCAATGGAAGGCAGACCGCAAGACTGTGGTGTATCGCGTATCATGCTATAGGCTAACAAGGCTATCAGAATAGCCACAGCAGCCGGGAATGCATAAGTTCCGATAAGGAAATAACGCTCTTGGTCAGCACCATAGAAGCAGGAACCGAACCAAAGTGCACCATAAACGGCCATCGGCCCTACCAATGCACCGCCCACATTATGGGCACAGTTCCAGAACGACATCCAAGTGCCGCGCTCTTTAATCGAGAACCAGTGAGTCATCACGCGTCCGCAAGGGGGCCAGCCCATACCATTGAACCAACCGACAAGGAAGTTAAGCACAGCCATCAGCAGGATAGCAAGCGACTTGTGATCGGCACCTATCCATTGAATTGGTACAATCATAAAGAGCATTGAAACTGCTGCCATGATCAAACCCAATGGCAGGAACGTGCGTGCATTACTGCGATCGGAGATGCTCGCCATAATAAATTTCGAGAAACCATAGGCGATAGCATTCATCGAAAGCACGATACCAAGCTCTCCTTTGTCAAATCCAAAGTTGGCAAGCATTGGGATTGCCATTGAAAAGTTCTTGCGAACAACGTAGAATCCGGCATATCCAATGAATATACCTAAAAAGACTTGCCAACGCAGCTTCTTGTATCTGGCGTCAGCTTCCGGGCCTGTCTGCTCTGCTTTATAGGCCGGTGGGGTTAATAGTTTCCACATAATCGATTTTTATTGTTTTTAGTTTTATTGCTTTGTACTCACTGTCAGCCGACAACACCTTCAGGGAGTTTATCATCCCTTAACGGCAAGTCATCTGCACATTAGCTGTTCATGTCAGAGCCGTTTGCTTTATTTGTTTTTGCCAAGTATTATCTAAGTCAGGCAGTTTCTTTTCTCACAGCATGATGGTTTCATTTCGGAATAATCTTAAAGACTTTCGCTTACACAAATAAGTGCATATGTTTCATATGAAAACAAAGATAAAGTATTTATATTAATAACATGTAATTCCTTAACATTTTTTATGAAGTTATTCACTAAAACACGTTCTTTCTTCTTTCAAGATACCATAGGAAAGGGCTGAACAGCAGCTGACAAACCTCTTTGAAGCAATAAACAAACTCTGGATTTCTGCATAAAATATGCTGCGTACACTTATCTTAAGGAAATCAAAATGGTGTTATTGCTCTTCTTATAACACCTATAAACGAAAAATGTGTAAATATTCGTTGCAAATATTTACACATTATCTTTGTGAAGCTTTCAATTCAAAACTAAAGTCATTCTCACTTCAAATCCGTGCTTTCTTTCAGCAAGTAGCAACGTATTGACTAACAATATGTTACAAGAAAAGCGCTTAGTTACAATGTAAGATCACGTAGAACGGCATTGTCATCTGCGTCAAATGACCACGCAACTTGCGTCAGATGAGCCTGCAACTTGCGTCATATTACCGTGCATTTTGAGTCAAATGACCGCGCTTGTCCAGTCATTTCATCTTGGCTTTCCGCGCCATTTCAAACAGGCTTTGAGGCAAATGGCAATAGCCTGTGGGGTTTTTGTCGAGATAATCCTGATGATATTCCTCGGCCGTATAGAAGTTCTTCAACGGCAACACCTCCACTCTGAGCGGCTGCTTGAAATGTTTTTGCTGTTCCTTCATCACTGCTTCGATGGTTGGAAGATCGCTTTTGTCGACATAATAAATCCCCGTTCGGTATTGTGTTCCGCGGTCGTTTCCCTGCTTGTTCAGTGAAGTGGGGTCAATAGCCTTAAAATAAAGGTCGAGCAAGAACGTCAGACTCACTACTGTCGGGTCGTATTCCACATGCACAGCCTCGGCAAACCCCGTTGCATCTGTACACACCTCTTTATATGTAGGATGAGTAGTGTTACCGTTGGCATAGCCTACTTGCGTAGCCTTCACACCCTCTATCTGCTTCAGGAAATGCTCTGTTCCCCAGAAACAACCGCCGGCAAGATAGATGTTTCGCAACGGATGGAGCAACTTCAGATAGGCACCATAGCCTGCTTTTTCCATTTCCTGCTCAGGAATGAAGCGCAAAGCACCGCTGTTGATGCAATAACGTTGACCGCCTTTTTCGCGTGGGCCATCGTTGAACACATGCCCCAAATGGGCATTGCCAAGTTTACTCTTCACCTCCGTACGCGTCATTCCATGCGACAGATCCGTATGCTCGGCTATCAAATCATCGCTGATAGGCCGCGAGAAGGCAGGCCACCCACAGCCTGAATCATATTTATCAGAAGACAGAAACAAGGGTTGCCCCGTGGTGATATCCACATAAATTCCCGGTCTGAACTCGTGATCGTAGGCATTGGTAAAGGGGCGTTCGGTTGCAGCCTCTTGCGTAATGGCATACTGTTCGGCTGTGAGCATCTTGCGAAGCTTTGCTTCATCAGGTCTCACGTATTGGTTGGTGTCATCAATTTTCATAGACTTCGTTTTATGATCTGTTGGGTTCTGCCCATTGCTTTGACAGGAAAAAAGCATCAAGGCGCATACTAAGAAAAAGACATGCACAGGTTGCATGAGTTCTATGTGTTGTAGTTTACATCTTTTCATATTGCAAGTTTTTTGGTTATAATATTAGTTTTGGGAAAGTAATACGTAGTGATTTTTCTTGAATAAGACCTGCTTCGTGTCGTTTCTCCCTGAATTGTCCGGCAAGATAGAAAGCTTTAGGCCTTACGTTCAAATAGTTTCACTCTGGCATTTCCTCACATCCACACCTTTCATTCAATAGCTCATCGAATGAAATACAATTCATAATTCTTTCTTTTTTCTCTTTTTTCATCATACAAGTCCTTTTTACCTTTAAAACATTATTTATCTTATCACTCTGCCATTTTTAGCTCCTTAAATGGCGTTTTCTTTGTTTTCTTCTGAAAACCTTGGAAGAATGCCACAATAGCATCTGTTTTCATACAACAGAACACCCTGTAGATATTCTTTCATATTCTGTACATCTTTCATAAAGATCATCTGGACTTTCCATGTCTTAAAAGAACTTTGAAAGGATAACCTTCATGTTTTCAATCATATATAAAGAATAGATAATCTTATTACGAATGCCTCTCGGCTGTGTAATATGAAATTCCTTGAAATATGATTAATCCAATTTTACACGCTGTATCTTACCTAAGATGTTGATAGCTTATGTGGCAAAGATAAGTAATTAAATCACAAATCCCAAATATTTTCTTATAAATTCACATTTCAAAACAGCATTTTCCTTACAAATTCCCACATCACAATACCCGCTGTAGTGCTGACGTTGAGACTGTGCTTCGTACCGAATTGTGGGATTTCCAGACAGCCGTCGCTCATGTCTATAACCTGTTGTTTGACGCCTTTCACCTCGTTTCCCATGATGACGGCATAGCCCTTGGAAGTCAACGGCTTATCAATTGTAAGTTCTTGCAGCATCGTACTGCCCTCCACTTGCTCTATGCTATAGACAAAGTAGCCGTCATGATGCAATGCTTCCACGGCCTCTTCTGTGCGTTCGAAGTATTTCCAAGCCACACTATCTTCGCCTCCAAGAGCCGTTTTATGAATTTCGGCATTCGGCGGAGTGGCAGTAATTCCACAGAGATAAACAGCCTCTATGCGGAAAGCATCACCCGAACGAAACACACTCCCCACGTTATACAGACTGCGCACATCATCCAGAACAACTACCAACGGCAGCTTTTCGGCCTCTTTAAACTCGTCGATTGAGAGGCGTTTCATCTCTATTGTGCGTAGCTTCCTCATGCGTTTGCGTAAACCAAGGCATAGGCCTTGATGCGTTTTACCATTGCCAAAAGACCGTTACTGCGCGTTGGACTAAGGTGTTCGCGCAAACCAATACGGTCGATGAAATACAGGTCGGCATCGAGGATTTCCTTTGCCGTGTGCCCGCTGAGCACCTGTATCAGCAATGCGATGATACCCTTCACGATGAGTGCATCGCTATCCGCCGTGAAGAAAAGTCGCCCTTCTTTCACGTCACATTGTATCCAAACACGACTCTGGCAGCCGTCTATCAGGTTGCTGTCATTCTTATGTTGCTCATCAAGTGCATCTAATTCGCTGCCCAAGTCAATGAGCATCTGGTATTTATCCATCCAATCGGTGAAGTCATTGAACTCTTCAATCACTTCATCTTGAGCTTCGTTGATTGTCATAATATATATGTCTCTCCTCCGATCCCTTCCCGAAAAGGGAGGGTGTGATATGCTTAGGAAGGAGAAAAACGTTTATTTGTTTATTTAATTGCTTTAATGTTTCCTATTTACAACTTTCATAAGCGTAAGTCAATCTATCCCTTTTTCTCTCTGGAGAGTAGGTAGAGAGAATCCCAACGGGATTGTTATGCTTTCGCAGTTTGTATTAATTTATAAATCTTATCACTCGGTCTGACTTTCCCCGTGACAGGAATTGAAACCCTTGTACCTTGTTCTGCTTTCTCTACAGGCTGCAGATCGTAGCGGATTTCATCGGCCGTGAGATACATTACTCCCGTTGTAGGCCCTGTGATAAGCAGCTTGTCGCCTTTCTTGAAATCGGTAGCTTCAACGGCAACTTCAGCCACACCAAGTTTTGAAAAGTATTTCATGATCTTGCCGATGAGCACTTTCTTCTCAGTAGCTGCACTGCCATAGTTTCGGTTCCACTCTCCAAGTCTCTTCCCTTGATAGTATCCATCCCAGAAGCCTCGATTGAAAACGGTAGCTAACCGCTCATCCCATTCGTCTTTCTTTGCTTCTGTACATGTGCCATTGAGCACTGACTCAATAGCCTCTTTGTAACATCTGACAACGGTATACACGTATTCCGGGCCACGCGCACGCCCCTCTATCTTGAACACTCTGACGCCCGCTTCCATCATTTTATCTATGAATCGCACCGTCTTCAAGTCCTTCGGACTCATGATATACTTATTGTCTATCTCCAATTGATTGCCTGTTTCGTTATCTGTTACGGTGTAGGAGCGACGGCATATCTGTACACATTCTCCGCGATTAGCCGACCGATTGGCGTCAGCAAGACTCAAATAGCACTTCCCGCTCACGGCCATACACAGCGCACCATGACAGAACATCTCTATCCGAACCTGCTTTCCCATTGGCCCACAGATGTTCTCTTGCACGATAGCTTCATGGATTTTCTTCACCTGTTCCATGTTAAGTTCGCGGGCAAGCACACTGACATCAGCAAACTTACTGTAGAACTTCAGCGCCTCGATGTTCGATATATTGAGTTGTGTCGACAGATGAACTTCCTCGCCTACCTCGTTGCAATAGGTCATAACAGCCACGTCACTGGCAATTACAGCGCTGATACCTGCGTCCTTTGCAGCGTCGATAATCTCGCGCATCGTGGTCAGATCATCGTCATAAATCACCGTGTTGACGGTCAGATAAGTCTTGATGCCGTGAGCATTACACGTGGAGGCAATCTCTCTCAAATCGTCTATCGTAAAGTGATTGGCCGAATGGGAGCGCATATTCAACTTGCCGATACCGAAATAAACGGAGTCAGCACCGGCCTGAATTGCTGCAGAAAGGCTCTCACGTGAGCCTACCGGAGCCATTACTTCAAAATCAGTTATTTTCCCTTTCATGCCTGCAAAATTAATCATTTTCTTCGTAACTTTGCAGCATATGAAGAAAATAGTTGGTTATATAATATGTAGCGTGCTGCTGTTCTCGGCCTGTTCGCAACCGAAGAAAACGCAAAAGCGAAATCCATTCGTCACGGAGATATGCCTCAAGACAACGCCCATGAAAGACCAGGGACGCAGCAGCCTGTGCTGGCTGTATGCCATGTTAGCCACCATTGAGACCAATCATCTCATGCAGGGCGACTCGGTCAACCTCAGCACCGATTATGTTGCACGCCAGCTTCTCATGGAAAGTGCACGCCGTTATTACCTCTCACGCGGCACAACTCCAATCAATATGCGTGGCATGGGCACGCGACTTCTCACGCTGATCCAAACCTACGGAGCGGTTCCTTTCGATGCCTATCACGCCTATCATCCTGTGAACTACAACGTCGTTGCACGCAAACTGCAACTCGCTTCGCGCTCAACCACCAATTTTAACCACCTTGACAGCCGCGCGAACAGCATTCTTGACGAGGCCGTCGGCTATCTGCCGGGACCGAAAGTCTACATGCTCGGCGCCGAATATACGCCTTTGGAATTTGCCCACAGCGTATGCCAAGAGGATGAATATCAAGCTATCACGAGTTTCACTCATCATCCTTTCGGCAGTCATTTCGTGCTCGAAGTGCCCGACAATGTGAACAACGACCGCGTACTTAACATGTCCTTAGACGCGATGATGCAGTTCATCGTCACCCGACTGCGCAGTGGAAGGGCCGTGTTTTGGGAGGGTGACGTCTCTTCTCCGGGCTTCGATGAGGCCTCGGGAATAGCAAAAATAGCATTGAGAAACGTCACGCAACAGCAGCGCCAGCGGGCTTTCGAGCATCGACAGACTACCGATGACCACGCACTTGCACTCATCGGAATTGCTCACGACTGCCAAGGTCAGCGCTATTTCATTGCGAAAAACTCCTGGGGTACAGCCAACCGCTTCCATGGTTTCCTTTATCTCAGCGAGGATTATCTTCGAATGAACACGGTACTGATTGTAGGATGAAACCTCCGCAGGCCTTTTCTTGCAAGCGAACAGGAAGCAAAAATGTTTAGATTTTATCAGTAAATATGACAGCTCCCTCGTTTTTTCATAGTTCATTGTAAACTATTTGTCACCAAAGACTGTCGCATTTACTAATTTAAGCTACAATTTGCTGTTATTTTTTGCGTTTGTTGCAAAGTTATATTGTTTTCGTTGAAATTGCAAATAAAAACATACACAAAAACACTTTGCTACAATCTTTTATGCTTATAAAACATAAACGATAAAGAAAACACTATTAATATACTGACATTTTATAGGAAAAAACGCTTAATGTTATGGATTTCCAGGATTATTTAATAACTTTGTAACACATATTATCATACGAAACATATAACAATGGGAAATCGTATAAAAGTAGTTCTTGTCGACAGAAAGAAAACAAACAAATGGTTATCGGAACAACTTGGAGTATCTACAGTAAGTAAATGGTGCACAAATACAAGTCAGCCACTGTTAGAGACGTTTAAATAGCAGAGCTCCTTAAAGCTAATATAAATGAACTACTAAGACTTGAAAAGTGATAATTAAACAAAACCATTTCGGCTTAATTTCTAAAGAATTATGGTAGTAAAAAATAATCAGCAAAAATTAAAAGTTACAAAACCTTTCGTAAAATGGGCTGGAGGAAAAGGCTCACTTGTTAAACACCTTTCAGCTCATTTACCTGATAATTTCCGTGACAAGAGGAATGTTACGTATGTTGAGCCTTTTGTTGGTGGTGGTGCAATGTTATTTTATATGCTTACACATTTTACAAATATCCGTAGAGTTGTTATTAACGATGTAAATGAAGATTTGATTTTTTGCTACAAGCTCATTAAAAATACTCCTCAAACACTTATTGAACAACTGAAGCGAATTGCTAATGAATACTTACAGTTATCAAATATGGACGAAAAATCACGTTATTATTATAAGGTGCGTGACAAATACAATAGCAAGGAAACAATAGATGAAGAAAAAGCGGCATATTTTATGTTCTTAAACAAGACCTGTTTTAATGGCTTGTATAGAGTTAATACCTGCGGTAAATTCAATGTTCCATTTGGAAAATACAAGAATCCGACAATATGTGATGACAAACTTATATTGGCTGACCATGAATTACTTAAAAAAGTGGATATCTATGCAGGGGATTATAGTGAGATTATGAGGTTTTTAGGAAAAGGTTATAACTATATTTACATAGACCCACCATATCGTCCGCTATCAGGGACAGCATACTTTAAAGAATACTCTCATAACGTATTTGATGACAAAGAGCAAGAAAAACTAAAAATTTTCTGCGATATAATGACGGCTCGTGGATGTAAAATCATGCAGAGCAACTCAAACTCTATGGATGATGATGGTGAATCTTATTTTGCGAAACTCTATCAAGGATATCACATAACTCAGATAGAAGCTCATAGATACATAAATGCCCATGTAGGCAAGAGGAATAAAGAAACAGAATTACTCATCATGAACTATAACAATAAATAAGCATAAACATATGGCATTCTTAACACCATCTCAAATCCAGAGCATAAAAGAACATATGACGGAAGACCTATCTGTTCTTACAAAGAAATTCAAAGCCAAGAAAACTCCTTATGAAACAAGGAGTATCTCTTTGAATGAATTAGATGACTACCTTCATGAAGGATGGGAAGAGGTATCTACTTCTAAACATAAAGCTAAGATTCAAAAACTTAAACCAACAGGTATGCGTTTTGAAGATGATATCTGGTGCATGTTCTATAATCTCGGATTCAGAATATTGAATTATGATGAAAATTTGAGTATTCAATGGAACAATAATTCAGAAGATAAGCACCAACTTGATGTCGTAGCAGTTGGTGAAGAAGCTATTTTTGTTGTAGAATGCAAGGCTACTGAAAATATTCGACAAGCTTCTTTCAAGAAAGAGATAGGAGAAATGTGTCTTTACAAAGAAGGAGTTATGCATACTTTAAAGGAAATTTATGGCCGAGGGAAAAAGGTGAAGTTTATCTTCGCCACAAGGAATTATACTTTTTCTGATGGTTGTGACGATGAAAAGCGCTTAAATGAAAATAAGATCTTTCAGTTTACGGATAATACATATGACTATGTTAACAGTTTAATAAAGTCATACAAATCGACTGTGATATATCAGTTCTATGGTCTAATGTTCCAGCATGAAAGAATAAACAACGACAAGTTTCGTATCCCTGCACTTCGTGGTAGTATGGGAGGTCACGAATACTATATGCTGTCCATAGAACCTGCTAAATTGCTCAAAATAGGATTCGTACTACATAGAACAAAAGTAAATACTCAGATCTCAATGCCCACTTATCAGCGACTACTCGTTCCTTCAAGACTTAAAGGAATTGGTGAGTTTATTGATAAGGGTGGTTATTTTCCCAACACTGTTATCGTTAATTTTGACAATTCAAACAAGAAGAACAGAGTACAGTTTGAAGTTGCAAGAGGTACTGATGATACGAAAACGAAATTGGGATACCTAACTATTCCAAATGCGTATTGCATTGCGTATATCATAGACGGCCAACATCGTGTTTATGGTTATGCCAACTCAAAATATAAGGATACCAATACCATACCTGTTGTAGCATTTAACGGTTTACCTTCTGATGAGCAGTTAAAGATATTTATGGATATCAATGAACATCAGAAAGCTGTAAGTCCTGGCTTGCGTCTTGATTTAAATGAGGATCTCAACTGGAACTCACCTCGTCTTGATTCCAGGCTTAAAGCCTTACGTTCATCTATTATCAAACAATTAGCTGCAGGAAATAATAGTGTTCTGGCAAGAAAAATTTCTATTGGTGAGGATACTGCAAAGCTCACTTTCAAGCCTTTTGATACTGCGTTATTGCAGTCTTCCTTACTTCCTAGAACGACCTCAAAAGAGTTTACCAAACATACCGATGTCTGTCTTTATAATACGAAATGTGTAGAGCATAATAAGGCTATGAACGATTCGCAGAAACGTATATCAAACCTTATTAAGGACTGTTATGCCTATGTTTACTACAAAATGAATGATGGGCATGCTGACGAATATGAGAAATTTATAGAATGTAATCGTGGTACATATGCGTTCGTATCCCTTATCTCCTCATTCAATGAACACCTCATTCATCAGAACGCTCTTTCCCAAGAATCCAGCACAAAGGAACAGATCGAGAAAATGTCTCCTTATCTTGATGCTTTGATTGACTACATCTGCGAGATGCCAGCAGAAGACAAAAGTCAGATTCTACTCATAAAGGGAGCAGGAGCAGACACTTTGTGGCTCAGAAAATATCAGAACGCGATTCGTCAACATATACCTTCGTACAATCCGGAAGGTTTGGATGCATGGCTTGAAACCCAGGATAAAGGGCTTCAAGAAGATGGTAAGTCGTGTGGTAAACTTATAGAAAAGAAAGTAAAGTCTATAGTGCTTCACAAATTGGAAGATTTGTATGGAAGTACATGGGAAAATCAAATCAAGTCCATAAAGGGAAGATGTCTCATGCGAATGGATGATAGCGAAGACGAAGTTCAGAATTGGACAGATTATTTGAACTTGCAAGATTTCAAAGAAATCATCGATAATAAATGGCATACTCAAAAAGAAAACGACGAGAATTTTATTACATTTGAAAAGGAGTTTTCTATTCAAGTAACAGAAGCATTTAGAACAAAGTCAGATAGAATTAAATGGCTAAACGACCTTATATCGTTTAGTAAGTCTTGGACAACAACTAAAGGTCGCGCTCTGACTTTAGCTGAAGTTAATGAAATAAGGACAATCCTGCAATCGCTTACTCCAACAGATAGTATATAATATGGATTTCAAAGAGTTTTACCAGCAAGACGTCATATTACGTAATTACCAGCAAAAAGCTAAAAAAGAAATCTTCCGTTGGTGGAATGTTGCCGATAACATTCTATACCAGATACCTACTGATACAAGTAAAATTCGTTTATTCACATCTATTATCCGCGACATTAACGTATGGGGACTTTAATATAACATCTTTTTCTGTATACTCATAATAGCTCACAAAAGTGAACTTATAAAACAATATTCTAATAGTTTGTCACAACATACAGAATCGACCATGGAGTTTTACTGGAACCATGAAAGAGATGCATGAGCTGACAAAACTAATACAGGTTACATCCATACAAACAATAACACACCCTGCTATTTGGTTGCTATTGTTATTGATAGCTATTCTAATACTTTTCCATCAATATGTGAGATATCGTCTCACATATTGATTTATTTAATAAATCCTATTTATCGCAAGTAAGACATTTAACCTTAGAGCTACCATGATACAATCCTGTTGACTATTACTATGTCGAGCTCACAAAGGAGAATACCTTCGGTGATAATCCAGATGAAAGGAATTACTTGAAAACTCTTAGGGTCAAATGCATCCCCTCTGTGTGTTGGGTGATGGCGCTAAAGATCTTATGTTGCAGGATGAACAGCTTTGTCTATACGGTACTGAAATTCTCACAGTTTTTACTAAGATCATCTATCTGTTCTTTGTTATAGTCTTTTATTTCTTGAACAGCAGTATCTATTAGACTAGACTTTACACTGGTTGCTTCCAGAATCTTAATTACTACCAGAATAATAGCTACTGCATACCCTGCTTTCATGCAAGCTGTGACACACTTATCTTAACTACATCCTTGAGTTACCACCATATTTCTGAGTCTTAGTAGTGTCATGTATGAGCTCATACAAAGACTGTGGTATATCAACATGGTAATCGCTGTTCATTTACTTTTTATCGCGGTATAAATATGGAACATAGAACGCAAAATCGAGGAAAACAAGGAATCGATAAGTATCACGAACCGCCTCAAAACGTCAAATCCATGTGACTATTTGAGTTAGATGGATTTGATTTTCGTTAACTATTTTTGTTTATCTTATCCTACTTGATTATTACAAATCAAGAGCGAACAGGAATTGTAGTGAAGAGGAAGAAGATGCAAACCTTGTATGTTTCGATTTCAAAAACAGGTAAAAACAGATACAAGCAAAAAATAAGAGAAGAGAATCGCTAAAATTAAGGTGTTTAATATAAAATATTGCTTAAAAGCTATTCGTTCCTATTATCAATGTTAGAAACAAACAACAAGACTACTTGTATTTATAAGTTTTGCAACTTGCATCAAGTTACCGCATGTTTTGAGTCATATTGCATTGTATTTTGTGTCAAGTTACAACGCAATATGAATGAAGTTACAAATCAAGAAATTTACCATTGAAAAACAATCTCTGTTTCCCTGTTTTTTTCTATATGTTCTATTGTTACTATCCCAAATTAGGGCAAAGCATCAGAATAATCCAAGTTGTCTGTCTTATGCAATGACCCTCGCATAGTATGGCAAATGGGTATCATAGCAGAATCAACGAAAGTAATCCCAGACTTCGCTCAAACGCCTTGGGATCAAGAAAGCACATGGGCAGGAAGGATATTGGACAGGAGCTGCCTACCAATGTCCATACGCTCATTTTTCAACACACGCAGATGTTTTTTTTTACGTGTTGATAAGTTCGAAAGCACGGGATTCAATTTCTCAAACAACACACGGCAGATGTTTTTTTGCGTGTTGATAAGGCTCTGTTAATTACTGCACAGAGAACTTGTATACACAATGGCTGCTATATTTTTTCCCTGTTTCGAGCCATACGTTAGGCCATTCGGGATGGTTAGGACTGTCGGGATAATGCTGTGTTTCCATGCACACGGCCGAATGTTTGGGGTAACGATAGCCATGCTTACCTGCAAAGGATGCGTCGAGAAAGTTACCTGTGTAAACCTGCATGCCCGGTTCGTTGGTAAACACCTGTAACATAATCCCCGTTTTGGGGCTATACAGCGAGGCTGCCACCGTGCTTTCATCAGGTTGTCCGTTGTGCCAAGTGTTCAAACACCAGTTATGATCAAAACCATGTGCATTGCGCGTCATGGCAAAACGTTGGTTATTGATGTCTTTGCTCAATGGTGTAGGCTTGCGGAAATCCATGGGCGTACCAGCAACTTTCAGCATTTGACCTGTAGGCATATAGGTTGTGTCGGCAGGCGTATAGCGGTCGGCATTGATATAAAGCAGTTGGTTTTCGCAGTGTTGTGAGGGATTGCCATTGAGATTGAAATACGAGTGGTTGGTCATGTTGATAACCGTTTTCTTGTCTGTTGTAGCCTCGTATCTAATGTCAATGGCGTTGTCGGCCGTGAGTGTATAACGCACAGTGGCACGCACAGTGCCGGGAAAACCATTGTCGCCATCGGGCGAAACAAGGCTCATCTCTACTGTTGAGTCGTTAAGTTGCTTGCCATCGTACACCTGATACTGCCAACCCGTAAAGCCTCCGTGCAGACAATGCCCATAATTGTTGCGAGGCAGCTGCACTGTTTTGCCGTCTACAATGATGCGTCCCTGGTTAATTCGGTTGGCATAACGCCCGATGGCTGCACCGAAATCCGACCCGAAATGCTGATAATCGGCATATTGAGCAATATTATCATAGCCTAAAACGACATCGCGCAATGTGCCACGCCTGTCGGGAACCATGATTGAAACGATGCGCGCTCCAAAGTTTGTCAGGCATACCTCCATACCCTTACTGTTAGATAGCGTATAGAGATGAGTGCGTTTACCCTCGATGTTGGCCTCAAAATCATTGGGGTACAGTCCTGAACGCGTAGCTACACCACGGTTATCAGACTTTATCACAGGAACTGTTTCATTCTTCTGAGAGTCTTTTTCCATCATCATTGAAGGCCAACCGTCAGCCCAAACTATACGGCTAAGCCATACCACCCGACCTGCATCAGGGTCGGATGCCTTAAAACCATGATAAAGCATGTAGTCGTTGCCAGCGTCATCGGTAATCAGTCCTGCATTATGTCCCGGCCCCAATACACTATCGTCTTTATCCAGCAATATGTTGTAATGGTTGTCAAGCAGACGCAGGCCGGTTTTGTCTACATATGGCCCAAAAAGACTTTTAGAGCGGCCAATGGTTATCCGGTATGTGCTGCGAGCCCCTTCACAACATGTTCCTGTCGACCCGAAGAGATAATAATACCCTCCTCGCCGCCTGATGTAAGTTGCCTCCATAAACGTTCCTGCAACCTCACGTGGCTTAGCGCCCTGCTTTACATGCAAGCCATCGGCAGTCAATTCTACACCGTAAATGCCATGAAACGAACCGAAGAAAAGGTATTTCTTACCTCCGTCTTCAATATAAAAGGGGTCAATGCAGTTTTGAATGCCAATCTGCTTGCTTGTAAACATACATCCGCGGTCGACAAAGGGACCGGCAGGATTATTGCTCACAGCAACGCCAATACCTGCATCCCATTCCCCGCCCCAGACTGATTTGGCATAGTATAGATGGTATTTACCGCCAACGCGCTGAATGTCGGGTGCCCAGATACCGCCTTTCGGCAGCCATTTGGGACGCGAATTGTCGGTAAAGGCCGTGCCCACCAACTTCCAGTCAACAAGGTTCGCCGAGTGGAAAATGGGGACATTACGCATATCCTCTGTAGCATAGAGATAGAATGTCCCATCTTCTGCACGTATCACCGTAGGATCGGGGGCACTCATGTCTATCACCGGCTGTCTGTTAGTTACAGTTTGTGCCAATGAAAACTGGAGGAATTGCGGTACGAATAAAGTCGCTGTAAGGATTGTTTTTGCTAAATGTTTCATTATTCTTTATTAAATTCTTTGGGCAAAATACCAAACTGTTCATAGAAGCATTTGGTGAAATAACTCGGACTGGAAAAGCCCACACTGTAACATACTTCGTTCACCTTCTTGTCGCCTACTTTAAGCATTTCAGCAGCCGCTTTAAGTCTTTCTATACGTATATAGTTGTTGGGCGACTGGTCTAATGTGCCACGTACCTTGCGGTTAAGACTCGTGCGACTCATATTCATCTCGGCCGCCAAGAGGTCTACATTAAAGTCGCTGTTACTTATGTTGCGCATAACGGCCGCCTTTAATCTTTCCAAGAACTCGGCGTCGGCAGGACTGATAGAGGCAGATGATGCCGAAACAAATGGCGAAGTAGCATACATCTTCTTTATTTCCTCGCGTTGCCGTAACAGGTTTTGCACAGTTTGTGAAAGGAAATCCATGGAGAAAGGCTTCACAATATACGCATCTGCACCACTTTCCATTCCCTCCATCTTACCTCGTTCAGAGGTAACGGCCGTTAATATGATTACAGGAATATGTGAAAGGTCGACATTGTACTTGATACGACGACATAGTTCCATACCGTCCATGGGTTCCATCATCACGTCAGTAACCACAAGGTTAACATTGTTATACTCCATTTGCAGTAAAGCACTTTCTCCATCGGTGGCCGTAATAATATTGTATTCTCTTTCTAAACATCGCTTTTCATACTGCAGCATCTGCACATTATCTTCAACCAGCAGCAGCGTATATGGTTTAGCCTGCGCTTCCTGTATAGTTTCAGGTTCAGCTTTCACTGTTGTTACGTCTCCCTTTCCATTAGCATCCAGTCTTACAGGGACCTCTTGTACCAAGGGTAAGGTAAGCACAAACACGTTCGTATCGGTTTCATTTCCCATACGTAGGTGACCATTATGCAGCTCGGCCAGTGAACGAGCGAGGGCCAAGCCAATGCCTGTGCCCGATGTGGAGTGCTCGGCAGTATCAATACGGAAGAAAGGTTCGAAAATCCTTTCACGCAGTTCCATAGGGATAATATTGCCATCGTTAGCCACGATGAAGAATAGTTGCGTATCATCGGTTTTCAATGTCACAGAGACATACGATAGACAGTACTTCACAGCATTATTAATCAGATTGCTTACGATCTTGGTAAACCCTTCATGGTCAACATATCCATGTAGGTTACTTTGCAGAGAGAGCGTGGCATTGATATTCTTCTCACGCATTACCGAGCAAAATCTGTTATAAACATCGGTAACTATCTTCGTAAGGTTGCAATATTCGAAATTCAGACGCAAGCCATCTTTCTCTGTCTTGCGAAAATCTAATAGCTGATTTATCAGATCGGTAAGCCTCCGCGTATTTTCATACATGATATTGAGGTCGTCTTTGACATCATTGTCTTTTACTTTCTGCGTGCTGAGAATATTCTCTAAGGGACCTAAAATCAGTGTAAGCGGTGTCCGTATCTCGTGCGCCACGTTGGTAAAGAAGTGTATCTTGCTCTGGTATAGTTCCTGTTCTTTACGCGTTTCGAAAGCTTCCATAGCCAGCTGGCGACGTGTTTCGGAGCGGTGGTTCCAATAACGCATTAGCAACCATATTAAAATACTGAGCAAAACTACATAAAACAGTTTAGCCCAGAAGGAAAACAGAAAAAACGGACGCACATCAATGTCTAACTTGTACACATTGGGGTAGGTCTTTCCATTCTGGTCTTTCATACGCACTATTAGCTGATAAGAACCGGCAGGCAAATTGGCATAAGTCATGAAGAAGTCTGCCCCCAACGGTTGCCAGTCTTTGTCGAAACCTTCAAGCTTATACTCTAACGAACCCCAATTCTGTCTTGAATAGCTCAAGGGTACAACATGTAATCTAAAAGCATTTTGATTGTAGGCCAATGATAACTTATGGGTAAACACGATGTTCTTTTCCAAAGGTGTATCCTTCGTGAAATTATCCACGTGTTCGTTCCCTATATATAGGTCGGTAGCAACAAGTCGGGGTACGCGCTGTTCTTTTTTAAAAGCCGAGGGTGAAAAACGCACAATACCACTAAGACTTCCAAAATAAATACGCCCACGCTTATCAATGAGAGAAGAGTTATAGTTAAACTGGTTATCGAGTAACATCGTACGGTTATTATAGGTGCGCACGTCGCCATTATGAGGATCGTAGCGTACGAAACCGGCATAACCCGAAAGCCAAAATACTCCATCGCGATCTTCCTCTATGCGGAAGAAAGTAGACGTACTGTTAAGAATTCCTTGCTGCAAGGATTTGAAACGGTGAGTCAGAAAATTAAACTTACACACACCTCCTCCCTGCGTTGTCACCCAAATATTTCCATTACTGTCTTCAAATATACTCAGGGCCTTGTTTGATGTAAGTCCCGATTGGGTTGCTTTAAAGTTTTCCCATCGGCCATTATGCCGCATAAATACGCCATTGGTCTGTGTGGCTAACCACAGATTCCCATGCGAATCAAAACTTACATCATTGATGAGCACAGGAGGAACAGCCCTGTCATAGATAAAGGTCTGGGTACTGGCGTTGTAAGTACACAGACCACGTATGGTACCAAGGCACATTACGCCCTGCGGTGAACGCGCTATACTGAAGATTGTGTTATCGTGAAGCGATCCCTGACGACCGTCAGCCTTGAATGTTTTCACAAGTCGATGGGTATGGGTATCAATGATTCGCAAGCCCGAAGCAAATGTGCCCACCCACAATTCATTATCATTTACACAAAGACCATGTATATTAGGGAATGCATTGCTATCCACAATATAGCTAAACGTTTCATTATCAGGATCCATACAGTTCAGCCCACTATCTTCTGTCCCTATCCATATCTTCCCTTGTTTGTCCATAACCATTTCGCGCACACGACGCCCATGTAATCCATTCTCACTGCCTTGCGGTACGAAACGTTCAAAGATGGGATGTATGGCAGGTAGGTAGTTTAGTCCACCAAAATAAGAACCTGCCCATAAACCACCCTCACGGTCTTTATAGAGACAATAGAGCGGATTGTCGGATATGGAAAATGGATCCATGGGATTATAAGTGAAGTGCTGTGTAGCATGAGTGTCTATATTATAGACCAACATTCCCTGCTCGGTTGCCGCCCATATCTCATGATGGCTTAAAATAAGATTACGTACGAAAAGTTCCTTACCCCCTACACTTGCAACTACAGGTTGAAAACTGTGGTGCGCAGCATCTATGAGCGAAAGTCCCTGCTTATCGGTGCCGATGGCATAACATCCATTACCCAAGGAAAGTATAGCCGACACGATATTGTCAGCAAAGGGAGTCTTCCCATCTTGTGTGCGAAAGGGTGTGAGCGTGCGAAAAGCGTAATTGGTGGTGTATAGTCCACCACCGAAAAGTCCGAGCCACACTGTCCCATCATCGTCAATGGACATGCCTGCAACGTTGGGATAGCCTTTCAATCGAAAGTGTGAAAGACGGTTATGGCGCAGGTCGTAACAGAAAACACCCTGTTCGTTAGCCGTGATATAAATCTTATCGCCATGACCCTTTATCACGTTCACCATGTTAGTAATACTCTCTCCATCGGCACTGCGCTTATCGAAGCGGGAGAAAGAGTCGGTAAATGGATTATAAATCCATACGCCACAATCGGTTCCCACCCATATCCTGCCATTGGCATCCTCGAAAAGCGCATTAATATAACTACTGCCAAGGCTATGTCCGTCGGGATGACTGTAATACCATTTAAATAAAGTGCCATCATAACGATTAAGTCCTGATTTCGTACCTATCCACATCAGGCCTGTCCGATCTTGCAAGATGGCAAGCACAGTACTTTGCGACAATCCTGACTCCACGCCAATATGCCTGAACAGAATGTTGCCCCTGCCTGTCATACCGATAGACAGAAGCAATGTCATAATCATCAATCTTACTATCTTCATCTGCATAAGTTTGTTGTGTAAAGGTACGAATTTATTCAAACAAACCGAAAAACAGTCATGTTATTTCAAGAAATCCGTCGTACGATTGGGCGAATACAGTTCCCAAAGGGAGGCGATTGTCCATCCTGGAGCAAAGATGTCGTTATAAAATCCCTTGCCATTATGCCCGTAATCCCACGTGGTATGCTGTACCACTTCAGGATAGAAGCCACGTTTGCCCACACCACAAAGGTTATCTGAAACAGGTAACAACTGACTGAGTGAAGACGTAATTACATCATACATTCCTTTAAACCGCTGCTCACCTGTCTGCTGAGCCAACCAACTAAGGATGTGGGGTAGTTCGAAAACAAATACATCTATATGGTTGTTTTCTACCGAAACGTTGCCCCACCCGCGTGTTTTCAATCCCAAATCACCCGTCAACTGTCCGGGAGCGAATGGCACATCCCACGTATAATACCATGAAAGGGCAAAGTAAGCTGCTTGCTTACATAGGTCGATATAATGTTTTCGCTCCTCTCCCTTCGTAACCATAGCCATATAATAGGTGGCTGTCACGGCGGCTATAGCAGCCTCTTTATCTTCACAATTGGCATCAAGCGTAGACGAAAAATAATCGCTCTGCGAAATGATGTTCTTCTCTACATAGCTTACTGTTCGGCGAGCAGCTTGCAGATAATTCTTGTTACCGAAATATTTCCACCCCATCACCAATGCAGAAGTTGCCGAAGGGGTACTGCCTCCCGATGCATCGACATCCGTTCCATCAGATTTAAACTTGCGGGCAAAGTGCCCATCGTCTTTTATTAAACCTACGAAATTGTCAAGGAGGGCACGTATACGTTGCTCCCACTCTACATGACGACGACCATGGCGCTTTTCATATTTCAGATAATGAAGCACAGCATAAACAGCTTCGCTTTGCTGACGAATGGAATGGATGCTCTCTCGAGGGAAGCCATCACGGAAGTTTACAAAATCATGCAGATATCCACTATTTCCAAATCCGTTGCTTAGGAAACTGTCAAAGATGGCTTGCCCCATACTAACTAATTCCTTGTCTTTTGTTTCGATACCATATTCTATCTCATTGAAAGCATTGAGCAGTACACGCCCGCAAAAACCTATCTGCATCTCTGCTGCAGGCATACAGTCATTAACACGAAGCGAGAGCCCGGAATTGAATTTTATCGGATAACTGTCTACAAACGAATACCGGAAGTAATCGCTAAGGGCAGCTTTCACCTCTGCACCTGTATAGGAACTTTTCAAAGGCTGAGGCCGCATGTGGTCGTAGCTGTATTGCCACACTTGCGTAACGAAGTTTCCAAAATCCTTGGCCTTATAGCGGTGTATGCGCCAGCACAGAACCTGCTGCTCTCCCTTGTCTAATTCAGCAAAAGTCGTTATGGCATCTGAGAGTGTCAGCTTGCGGATATACCGCTTGGGAGTTTCCTTGTAAGGATAGCCAAACTTTAAGGCTACCGTACTGCCATCACCGTCAAATCCGGCATAGCCTACGGTTGTGCGTCCAGGAAGGATTACCTCACCCGTGGTCAGCTGCACTTGTACATCACGAGACGCATCCAACACGCGCAATACAGATATGCCTTTCTCACTGCGAGGATTGAAAGCGCTGGTTAATGGCGTAGACATGCGGTCTTCTCTAAAATTCCAATGTTTGCTGGTTCTAAAAGAAGGTGCTTCTTGGGGTGAGCGCATATTGCGATGATACCAAAAGCCAGGCATATAAAACTCAGATTCCTTAGATGACAGTTCTGTGTTGAGACTGAGATCGATGTGGAAAAACACCTTTTCACGTGCAGAGAGAGTTACCGTCAGCAATTCGTCGTCACCGTCTTTCGTCATTGAAGACACCACGTTCAACGGTCCGCTGTCCTTCCAACTTTGGCCTTGTTGTTTCAATAGGCTCGTTTCAGACGGATTACCCGGCGTTTTTAAGCTGAGTGATATTGCTAAGTCCTGTGCTTGCAATGGGCATACATACGCTATGAATGCCCATCCCAGCAGAATGACTTTTATTCGTTTCATTGTTAACTTTGTTATTTTATACTGTGAATATCGTCAATAATCCCCTGTTCGGGATAAGATAAATAAAATAAGGTCCATTATATGGCTTTGTCATCTATATTAAATCACCTCTCAATTTGAGTCATTTCACGGCGTGATTTGAGTCAAAACAGAGCGTAATCTCAGTCATTTTGCATCGAAATCTCAGTCATTTCACACGGTAATCTCAGTCAAATTGCCTTGCAGACTGATAGGGGTTACCTCTGTCCGGAACAAATCTTTGCCCGGGATAGTTCCTTTTGGTTATCCCTGACCGGGGAAATAATACTTGACATCATTTATCCTCAGACGATACTGTCGCCCTACACAACAGACGTCAAACAGGCAACCTGCGTGATGTCGCCAGCCTTTTGGCAACGCAACCCAAAGGCCTTGACGACACCATGCATGGTTAAAGATGTATGTTCAACGGCTTATCGTTCTCACAGTTTTATAGTAAGTATCGAAAATGTAGAATGTCTCGGTACGCTCATCGTAGGCAATACCCGTAGGACTCCCGAAGCGCGCAGTCTCTCTCAGGTCGCCATCTTCAGGCCCCCAGGTGTTATTATCTCCCATGGCCGATGTTGCTCCACGTCCCGCAAAGGTGCGGACACGACCTTCGGGTGTAAGATAACGCACGCAATAGTTGTCATAATCACAGAAGTAGAAATCGTAAACGTCTTCCTTTCCTTGTGCCACATAGTCTGGATTTTTCACGAATATGCCTTGATAGGGGAAGTTCATCAATGTACCGTCTCCCTTGCCGTCGGCCCATCCTTTCACACCCTGCTGTCCGGAAACAAGGTAAGGCTGCTTGAAACGTTTGGTGGCCTCATCGTAATCCATGCGATAGATGCAATTTTGGTTCAGTGCTATCACATAAGCATACTTGCCGGTAGGATGTATGGTAATGTTAAAGTTCCAACGACTGGCACCAAGCGTAAGCATTTGCTCATAATTATTGCCCGTGAGATAGGGAACCCACGGAGTTGTTCCCGATGCATTGGCATAATATTTGGTCACATCAAGACGATAAATCGCATTGTTGCCGTAGCTGTTGAAATATAGTTCACCATTGACAGGGTGCACGGCTACAGTGTTGCATTGCTTGTAAGCGGCCAGCACCTCACATTTCGAATCATCGGTGAAGCTTCCATCGGCGTTGCGCTTAACAATCCATACACTGGTAGAACGGTCTCCGCTGTCGTCACGGTCAGTAGCAATCACCATGTCGCCCTTTGCCGTAAAGTCTATTGCACGTAAGCGCTTACCTTCAAAACACTTACTACCGTGCATCACAGTAGTGACAGTCTTAGCTTTCAAGTCAATAAGTTGCACGCCGTAACCACTATAATCGAAGTCTTCGTAAGCAACATACAAATGATCATGGTTCTGTGGATCAAACTTCATAAAGGCAGCCTGCTTACCGAAAGTAGCCGAACCGTCGTCCTTGCCCGTACCAAACGTGCCGTCTTTCCAACCCGGATTGTCATTGCTTATACGGTAGCCAATCAGTGTCTGCACTGTCAGCGGACTGGCATACGCAAACTTTTTAGTGGCCTTGGCAGACTGTTTCGCAACCTTCACCTCTACTTCAAATAGTCCAGACTCTCTCCAATAAGGTACGATACAGCTGAGACTGTCAGACTTTACGTAGTTCAGCTTGGCCTCCTTGCCATCAATCGTTACACTTACCTGTTTAGGATCAATTCCGAAATTTGAACCATAGATAACCATTTCCTGGCTATCGGTACCCCCAGTTGGCGTGTAACGGCTGATGGTTACAGGCACATTAGGATTATAACGTGCAGTATTATCCTCATCTTTATCGCTACAAGCCACCATATTACCACATAAGGTGACGATGAAGAATGCATATATCCAACGCTTCATTATGAGTTTATTCCTTTTCATATTATGGTTTTATCTTAAAGTTAACTTTATACTTTATCTTATACTACGTTTATTTCTTCACCCGAACTTTAAATGTAGTAAGATTTCCCTTATGATCCGTAGGCCAAGTTCCCTTTGGCTCAATAAAGGTATCTTTCGAATCGTTGGCTCCACGCTTGCCAAAATAAATAGAGCCAGATGGCCCGACGAGTTCAGCTTTCAACAGTTCAACGGGTTGCAACTTATTATAATATACAAAGTCGATACGGTCGCGCTCATCGTATTCAGGGCAGAAAGATAATTGGCTTATGCTGGCATTCTTATTATCAGCAGGGAAAGTAAAGCCCGGATGTGTAACAGGATTTGGAAATTTTTCACGATAAGTGTCTACAAAGTCTGCCTTTCTCAACATCACGGAGCAATCCCAGTCGGCTATCACCCCATTATGGCTGTACATATCCTTTGTGTTGGCCTGCCAATCAAGATCAGAAGGCTCATTAAAGTCACCTCCTAAGACAACAATACGTCCCCGATCCATCTCGCTTCGAGCATCATCAAGAAACATTTCCATTGCCTCGTCGCGCGTGCTCAGCCGGTTGTCCTTCATTATACGCTTACTGTCGGTAATAGGATTGGGAAGTTTCGACCAGTCCGGCCCACTGTTATAACCTCTTGGCAGGTAGCAAGCATAGTGTTTGTAGTCAAGATGCACAGAATAGAAAGTCATCTCTTGCCCGCGAACTTCCACCGTTACTTTTATCATATAGTTATCAGTGGGTGCGGGAAGTACCTTGAAGCTCTTTATTTCATACTTCGACAACACACCGACAAACGTGCCATGATTCTTACCATAGTAATCTTTCTGGTACTTTGTTTTTAACGATTGGCACAGACGATGTGTGTACTCGCCGTCGCCGTCAGGAATTTTCTTCAACAAAAGATCGTTACGCAACTCGCACAACAACACAATATCAGGGTTGACTTGGTTGATAACATCTACCAAGCCATTATAAGCATTATTCACTTGTGTTGCTCCAAACCATGTGTTTAGCTGGAAAACTTTCAGGTCTTGATACACTTCTACGGGTTTTGGTGGCTCTGGAGTGGGATTGTCATCTTCATTGCTGCACGCAACAGAGCAACAGCCGAACAACATCAAGAATGCCACATTCAGATAACCATGCTTTAAAAAAAGAAGTTCTCTTTTCATTGTTCTTGGTTTTAATAAATACTATTATTGGTTTTTAGTTATATTCTTAGCCTATATAAAGTATAGCACAATAGGCCGCATGTCGGGCATAAGATACATGTCTCAACACAGAGCAAGGCCTATTTAACTTTTACAATTTTCTGTTTAATGCTACCACTATTTCCTCTTACCTTTACCACATATATACCCACGGGTACATCCGTCAACCATAGATCTTGCGTGTGTATGGCCCTGCCTGCTTTTATCTTTTCGCCGCTTATGGCATAGAGTTCCCATGTGAAGGCGGAGTTATCGGGGGTTGAAATCTGATAATAATTGTCGCCACCACAGACAACGGTGTAGGCATCCGGCGTGGCATCAACATCAGCAATACCATTAGAGGTCTCGTCTTTAAAGAAAGGAACTGCCCCTCCCTTCGACGGATGTTTGCCCTCTATATAGGGCCAGCCTTCGTTATCCCACAACACTTTGTCCATGAAAAGCTTTCTGCCAGCGTCTATATCAGACTTATCGAACCCATGATACAGCATCCAATAATCGCCATTATCGTCGATAATCAGTTGCGAACAATGCCCAGGACCAGCTACAAGTTCATTACCCGACAGCACACTTTCATACGAGCCGCCTACATCCATTATCTTCTTACCACGCTTGTTGACGTATGGGCCGCGCAATTCTTTACTTCGCGACACCACAACTCGGTAGGTGCTATTGGCTCCTTCGCAGCAATTACCCAACGAACCCATAAAATAATAGTAGCCATTACGCTTCACCATCATCGTGGCTTCTGTGCCATGGTGCATCCAATTATGGTTCGGGCCAATCTGGAACTTCTCTGCCCCCGGCTTTAAAGACAACCCATCATCAGACAGCTCTATTCCCCACACGCCACGAAAGCTCCCCCAAAAGAGGTATTTCTTTCCATCATCGTCTTGAAAGAAACAGGGGTCAATGCTGTTTTGCACACCAATCTCAGAACTGGTAAAGAGTTTTCCTCTATCTACAAATCCTCCACGAGGCGAAGAAGATGTAGCTACACCAATACCACAGTTCCACTCCTTTCCCCATTCAGCCATAGAATAGTAAAGAACAAATTGTCCATTGATGTAATTGATATCGGGTGCCCAGATGTTTCCACCCTTTATAAAGGAGGGACGAGTCGAGCTGTTGAAGGCTGAACCCGCAAATCGCCATCGCGTAGCGAGGTTGCGTGACTTGTAAATGGGCACACACTGCCCACCGCCCTCTGTAGCATAAACATAAAACTGGCCATCGGGTGCGCGTACAACGCTTGGATCGGGCATGTTTTTATTTAAGACGGGATTAGTATATTGGCCATAAACAACTATAGTCAATATCTGCATACAAGCAACCAGGAATATTCTTTTTATCATAAATAAGAGGAATAAATATTTAGCGACATTGAAATCTTCATGAGTTTATCAGCTATTTGTCACGGTGATAAAACTCCAGAATTTACTTTACTATCACCTTCTTCACAGTCTTGTCTTTGTATCGGACAACGTTTATTCCCCGCGTCGGAGCAGAAAGCCGTCGCCCGTCTACATCATATCGACCTATCTCTTTCTTGGGAATACAGGAGAGTTGATGAGGATTCTCTATACTTGTTGAAAACTTCTTATTCTTCAAGAAGTTGTCCATCAGCACTTTCATCCAATGTCCGCCAAGTACAGAGCGGCCTTGGAATATCTGATAATCGCCACTGTTCACCCAATACCAATCACTAAATGGCACTCTATTCTTAGTCTTGTCAGCGAATTCCCACACAAAGTCTGACATTCGTGTGAATCCTTCTTGAGTATCGGCCAAACATGCAGTCCACATCTCCCAATCTGATTTCGTATATCTTTCACGATTATCCAATGGAATACCGTATGGTTCTGCCTTTGTAAGATAATAGTTATACTCCTTCTGTTTCATTTGTTTGGAGAAAAGGTTCAGTCCCCACAGTTTGTCCCACACCATATTATATTTCATGCTCCACGTGCCGCTGCGGTCGTAAGCTAATCGGTAATGGTCGCCATCGTTAGCTGTTCGTTCTAATGTAGCAGCCATTTGACGCGCCTTATCCATATAAGTACGGTATGTAGTATCTTCTCCTTGCATTTGTGCCATCAATGCATATCCGGCAATTCCCATAATAGCCTTTACAGAAAGGTTTACGTTGTGTGCTAAATGCCCCGCAAAATCATCAGTACAGAGTTGATTAGCGGGATCTTGTCCATTAGCTACCAAATAGTTTGTCCACATGGTAAGCAAGTCCCAATACTTTTTGGCAAAATCAGCTTTTCCCTCTCTTAGGCAGGTCATTGCTGTGAGAATAACCATATTCCCCGCTTCTTCTACAGGCATATTTTTACCGAAATCTCCATTTCCACCAGGAAAACAGGAGGCATAAGTCTGTTTGTCAGCAATGGGATAGAAACCCAGATCATGTGCCGGGAAATGAAATCCCCAGCGCGAACTGTCAGCGCAATACTTGAATATACCTTCTAAAGCACCTTTTTCTAACTGTATATTATAGGTAAAGAATAGCGGTGCAGCAGGATAGGTCACGTCTACTGTATTGATAAATCCACCCGAGCTGTTCTCTTTCGAGAAGTACATCAGATCGCCATCTTTATCCATAAACAGCTTATGGGCAGCCAAAGTCTGACGATAAGAGGCTGCCAAGGTCTCGGCATACTTCTTATTTCCTGCTGCTAAAGCATCGTCGTAGATTATCTTGTCCCATCGGCGCGCACGTTGCATGTACGACTTATAATTATTGCGGAAGTTCTCGAAGGCATCAGTAAGCTGCTGTCCATCTTTCGACCAATAGGCTTTGTAGCGCGTTCCAAGAAATTGCACATCTTGTATCTCATCATAACCTATCATCATGTAGCTTGAATCGCAATCCGTTAACCCAAAGTTGTGCAAGTACCCCAGCATGGGCATCTCGCTTTCGTTATTACTCTTAATACGCTGTGCATCACGTTGGGCCAACGCCCCCTTGTCAACAAATTGCCTTTCCACAGCATTTTGGTCGGCCATAGTTATATTTCCATTCACATTGGGTATCATCAAGTAGCCCCAATCAATGCAAAGTAAATCACCTGTCTTGCCCAACACGTTCTGCTCTACGCTTCCTGTGCGCACATAGTCAATATTGTTCACATTTTGTATGCGCGAAATCGTGGGTTGGGTGTTCTTTATCACCGCTAATTCTGGTGTCGTTCCGAAGAATATCTGCACATCATGTTTTCGCTTATCATTAGAGCAAACCTGATAAGAGACGTAGTTAATGGGAGTAGAAAGCAAATTCAGGTCGTCGAGAAACATAGGAGCGGTGAAAACCAAACGTAAGTCTATACCTCCACAACGAAATGAATAATAAGTGTTCGTTGCCATAACGTCACAGCTGGTTTGTACTGCATTACGTATGTCTTTATGGTTTTCCTTCACATTGGCAAACAGACCGATATCGGCATTGGCTCCACCGGTAGTGTTATGCACGTGGTATGCGATAACATTATCACCAACATGCAAACTCTCTTTTACATTTGACGGTAATATCAATTCCTCATTTTGCAACCATGTTTCTCCCGTTTGGACTGCCAAAATTCCATTTATGTACACCTCGCACTTATCGTCATGGGAATAAATCAGCCACAAGTCACGAGCTAAATCTTCTTTCGTCAGTGTCACATGGCGACGTATGTAGATATCCGAATTAAGACCTGTCCAGGATGTACGTATGTTAGGATACTCTTGGGGACTACCAAATGCAGCTCGTTGCGTCTGCCACTTACTATCGTCAAAGTCACGTTGTATCCAATTTGTAGCAGGCTTTACATAACTGACTTTTGCTGTCCATGCACCTATGTCAGCCATTGGCGCTACTGGTTTTAGCAGTCTATCCCCCTCTTTTCCCATAAACCGATAGACCACTCCATCAACTCGCAACAAGCCACTAATGCTTTTCCTTTGCCCCGTCCAATGGCATGTAGTGCCGTCGTATAGGTTATTATATGGCGACCATATGGAGAAATAGGGATCATTTACTATTAGAGGAACAGATGGCAGACGAAGGTTTGTACGCCGATAGGGCTCGAAAAACGAACCCTCCTGTGCTTCTGCTGCCAACATACTTGCCATACCAACCAAACAGAGTAATAGCTTTTTCATCTTGAATAAAATACTATGGTATTGATTTAAACAACATTTTCTGATTACGCTACAAAATTACTCGCCCCTTTTAGACTATGATGCGATTATCATTCCAAAAAATAACAAAATCGGGCCAATATGCCGCGTTGGTTCTTTTTTGCTATACTCTTGAATGGATTTTACACATCAGTACTCAAAATAAAGTTTATCTTTGTAGTACAACTATAAATAAATGGTGCAAGCATTCAAAACCGTGCAGAGCCATGTTTCTTTTGATATATGCCTGAAACCTTAACGAACATCGCATAATCATTTAACTAAAAAATAGCTTATGAAAAAACAAGTACTAACCTTAGGTATAGGATTGTTGAGCGCAACTCTGCTCAATGCCCAGACCTCACCTTGGCCAGGACATGCTGTCGGCAATGGAGGCGAATTTTACCTCTACAATGTTGCCACTGGCTTATGGCTTCAAAACAACAACACCGTGAAAGACGGATGGGCTACGGCTGTAAATGTAGGCACACGAGGCCTTCCCATAACATTAGAGAAAACGGGGGCGAAAACATTTAAGCTGCGTTCTACTTTCCGTGGCGGTAACGGTGTGTCGAATAAGATTGGTGATGCAGGCCTGCTTTACTGGGACATGCCCGCCGAGAATGTAGGTGCATGGGACATCTCCCCTGCAGATAATTTCCAATCCATACATGGGTATTGGTTAGAATGCGATGCCATGGTATTAGGGGCAGACAACAACCTTCTCACTACTGATAAAGATAAGAACAGTGTCTGGCAACTCGTTACTCGAGAAGAGCGTATTGCCGACGCAAAAGCTAAAGCCTCTGTTGAACACCCCGTAGATGTTACATGGCTTATTGATGCACCCGACCTCGCAACGAAGAACACTACTTACAAGCTGGATTTTACAGCTGCACCCAACACCGAGCATTCTACTTATCAAGGCGGATGGAACATTGTAAAAGCAAATACTATTCAAGAGTTTTGGAACACACAAACCTTCGACTATCATCAAACCATAAATGGGTTGCCCAATGGCACCTATAAGTTCAGCGTACGCGGATATTATCGTGACGGTTCAAGCGAAACGCGCGATTATACGATGTATGGTTACGGTGCAGATAAGTTTGCCAATGGCACCGAACAGCTTCGTGCCACTTACTATGCCAACGGCACCTCGGCCCCCATCATGTCTCTTTATGCCGGTGCAAAAACAGCTCCGGAAGAAGGATTTAGTTTCCAAGCTGAACGAGAGGGCGGGCAAGGCAGCGGACTTTACGTGCCCAACACACCTCATGAAGCTAACTATGCACTGTGGAAAGGCAATTACCAAAATGCCGAAATAACGGTAACGGTTACAGACGGCACACTGAAATTTGGCGTAAGAAAAGAGGCCGGCGTCGTTGACGACTGGTGTGTTATTTCCGATTTCTCACTGAAATATCTCGGTTCGAAAGTGCTTCAGACTGCAGAAGAAGCGCTGAAAGGACTTAAAGCCATAATCGCCACGACCAAGGCGTTTAAGGGTGCTGTCGCCCCTGCATTGAATAAGCAATACACCGATGCTATTCAAGCAGCAGACAAGGCGCTCACCTCTACCGACCCTGTGGCAATCAACACTGCTACCTCTGCGCTGCAGAAAGCTTATGATGCCGTTGCCGCCTGCGCTGAAAACTATGAAGCCCTGGCAAAGACTGTGGAAATCTGCAAGACTGCCAACAAAAACAATGACACACAATTCAGCACTGCCATTGCAGAAGCTGAAAACGTAGCTAAGACCGCTACTGCCGACACCGACATGAAGCTGGCTCTTGTGAACCTGCGCGTTGCCCGCAAGATTGCTGCTGCCGACAAGCTGCCCGACATCTACAAGGGTGCTGCTGCCGGTGCAGGTGAATTCTATTTCTATAATATTGCTTCACAAAAGTTCCTTATGGGCGGTTCCGACTGGAATACGCACGCTGCCGTAGATGTTCCGGGAGTGCTCTTCACCGTTACAGCCGAAGGAGATGGCTTCACCATCAACCGTTTTGGCGGTAAAGATGGCAACTACTTGGGGTATAACGGCTACACTGACATCCCGGGAAAAGACGTTTGGGCATTCATTCCCGTTGCCGGCAAAAAGAATGTTTATAACATCGTCAAAGGCGACAACCATGCTCAGGGATTAGCCTTTGCACCGCAATCTAACACCGATGCCGATGAAATGATGGATAAGGAATTCTGGAATACCGTTTCCGTTGAAGCTGCTGTCGCCAAGAATGCCAACGCCGAATGGAAGCTTGTTACCAAGGCCGAACGTGACGCGCTGCTTGCAACGGCAACCGAAACACGTCCTGTCGACGCCACTCATCTCCTTGCGAGCCCCGGTTTCAACCGCCCTGCAATGCTCGAAGGCTGGATTACCGACAACAGGAGCGACTTCAAGGATGCCAATCTTGGCGTCATCGACCGAGGCAGACGCACCAACCCTGTCTGTGAGGCATATTACCAGCAGATGTTCGAGGTCAACCAAGTTGTAAGCAACCTGCCTGAAGGCTATTACCAGGTGAACATGACAGGCTATTACCGCGACGGCAGTCGTGAAGACCTACAACAAAAGGTTTCCAACGGAACAACTCCCGCACGCCATGCCATGCTCTATATTGAATATAAAGGTAAAGGCAACGAGGTAGCACTTCCCTCAATTGCAGCGGGCATAAACCAATGCCCGGGTATAGGTTGGAAAGGCGCTGCCGGCGAACAACCCGACAATGTGATGGATGCTGCCGAATATTTCGAAAGCGGACTTTATAAAGTCTACACCCGCATCATAAAGGTAGGCCCTGAAGGCGAACTTACCATCGGTGTAACCAAAGACAAGCAGGTGGACAGCGATTGGGCCGTGTTCGACAACTTCCGCCTCACCTATTTTGGCAAGCACGTTTCGCAGGAAATCATCGATGGCATCAATACTGTTAAAAACAATAGCATTGAGAACGGCAAGATCTACAACCTGCAAGGTATGGAAGTGAAACGTCCGCTCAAGCGTGGCATCTACATCTGTAACGGTAAGAAATTCATCGTGAAATAAGATTTAGGTTAATCGTTTTTGGTGGCCAAGGTTCTCAGACGCATTTGTCTCTAACCTTGGCCATTTTCTTTGACTGCCATGCACTGCAAGCTATATAATCAGCTCACAGGAAATTCACTAAATGCATCATAAAAACAGCTCTCTTCTCTTTCGGAGAAAGGCACCCTGCCTGCTCCAATTGGCTCTGAAAAGTATTTGGAAAATCACATAAAGCAACAACTAAGGTCATTCCTTGGAAAGAAACATGCTATGGAGGTCAAAGAGAGGTGAAAACAATCAATTTCTGAGTGTAAAGAACTGAAAGAAATATCATGCTTCTTTCAGTTTTCTACAATATAGAAAATCTATATAGACCTTCGTTTATATCTATTCTACAATCAAAACCAACAGCCTTACTTGCTCCCTTGAAATACTACAGACAAGGGCATGGCACCCGCAAAGCTAAAAATTCAGTAAAGATTCCCCTCTTGATTTGAAAGAATGCAAAATACTATCAAAGAGAAAAGAAAGAATGAGAAAAGGCCTTTATTCATCACCTCTAAATTCATGCCGTGTAATTCAAGTCAGATTATGCTGTAATTTGATGCAAAATACGAGGTAACCTGACGCTAATTACATCCCAATTCAAGGCACTTTGCACGGTAATATAAGTCACTTTACAAAACCGTTTGCATGATGACATGAAAAAGGGGATAACATGTTGTTTCTCACCTTGTGGCAAAAGGAATGAGTTTCTAAGGCAGAGTCCAATCCGTCTTGAAAGAAGTATTCAGTAAAAGCAGCTTTTAAGCTTTTTTACTTCGACCGATTTGCCTGTTCTGAAAAATATTCGTAAATTTGTAAACTCTACTATAATAACTCGAAACAAGACTAAAACATGGACACATTTTCTCAGAGATTCTCCTTAGAAGGGAAAGTAGCATTAGTTACAGGTGCTGCCTATGGTATCGGATTTGCTATCGCAGAGGCTTATGCCAAAGCTGGAGCTAAGGTGGCATTCAACTGCCGAAGCGAACATCATCTGCAGCAGGCATTGGCCGACTACAAGGCTAAAGGCATTGATGCACGCGGATATATTGCCGACGTGACCGACGAAACACAGGTGAAAGAACTTGTTGAAAAGGTCGAAAAAGAGCTTGGCACGATTGACATTCTCGTCAACAATGCCGGTATCATCAAGCGTATTCCAATGGAAGAGATGAGCGTTGAAGACTTCCGCCAGGTGATTGACATTGACCTCAACGCACCTTTCATCGTGTCAAAAGCCGTAATTCCGGGCATGAAACGAAAAGGACATGGTAAGATTATCAATATCTGTTCAATGATGAGTGAATTAGGTCGCGAGACCGTCAGTGCCTACGCAGCTGCCAAGGGCGGTCTGAAGATGCTGACACGCAACATCTGTTCAGAATTTGGTGAGCACAACATCCAGTGTAACGGCATTGGCCCGGGCTACATTGCAACACCGCAAACCGCTCCTCTTCGTGAGCTTCAGGCTGACGGCAGCCGTCATCCTTTCGACCGTTTCATCATCAGCAAGACTCCAGCTGCACGTTGGGGTACTCCGGAAGACCTTATGGGGCCGGCCGTATTCCTTGCTTCTGATGCCAGTGATTTCGTCAATGGACACATCCTTTATGTTGATGGTGGCATCTTGGCTTATATCGGTAAGCAACCTTAATCGATGCTCGGAAGCCCGGTATTCGACATTCTGAATTTTATTTTGCCTATGCCTTGAGACTCTGCAAGCAGGATTTTAAGGAGGCAAAACAGCATTTGAGCCTTGCCTATTCATATGGTGCAAGGCTCAAACTCTTCATAAAGTTGAATGATGATATAAAGGGTAAGAACGCCTAAAAAATACCTTATGAAACACAAAACAACTTACATTCTTTTCTTTTCAGGATATCATTATTGATTCCCATAAACCATCGGCTATCACCCTTATTCGCTAAAATCTGACAATATGGAGGATAAACAAAACATCTAAGGAAAGCACTCATGAAAGCACGAAACCATGATATTCTGCGCTTTGTAAAACAAACTTAAAAAACGGAAGAATAATCATTATTTTACATAATAATAGCACTTAATAGTGGACTATTTGCAGAATTCTGCTTAAATTTGCAACCAAAAACTTGTGCGGTAATGTGCTGTTGCAGTAAAAACAACATTAAATAAGGTGGAATGAAAACGAAACTTATACTCTTTGTGGCGCTATTCTCGGCCCTGTTTGTCTTTGCATCTTGCTTGAAAGGCGATGATAATGAGACCATCACTTATAGTGATACGGCCATCACAGCGTTTTCTTTGGGAAATCTGAAATACCCTAAACATGGTAAAACTAAGAAAGGTGCAGACACTATCTTCCAAGTAAAACTGACTGGCAGTAACTATAAATTCTATATAGATCAAATCAACAAGGAGATTTACAATGTGGATTCTCTGCCTTATGGCGTTAATGCAAGCAAAATATTATGCACGATTTCGGCCAAGAACGGGGGCGCTATTCTCTATAAGAAACTGACTTCCGACTCGCTGAAATACTTCTCCACAGCCGACTCCATAGACTTTTCTCAAGCACGGGAGTTCCGTGTTTACAGTCGGGATGGAAAGTCCTACCGCAGCTATACAGTAAGAGTGAACGTGCATAAGGTAGACGTAGGCAAGTTCGCATGGGAGCAAACGAATGGTCAGGATGACCGCTTGGGCATACTTTCAGCCATGAAAGCTGTGACATTGAACGGCAAAATCTACATCATGGGGACAGAAGGTAACAACACCAAACTCTATGCAACACCCAACAATGACGTAGGTGGTTGGCAGCAACTCACACCGAATATCCCCCTTGATCTAAAGGCCTACAGTAACTTGACAGTCTCTGATGGCTATCTTTATACGTACAGTGACAGCCGTATTCAGCGTAGCAGAGACGGTGTAACATGGGAAACAAGGGGAGCTGTTGTACTCAAACAACTCGCAGGTGGAGCCAATGGCAATCTCTATGGCATTACCGATGGTGGCATTCTGATGTCAAAAGACGGCGGAACGACATGGCAATCTGAAACCCTGGCCAGCAATTCGACCGAATTGCCAAGCCAGAACATCAGCCTGTTCAGCTTCTCCTCAAAGGTGAACACAGGCACTTACGACCTTGTTCTGATAGGAAATCCTCCGTCAGGGAATGATGTTTACGGCGCGTTGGTATGGGGAAAACAACTTAACTCGAGTCAATCTGCACAGTCATGGATATTCTACGGTCAGGATAACCAGCCTTATATGGCTCCCAGCCTGACCAATCTCCAGGTGGCAAAAATGGGAGAAGACTTGATAGCCTTTGGTGGAAAGGGCATCGGGAAATATAAGGCTAAGGCCTTTGAAAGTTTCTTTATCAGCAAAGGTAAAGGCACCGGATGGAAGAAAGACGCCCGTTTGTCTCTGCCGGCAAACTTCGAAAGCAATGAAACTTCTTTCACAATGACGATAGATGAAAACAATAATCTCTGGCTGATTGCCGGAGGAAGTGGTCGTATTTGGAAGGGGAACCTCGCCGGCTTGCTCTTAAAGAAATAACCTGTAGAAATGCGAAAGGCAACACTTCTGCTGTTGATGCTGGCTGCAATGCTTAACATGAATGCCCAGACCGACGACGAATATCTCATGGAGATAGGCGGAGGTGTGGGTTTCTTAGGTTATCTGGGCGATTATAACAATGTGCTCACACGCGACCTCCAGCCGATGGCAACGTTGCTTGTCCGCCGCAATCTGAACCCATATATGGGACTTAGGTTAGCTGCATCGTTTGGAAAGCTGAAAGGAGATGAACGAGATGTCAAAACTGTTTATCCCTCCACGGGTGTTACCCCCTATAGCTTCAGTCGTACACTGACAGATGTAAGTCTAACGTATGAATACAACTTCTGGCCTTACGGCACAGGACATGACTACTATGGAGCCAAGAGATTGACGCCTTTTGTCTTCTTAGGACTCGGCGGAACATACGCCGGTGGTGACGGTTCAAGCGTCTTCACAGCAAACGTTCCTATTGGCTTGGGCCTTAAATACAAGGTAGGACAGCGTATGAATGTGGGCGTGGAATGGGCTATGCACTTCTCCATGAGCGACAAACTTGATGGAAGAAATGACCCCTACGGCATCACATCCTCGGGGATGTTCAAGAACACTGACTGCTATTCCGTGCTGCAACTGACGCTCAGCTACAGCTTCATGCCGAAGTGTACAACATGTAATAAAGATTAGAAAAGAAGATATGACAGCTTCATTAGATATGACAAGAATCCCTAAACACATTGCTATCATCATGGATGGCAATGGACGATGGGCTTCAGAAAAAGGGAAACCTCGCAGCTACGGGCACCAAGCCGGAGTGGATGCCGTGCGTAGAATCACATCAGAAGCTACGCGCTTGGGAGTGAAGTTCCTTACACTATATACATTCTCTACAGAGAATTGGAACCGCCCTGCTGACGAAATCAGTGCACTCATGGGGTTAGTGCTCACGTCACTTGAGGATGAAATCTTCATGAAGAACAATGTGCGCTTTCGTGTTATCGGTGACAGAAAGCGACTTCCTGCCGAAGTAGAGCAGAAACTTCGTGAGACAGAAAAGCATACCAAGGGCAATACTGCAATGACAATGGTCGTGGCATTAAGCTACAGTGCACGTTGGGAAATTGTGCAAGCCATGAGGAATATCCTCACCGAGAATACGGACAAGTCTCTCCAGCCGACCGACATCACGGAAGAAATGATCAGTCATCATCTGGAAACGAACTTCATGCCCGACCCTGAACTACTGATACGTACGGGCGGAGAACTACGTATCAGCAACTATCTGCTATGGCAGATTGCCTATTCAGAACTGTATTTCTGCGATACCTACTGGCCCGATTTCAGCGAAGACGACCTGCAAAAAGCCATTCAGAGCTACCAGAATCGCCAGCGCAGATTTGGCAAGACAGAAGCACAGGTGGAAGCCGAAGTAACCAAATAGGAATGTAACAGCAACAAGAAACATCTTTTATAATGAACAATATAAAGAAAGCTTTTTTCATATTGGCAGCGGGAATGACCTGCAGTGTCCCTGCCTTTGCACAGGATAAGATACTTCATCCGGACATCTCCTATGCCGGAACACCTCGCTCCTGCATTATCGGAGGTATCAATATCTCTGGCATTGAGGGCTATGAAGACTATATGCTGACAGGTATATCAGGCCTGCAGGTTGGTCAGGAGATTACAGTTCCCGGCACAGAAATCACCAATGCCGTGAAGCGTTACTGGCGTCATGGACTCTTTTCTGACGTTCAGATTTCTGCCGACTCTATCGTTGGACGTAAGATTTACCTACATATTGCACTGAAAACACGCCCACGCGTGTCGGTCATCAACTATGAAGGACTGAAGAAAAGCGAGCGCGAAGACATGGAAAAGAAGTTGGGATTGCTCAAAGGTTCGCAGATTACGCCCAACATGATAGACCGCGCGAAGATCCTTGCCAAGAAGTATTTCGACGACAAAGGCTTCAAGAATGCAGAGATTACGATTAATCAGCGAGACGATGTTGCCAGCAAAGGCAACGTAATTCTTGACGTCATTGTCGATAAGAAAGAGAAGATGAAGGTGCGTAGCATCATCATTGAAGGCAACAAGGCCTTGACTTCATCGAAGATTAAAGGTGGTTTGTTCAAGAAAGGTGCCTTTGCCAAAATCCACGAGGCAGGCAAACTCAGCTCGTTCCTCAAGGCAAAGAAGTTCACGCCTGAACGCTGGGCTACCGACAAGAAGAACCTCATTGAGAAATACAACGAATATGGTTATCGCGATGCTACCCTTCTGAAAGACAGCGTTTGGAATGTAGACCCCAAACATGTTGATATCTATGTGAAGATTGACGAAGGTCAGAAATACTACCTCCGCAACATCACCTGGGTAGGCAACACGGTTTATTCCACCCTGCAACTGAACAGTATCTTGGGAATGAAAAAGGGCGATGTGTACAATCAGAAGCTTCTCGACAAGCGAGTTTCCAAAGACGAAGATGCTGCAGCCAACCTCTATTATAACCATGGTTATGTATTCTCAAGCATCAATCCGACCGAAGTGAATATCGATGGCGACTCTATTGATCTTGAAATGCGTGTCACTGAGGGACCACAGGCCTATCTGAGCCATGTGCGCATCAATGGTAACACGCGTCTCTATGAGAACGTTATCCGTCGCGAGTTGCGTACGAAGCCGGGCGATTTGTTCTCCCGTGAAGCGCTCATGCGTTCGCTTCGAGAAATTCAGTCCATGGGACATTTCGACCCCGAAAAGAGCAGTCAACCCGATGTTAAGCCTAATCCCGAGGACGGAACTGTAGACATTAACTACAACCTCGAGCAGAAGAGCAACGACCAGATTGAGTTCTCTTTGGGCTGGGGACAGACCGGTGTAATCGGTAAGATCGGTTTGAAACTCAACAATTTCTCCATGGCTAACCTCTTCAGAAAGAACAAAGAGCACCGTGGTATCATGCCTATCGGTGACGGAGAGGTGCTGAGTTTGAGTGCACAGACCAACGGTTCCTACTATCAGAGCTATAATGCCAGCTATTCAACCAACTGGCTTGGCGGCAAACGCCCTAATCAGTTCAGTGTTGGTTTGTATTTCAGCAAGATGACCGACGTGTCAAGCAGCTACTACAACGATGCTTATCGCCGAAACTATCTGAACTCCTATTATGGCGGTTATGGCTATGGTTACGGCAATTATAACAACAACTACTACGAAAACTACTATGACCCCGACACCTACATGCGCATGTATGGTATCAGCTTGGGTTGGGGAAAGCGCCTGCGTTGGCCTGATGATTACTTCGTGCTTTCGGCACAATTGGCTTATCAGCGCTATCAACTGAAGAACTGGAAATACTTCTTGATGAACAATGGTGCAGCCAACAACCTCAACCTAAGTATCTCGCTGAGCCGCACTTCTACCGACAATCCACTCTTTCCACGCCGTGGTTCAGAGTTCACAGCCAGTGTAACGCTCACTCCACCATGGAGTGTTTGGAGCCATAAAGACTATAAGAACTTAGCCATGAACCCCTATTCTCCGACATATTCTGCCGAGCAACAGGAGAAATATCGTTGGGTAGAATACCACAAGTGGAAGTTCAAGGCCAAAACTTATACGGCTTTAAGCGGTGGTCAGAAATGCTTCGTGCTGATGACACGCATTGAGATGGGCTTGTTAGGCAGCTACAACAAATACAAGAAGAGCCCATTTGAAACCTACTATATGGGTGGAGATGGCATGAGCGGAACCTCTTCAAGCTATGCTGATGAGACTATCGGACTGCGCGGTTATGAGAATGGTTCACTCGCCTACAATGGCTATGCCTACGACCGTTTCACACTCGAATTGCGCTATCCGTTCCTCTTAGGAAACACGACTATCTATGGATTGGGCTTTGTCGAAGCAGGTAATGCCTGGTCAGACACGAAATATTTCAATCCATTCGACATGAAGCGCAGTGCCGGTCTCGGTGTCCGCATCTACCTTCCAATGGTTGGTTTGATGGGTATTGACTGGGCTTACGGCTTCGATAAGGACAATGTGAACAAGAAGAAAGGTGGCAGTCAGTTCCACTTCATCCTCGGACAAGAATTCTAAGTCTGCGGACAAGTGGACAAGTTAACGCGTTTACGAGTGATGTGTTCGCTGTGTTCCAGACATACTTGATAATGTTTCTCATACTGATTTCAAACTGATTGATAGACAAAACCGACCGGCAACTCGTTTGCTCATCTACTGTCTACTCGTCAACTAAAAACAAACAAACATGGAAAAATCAATATTCAAAAAAGGATTGGGTATCTTTTTACTCCTTTCCCTTCTTACCCTTTTACCTCTATCTGCCGCTGCGCAGAAGTTCGCATTGGTCGACATGGAGTATATCTTCAAGAACATTCCTGCCTATGAGCGTGCCAACGAGCAGTTGAACCAAGTCAGCAAGAAGTGGCAGGCCGAGGTGGAAGCACTCAATACAGAGGCAAGTACAATGTACAAAAACTATCAGAACGAGTCGGTATTCCTCTCTCAAGAGCAGAAAAAGACCAAGCAAGAGCAGATCATGAATAAAGAAAAGGCTGCTGCCGACTTGAAGAAGAAATACTTCGGCCCCGAAGGTGAACTCTTCAAAAAGCGTGAAGCACTGATGACCCCCATTCAGGAAGAGGTCTACAATGCCGTGAAAGAAATCTCCGAACTGCGCGGTTACAGTCTTGTCATCGACCGTTCGAGCGACCAAGGCATTATCTTCGGCAGTCCGAAAATCGACATTTCAAACGAAGTCTTGCTTAAGTTAGGCTACAGCCGATAGGCAAAATCCAACCATTTGAACATTCAAACAGGAATAATTATATAACAACAAATTAAACGAAAACAAAATGAAAAAGATTCTTTTAATGATGTTGATGTTCGCTCCTATAGCAACATTTGCACAGAAATTCGGCCACATCAACGCACAGGAAGTGATGACTCAGATGCCTGAATTCATCAAGGCACGTGGCGAAATGGAGGCAAAGGCTAAGCAGTTTGAGAACGATCTCAAAGCCATGCAGGACGAATTGCAACGCAAGAGTCAGGAGTATGACAAGAACAAGTCTACCATGAACGCCACCAAGCAGCAGGAGACAGAAACAGAACTTAATACTCTCTATCAGAAGTATCAGCAGGCATTGCAGGACAACCAGCAGACACTTTCCAAGGAACAGCAGGAGAAAATGCAGCCTATCACAACCAAATTGGTGAATGCAATCAAGGCTGTTGGCAAGGCTGGTGGCTATGTTTACATCATGGATGTAAGCTCCGGCATTCCTTACATCAGTGATACGCTGAGCAAAGATGTCACTGCCGAAGTGAAAGCACAGCTTAATAAACTGAAGTAAATAAGGCCACACTCCAGCTCCTTTCCCAAGGAATAAGGAGGAAACAAGGCCTCACCCCCAACTCCTCACAAAGGAATAAGGAGGAAAGGAAGCCCCTCCCCCAACCCCTCCCCGAAGAGGGAGGGGAGTAAAATGCCTTGGAAATGGAGCCCAAATAAAATATAATTAGAGAACATATCACTCCCCTCTCCTTGGAGAGGGGTTGGGGGTGAGGCTTTACTTCCATCCCTTTAACTTGCAATCTCAGTCACTTTACCACGCAAAATGCCTTTAGTTACCTTGCTTCTTGACGCAGATTACACTGTAATTTGACGCAAATCGCATGGCTTTTCAATATGATTTTACTTCATCATTTGCCTTGATTTTCGTAATTCCATGAATGCCAACGCATTATAAGTTTCCCCAAAACAGCACGTATTTGGAACGAAGACAATGCACTTTTTGAATACACCAAGCATTCAAGAGCATTTGTAAAATTCGCTGAAAAGATTTAACCTATTTCCCGTTAACTGTGAAATCATGCGGTAAAGTGCATTCTTTCGGCACAAAACACCTTGTGATAAACAGTTTCAGTGGACTTAAAAATAAACGGAGTTAAGGGCCGGTCATTCCCTTATTTTCGTTAACTTTGTCTGCAATATGATCATTATTCGCAATCGGTTTCTGCCTTTCAAGGGTTTTGAAGCCATGAACTTCATGGGCATTATAGTGTGTAGGACGGAGACACGGCTTACTCCCGACCTCATACTTCATGAGCGCATACACACCCGCCAGATGCAGGAGACCTTGTTTGTCGGTTTCTATCTCTGGTATGTCATTGAGTGGTTGACGCGTCTCGTGATGCGAGGCAGAGCCTACAGCAACATCGCTTTTGAGCGCGAGGCCTATGCCCACATGCATGAAACTAACTATCTTCAGCGCCGAAAAGCCTTTGCGTGGTGGGCTTATTTATAACTTGTCACCTTATTATATATAAGTGGTTATAGGGCGAAATATAACGAAAAATTGCACAAAAAGGCAAAAATGTGAAATTTTTGAGATGGCCGTTAAAGCCTCTAAAAAGTTTTTAACGGCAGCGGATGAGGGTGAACGGTTTGTTAATTTATGTAATCATACATTTTCATGAGTGGCATTTTTTTCATAACTTTGTGTCATACCTAAAACCAAGCAAATGTATTTTAAGAAGATATTCGCCCTTTCAATCCTATGGATTACCTCCTTTTCGTTCGCTGTTGCGGGCAACCCTATCACGCCTGAAGACGCTTCTGAAGGCATCGAAGACTATTGTGATCACAGTGAATTCGAGGCACTCTTCAATGTTTCAGGCTTTGATCTCATCACCAGAGCCAAGGACTTCCTCGGCACTCCCTATCGTTATGGCGCATCAAGTCCGTCGGGTTTCGACTGTTCGGGCTTCACAAGCTATGTCTATAAGTGCATGAACATCTCACTTGGGCGGTCAAGTCGCGACCAGTGGAAACAGGGATTATCTATTGATAAGGATGAAATTCAGGTGGGAGACCTCGTATTTTTCGGTTCAAGAAAACACACCATCGGTCATGTCGGCATTGTATGTGAGGTCAGGGATGACGGGAATTTCAAGTTCATTCATTCCAGCTGCAAGTATGGAGTGACCATAAGCAACAGTGAAGAAGGCTATTATGCCCACCGATATAGAGGCGCAAGAAGAATTCTCGAGGGTTAAAACACAAGTTTTTCTCAGCCTTTCCCAAGTAGAGGAAAATAGAATTTACGAAATAAAATAAAAGTGGATTGCTTACGATTTTAAGGGTAGGCAATCCACCTTCTTATTCTATAGCAGTAGAACATGCTTTTGTCGTTTCTTCCACAACAGCACTTTGTTAAACATTACTAACGCGAATATATATTTCCTCATATTCCCTTTGACTTTAGATTCCAATTTCCTATCTTTGTCTTCGAAGACAACAGATTGCAATTCTTCCTCTTCTTCCCCAGAGCAAGACTGTCTTTCAGCCGACAGAGGAGACTTCAAGAAGTTGTTGAGGTTTTCTCTTTTTTGTTCTCATGCCGACTTGATGACAGAATCCAGAAAGACCTCCGGTAACATTATCAACAACAATTAAAAAAAGTTTTAATTATGGGTTCATTCAGAGCAACACTGGAATTGGGCGGCAAGGAATATGACGTCCTGTATTCAAACTACGAGTTCAGCCGCAATACTGACTCTAAAGGCAAGCCGTCGTCAAGCATTTCCGGCGGAAGAGTATCTGTTACGGTAGAATCTACAGAGGATACCACTGCCATTGAGGCCATGCTCAACAGCCAGTTCAAGGCCGTTGACGGAAAAATCATCTACAAGAAGACCGAAGAGGATGCCAAGATGAAGGAAATCGAGTTCAAGAACGCCTACATCGTGCATTACAAGGAAACCCTTGATGCAACCAACGAGGTACCGATGACTATCGCCATGACCTTCTCGGCTGAGACCATTACCGTGGGCAATGCCGAGCTGGATAACCGCTGGCCAAAAGTATAACCACGACTGCAAGTAAGTCGGTAACAGGCCTTCCTGCCTCGGACAAGAAGCCGGAGGAGGAAGGCCTGATTTTCTTTTAAGGAATAGCAACAAAAAAACATGTCAATACTCAACCACAAGATTTCCGTAGGCATAGACGGAAAGCAGTTATTTTCCTTCAAGTCGCTAAAGCTACATCAGTCCATCAACAATCACCACCGTTTCGAGCTGCTTCTTGACCTTGAGGCTGGGGGAAACAGATATGCCCACAACCTCAAGGACAGTGCCAAATGGATTGGAAAGTCCTTCGCCGTGTATGCAGGGGAGAAATCGGAAACCACCTTCATGGGGGTCGTTACGGGCGTGAGCCTGCACAGGAAGAACAGTGATTTCGGACATATTCTGGTGTCGGGATACTCTGAGACCTACCGCCTCGAGACCGACCTGAACTTCAACTCATGGACAGGATGCACCCTGGCTGACATCATCAAGGAGATGACTTCCAAGGCGGGGGTGAGTGCAAGGATAAATCCCGAATACACCGAGAAGCTCGACTACGTTTGCCAGTACAACGAGTCGGACTTCACGTTCATCAAGCGTCTTGCCCTGCAATACAACGAATGGCTCTACTATGACGGAATCGACCTGGTCTTCGGCCGACCCGTACATCTGCCGGATGCTGTGAAGCTCGAGTTCGGGACAAGCCTCTCGTCACTTGACATCGGAGTCAAGGCGCTGGCAAAGCCGGCAAAGGTGTTCTCCTATCATTCGCTCAACGACCAGACCATTGCTGCAGAAACCCCGAACAAGCCCACCGACAAGGACCAGCTGGGCTATGAGGCCTTCCAGGCTTCGCTCGAGATGTACAGGAATCCTGCAAGGCAGTATGCCCTGCCCCGCATCCACTACACCTCAGAGATGACGAGGTATGTCAGGAAGAAGCAGGAGGCAGCCACGGCCGAGTCGCACTATGTACTGGGGCAGAGTGAGACGGCAACCCTCGTCACGGGAAGCGTGGTGGACTTGAAGAGTTCCTTCCTCGAGCGGGCGGGCAGCCTGACGAGCGAGTCATTGGGCGAGTTCTTCATCACCGAGATAACACATACCGTGGGCGAGGATAGCTATTACAGCAATACGTTCAAGGCCATTCCTGCGGTCGTGGACACGCTGCCGGAGCCTGAAGTGGAGATGCCTGTTGCCGAACCGCAGATGGCCAGGGTCACCAGGAATGACGACAAGTTCGGTCACGGACGTGTGCAGGTGCAGATGAACTGGCAGACAGAGAAGATGTCTACGGACTGGCTGCGCGTCATGGCGCCAGACGGAGGAAGCAGCGACCAGGTGAAAAGCAACCGTGGCTTCGTGTTCATTCCCGAAGTGGGTGACCAGGTGCTGGTGGGATTCCGACACGGTGACCCCAACAGACCCTATGTCATGGGAAGCCTGTTCAACGGAACTACGGGCGCAGGAGGCGGAAAGGAAAATATTACTAAGACAATCGTAACGAGAAGTGGACACACGCTGGCTTTCAATGATATGGAGAATGGCAATTGGGGAATAACATTAAAGGATGCCAAAGGTAATGTTTTTCATATGGACACCAAAGGTTCCAGTATCAATATTACTGCTCCCCAGACTATAACCTTGAATGCCGCCAACATCATGCTCAACGCTTCCAATAAGATTGGTCTTCAATCATCCTCCGTGAGCAAAGATGGCACAAAGAACGGAGTAATTGAGATGGCGGCACTCAAGACTGTCAGTCTGAAATCAGATACGGAAGATATCAAAATCAGTGCTGAAAGTAAGGGTATCGGCTTGAAAGCCCAGACGGGAATTTCTTCTGAAAGCGATACACTCTCTTTAAATTCTCGAATTTCGTCATTGGATACGAAAGAACATTTGAAGATACAAGCTGATGGGGTTAATATGGATGGAGGATCGAGTATGAAAATCTCTTCCAGTGATACTGACATCATTTAATAGAGAGTTATGGCAGACCAATTGGAATATGTGGTAAGGAATGCCCTGATGGTGTGCGATAAGGGAGCTGCTCCTGCATTCTTCCTCCCGACCCACAACACGCACATTAAGATACAAGGATGCCTTGTTGCCAACAAGCTTGACAAGCAGCCGCTCGTGAACATTCCCACGTTCGGCATCTGCAGTCTTACGCAAAAGCCTTGTGTGCCTGCTTGTACGGAATGGCAGAAGACCTATAAGCTGCGGGTAAAAGGTCAAGAAACCCTCCTGTTCAGGTCAGAGATGCCCTGTAGCTTGGGCGGAAAGATTAATTTTGTGACCAGCGGCCAGATTCCGTTGCCTGATGATGCAATGGAGGATATCAAAGCCTTGCAGGAACAAGGGGCTAAGGAAGATGAAGATGAGGGTTGGGGCTGGCTTGATACTGTAGAATTGATTCCCGTAGTCGGTTCCATCGTCGGTGCTGTTCGCGAGGGAATGAAAGGCAACTGGGGAATGATGGCCATGAACATCGGTTTCCTAGCCTTGGATGTTGCCGGGCTTGTATCGTTTGGGGCGACTACCGCAGCCTCCTCTGCAGGTAAAGCCGGTATTAAGGCTGGCGTTAAGGTTGCGGCCAAGTCTGCTGCCAAAGCCGTAGCCAAACAGGTCGGCAAGACAGGACTGAAGACCGCAATAAAACTAACGGCCAAGGGAGCAAGGAAAGCTTTCTGCAAATCTATTGACAAGATTGTCGGCAAGGCTTCTGCCGGGCATGTCTGTGTCTTTGCCTGTTTCCCTGCAGGGACTAAAATCAATACGGCTGTCGGATTGAAGAACATTGAGGATATCAAGGCCGGTGACAGGGTCTGGTCGTATGACGAATTGACTGGTGAGACAGGATTGCAGGATATCGTCCGGACGATGGTTCGTGAAAGTGATCATACCGTTGAACTATATACGGAAAAGGAAATCATAGAGACGACTGCTGAGCACCCTTTCCTTACAGGAAACGGTTGGAAAGATGCCGCTAATCTGCAAACAGGCGATAAGATAAGAAGCAGAAATGAAGAAGATATCGAAATAAAAGATGTAAAGTTCTCGTATCGGCCAAGGAAAGTTTATAACTTTGAGGTCTCTAATTGGCATACCTACTTTGTGGGGGCATTGCAGTGGCTGGTGCATAATGCCTGCTTGACAGAATTAGCAAGGAAGGGAATTGAATATGCCCGGCGTATATTACGTGGCATCAAATTCAATAAAGTGATGGTCAAGAAGCTCGGGAAGAAAGAGTTTGCACACGAAGTATGGTTAGAGGGAATGAAACGTCGTGTTGATACAGTGATGAAAAACGGCAAGAAGGTTATCAGCCGGAAGGCCACACAGTTGTCTGATGTGACAGAGGAGACAGCCAAGAAATATATTGACGAGGTCGCGGGGTATAGGGGAAAAGGAGTGCAGAATCCAGGTAGAATGAAAAAAGGCGTTACAAGAATAGATGAAAATGCCAAGGCTGAACTTTCTATTCCTAAACAGGAAAAGCCTATACCACAAACTATTAAGGATCATGCAACAGAAAAAAAAGTTGATATCATACCTGAAGATGAAGTAAGCATGGAAAACTTAAATAACTGGTAAATTATGGAAGAATTGAAGATTACCTATCGCGATTGGAACTATTTGCATTATAAGCTCCAACCAGAGGAAACAACTTGTCGTATTTATACAAATGAATATAAAAGTCGCATTTCCAAACGCGTTCCTAAGGAGATGCAGAACTACACTATGGAACAATGGGCACGCTTTGCTTATGAAAGAAACCGAAGTATGGCTGAAATGGCTTGGGATAAAGGCATCGCTCCTAATGAGTACAATAGGCTCTTAGACAAGATAGGATTTCCTTTCGAAGTCACGGCACTATTGGAATTCAACGAACAGCCATACGCTTTTATTACTTTCTTAGGTGAAGGATGTAATGTTTCTTTTTTGGATGAATTAGGACGTACATTTATGAGTTATCGTTTTGAACCTTCTCCTTATCAAAACGAAAAGGGAAATAGGAAGGGCTATTTGTTTCTGTACCAACTTTCCTTGCGTTATTATCATGAGGAAAAAGACGAATATGGAGACTGGGACTACGACTATACGGACTACGAATTTACTCCAGACGGAAGAGTTCGTAAGATAGAGGAAATCGGTGACGAGCGCACAATTTATGATTCGGAGCAGCGCATCAACGTAGAATCTAATTGGCAGAAGTATCCTGAATTCGGCGACTGGCTTCCCTTGTTTGAGATGAAACGCTGGAAAGATGACGAACTAATGCCATTGACAGATAAAGACAATTCGAATAAATTCCCTTGGGAATAGGATGATGAATAGGTGAGACTTTCTCTACCGTTCTGGTCAGGGATGCCCTTTAGCTTAATCAGGAAGACAACAGTTGTTGATACAAGAAGTCCAAAAGGCATTTAAAAAGAGATAAAGAAAAATGCAAAAGATTTGGAAGTAACATTCAAGATGGAATAAAAAAAATCTTATATTTGTAATCCAAAATTAGTTGCTATGGCAGTAGGAATTTTTGTTGAACCTGATTTTTACACAATTGGTACTGGAAACTTTTTATTTTGTTTCTTCTCAAACATTGCATATCATCTGTAAAATGGACAATGGAGAAATAGATTCCCTTACTTGATGAAACATTTGTACGACGGGCTATTAGAGAAAACAATATGTAAGGAATGCAATAGATGAATTGCATACTGTAAAAAAGAATTTTCTTATATATCTCCTCAAAAAGTAATATGGGATATAGAAGATTTGGCACAGCAACCTCCTTGGGGAAATGACATCTCGGAAGACATTACAGATTTGTCCAATTATTTTGTAACAAGCGAAGGAGAAGACCTTTTTGATGTACTATTTAAGGCTTTTGGGCGCGCGAAAGATGACCATGAGAATGTAGAAATTAAACAATTGTAGATTCATGAATAATGAATATTACTTAATTGTTGAATAGAACTTCTGAATGAAAAAACTTTGTGTATTTATCTGCTTCCCGAAAAGCAGGGACAATAACTCAAAAGAATGTTGTATCGTACCTGAAGATAAAGTAAGAATGGAAGACTTAAATAACTGGTAAATTATGGAAGAATTGAAGATTACTTATCGCGATTGGAACTACACTATATATAAACTCTGGTCGGAAGAAGAAACATGTGAAGTTTATGAAATTGAATATAAAAGTCGCGTTTCCAAGCGCGTTCTTAAGGAGATGCAGAGCTACACTATGGAGCAATGGGCACGTTTTGCCTATGAAAGAAACCGAAGCATGGCTGAAATGGCTTGGGATAAAGGCATCGCTCCTAATGAGTACAATAGACTCTTAGACAAGATAGGATTTCCTTTCGAAGTCACGGCACTATTGGAATTCAACGAACAGCCATATGCCTTCATTATTTTCTTAGGTGAAGGATGTACTGTTTCCTTTCTTGATGAATTAGGACGTACATATATGAGTTATCGTTTTGAACCTGCCCCTTATCAAAACGAAAAGGGAAACAGGAAGGGCTATTTGTTTCTGTACCAACTTACCTTGCGATATTATCATGAGGAAAAAGACGAATATGGGAAATGGGATTACGACTATACGGACTACGAATTTACTCCAGACGGAAGAGTTCACAAGATAGAGGAAATAGGTGACGAGCGCACAATTTATGATTCTGAACAGCGTGTCAACGTAGAATCTAATTGGCAGAAATACCCTGAATTCGGAGACTGGCTTCCCTTGTTTGAGATGAAACGCTGGAAAGATGACGAACTAATGCCATTGACAGATAAAGACAATTCGAATAAATTTCCTAGGAAATTGGATGGTGACGATATAGATAAAAGGGCAAGAGACTCTCCTGTTTAGGTCAGAAAAGCCTTGCAGCTTGGGTGGAAAGATTAATTTTGTGACCAGCGGCCAGATTCCGTTGCCTGATGATGCAATGGAGGATATCAAAGCCTTGCAGGAGCAAGGGGCTAAGGAAGATGAAGATGAGGGTTGGGGCTGGCTTGATACTGTAGAATTGATTCCCGTAGTCGCTTCCATCGTCGGTGCTGTCCGTGAGGGGATGAAAGGCAACTGGGGAATGATGGCCATGAACATCGGTTTCCTAGCCTTGGATGTTGCCGGGCTTGTATCGTTTGGGGCGACTACCGCAGCCTCCTCTGCAGGTAAAGCCGGTATTAAGGCTGGCGTTAAGGTTGCGGCCAAGTCTGCTGCCAAAGCCGTAGCCAAACAGGTCGGCAAGACAGGGCTGAAAACAGCAGTGAAACTAACGGCCAAGGGAGCAAGGAAAGCTTTCTGCAAATCTATTGACAAGATTGTCGGCAAGGCTTCTGCCGGGCATGTCTGTGTCTTTGCCTGTTTCCCTGCAGGGACTAAAATCAATACGGATGGCGGACTGAAGAACATTGAGGATATCAAGGCGGGTGACAGGGTCTGGTCGTATGACGAATTGACTGGTGAGACAGGATTTCAGGAAATCGTCCGGACGATGGTTCGTGAAAGTGATCATACCGTTGAACTATATACGGAAGAGGAAATCATAGAGACGACTGTCGAGCATCCTTTCCTTACAGACAACGGTTGGAAAGATGCCGCTGATCTGCAAACAGGTGATAGGATAAAAAGCAGAAATGAAGAAGATATCGAAATAAAAGATGTAAAGTTCTCGTATAAGCCGAGGAAAGTTTATAACTTTGAAGTCTCTAACTGGCATACTTATTTCGTGGGGGCATTGCAGTGGCTGGTGCATAACGCTAAAAAATGCTTAAGTAAACTACCTCAGCAAATACATCATTTTGCAACGAACAAAAGTAAGAAATATACTAAGCACTTTAAAAGAATTGCTAATAAATTTAAATTAGATTTGAATGGAAGTTGGAATAAAGAAGCGTTGCCACATCGGGGAAGACATCCTTACAAATACCATGATTGGGTTTTAAAACGGATGAGAATTGCTTCAAAGAAAGCAGGTAAAGACCAAGAGAAATTTCTTAATCTGTTTGAAAAGGATATAAAAGCGGAAGTCAGAAAGAATCCTGAATTGTTACGAAAGTCAGGATGGGAAAAATAACTGTATACTACATAATAAAATAACAAAAACAATGAAATATAATATTTTTTCATTCAGAGAAAGCGATGACTATGACAAAAAACGCTATGGTTTCGCCGAATCACCCGACAGCGTTGATCCCATAGATATATACCAAGGCTTGCCTTTAGAAAAGCCTTGGAGTGAGCCAATGTTTGAATTAACCGAAGGGCATTTTTCCGATTACCTAAGTAATGATTGCGATTGGGTTTTATGTTCTGAGAAATTGAAACAGTGCATCGAAACAAATGCTATCAATGCAACAGATATAACCTGGTGTTCGGTTGCCGTTAACGACGGAGATGTAGTGAAGACTTATTATGCACTACTTATGGAAACGCCCATGAAGGAAATCTTGGACACAGAGAAGTCCAGAAAGCTAAGAGACGGGAAAATATATCTTCCGCATTTTGTTTATGACAAGATAAAGGATGTGGACATATTTGCTTTAGAAGAGGAATATCTCGGTGGTTTATATATATCAGAGAGGTTGAAGCTGATTATCGAGGCTGAAAACTTAGCTGGTGTTGGATTTGAGGATTGGTATGCATCATAAAACTTGATAGAGGAATGGAAACAGAAAAAGTATATTTCGTTGAAAGCAGTGAAGATTATGATGATCAACACTATGGCTTTGCCTTTTCTGATGAAGATTTGTCGCCAGCTGATATTCAGAATTGGAAACAAGATATTGCTTGGAAAGAATTAAAGATGGAGTTGAAGGAAGGAGAGTTTGCAGACTATTTGGTTAATGATTTAAATATACCGCTATGCTCTAAGCGCTTAAAAGATTTGATAGTGAAACATGCTGATAATTCCGATGATTTTACTTGGTATCCCATCATAATACAATCTGCCTCATCTTGGGATCAAGAAAGATACTATTACTTAAAAACTAATATCTTATTAGACAATGTAATAGACCTTGAAAAATCAGATATTGAGAAAGGGATAGTGTATGTTCCATACTTTATAAAAGAAAAGACACGGGATATATTCCGCTGTGCCTATGACAAGTCATACTTGTTTGTTTCACAAGCGCTAAAAGACGTTATTACCAATAACAACATAACCGGAATAAGTTTTGAAACTTGGGAGTAGTTTTTGATAAATAAACATTACAGTTATAATCGAAGCACATAAAAAAATAAAACAAATCAAAATCCTCTCCTAATCTATAAATCAATTATGAACATCGAACAATATAAAGACCTATCAGACAAATTTTATGAGCAATTCGATAAACTAAGTGACGAGACTTATGAGTTATTTCAACAAAAGAGATACAATGCATCATTCCAAAAGTATGAGGAATGCTTATATCTTTTTCTTGATCCAAAAGGAGATTATGGTGACTATTCCAATGTTATGGAGTGGATGATAGACAATTATCTGGCAATTAACGATTACTCCAATGCAAAGAAATGGGTAGAGAAACTAGGTCGAGTTTTTAAGAATCAACATATACTTGGTGATTGGAACTTTTTAAGGGGAAAAATCTATTTTCACAACGGAGATCTCGATGTCGCTTGGGAGAGTTTTGATAACGCATATAAGAAAGCTGGTATGGATTGTTTTAGAGAACAAGAGCCCAAGTACTAGATTTTTATAGGAATCCTCAAAAATATACGAATGATGAATCAACTATCCGATGAATTGTATGATTCCATTATGCAGGAAATGAATCAAGGGGACAATGCCTCCGAAAATGAATTCTTCAAGTCTGCACTGAAGCATTACGAAAGTGCACTGAATTTAATCCCCACACCCCAAACAGACTGGGAAATAGCTTTACATGTATATACGGCTTTAGGAGATTGTTGCTTTAATCTTGGAAACTACCCAACGGCAAACTCCTATTACAATAAAGCCTTACTATGTCCTGATGCAGTCGAATATGGATATGTTTGGCTTGGATTAGGTTAGTCGTTCTATGAACTTGGAAATATGGAAAAGGCGAAAGATGCACTGATGAGCGCCTATATGTTAGAAGGAAAGGAAATATTTGAGGATGTAGATGAAAAATATTTCAATATACTCAAAGATCATATTTAACATAAGTTCGACGAATTCAGAACAAAGCAGGCTGGGTAGTGTAATGTCAATCTGTCTCGTTTTTTATTATAAAAAAATGTTCACTTATAACTATAAAGAATTCATTACCTTAAATGTTGAATGTATTTCTCTAAATCTTCATTGTTGAGTCCTAATCGCTTTCTTAGTCTATAACGGAGTTTGTAAAAAACCTGAACCAAATATATTAAGGATAGTCATAATTTTATATCCATCAAGTCCAATCTTTATGGGTATACTAAACTTTTTTCGGCTTTGCTAATAGTTGGATATTTTTTTCTAAGCGTTGGCAAAAATCATTATCCATAAATTAAAACTGTTTGTTAAGGAATTGCATTCTTTTCTTCTCCTTTGGGTCGCTGGGTATTGCTAATTGTAACGACATTGATATATTTTCTTGCTGTTATTTAATTAGCTTCTCTTTTTTAATCTGCATTTTAAGTTTTGGTAGATTTAGGTGGATTCCATACACAATTGCCTAACTTTGCACTTGCGTATGGAATCCGCCCCATTCATTCATTTAGTTAAAAAACACAAAATATATCAGTGAGTTTATGAGATAAGAAGATGTTTCCCGTTTTATATATAATAGGGCATGGCATGGTTTTCGAAACTGTAATGGACTTTGTCTTGCCGATGATTAACCGATAATCCAATCCTAAAAATATGAAAAAGAGTATTATTTTGAGTTTGCTTCTCATGTCGGTCATCACGCTTCATGCACAGCGAGCCGATTATTCTGTGGTTCCTATGCCACAGCAAATTCATCTAACGGGCAAATCTATGTTCAGACTTAGTGCTTCAACTCGCATCGTTTATCCCGAAGCTGACGAAGAAATGGAGCGTAATGCACGTTTCCTTCAGGACTATGTTCGTGAAATTACAGGTATCCGTCCTGTGCTTTCTACAAATGTTTTACAGTCAAGAGGTGATGTTATCCGACTCGTGATTGGGGGTGACATAAAGCATGATGAAGGCTATACGCTTTCTGTGAGTCAGAAAGGTGTTGCCATAAAGGGGCGTACGGCAGCAGGTGTTTTCTATGGAATTCAGACTTTTCGCAAGGCTTTGCCTGTGGGAAAGACGGCTTTTGTAGACCTTCCTGCGGTGGAAATCATCGATGCTCCGCGCTTTACTTATCGAGGAATGATGCTTGATTGCGGTCGTCATTTCTTCCCTGTCAAGTTTATCAAGGAAGTCATTGGCCTTATGGCCATGCACAATATGAACCGCTTTCACTGGCATCTCACGGAAGATCAGGGTTGGCGTATTGAGATTAAGAAGTATCCTTTGCTGACAGCTGTTGGCAGTAATCGCCCGGAAACCGTAATCGGACGCAACAGTTCGGTTTGTGATGGTACGCCTTATGGCGGATATTACACGCAGGATGAGGCACGGGAAATCATGGAATATGCCCGTCAGCGCCATGTGGTTGTCGTCCCAGAGATAGATATGCCGGGCCACCAATTGGCTGCATTGGCTTCTATACCGACTTTAGGTTGCACCGGAGGTCCTTATCAAGTGGGTACAAGGTGGGGTGTATTTGATGATATTCTCTGCCTTGGCAATGAGCAGACCTATCAGTTTTGCGAGGACGTTCTGACTGAATTAATGGATATCTTCCCTTCAGAAATCATTCATATCGGTGGAGATGAGGCACCGACGATACGCATGACAAATTGTGAAAAGTGTCAGAAACTCATGCAACGTGAGCATTTGACGCCTAAAACCATACAGGGATACTTCACGAACAGAATAGAAAAATTCATCAATTCCAAAGGCCGTCGTATCATGGGATGGGACGAAATCCTTGGTGGAAACATTCATCAAAGCGCGATAATCCATTGTTGGCGTGATCCCGTTTATGGCATTAGGGCAGCTCAGAAAGGACATGATGTCATCATGTCACCGTCAAAATACTGTTATTTCAATCGCAATCAAGCCAATCCCAAGACGAGCAATGAACCGTTTTCCAATGACCTTTATCTTCCTTTGGATAGCGTGTATAATATGGTTATAGTGCCCAATGACATCTCATTTGAAAACCGTAAGCATATCATTGGTGTTGAAGCGTGCCTCTGGACGGAATATATTGCAGTGCCAAATCATGCTGAATACATGATGCTTCCACGCATGGCAGCGCTTGCAGAGAATGCCTGGTGTCTGCAAAAAGGCTCCTATTCTGCTTTCATTCCACGTCTTTCTCGCCTGAAATCACTCTATGATGCCTGTCATTTACATTACGGAAAGCATTACTGGGAGAGATGATTGTTTTTCCTTATGCTTGATATCATCTTGTTTGTAGGGATGAATGATATCATGCATGTTCCTCAACTGTGATAAAAGAAAATAGCCCCGGCCAAAGAATTCGGTCGAGGCTATTGTATATTTAGAGAGAAACTATGATGAGTTCCCTATCTGATACGTGTTAAAGGCTTATTCAACAATCTGAACAGTAGCACGGCGATCGTAGCTTGGATACTCCAATATCTTGACACCACCACCTGCTGCTACACTGATGTTAGAGCGATTTACGCCCATCTTGACAAGCTCATCAACAAGTCTCTTCGCACGAGCTTCAGAGAGTCTCTGGTTGATAGCAGGCGTACCTGTTGCCGAGTCAGCATAACCAGTGACAAGCATACGGCTGTTGTTCTCAACTGCATATTTTGCAAGTGCACGTACATTGACGAGGTCTTTGAGTCGGGCAAGTTCGGTTCTGTTAATGTTGAAGAATACAGAAATAGGCATAGCAATGAATTCTTTGATGCTCTTAGTCTGCACATCATCCTTTGGAGCCTGAGCAAGTTCATTGCGGAGTCTGTCTCCTTCGTCGTTTGCATTCTTGATTTTATTATTCAAATCATCAATCTGTGATTGCGACATAGTCTTTAAAGCATCTGTATCCGGGGTTTTGTTCCAGCCTGATTTGCCGAGTTTGAATGTTAAACCAATTTCTGCATAGAGGTTGTTGTCCTTGTCTTCCCAGCCATATCCATGGTGTTTTGCTCTTTGATTATAGCCTTCATAGCCATCGAAATCCTCTTCCATACGGTTCCATCCCACTTCAGCATAGAGGTCGAGAAGGCGGCTTAACTTCCAAGAAGAGTTGATACCTACACTCAATTGCATGGCATAGAGGCTGATGGACTCATTACGAGTGACGCCACCACCAATGAAAGGTGTAACATTCCATACGCGGTCTGGATTGTAACCGCAGAGCAGGTTACTCATGTTGAACAGGAGATGTTCGTTCAAAGTCCAATAGTCCAACTTAGATACGCCTACCATACCGACTTTCTTGGCCTTTCCCAATTGTAATTTTGTACGTAGACCGAAGCCTGGAGAGAACCACTTTCCTACTGCCACAGAGGCTCCAAACGTACGGCGTTGTTTTGCAAATAGACCATAATGGTTGCCATTGTCAAGTCCAAGTCCATGCTCTTGATTGGAATACCAAGCATTGTAATCACCGCCAACCTGAACAAACCAATTGCTCCAAAACGAATTAGTAGCTACGCTATACTTTTTCGTTGAAACGGTTTCCTGTGCCAAAGCGGTTATTGTTAAGCCAGCAAAAGCAAGGATTGTCATCAATCTTTTCATCATTATGAATAATAAATTTATTAATTACCACCTAAATACTTTGTACAAGATAATTCCTAATTTTTGTCATTAGAGGTCAAAATTACTATTATTTTTGTTACAAAAGTGATTTTTCACATTCTTTAAAGTAGACCGTATGCAAATTTTATATATTATCATATAATTTTGCGTTTTGTTAATTATTCAAAAGTAAGTTAAAAGCTATCAGATTACTTTACAATTTGTTTTATTAGATTTAAGAATTTGAACTAAAAGGTTTCCTCATCCCAAATGTATGCTATATTTTGATGATATATAATATATTGATAGTCAACATGTTATTGATTTCAGACCAAATGGTAAGGAAAAATCACATAGGAAAAAGCTGTGATTCGACTCAAATTACTTTATAACTTGCCTTAGATGACGATGCTTTCAGACTCAAATAATCGTGTGTTTTGCATCAAATTACAGCATGTTATGACTGGAGTTGCAGGCAAAGTAGGTAAAAATGGAGGTGTCAGAACAATAGAATGGTTTCGCAAATGCACAGAAATGGTGTTTCCTTTTCTATTTGGTCATGGGTAGAAATGTTAAAAAACAGAAATAAACTTGACAAAAGAAATATCGCTTTCACTTTGTAGATAAAGGCACTCTGTATGCAACAAATATAGGTATTTCATTTAGGAAATCGGCATTACTGACAGAAGATATTCAATGGTTTTTAAGAAAATAATAAAAGAAATGCTTTTTGTGGTGTCACAAATGCTGTAACTTTGCGTAATAGGAGTAAAGATCTGAGACAGCAACGATGACCATCGAAGAATATAAAGAAGAGGTGGAGCGCAACCGACCACGCATGCTTACCATTGCCCGAGGCTATCTGAAGGATGGTGATGAGGCTGAGGATGTCGTGCAGGATGTGCTGCTCAAGCTTTGGCAATTGCTCGATTCGCTGCACTTACCCATGGGACCTCTGGCTTCAGTATTGGTGAAAAATCGTTGTGTTGACCTCATTCGGCGCCGACAGCCAATGGTTGATGTGCCCGAGAATATGGCAGAATGTGAGCCGATGCGCGATGAACGCTATATACAGGTGATGCGGATTATCGACACATTGCCTACATTGCAGCAGACAGTGATGCGTTTACGTCATATCGAAGGAATGGAAATGCGAGATATTGCCTCGCTTACAGGAAGCTCGGAAGTGGCAGTAAGGAAGACGTTGAGCCGTGCCCGACAAGCGATTAAACTACAATTCTTAAAGCAACAGCATGATGAATAACGACGAAATAATCAGGCAATTGGCAGACCGTTTCATGGCGGGCGATACTTCACTTGATGAAGAACAGCAGCTCTATCGCTACTTCACAGGTGAAGAGGTGGCAGAAGATTTACTGCCCTTGCGTGGACTTTTCTGTTCGTTTGCAGCCATGAAACCGGATGAAGAGGTGGTGGCGGAATGTAAACCGAAGGCAGCTCATTTACATTTCTATAAGGTGTTTGTCGGTGTTGCAGCCTCGATAGCGCTGATGATTGCTGTTGGGAGCTTGTTCTGGAGCCCTGAACGACAGGATTACTGTGAGGCATATGTCTACAATCAGCATGTGACTGATCCTGAAAAGGTGATGCAAGAGGTATATGGAACGATGCAGACTATTCATCAGAATGATGGTGCCAATGTTGATCATCAGTTGCATGACATCTTTGGAACAGATTGAAATAAAACGGGAAAATCAATAAAAACAGTGTTATGAAACATCGTATTTTCTTGACGATATGCTTGGCGTTGCTTTCCTTTGTGGCTCGCGCTCAACAGGGATTGAACGTGAATGCGCTCTTCACGGGTAAGGTGGTGCCACGCGAAGAAATGGTGGAGGTTCGTGTAAAAGGGCGTGCCATCAGTAAATATGGACTTCAATTCTATCACAGTGTGCGTTTCAATGCCAATGAACAGCAACGTAAGACCGTTGATGAACTGGTGGAACGCGACCGTAAAATGGCCACGGATATAAAACAGACTAACCGAAAAGGTGCGACAACACTCATCATGGCTTTCCCCAAACAGCATGGTCTTTATCGCTATCTGTGCTATCTCACATTGACGAAAGGCCATTTAACGATGGTTACTGTGGTCTATATGGAGGGAAATGTGGCAAGCATTGCCGAATTAGGAAAATTAGTAAATTAAATTATAGCTTATGAAAACAATCTTCGTTTGCATGGCATTGGCTTTCAGCATGTCGGCCTTTGCTGCATCATCAGACAATGACACCGTGGTTGTGGAGAAGCCGCGAAAGGTCAGAATCATTACAGGCGACTCTGTTCAGCGCGTAGAAGTGTGGGGTAGTGCAACTAATCCGCGCTATCATTATGAAAATAATATCCAAATCGTTGACAGCAACTACGTGAGTACTTCGGCCTTGAACAGCGACACTTGGAACTTCTCTATCGCTGGTTTCAGTAAGCCTCGAAAGGGGAAAAAGACTCAGCGTGAATGCAGCATGCACTTTGTTGCAGGTTTCAATAACGCTGTAGGTATGCCTTCAGGTGCAGATATTCAGCCTTTCAAATCATGGGAATTGTGGTGGATTGTGAGCGACTGGACCTATCGTCCATGGCGTAATGCGCATGCTTTTTCTATCGGTTTCGGACTTGATTGGCGTAATTATCGCATGACGGATGACCTGCGTTTTGTGAAGGATAATCGTGCTGTAGCTCTCGATCACTATCCTGCAGGCAGTACGCCACGCTTCTCTCGTATTAAGGTTTTCAGCATTAATATACCTTTGCGCTATCAGTATGAGGGACGATGGATTGGCTTCAGTCTCGGTCCGGTTATTAATTTCAATACTTACGGCAGTCTGAAAACACGATACAAGCTCGATGGTCACAAGGTGAAAGATATTGATACGAATGTTCGTGTGAGTCCCGTTACCGTTGATTTCATGGGTACACTCTCTGTCAAAGGTGTCCCCGACTTCTATTTCAAGTATAGTCCCTGCAATCTTTTACGCGATGGTTATGGTCCGAAGTTCAGGACTTTGTCATTCGGTCTGATGCTGTAGGAAGGGCAGATGGTAAAGAAATAAGAGGGTAGAAAAGGGTGAAGTTTTTAGGACCCCATATATATAATAAGGTGGAAGCAGAGATTGCTTTCACCTTATTATGTGTTGTTAATATTCAATAATAGTGTTAAAGTTATGTAATTAGAATGGATTTGCAGTCTATTACATTATGCTTCTTTCTTTAAAATATGTACCTTTGCAAACCGATTGCTGGGAAAGCGCTTGGAATTTCCGGCAGTCTGGCAGTGTTAATAGCCTTTTCTTTGGCCGGATAAGGCGGTTAGTGAATTTGTCGGACAACAGGACAAAAGCTGTGGATGGTCTCTTTTAGACTGGAGGCGCCGCGAGGTTTCTGTTATCGAAAAGTAATAAATATTGTTTTTTAGTAGTAAAATTAAGTTTTAAAAATGAACACTTTAAGTTACAAGACTATTTCCGTAAACAAGGAAACAGCTAAGAAAGAGTGGGTGGTAGTAGATGCCAGCGATCAGATTGTAGGTCGTCTTTGCTCTAAAGTAGCTAAGCTGCTTCGCGGAAAGTACAAGCCAAACTTCACTCCCCACGTAGACTGTGGAGACAATGTAATCATTATCAATGCCTCAAAGGTGGTCTTCACAGGTAAAAAGGAGACTGATAAGGTTTACACACGTTATACTGGTTATCCTGGCGGTCAGCGCTTCAATACTCCTGCCGAGCTTCGTACTCGTGCCAATGGTGTTGACAAAATCATTCGTCATGCAGTCAAAGGAATGCTTCCAAAGGGCCGTCTTGGTCGTGCTTTGTTGGATAACCTTTATGTATTCGATGGCGCAGAGCACAACAAGGAGGCTCAGAAGCCAAAGTCAATCGATATTAACCAGTATAAATAATTTAGGATTAAGATGGAAGTATTAAATGCAATTGGTCGCCGCAAGAGCGCTGTCGCTCGTGTTTACCTTTCTGAAGGAACCGGTAAGATCATTATCAATAAGAAAGATTTAACTGAATTCTTCCCGTCAGCTATTCTGCAGTACGTGGTTAAGCAGCCACTGATGTTGCTCGAAGCTGAAGGTAAGTATGACATCAAGGCAAACCTCGACGGTGGTGGTTTCACTGGTCAGAGCCAGGCACTCCGCCTTGCTATCGCCCGTGCTCTCGTCAAGGTGAACGCTGAAGACAAGAAAGCTTTGAAGGATGCAGGCTTCCTTACCCGCGACAGTCGTGCTGTTGAGCGTAAGAAACCAGGTCAGCCTAAGGCTCGTCGTCGCTTCCAGTTCAGTAAGCGTTAATGCTTGTTCTTTGAATTCTGGATATGGAACATTGAACTTTATGATTTGTTTTCTGTGTCATCATGACATGCAATAGGGCTTAGCCCGGCATATTCTAAAGTTCAAAATTCAATCTTAAAGTTTCAAAGGCAATTTAGTTTAGTATCTAAACCAGGCAGACTCTGTGGCTTCTTTGTATTGCGATGCAGTATAAGACCGGATTACTGTCGGGCTGATTCTGAGCAAAAAAGGTTTGTTTATGATAGTAATGCTGTTGTATGCAGACTGTAAGAATTAAAAAAGAAAGTAAACAATTAAAATCAAGAAAAGAAATGTCAAGAACAAATTTCGACCAGTTACTTCAGGCAGGTTGCCACTTTGGTCACCTCAAGCGTAAGTGGAATCCGGCAATGGCTCCTTATATCTTCATGGAGCGCAATGGTATTCACATCATCGATCTCAACAAAACAGTTGCTAAGATAGATGAAGCTGCAGAGGCATTGAAGGCAATTGCAAAGTCAGGAAAGAAGATTCTGTTTGTCGCTACTAAAAAACAAGCTAAGGATATCGTAGCTGATAAGGCCGCATCTGTTAACATGCCATACGTCAACGAGCGTTGGGCAGGTGGTATGTTGACCAACTTCCCTACCATTCGTAAGGCAGTTAAGAAAATGACAAACATCGACAAGCTGATGAACGACGGTACTTTCTCTAACCTTTCTAAGCGCGAGTTGCTGCAGGTTACACGTCAGCGCGCTAAGTTGGAGAAGAACCTTGGTTCTATTGCCGACTTGACTCGTCTGCCAAGTGCACTCTTCGTTATCGACGTAATGAAAGAGCACATCGCAGTGAAAGAGGCTAACCGTCTGGGTATTCCTGTTTTTGGTATTGTAGATACAAATTCAGATCCTAAGAACATCGACTTCGTAATCCCTGCAAACGACGATGCTAAAGACAGCGTAGAGACTATACTTACGGCTGTTTGCGGTGCTATCGCTGAGGGTCTTGAAGAGCGCAAGGCTGAGAAAGCAGACGAAAAGGCTGCTGCTGAACAGGCTGAAGAGGTTGCTGAAACCAAGAAGCGCACTCGCAAGGCACGCAAGGAAGAAGAAGCTCCTACAGCTGAAGCCGAGGCTGAAAAGGCTGAATAATCAAGATATAGGGTCTTACTTGATAGGACAGGAACTTGTAAGAACCTACGCATTATCAATAAGACCCTATCTTTTTTCAAACAAATAAACAAAGAAAAGACTATATTATGGCTATTTCAATAGAAGATATCAAGAAGCTTCGCAGTATGACCGGTGCTGGTTTGGCTGACGTAAAGAAGGCTCTTACAGAGGCTGAAGGCGATTTCGACAAGGCAAAAGACCTGCTCCGTGAGCGTGGTTTGGCTATCGCTGCAAAGCGTTCTGACCGTGAAACTTCTAACGGTTGCGTGCTCGTTAAGTGCGTTCCAGGTTTCGCAGCAATGGTTGCTGTGAAGTGTGAGACCGACTTTGTGGCTGCCGGTAAGGACTTCATACAGCTCACTCAGGATATTCTTGATGCGGCAGTTGCTGCAAAATGCAAGACGCTTGACGAAGTTAAAGCGCTCAAGTTGGCTGATGGTGACGACGCTGCAACAGCAGTTCAGCACCGTTCGGGTATCACCGGAGAGAAGATGGAGATAGATGGTTACAACTTCCTTGAGGGAGACAACATCTCTGTTTACGACCACATGGGCCGCCACACTTTGGCAACAATGGTTCAACTCAGCGCCAACAACGAGGACGCCGGACACAAGATTGCCATGCAGGTGGCTGCAATGAAGCCGGTTGCACTTGATGAAGCTTCGGTTCCACAGTCTGTAAAGGATGAGGAATTCAAGGTAGCTGTCGAGAAGACCAAGGAAGAAATGGTTGAAAAAGCAGTCAATGCAGCGCTCAAGAAGGCTGGCATTAATCCTGCACATGTTGACTCTGAAGACCACATTGAAAGCAACACGAAGAAGGGGTGGCTGACACAAGAGGATGCTGACAGAGCCAGAGAGATCAAGAAGACCGTAGGCGAAGAGAAGGCTGCTACACTCAATGAGCAGATGATTCAGAACATCGCTAAGGGTCGTTTGAACAAGTTCTTCAAGGATAACTGCTTGGTTGACCAGGAGTTCCAGTTCTCTGAAGGCGACAAGTTGAGCGTCAATGAATGGCTGAAGAAGCAGGGCGATGCCAAGATTGTTGCCTACAAGCGCTTCACACTCGTAGCAGAGTAATTGCATTCTCCATATATTTACATATCAGAAAAGGTGGTCTGCATCATGCAGACCACCTTTTTTGATGCTTTGAAAGACGGATTTTCAGAGAAAACTACATTCCAGATAGGCATAAATTTCTTATCCCTTACTTCTCATTCTCTTTTTCCTTCAAGGCTCGATACCCTTTCTTTCAACTGTTATTTTGTAAATATTACATCACGTTTTTTGCTACTTCGCAACACCACCAAATAGAATTTGAAAAGTCGCAAATCATGACCTTTCCAAGGCATTTCATGCTTTTGGTATTGTCTCCCGAAACACTTTGTTCACCAATTTGCATCAAGTTAATGCGTCATTAGCGTCAGATTGTCTGCTCATGAATGCCATTTCACACGCTGATATGCGTCAAAACACCGTGCAATTCAAGTCATTTCACGACTTCTTATGCCATAAAATTGGCTTGCAAAAAGAGTGGAATTGTGTAACCGTTTCATACTCAAAGCCTTACCAAACATGCTTAAAACTCGCGTATTTGCAGGCAGGTGAGCTTTTCATTGGAAATACGCGAGCTGTGAAAGAGCATTTGTAAAAGAAATTACGAAACAGAAAAAACGGCTGTATCTCCATTCGAAGTGCAACCGTCTTATGATGATTTTGCCGACTGATATTACAGTGCAGTCGGCATAATGAACGTGCGGATGATGAAGTAACTCAGTATTCCCGCCAAATAACCCACAAAGGCAATCCAGCTGACACGCTTCATATACCACCCGAAAGTAATCTTTTCCAATCCCATAACAACTACGCCGGCAGCGCTTCCAATGATGAGGATGCTTCCGCCAACTCCCGCACAATAAGCCAGCAACTGCCAGAAAATGCCGTCAATAGCCATGTCGCCCGTCGGTGTGACGGGATACATTCCCATACATCCGGCCACGAGAGGCACGTTGTCAACAATGCTTGAAAGCACGCCGATAATGCCCGTAACGAGATAGTGGTTGCCGTTGAAAGTGTCGTTGAGTGCACCACCCATGACGGTAAGTACGCCGATTTCCTCAAGGCAGGCCACGGCCATCAGAATGCCGAGGAAGAAGAGAATGGTGCTCATGTCGATACGGCTTAGCAGGTTGGAAACGCGCTTCTGGAACGTCATGTCTTTGTGATAATGATGCAGTCGGCGGTAGAATACCTCGGTTACTGTCCATAAAACGCCTAACACAAGCAGGATACCAACAAACGGAGGCAAGTGAGTAATCGACTTGAATACGGGCACAAACATCAGTCCTCCAACGCCCACAGCAAAGATAATCTTGCGTTCCAAGCCTGTAAACTCAAGCACTTCGCCGTCGCGTTTGTCGTAGGATGACGACTCTGTCGTTGTGAGTTCTCCCTTGAGTTGCGTCTGCATGATGAGTGCCGGTATGAGAAGTGAGATGACCGAAGGAATGAAAATCTCACTGATTACGCCTAAAGCTGTGATCACACCCTTGTTCCAAAGCATGATTGTTGTCACGTCTCCAATCGGTGAAAAGGCACCCCCGGAGTTGGCTGCGATAATCACTAACGAGGCATATACAATGCGGTCTTTATGGTCATGCACGAGCTTTCGCAGTATCATTACCATGACAATGGATGTTGTCAAGTTATCCAATATGGCCGAAAGAAAGAAAGTCATGAAGGCAATCTTCCACATCAGGCCCCGCTTGCTCTTGGTACTCATGCGCGTCTGTACCCAGTTAAAGCCTCCGTTTTGGTCGACTATTTCGACGATTGTCATAGCACCCATGAGGAAGAAGAGCGTTGTTGAGGTACTTCCCAAATGGTGTTCGATGGCGCTGCTTACAGCATTTGTGAGCGCATTGCCGGTCAATCCGGGCAGATAACCGGTTGGATCGACCATGAAAAGTGTCCAGCAAGCCACGAACATCAGTAGTGCAATGGCAGCCTTGTTGACTTTCGTGATACTTTCAAGGGCAATGAAGAGGTAGCCCACTACAAATACCACGATGATTGAAACAGTTAAAGTTGTCATTTTTCCTTATAAATTTAATTCAGCATTAAGCACTGCAAAGTTAAGAAAAAAAACATTATGAGCCACGATAATCTCAAATTAAAACACTATCTTTGTAGCATGAATTCACAGGTAGACAGCAACATCAGGATGAGTGAAAACATAATCATTGCTGATGCTGATTATATAGATTTGGTCGCTTTCGACCTCATTGTCAACTTCGAACGCATGATAGGCAGGCCTATTCCAAAGGCAGATTTAAGCCAATGGGCAGTCTGTGTGGCGCTTGACGGAGGTGTGCGTGCGGGAGAAAACGACGTGCAGGTGGTGCTTGTTCATGATGAGAAGCATAAGCAGATGGACAATTTCACGCCGTCAGATTATGCCGGTGAACTTCATGCTAAAGCCTTTACGGATGCACGGTTGGGTGAATTCACGATTACTTCTGTGTCATCAGGCGCGGCCGTCAGCAAGGAAGAATACATCGAAAGCGTGTTGCATACGCTTTTGGAGCACAAGGAAGTGCGTCGTGTAATGATAGTCCCCGACAGTGAACATGGTGACGGTTATGCCCGTTTACGCAATCTCTTGCGGCGTGTTGACGATGAGGATAAGCGCATTACGCTGTTTGCAATGCAGCCCATGGAGGGCGGGAACTTTCGCCAAGAGATATTAGGCTACTCGCTGATGAGTGCATTAGGCATCAAAGCTGAAGAAATAAAATAAACAGATATGAGTAGAATACTGATGATTGGAGCTGGCGGTGTGGCCACCGTTGCAGCCTTTAAGATGGCCCAGAACACCGATGTTTTCACCGAACTGATGATTGCAAGCCATCACAAAGCTAAGTGTGACCGTCTTGTTGAGGCTATTCATGCCAAGGGATACAAGATGAATATCAAGACCGCAGAGGTTGATGCAGACGATGTGGAGCAGCTCAAGGCGCTCTTCAATGACTATAAACCCGAGTTGGTTGTTAATCTTGCACTGCCTTATCAAGACCTCACTATCATGGAAGCTTGCTTAGCTTGTGGTTGCAACTACCTTGATACGGCCAACTATGAGCCTAAGGATGAGGCGCATTTTGAATATTCCTGGCAGTGGGCTTATAAGGAAAAGTTTGAGCAGGCAGGTCTTACTGCAATCTTAGGGTGCGGATTTGACCCCGGTGTTTCAGGCATTTATACGGCTTATGCAGCCAAACATTACTTCGATGAAATACATTATCTCGACATTGTTGATTGCAATGCAGGTAATCATCACAAGGCTTTCGCTACGAATTTCAACCCTGAAATCAATATCAGAGAGATTACCCAGAAGGGCTTATACTATAAAGATGGCGAGTGGATTGAAACCGAACCGCTGGCTGTTCACAAAGACCTTACCTATCCAAATATCGGCCCACGCGACAGCTATTTGATGCATCATGAGGAGCTGGAGTCGTTGGTTAAGAACTATCCTACTATCAAGCAGGCTCGCTTCTGGATGACTTTCGGCCAGCAATATCTTAACTATCTCGATGTAATTCAGAACATTGGAATGGCCCGTATCGATGAAGTGGAGTACGAAGCACCGTTGGCTGACGACCCGACAAAGACTGCCAAGGTGAAGATTGTGCCTTTACAGTTCCTCAAAGCAGTGTTGCCTAATCCCCAGGATCTTGGCGAAAACTACGATGGTGAGACTTCTATCGGCTGCCGAATTCGTGGTATAAAGGACGGAAAAGAGCGCACTTACTACGTTTATAACAATTGTAAACATCAGGAAGCTTATAGGGAAACCGGCATGCAGGGCGTCAGTTATACGACCGGTGTGCCTGCAATGATAGGCGCAATGATGTTTGTCAAGGGCATTTGGAAACGTCCAGGAGTGTGGAATGTAGAGGAGTTCGACCCCGATCCGTTCATGGAACAGCTCAACATTCATGGGCTTCCATGGCATGAAGTGTTTGACGGCGACCTGGAACTCTAAGCAAAGAACGAGGCATTATGTCTCATTTAATCATATAAAACATAGAAGAAATGGCAAAAGAAGCAGTGGCTAACCAGCAAAGCGAGAAGCTGAAAGCTTTGCAGGCAGCAATGTCTAAGATAGAAAAAGACTTTGGTAAAGGCTCTATCATGCGTATGGGTGATGAGCAGATTGAGAATGTAGAAACGATCCCTACAGGCAGTATAGGTCTTGATGTGGCGCTTGGTGTGGGCGGATATCCACGTGGTCGCATCATCGAGATATATGGCCCGGAGTCGTCAGGTAAGACTACTTTGGCCATTCATGCTATTGCAGAAGCACAGAAGAAGGGCGGTATTGCAGCATTCATTGATGCTGAACACGCTTTCGATCGCTTCTATGCAGCAAAGTTGGGCGTTGATGTTGACAACCTTTGGATAAGCCAACCCGACAACGGAGAACAGGCTTTGCAGATTGCCGACGAGCTGATTCGCTCGAGTGCTGTTGATATTCTCGTGGTCGATTCAGTTGCTGCACTGACTCCGAAGAAAGAGATTGAGGGCGATATGGGCGACAACGTTGTCGGTTTGCAGGCCAGATTGATGAGTCAGGCATTGAGAAAACTCACCTCAACTATCAGTAAAACCAACACCTGTTGTATCTTTATCAACCAGTTGCGCGAGAAGATTGGCGTGATGTTTGGTAGTCCAGAGACCACAACCGGTGGTAATGCACTGAAGTTCTACAGTAGTGTTCGTCTTGATATTCGCCGTGTAACAAGTCTCAAAGACGGCGATAACATCATTGGAAATCAAGTGCGCGTGAAGGTTGTGAAGAATAAGGTTGCACCGCCATTCCGCAAGGCAGAGTTCGAAATTATGTTCGGAGAAGGCATCAGCAAGGTAGGGGAAATCCTTGATCTTGGTGTAGAATACGGCATCATTCAGAAGAGTGGAAGCTGGTTTAGCTATAACAGTTCGAAGCTTGCGCAGGGCCGTGACGCCACGAAAGCATTGCTTCGCGACAATCCCGAGCTGTGCGAAGAACTCGAAGGTCTTATCACACAGGCCATTGAAGACAAGAAAGCATAGAACTTTCTATACGATAAAACGAGCGCCCGATTATGGAAATATCCCATGATTGGGCGCTTTTTATTTGTTCATTTCTGTTTAGTTAAATTTCCTTTTTGCGTTACAACCAATCAAATAAATCATTATATTTGTTGCATATTCTATGACTACTAACTTTAATAACGAAAGGGAAACAGCTATGAAAATCGGTATTCCAAAGGAAATTAAGAACAATGAGAACCGTGTTGGCATGACTCCTGCAGGCGTAAACGAACTCTGTAAGCATGGTCATGAAGTCTACGTGCAGCATACCGCGGGCGAGAATAGCGGCTTTAAGGATGCAGATTATGAGGCAGTAGGTGCTAAAATCCTGCCTGATATCACGGATGTCTATGCCCAGGCAGATATGATTGTGAAGGTGAAGGAACCTATAGCGCCCGAGTATGCGCTTGTTCGTAAGGGGCAGGTGGTGTTCACCTATTTCCATTTCGCCTGCGAACGGGCACTCACCGAGGCAATGATCAAGAGCGGAGCTGTGTGTATTGCTTATGAAACAGTGCAGAAAGAAGACGGTTCTTTGCCGTTGCTTGTACCGATGAGTGAGGTTGCAGGGCGTATGGCTGTACTCAATGGAGCACATTATCTACAGACCACGAAGGGAGGAAATGGCAGACTTATCAGTGGTGTTCCGGGCGTTTTACCGGCTCGTGTGCTTGTACTTGGCGGTGGAACTGTGGGCGAAGCCGCTGCAAGAATGGCTTCCGGGCTCGGTGCCGAGGTGACGATTGCCGATGTAAACCTGCCGCGTTTGCGTCAATTGGGCATCAATCTGCCGCCCAATGTCCATACACTTTATTCGTCAGACTATAACATTCGCAAGCAACTTCCCATGACAGATATTGTCATTGGCTCTGTACTTGTGCCGGGTGACAAGGCACCTAAGCTCATCACGCGCGACATGTTGGCCCTCATGCAGCGCGGTTCAGTGCTCGTGGATGTGGCTATCGACCAAGGCGGTTGCTTCGAAACCTCTCGTCCGACGACCCATTCCGAACCTGTTTATGAGGTCGATGGCATCCTCCACTATTGTGTGGCCAACATTCCGGGTGCCGTGCCTAATACGTCAACTTCCGCCTTGACAAATGCCACTTTGCATTATACCGTGGCGCTTGCCGATAAGGGTTGGCAACAGGCTTGCCGTGAAGACGAAGCCCTTTGCAAGGGACTGAACATCGTAAATGGCAAGGTAACCTATAAAGCAGTTGCTGAAGTGTTTGGCTTAGACTATTGTCCTGCGTTTTAAGGTATAATTAATCGTGGATAAAGCATAATCAGATAAGCTTTTTGCGTAGGCTCAGAAAGCCCGCGAACTCACACTGATTAGTTTGCAATCTTGCTCTTCCCCCTTTCCGGTCAGAGGCGGGGGAGAGGATGATTTTGTAAACTTTGTGTCGCTATTTTTAACACTTTTTGACTGCACCAAATAGAAATTGAAAGGCGGTTTTTCGTGGGGTAGCAAGCGCATTCCATACCTTTCGTCTGCTTCATCGCATCAACTTTTCTCGTGATTTGCGTCATAATGCACTGCAACATGGTGCAAAACGCGTGATGAAATGCCATAGATTGCATGCTGATTTGAGGCAAGTCAGGATGTAAAAAGCCTCAAATCAGCGTGTTTTCTCGTGTGTAGGTAGCCTTTAAAAGGCGATATTTTGTGTAACTGTTTGATGCTCAATGGTTTGCTTAAAGGCTTCAAAACTCGCGTATTTGAAGCCGAGTCCCGATTGTTTTTCAGCAGACCCCTTCCTGAAGAAGCATTTGTAAAGATAATTACGAAGTGCTTATGGCCGAGTTTCATCATTCAAACGTGATGATCAAACCTTACTGCCAAGCATGCGTTTTCTTCTTTGGAAAGGGGTGGGAGAGGCTTTCAGAAAGTCCATTTTGCTGCTATTGTCGGCAAAGCATAAAAGCGGTTGTGTTCTCCCCGCTTGTTCCAGACGAAGTTGTTGCTCAGTTCAACCTCGCTGCCGAGGCTCAGATTGACGCCCTGCATGCCTTTCAATGCGTTGAGATTAAACCAGAACTGCGGCTCACTCAACACGATAAGCTTGCCATTTACATTGGGATTGTACCATAAGTCGCAGAAACCGCTGAAGGTGCAAAGTCCATGTGCGAACGTCATCCCCCACACTTCGGTCAGCTGGAAGCCGCTGAAAGGGTGTGCACCATAGTGTCTGTTTTTGAAATAATACTTGTACATGGCCTGCACGGAGAATGTCTTTGAGAAGTCAGTACTATGCCAATTCCATGCACCTCCTAACAACACAGCATGTTGGAAGCGCGTTGCCTGCCAACTGTTTTCGTCAGAAGAGAGTCCGCCATTATATTCAATGTGGGCTGCCCACTGCTTGTTTTTGGTGAGATTGAACTCGCGTGAAACCTCCCAATAGGCTCCCGCAACGCCGTCTCTCTGATAGTCTATGTCGGTAAATAAGTAAGTACTGCCCCATTTGTCAGGCTTGAACATTTCTACAGTGGTAGTAACCGAAGGCCTGTTTGTAAGGTCTTTGTAGAGAGAATGACCGAGGTCGTAGTGCAATTGCACATTCTGTGCCGTCGCTCCCAAGGCAAGGAGCAGGAGCAGTGGCATGAGAACAGATTTTTTCATAGATGTTATTTGTGGTATATAAGATAAATGTCAGAGAAGATTTCCTAATTGTTCCACGGCCGATTTCATGTCGTCAGCGAAAGTCGTATGTGTCAGGAGAAAGCCTTCTTTGCCTTTGGCGAGAGTTTCATAGAGTGCGGGACTCATCTCGTTGACATACTCGCTGATGGCATATTCGATGTCATCTTTCTGGTGTTCACTGTGCGAAAAGGCATAAACTTGCCATTTCTGATGAAAGAAGCAATAGGCTGCTTCGATGCTGTCTTTGGTGAATGAAGGCTTTTCCATAGGCTTAATACCACTGCACGGCATTGCTGTAGCCACTGCGTTTGTCGTATTTCAGTGCGTCGGTGAGTGTGCTTGCATTGCAGCGGAAAGTGAAATTGTAACTTGTGTAAGGTGCAAGAACGACTTGACAGCTCATGTTGAAGCAGTGAAGATCGCGCTGCAGACTGGCTGTTGTCATGCTGAGTGCGTGGTGTTCGAAGTCATAACCCGACGAAAAACTGATGTTCCAACCGTCGCTGATGCGCAGGTTACCGCTGAAGTTCAAGGTTTGTGAGAACGTGTAGGGATAGCGCATCGTCTTGTAGTTGAACCTGTTGATGTCGTTACTCTCACGCATCGTGATGCCATATCCAAAGGTGATAGACCATGGCATGCTGAAACTCATGTAGCCATCATCATCGGTCTTTGCCTTGTGGCCACTACCTTTACGGCGTGCACTGCGCTGTCCTTCGATCATATCATCGTCAACATTCGACTCGATATCAGTGTCAACTCCTTCTGCCTCGGGGTCGTTGCGCTTGCTTTTCGTGTCGTCATCATCTCCGCCTCCACCGAAAAGCTTCTTTATTTTCTCTGGAGTGAGCGTGTAAGAGATGTTCTGCGACATGCCCTGGAAACGGCCGATCTTGCCCATTCCCCAATAGGTGTGGTTGCCGACATAGGGCTCTCCGTTGCTGTTGAGCTCGTAGGCATAGGATGCAAAGACGGCATTGAGGTTGAAAGTATAGTTCTTCCACCACTTCAGACGCAGGTCGACACTGAGGTCACTCCATGGTTTCTCCTTGGCTGCCATGTTGTATGACATTCTGAAACCGAGGTTATCGATGATGCTTATCTTGCGGATGCCGGTTGAATCCTTGTCGGATTTAATCTTCATCTCAATGTTGTTGTCGAACGAAAAACTTACATTTCCCGTCTTTCCCCGGCCGGGAACGCTGTAAAGACCATTGGAATAAGGTGAATAGTCAACGAGTTCGACGCTGCCGTCGGCATTGGTTCGCTGATAAGTGCTGTAGTAACCATAGCGTGAAGAGCCGAAGTCGGGTGCATAGCTGAAGCTGACCGAAGGCGTGATGACATGGCGGATAGCCTGGATTTTGTCGCCGAAAATCTTGCGGTTAGGTATGAACATACCGTAGAGTTTAGTGCTTGCACTGAGGCTAAGGTCCCAATTGTAGATGTTATGGAAGCCATATGTGGTGTCGGAAACCTCCTTTTGAGTGGTTCTGTTCCATGATTTTGTCACCTTGTTGGTATACATTCGGTCGGTGAAATTGAACGAAGGACTCACGTTGATGTAGTTGAACAGCGTGAAGTTTCCACTCACCGGGATGCGATGTTGCATACCGTTGCGCCAGTCTTTGATGAGATTGGAGCGGAGAAGACGGTCTTCTTTCGTGTTGATAGAGTTGCTGATTTGTCCTGTGTAGCTGACGGAAATCTTCTCATACCAGCGTTCTGCGCCTGCGGCATGACGTCGTTTGAAAGGATAGAAACGGCTCAGACTGATGTTCAGATCAGGCAGAGTGAGCGCTATACTCGAGTCGCTCATGTTCTGATTCAGGTTGGCAGTGGCACTCAAGGAAAGGCCGATGCTCGAGAAGTTGGTGCCCCAACTGACCGAAGAAGTACGTGTTGTCTGCGTGAGTGTCTGTGGATTGTAGAGGCTTCCCAAGTTGTTGCGCTCATAACTTGACGTGGCAAAGTTCACACTTGCAGCCAAAGAACTGTACGGACTGGCTTTCTGATCCTGGCGATGACTCCATTGTATCTTGAAACTTTGCTGTCGGGTGTAATCCGGTAAGCCTTTATCTCCGGTCTTGGTATCTTGATATGCGGCGTAGAAAGTGCCGTTGTAACGATAGCGTTTGCGGTAGTTAGTGGCTACACTCAAGCCCCATGAGCCTTTAGTATAAATCTCACCGAGGAGCTTCAAGTCCCATTTGTCGCTCAAAGCAAAGTAATATCCACCGTCGCGGAGATAGAAACCGCGTGTGCTTTCATCGCCATATGAGGGCATGATGAAACCGCTTGAATATTTCTTGGAGAATGGAAAGAAGCCATAGGGGATGGCTAATGGCAACGGAACATCAGCTACAACAAGATATGCCGGGCCGAAAACAACGTCCTTTCCAGGGCGTACTTTGGCACGTGAAAGGGCGATATAGAAGTCCGGACAGTCTTTATCACAAGTGGTATAACGGCCATGTTTCAGGAAAATCTCACCTTTGTCATTGCGCTTGGAAAGCTGACTTGAAAGGAAACCCTCCTGTTGTTGGGTCGTAACATTCTGTATAAGTCCCTTCTTACTCTTGAAGTTGAAGGCCATGGTATCGCTCTCATAGTTGTCTGATCCCATGGAAAAAACAGGTGTTCCCGTTAGTCCTTTGGTAGCCGTATCGCGCACCCCGGTGGCATGAACGAGACTACTGTCCATGTTAAGATAGATACGTTCGCTCTTAAGATCCATGTTCTCGTACTTCACATTCGATGTTCCGTAGAGGAAAGCTGTCTTGTTTTGCGCGTCATAAACCATGGAGTCGTTGGCCGAAAAGGTCACAGGAGCGTCTATTCCGTTCTTTTTTTGGCGGTTTAATGAGTCAAGATAAATGGAATCATCAATCTGTTTGTTGTGTCGGTAAATAGCCAATTGCAGCGAATCCATCTTGGTTGTATCGATGATTTCACGGCCGGCAGAGTCTTTTCTCACGGCTTTGTTGATAGTAATGCTGTCATTAGAAGCACGCTTATGCTTCTTTCGAAATTGGTAGTCGGCATTGGCCATCATGAAAAGGACGGCACACAACAGCAGGGCTATAAACGAATATCTTCTCATTTGAACTGCAAAGATAGTGATAAATCGCTGAAACACCCTTTCTTTCAGCGTTAAAAGATATTTTTATTCAAAGAGTTTCTCCCACCCTTTGAAGCGTTCTAAGCCTTCTTCTCCAAAGCGTTTAAGACTTCGTTCGGCTTGTTCAATGGTCTTTTCTACTTCGGGATGTGTCTTTGAAAAGAACTTGTCGGCATAACAGATGACTTTTTCTTCCATGGTTTCGGGCAGGAAGTCCTGATGAGGCAGAGGCAGATTGAGGCGTATAATCTCTTCTTTCGTGATGCCTGCTCCCGTGTGACGCTCGCATACTCTGGCATGTTTCGGATAGCCTTCTGCCCGTAGAAGTTCTGCACCTATACGTCCGTGAATGAGATAAGGCTCGCTTCCGAAGCAATAAATCCCAGGCGCATTGCATTTGAAAATGCCGATATCGTGGAGCATGGCAGCCTCAATGATGAACTGACGGTCAAGGAGAAGCTCCGGATGAAGGTCACAAATGCGCACAGCACGCTTAGTAACAAGCGTGCTGTGTGTCATAAGTATATACCGAAGTTGATTGTCTTCGGGATAGTATTTATCAATGATTGCCTGATAATCCATGGCTTATTCTGCCTCGGGACGCTGGATATAAGCTATCACATCGCCCTTACTTACCTTGGAACCTTGCTTGGCATTGATCTCAACAAGCTGTCCGCCGAGAGCTGCAGGAATAGCTTCAAACTCGCCCCATGGCGTGCAGATATAGCAGAAAGTGTCGCCTTCTTTGTATTCTTTTCCAATGAATGGCTCGATAGCCGGAGCTGCTTCGCCGTCTCCTTGGAACTCCCAGAAGATCTGACCCTTTACAGGTGCAACGATAGCATCAGCCTTGGCGTGCTTGAATGCGGTTGCTTCTTCGAGGCTAACCTTTGCTCCAAGCTTTGCATCCTTGGCCTTCTGAAGGTCTTCCAAGAAGTTCTTCTTGGCTTGACCACTTTTATAATTACGGTATTGTTCAGGGTGCATAGCCAGTTCAAAGAGTTCTTCGTCGTCCTGACCATAGTCCCATCCGTTCTCATCCATTTCCTTCTTGAAGTCTTCAAGCGCGTTAGTGAGCAGGGTTCTTGGGTCAACATCAGTGAATTCGCGCCCCTGTTTCTTTGCTAATTCAACGAGTTCCGGGTCGATTTTCCCAGGTACTTTACCGCTCTTTCCAAGGATCATACCCCACATAGACTCGTCCATCATGACGAAACGGCCTTTACCTTGCTCCATCGTAAGCAGGTTCATGAGGGCAATGTTCTTAGTGTATTGGCTGAAAGGTGTCACCAATGGAGGATAACCTACACGTGGCCAAACATATTCAACTTCATTGAACAACTTCACAAGCATATCGTCCATAGAGAGTTCTTCCTCGCCTTTCTTCTTGCGAAGGTTATTGATTGTCTGGCGAATTCCACCGAGATCAGCCATCATGGAGCCCATCATTCCACCGGGAAGTCCGCAACCTAACAACAGAGAAGACATGTATTTGTTGGCTGGATTGATGAAATAACCGAGCCATTCATCAATGAATTCCTGTGTCAGTGCACGTGCTTTCATGTAGGCGTTCATATTGATGTCTGGCACTTCGAAGCCCTCATTGCGCAGCATGCTCAATACAGAAATGATGTCAGGATGCACCTTACCCCATGACAAAGGCTCGATAGCTGTGTCGATGATGTCAGCTCCATTGTTGCATACTTCAAGGATAGAAGCCATTGAAAGTCCTGGGCCTGAGTGTCCGTGATATTCGATAATGATGTCCGGATGCTTGGTCTTGATAGCCTTAGTCAGCTTACCCAAGAATGCAGGCTGACCGATTCCGGCCATGTCTTTGAGGCAGATTTCCTCTGCACCTGCCTCAATAAGTTCATCGGCAAGCTTCGTGTAATACTCCAAAGTGTGCACAGGAGAGGTGGTGATACACAGTGCTGTCTGTGCAGTCATACCTGCTTCCTTGGCCCATTTGATAGAAGGTTTGATATTACGAACGTCATTCAGACCGTCAAAGATACGTGTGATGTCGGTGCCTTGTGCATGCTTTACCTTGTACATCAAGGCGCGGACATCGTCAGGAACGGGGTACATGCGGAGGGCATTCAAGCCACGATCCAGCATGTGAGTCTTGATACCGGCCTCATGAAGCGGCTTGCAGAAAGCGCGAACGGCCTCGTTAGGGTTCTCACCGGCAAGGAGATTAACCTGCTCAAAGGCACCACCATTGGTTTCAACACGGGCAAAACATCCCATCTCAACAAATACAGGAGCAATGCGTTCCAACTGATCTTTGCGTGGTTGGAACTTGCCTGAACTCTGCCACATATCCCGATAGACGAGACTGAACTGTATTTTCTTTCCCATTATATGATTATAATATGTATTTGATATCCTTTGAATAAAAAAGGCACTTGCCTGTCGGTGTATTTCAACCACAATGCAACAAGAACCCGTCGGGCTGCAAAATTAGGTAAAAAAATCCAAAAACGGCATGATAACATGTATTTTTTGCAATTATTGCTTTATATTTGCACAAAATTTAGAATCTTATGAAAACGAAGACATATGCAGCCATTTTGTGCGTCATTCTGCTGCTGACGGCGTGTGGTGAAAAGGCAAAAACAACCGCAAGTCAGGAGGAACAACCGAATGAAGAAGTGAAGATGAAAGGCGACAGCACTGTCTATGGACTTGCATGTGAAGGCTGTAACGACTCCACCATCGTGCTTTTGCCTTTCGATGGGCGTGATCCTGTGTCTTATGAAATCATTGATGCCAATCGCAACGGTCGTGTGTTGGGCGACATTCAGATTGGTGATTGGATTGGTGTTGTAGTCAGCAAGCAAGACAAGCGCGTGGCCGATGAGGTGATTGATCTCGACGAATTGAAAGGCATCTGGTGCTATGTCGTCATGCCACAGATGCGCGATTACGAAAAGATGAGCAAGCGGTTGCAGAGCCGTATGATGCGCAACATGCCCGATTCGATAAAGCAAACCTATCTTATTCCACGCGAATATGGTTTCTGGTTGCGTCGTCAATGGACGGCACAAAGTGTGGGTTATGTCAGCGAACAGTCGTCTTTGGAGCAGGAAAGCCCTGTAGTTTATCCGCAATTAGGCTACTTTACGGGGTGGCATATATGGAATGGAAAGCTTATTATAGAGAGTGCGACGCCTGTTTATAATAAGGATAATACCGTCACGATTACCAATCCGTGCAAAGACACCTGTATCATTGTCTACTTAGGGCAGGACTCTCTCGTGCTCAGTGACGGCTTTGTGTCACGCAGTTACTATCGTAAAAAAGATATTAACGATGTCAATGTCAAGGCTCGTTATATCGCTGAAAAACTGAAAAAAGAGGCATTACGCAAGACAATGCAGCAGTAGTGATACCCACCCCCGACTCATCTGATACCTACCCCCGCCCCCTCCCGAGGGGAGGGGAGAATGAGATAGCGGAGCCTTTTCTGTCTCATTATTTTCTTCGTCTTGCTCATTCAACGAACAACGCCCTACGGTTCGAGGGGAGGGGAGAGTGAGATTGCGGAGCCTTTTCTATCTCATTATTTTCTTTGTCTTGCTCACTCAACGAACAACGACCTACGGTTCGAGGGGAGGGGAGAGTGAGATTGCGGAGCCTTTTCTGTCTCATTATTTTCTTCGTCTTACTCACTTAACGAACAACGACCTACAGTTCCAAAGGAGGGGAGAGTGAGATTGTGGAGCCTCCCCCTGCCCCTCCGAAGGAGGGGAGAATGAGATTACAGACTAATTAGTGAGGGTTCACAGGCTTTTTAAGCCTGTGCAATCCGCTAAGCATGGTCAGTATGTTTTCTGCCTTGTATGTTCTGAAAATACTTAACAAATGCCTTCGTAGGATTTACGCATTTGAAAACGGAAATCCTTTTGTCCGAAATACGCGCGAAATTCAGTGATTAAGTAAGCTTCTGACAGTCAGTTTGTTACAGATAAAGATTGTTGTTATCGTATGAAATCACATGAATGCAACGCGCAATCTAAGGCAGATTACACGATAATCTGCCTTAGATTGTGTCGCTTTCTCTATCATTTTATTGGACTGAAATTACCGGAAATTCTGCAAGAACTTGTTTTGTCAAATTTATTACACTATGTTTTCAAAGCTTGTTTTTTGGTAAACAATATCAACAAAGTTGCCCGTTCTCCTCCCTCCTTTTACAACATAACTCACCAATTTCTTGCACGTTTGGGAATTTATAACGAACTTTGTGCCACGTTATTAAACGACACAACAGATGAAGATATTTGCCGTAGGCATGAACTATATGCAGCACAATAAAACGCTGCCCGGCTCGTTTTCTAAATCAGAGAACCCCGTCATTTTCACCAAATGCGACACTGCTTTGCTGAAAGACGGCAAGCCGTTCTTTATCCCCGACCACCTCGGAAGCATCGAATATGAAACCGAATTGGTGGTGCGCATCTGCAAATTGGGCAAGACTGTTCCCGTAAGATTTGCCTCCCGATACTACGATGCGGTGACGGTGGGCATTGATTTCACGGCTCGTGAACTGCAAAGTCGATTGCGGGAGCAAGGCCTTCCATGGGATCTTTGCAAGGGATTTGACGGTGCAGCCGCACTCGGGACATTCGTTCCTTTGGATAAGATAAAGCCCGTTCAGAACCTTCGCTTTCATCTTGACATCAATGGAACTACGGTTCAGGAAGGCTATTCGGGCGATATGCTCCACCAAGTGGATGAGATTGTCTCGTATATCAGCCGATATTTCACGCTCCGCACAGGCGACTTGCTCTATACCGGCTGTCCAACGGGCTGCGGTCCCGTAAGGATTAACGATCATCTTGAGGGCTATCTTGAGGAACAAAAGGTATTGGAATTCAATTGCAAATAACAGTTATCAACCATCACATCAACCAACAACGCACCGCTATGAGGCGCTTCTTAAAGTTTATTCTTGTCGTATTGTTGTTGTCATTGAGCCTCGGTTTGCAGGCTTCGCAACGCTTCTTCAATCTCACTTACGAACAGGTGAAGATTGATTCTGTGTTGCCTCGTTTCGCATATAGCATACCGCTGCATGGCGATTACCGTGATTCAGTCTATCGGGTGAGCATTGTTTATCCTGAATTTGTGGATATGTCACAGCGTAATATCGAGCATTACAACCGTCTTTCCGGTGCAGCCTTACCTGCGATGCCACCCGTTCAGCAGTTCATTGCCATGAACAGACGGCGTCCCGAACTTGTAGTTTCGTTCCTTCCATTCGTATATCGCGACGGTCGTTACCGCATTTTGGCCAGTTTCATGCTGAAAGTGGAGTCGTTTGCTGTGGCGAAAGCCAAGGCTTACAGTCATCTTCCTGCCACGCGAAGTAATCCTTCCGACCGTTATGCTAAGCAGTCGGTATTAGCCAATGGGCGTTGGGTGAAGATACGTGTGCCGTCATCCGGTGTCTATCAACTCACCGAAACACTCGTTCGAAAGGCCGGTTTCACAGATATTAATAAGGTACATGTCTATGGGTATGGGGGCAATTTGCAGCATGAAGTGCTGACAGAAGCCGACCTTGTCAAAGGAGATGACCTGCATGAAGTGGCCCAGTGCGTAGTTGATGGCAGGCATCTTTTCTATGCACGAGGGCCTGTTTCGTGGGAAAGTAAATATTCTGTACGACGTATCCGCAATCCTTATTCAGACTATGGTTACTATTTTCTGACAGAGACCGAGGTCACTTCATCCCCTGTGGACACGACATCTTTCCTGAAAACTTTCTATGCGTCGGCCGATGATTACCATTCCCTTTATGAGCGTGACGGCTTTGCCTGGTATCAAGGTGGACGCAATCTGTTTGATCCCGAGCCTATTGCTGTGGGACAAAGCAAGTCGATTCAGCTCAGGAAACCTCGTGCAACAGACAGTGGAAGAATTTGTGTTGCCGTGAGTGCAGGCTCAAACAGCGAAGTAGAAGTCTACATGGGTGATCGCCAACTCGGTCGGTTACCAATCCGATTGCTTGAATATGACAAGGGAAACGAACGCCGTGCTGTCTATCCGTTTGTCTCTACCGATGAGTTGAAGCCCTTGGAAATCAAAGTCGTTTCAGGTGGCCCTGTGCGGTTGGATTATGTGTCAATCACTTGGGACGGTGCGGTTCCTGCCCCCATTTTCAAGTCAAACGACTTCGCCGTTCCTGAGTTGGTAGGTGTTGTCGGCAATCAGAACAGACATGCAGATGCGCAGGCAGACATGGTCATCATCGTGCCTTCGTCGGGTAAACTTACTGCACAGGCAATGCGGTTAAAGGAATTTCATGAGAAAAAAGACGGGCTTCGCGTCAACATAGTGCCTGCTGATGAGCTTTATAATGAGTTTTCAAGCGGTACGCCCGATGCCAATGCGTATCGTCGTTACCTGAAGATGCTCTACGATCGGGCGGCATCTGCCGATGATGCTCCACGCTATCTGTTGCTCTTCGGCGACGGAGTTTGGGACAATCGCATGCTGACCAATGAAACGAAAGGACTCAATCCTGATGATTATCTGTTGTGTTATGAGAGTGAAAACTCATTTAATCAGGTTGAATGTTATGTAGATGATAACTTCTTTGGGCTGTTGGATGACGGTGAAGGAGGCGACTTGCAAGCACGCGATCTGCCTGATGTTGCCGTGGGACGCTTTCCTGTTTCAACGGCTGATGAAGCCAAGATAATGGTCGACAAGACGATAAGTTATGCCACAAATGCAAACGCCGGAGCTTGGCAGAACACGTTAGTGTTCATGGGAGACGACGGCAATAACAATCTACATATGGATGATGCGAACACTGCAGCAGATGAAATGGCATCGCAACATCAAGGATATGTGGTCAGGAAAATTATGTGGGATGCCTATAAGAGAGAGACTTCTGCAACGGGAAACAGCTTTCCTGACGTGCGTAAAGCTATCTTGCAACAGCAGGCCCGCGGTGCACTTGTGATGGATTATGCAGGTCATGGCTCTGAAATTCAGATTTCCCATGAGGGCGTTTTGCGTATCAATGACTTCGCATCTTTTACAAACAGCAACCTGCCTTTATGGATAACAGCCTCTTGTGACATTATGCCTTTCGACGGAACTGCCGCAACTATCGGTGAAACTGCATTGCTGAATCCACGCGGTGGGGCTGTAGCTTTCTTCGGAACTGCACGTACCGTGTATGCCATATACAACAAACCGATGAACATGGCCTATCTGAAATATGTGCTTGGAACGACAAACGGACAGGCAACTACAATCGGAGAGGCGTCGCGTTTGGCACAGGTGGAAATGATAACTACGGGACAAGACCTCACGAGTAATAAGCTTCAGTATGCCCTTTTGGGTGACCCTGCACTCAGATTGCACCAACCTAAACCGCAGGCGGTGGTCGATTCGATCAATGGAATAGCCATAGGAACTACGCCGTTACCCGTCATCAAGGCTGGCGGAACCGTTCGTATTGCGGGACATATAAACAGTGACAAGCCTTTCAATGGCGTAGCAACGATGACCGTTCGTGACTCGCGTGAGCTCGTCACTTGCAGGCTGAACGATAATACCGAGGCCGAGAATGCATTCCAATATTACGACCGTCCGACAACCATCTTCACGGGATCAGACAGTGTGAAGGCCGGAAAATTCAGCTTTTCCTTTGCTGTTCCCCGCGATATTAACTACAGTAATGGCAATGGTCTCATTAATGTTTATGCCGTTAATGACGACCATGATCATATCGTTCATGGTTCTTGCGATCGCTTTTTAGTAGGAGGCAGTGCCGAATTGACCAATGATTCCATTGGCCCTTCAATCTACTGTTACCTCAATTCGCCCTCATTTGAGAACGGAGGACGCGTGAACAGCACGCCTTATTTCGTGGCCCGACTGACCGATAAGGACGGAATTAACGTTTCGGGAAGTGGTATCGGCCATAATCTTGAACTCATCATCGACGGCGATATGAATAAAACTTACGTGCTGAATGATAACTTTCAGTATGAATTTGGCAGCTATACAAGTGGCTCCACCTATTATAACATCCCGCCACTTGCACCCGGTAAGCACCGTTTACAGTTCAAGGCATGGGACATTTTGAATAATTCTTCAACCACATGGCTTGACTTTGAGATAGCAAAAGGCTTGCGCCCGAACCTCTTCAGCGTAGACGTTTCACAGAATCCTGCCCGAACAGGCACGCGCTTTATCATCAACCACGACCGTGTGGGCAGCAAAATGGACGTGGAACTTGAGGTTTTCGATACCTCAGGACGCCTGCTTTGGCGGCATAAGGAGCAGGGAGTTCCCACCTCAAATGCCTATACTGTCGACTGGAATCTGCGTACTGACGGGGGCAGTCAATTGCAGACAGGCATCTATCTCTATCGGGCAAAGATTGCATGTGAGGGCAGTGAGCAGGCAAGTAAGGCGCAGAAACTTATTGTCGTGGGCAATAAATAACCGCAGCTGGCGTTTATCAATCATATAAAAAACAGAAAAAAACAAGATGAAAAGATTGACTTTGGTTCTCTCACTGATGCTGCTGATGACGCTTTCAGCATCTGCACAGCTGAAGAAAACCGACATATTCAACCCCGTTTATACGGCCGTTACCTCACAAACTATTGCTCCTGATGCCCGCGCAGCAGGTATGGGTGACGTCGGAGTTGCTACAGATCCCGATGTGAATTCACAGTACTGGAACCCTGCAAAATATCCTTTTACGATCAGTAGAGCCGGCGTTTCGCTCAATTATACGCCTTGGTTGCGCCAGTTAGTCAATGATATGTATCTCGCAAATCTTGTCGGTTACTATCGCATCGGAGACTTCAGTGCGGTCTCAACTTCCCTCCGTTACTTCAACATGGGCGAGGTTACAATGAAAGAGTCGATTGGAGGAAGCAATGGAATGACCATTAATCCCTATGAAATGTCATTCGATGTAGCTTACTCTTTGTTGCTTAGTGAGAAGTTTTCTATTGCAGCTGGCCTGCGTTGGATATACTCCGACCTCACTTACGACTATTCTTCGGAGACCACACCCGGTAGTGCTTTCGCTGCAGATATAGCCGCTTACTATCAGAACTACATTAATATCGGTCAGCGAGAGTGCCAACTTGGTATCGGTTTGAATATCTCAAACATTGGTAGCAAGATTAATTTCGGCAGCGATACCAATAGCGAATTCATCCCGACAAATATGCGTCTGGGTGCTTCTTTGATGATACCTGTCGACGAATATAACCGCTTCTCTATTGCTGCCGACGCCAACAAGCTGCTTGTTCCCACGCGTCCTATCCAGGGAGAGAACGAATCTCAGGTGGATTATGATGCGCGATTGCAGAAAGATTACTATGATGTTTCGAGCATTGCAGGCATTTTCAAGAGTTTCGGCGATGCTCCTGGAGGATTTAAAGAAGAGCTTCAAGAGGTGAGTTGGAGCCTTGGTGGCGAATACACCTATAATGATAAGTTTTCTCTTCGCGCCGGTTATCACCACGAAAGTGAAACGAAAGGCAACCGAAAATACTTCACAGTAGGTGCCGGTTTCAAGATGAGTGCTTTCTCTCTTGATGCCGGTTATGTCATTGCAACGGCTAAAAGTAATCCGCTTGACCAGACACTTCGTTTCACCTTGACCTTTGATATGGACGGTATCAAAGACCTTTTCAAGAAGTAAGAAGCTGATTTCAATCACTTCATTTCCTAAATAACATTGATTTAATAAGAATGATTCGAGTAGGCATGGGCTTTGATGTCCACAAACTTGTTGAGGGCCGTGACCTTTGGTTGGGAGGCATAAAGATTGACCATTCCATGGGACTTCTGGGGCATAGTGATGCCGATGTGCTCCTGCATGCCGTCAGTGATGCCCTTCTTGGCGCTGCAAACATGCGCGATATTGGTTTTCATTTCCCCGACACGAGTGACAAAACGCTCAACATGGACAGTAAGATTATCTTGAAACGTGTTGTCGAACTGATAGGCGAAAAGGGGTATCGTGTGGGAAATATTGATGCTACAATCTGTGCCGAACGCCCCAAAATCAATCCTCATGTGCCCGCAATGAAATCCTGTATGGCCAAGGTTATGGGCATTGATGAAGACCAAATCTCTATCAAAGCCACGACAACAGAGAAGCTCGGATTTACCGGACGGGAGGAAGGAATGTCGGCTTATGCGGTGTGTTTGATTGAGAAATAGAGGGCAGCAACCGTTTCTTTTTCGTAAATTTACAGGCAAAATCGTCAGAAATGAAAAGGATATTCGGCATCTTCAAGGTAAAGAAAGAAGAGCGGTGGCTGGCTTTTGCCATGCTCATCTATGCCATTGTGCTCAATGGTTTTGTGGTTTATAAGTACTTTGACAGGTTCTCTCAGATTGCAACCGACTATCATAAACTCTTCGTCCGCACGTTTCATATCTCGGGGTTCGACCCATTAAGCTATGAAATTGTATCCGAGTGGGGCACTGTCTACAATATTTATCGCCACCCTCTGCTGGCGTTTTTCATGTTTATTCCTAATCAGATCAACCAAGGTCTGATGCAACTCACAGGACTGAACTGTGCACAAATCGTCGTAGCTGCCCTGTTGATATTCTGTTGTTTCTACAGTTTCCTTTTTCTTTATCGCATTCTTCGTGAGGTCATCGAACTGAAACCATTTGACAGTTCATTGCTTTCGCTGCTGTTTTTCAGCTTTGCCTATGTGATGGTTTCTGTCAGTGTGCCCGATCATTTTGCACTGTCGATGTTCATGTTGCTGTTGACTCTCTATGTCGCCGGCAAGAAAATAAAACGCAAGATGATGTTCACGAAATGGCAGACGGTGCTGTTTTTCATCCTCACGGCAGGCATATCGCTCAACAACGGCATCAAGATATTCCTCGCCAACTGCTTTGTGAACGGTCGCCGTTTCTGGCGTCCGGCCAATCTTCTGCTGGCAATACTCCTGCCTTCGGCTATGCTTTGGGAACTCGCCCGACTTGAATGGAACCATTATGAACGCCCTGGTTTTGAGGCGAGAGAGCATGCTAAGGCCGTTAAAGTGGCTGAAGAACATGCCCAACTTGCCCGCGCTTTTCGCGATACTACACGGCTGAAAGACTCTGTGGAGATTGAAAAGAGCATTCAACTGCTGATAAAACAGAAGGCAAGAGAGAAGTATATTGCCGACCATAAGCAGCCTTGGAACCAGCATACAGGCAAACCTATTGCCAAGGGTGAGTTCAGTCAGTGGACTGATATCACGACTCCGCGCGTGCCAAGTATTGTTGAAAACCTCTTCGGTGAAACCATTCAGTTGCATCAAGACCACCTTCTGCAAGACACACTTCGCGCCCGTCCGCTCATCGTCAACTATCGGTTTGCCGTCAACTACATAGTTGAAGCCCTTGTCGTACTGCTCTTTTTAGGCGGAATATGGTGTGGTCGGCGTGCGCGTCTGATGTGGCTTGCCCTGTCGTTCTGGGCATTCGACATGCTGATTCATGTGGTGCTTGGCTTCGGTCTCAATGAAGTTTACATCATGGGTGCCCATTGGTTGTGTGTACTCCCCATTGTCATGGCCTATCTTTTCAAGACACTTCAGCGCCATGATGCAGCACTTTATGTGGTGCGGGCAGTCACCTTGGCCCTCACCGTCTTCCTTTTTGCATGGAATTTCGTGCTCTATTGCGGATATTTATTGGCGTAGAAAGAAGGAAATTTCATAATGTTGAGTGTTTAATGTGTAATGTTGAATTATATTAATGCATAACTGATAATGTATAATTCATTATTCATCATGCATCATTATGAGGTGATTAATCCTATAATCTCTTGTAAATTAGTTCTCCTCCTCCTTTGAGGAGAGGTTAAAGTTGCAGCTCTTTTTGTTGTTAACCAATGGGTTGCTATGGCTTGGAAAGCCATAGCACAATGATGATTTTCCTTGCAAGTTCGGGCTCCCCTCCCTTGAGGCGAGGTTAAAGTTGCAGCTCTTTTTGTTGTTAACCAATGGGTTGCTATGGCTTGGAAAGCCATAGCACAATGATGATTTCCCTTGCAAGTTAGTTCCCCCCCTCCCTTGAGGCGAGGTTAAAGTTGCAGCTCTTTTTGTTGTTAACCAATGGGTTGCTATGGCTTGGAAAGCCATAGCACAATGATGATTTTCCTTGCAAGTTCGGGCTCCCCTCCCTTGAGGCGAGGTTAAAGTTGCAGCTCTCTTTGTTGTTAACCAATGGGTTGCTATAGCTTGGAAAGCCATAGCACAATGATGATTTTCCTTGCAAGTTCGGGCTCCCCTCCCTTGAGGCGAGGTTAAAGTGGCAGTTCTTTTGTTGTTAACCAATGGGTTGCTATGGCTTTCCAAGCCATAGCACAATGATGATTTTCCTTGCAAGTTAGCTCCCCCCTCCCTTGAGGAGAGGTTAAAATGGTAGCTCTTTTTGTTGTTAACCAATGGGTTGCTATGGCTTGGAAAGCCATAGCACAATGATGATTTTCCTTGCAAGTTAGCTCCCCCCCTCCCTTGGGGAGGGGATGGGGGTAGGTATTAAATATTCTTTTACAAAACCCTTCTGAAAACTCCCCCTGTTTCAAATTATAATCCTCTTGGACGCAAATACGCGAGTTTTGAGGCTTTTTTCTAATCGCTTGATAATCAGTATTGTAGTGCCTTTTAAGGCAGATTGCATGCTGAAAAGATATAGATGCGGATGTGTTTTGCGTCATGTTAGGCGCTCATTTGACGCAAAACGCGCGATGCTTTGAGGCATAATGCGCGGTGATTTGGTGCACCTTGCCATGTAAAGTGACGCATATATTGCAAGATGATATGGCTTATTTTGTGTTGCTTTTTGCTGAAAATGGCCTCGGATAGTCACGAAAAACGGCTTTTTATTTTCTATTTGGTCAATTCGCGAAGGGGGTAAAAACGCGACATAAACTTTACAAAATGGGATGTAAAGTGCATGCCGGTTATGTCTTAAACCGCTATCTCCGATTGCTCGAAAAGGGAGAATAGGAGGCGAAAGTACAGCTTATTCTGCTCCCCAAATCTCGCCGTCTTTCATGTGAATTGTGCGGTCTGTGATGGCTGCAAGCCCCTCATCGTGGGTCACAATGACGAAAGTCTGTCCGAATTTATCGCGTAAGTCGAAGAAAAGTTGATGCAGTTCAGCCTTGTTTTTGCTGTCAAGACTGCCCGAAGGTTCGTCTGCAAGAATCACAGCGGGCTTGTTGACGAGGGCTCGGGCAACGGCAACGCGCTGCTTTTCTCCCCCTGAAAGCTCGGCAGGTTTATGGTGGGCGCGGTCTGAAAGGCCCATGAAAGCAAGCAGTTCCAAGGCCCGTTGTTTGGCTTCGCTGTTGCTCTTGCCTGCGATATAGGCTGGAATCATGATGTTTTCTAAGGCAGTGAATTCGGGCAGAAGCTGGTGGAACTGAAACACGAAGCCTATATGTTGGTTGCGAAAGTCGCTGAGTTTGCGCGTTGAAAGACTGCTCACGTCGATGCCGTCGATGCAAATGGTGCCTGCATCGGGCTTGTCAAGCGTCCCGATGATCTGCAAGAGCGTGGTCTTTCCGGCTCCCGATGGGCCTACGATGCTGACTACTTCGCCTTTGTTGATGTGCAGATCAATGCCTTTGAGCACTTGAAGACTGCCGAAACTCTTCGTTATATTCTTGATGTCAATCATATCAATGATGTGTTTTAAGATAACTTTCTGCGCCGTTTGTCAATCCATCTTGCAAGCGACTCCCAGGCACTTCGTTCCTCGGTATGCTGCGACTGAGAGTATGTCATGACTTCCTGATCGCCGTATTGATCGGGGAAAATGATGAGCAAGTTCTTGCCGTTGAAATATCGTTGGACTTCATCGGGCAGGTATTCCTGTGCATTCTTGTAGGAAACCGTACCCTTTCGGGCGGTCACAATGACGAGAAGATGGTCGTCGGAGAGGCTGTTTGCCAATTGCGGAAGGGCGTTCCAATGTTCCATGTTGCTGTAATCGGCACGCACTTGAGGGTGTCGGTTCTTGATATATTCATTCACTAAGGCAAGCGTATCCGTGCGTCCGTGGAACTGAATGCGGCAATCTAAGTTGCCCGCTACACGCGCCAAGCGCTCCAACCAGCGGTAGAAACCGGGTTCAAATTCGGCCCGTGAAGGTACGGCTACCTGTATTCTGCGGATTGTGTTGAGGGGTTGATTGAGCCTTGCCATCATGATTTGTTGGTTCAATCCGTTGAATAAACTCTGATGAAACTCGCCCCAAAACTTTGAAGAAACCTCTTTATGACTGTGCATTCCAATAAGGATTTCGGTGGCTTGAAACTCTTTGAAAGCATGCTTTATGCCGTTGGCAATGTTGGCTGCCACGCGTGTTTGCGTCTGAATATGCACGTCGGAGCCGGCACAGTAGCGTGTCACTTGCTCCAATAATCGGTTGCCTTGTTCCATGTTTCGGCGCATGTACTCGTCATCATAAACCACATTGAGGGCCACAAGTCCGCGCCCTTGCTTGCGGTCTTGCATCAGAATGGCCATGTTCATCAGGTATTCTGCATACTCGGGATACTTCACCGGAACGAGTATTCTCTCGTCTTTTATCTTTTCTTCTGCTTCTGCCGGCATCTCCTTGTCACGTAAGACGATGTGTTGTGCTGACTGTTCTGTCAGAATGCTTGATATGATGCAGGTGAATAAAATCATGATAACAACGGCGTTAAGCATCTGTGCACTCACCACCGGAGAGCCGTCGGCAGAGGGCAATCGCATGCCGACCATCACCATGGCAATGGCACCTGCGGCGTGAGCGGACGTCATTCCAAACATCATGTGGCCTGAACTTATGGGCATTCTGAAGCCCATGCATGCGATATATGCAGCGATAGCTTTGCCCAAAGTGCCGAAAAGAGTGATGCAGATGACGGCCCAAAGGATGCCACCTCCATTGAAAAGCAATCGCACATTGATGAGCATGCCCACGCCAATGAGGAAATATGGAATGAAAACTGCATTGCCGATAAACTCCAATCTGTTCTTCAATGGCGACACGGAAGGGATATATCGGTTCAGGATTAAGCCTGAAAGAAAAGCGCCGAAAATGCCTTCTAATCCAATGGCTGCACTCAAAGCGGCGCATAGGAAGACTGAAGCCAAGACGAAAATAAACTGCATCACGGCATCACTGTAACGGCGGAGAAACCACCGTGTGAGTCTTGGAAGCAGGAAGATGACGCCTCCACAGTAGGCGATGAACTTCAAAACGAAGAGCAACCAGAAGCCAATGCTGCCCTCACCGCTGTTGGATGCCACGATAGCAGCCAAGAGAATGAGCGAGAAGAGAAGGGCTATCATGCTTGAACCCACGCTCAACGTGACGCTCGGTTTACGCTGCAGGCCATATCTGCTGACGATAGGATAGGCCACAAGTGTGTTACTTGCCATGATGCAACCTAATAAAAGTGATGCTGTCTTGCCATAGTTGAGCAGACTTATGCCCATGAAATAAGTCAGCACTAAAGGCACGGTGAAAGTCAACAACCCGAAAATGAGCAGTTGATTCTTGTTCTTTCGGATGCTCTCCATATCCATTTCGAGGGCTGCAAGAAACATGATATAGTAGAGACCTACACGTCCGAAGAGTTCAAAAGAGTCGTCTCTGACGAGGATATCCAAGCCATATTCGCCCACAACAACGCCTGCCAGAACCATTCCTATGATATGAGGAATGCGCAGTTTTCCCATGATAATCGGTGCAAAAAGGATTATCAGCAACACCACAAAGAATACAAGTGTGGGGTCTGTGATGGGAAAATACTGGGCGATATGCAACATATTATTGCGCAAAGTTACACAAAAAAACGTGAAACCCAACGTTTGCCGTGGTGTAAAATGTGATTTGTCGGTTCATGAAAGCTGTTCATTCGCAGCGCGAAATGACTTTTTTGCTTTTTTACCCCTTTACCTTTTTGCTTTTCACAAATATGTACTAACTTTGCAATACAATATTTGTTAATGCACAAAGTCATGTTGCAATTAGATCAGTTTTATAAGGCACGCTACGTGTTGAGCAACGTTTTACGCAAGACGGAGCTTATACATGCGAAGAAAATCAACCCGGATGTGGACGTTTATCTTAAGCCGGAATGTCTGCAGTTGACGGGTTCTTTCAAGCTTCGGGGGGCTTATTTCAAGATTTCCCAACTCTCGGATGAGGAAAAGAAAAAGGGAGTCATTGCCTGTTCTGCAGGAAATCATGCCCAGGGTGTAGCCTTGGGAGCCACTGCAATGGGTGTGAAGAGCCTCATTTGTCTGCCTGAAGGTGCCCCAATCTCTAAGGTTGAAGCCACCCGAAAGCTTGGTGCTGAGGTGATGCTTGTGCCCGGAGTGTATGATGATGCCTATCAGAAAGCATTGCAATTGCGCGATGAAAAGGGTTACACTTTCGTACATCCTTTCGACGATGAAAACGTCATTGCAGGGCAGGGAACGATAGGACTTGAATTGCTTGAGCAGCTTCCCGACCTCGACGCTGTAGTCGTTCCTGTGGGTGGCGGAGGCCTGATTTCAGGTGTTGCCTATGCCATTAAGAGTCTTAATCCGCATGTGAAAGTCTACGGAGTACAGGCAGAAGGCGCTCCAAGTATGGTCAACAGCATCCATGACCACAAGATAGAATGTCTGCCAAGTGTATCGACTATAGCCGATGGCATCGCTGTAAAAGAGCCGGGACAACTGACCTTTGACACCTGTTCCAAATATGTAGATGAGATTGTTACCGTTACGGAAGACGAGATTTGTGCAGCCATTTTGAAACTCATCGAGAGTGAGAAAATGGTGGCAGAAGGCGCGGGTGCAACGAGCGTTGCAGCCGTAATGTTCAACAAAGTGCCCGTGAAAGGCAAGAAAACTGTGTGTGTTGTCAGTGGCGGAAATATTGATGTGACTATCCTGAACCGTGTGATTAACCGCGGACTTGCCAAGAGTGGCCGTCTCTGTACACTTGACTTTGAGCTTGATGACCAGCCTGGAAAGCTTGTCGAAGTATGCTCTGTGATTGCCCAGAAGGGGGCCAATGTGACGGGAGTGCACCATGATCGCTCTGCAAATCGCAAGAAAGTGAACGCTTGCATGCTGCGTGTGACCATGGAAACCAAGAACCAAGAGCACATTGATGAAATCCTTCAAGCCCTTAAGGACAAGGATATAACCATATTGTATAACCCAAACTTAAAATAATTTATATGAAAGCTATTCACACAAACAACGCTCCTGCCGCTATAGGGCCATATAGCCAGGCCATCGAAGTCAACGGTTTTGTATTCGCATCCGGACAGATTCCAATCGATCCATCGACTGGTAACTTCGTGGAAGGTGGGGTTAAGGAGCAGACCAAACAGGCCATTACCAATGCCGGCAATATTCTGAAAGAAGCAGGAACTGACCTTGCTCATGTCGTAAAGACAACGGTCTATTTGGCCGACATGAATGATTTTGCTGCCATGAACGAGGTTTATGCCACGTTCTTCAGTCTGCCTTTCCCTGCTCGTTCGGCTGTAGCCGTGAAGGATTTACCCAAGGGTGCACTCGTTGAAGTAGAGGTGTTAGCATGCAAGGGCTAAAAAGAGAAGAAAGTAAAAAGGTAGAATAACACCACAAAAATAAAAGGGTAAAAGCGCAAAAAGACGCTTCTTGAATTCAAACTCAAGTGTAGTCTTTTTACGTTCTTACCCTTTTACCGTTTTATTTCTATATTACTTTTTAGCCTTTATCAGGTATTCTGCAATCTGAACAGCATTCAACGCCGCACCTTTTCTAATCTGGTCGCCCGTCAGCCACAGTGTGTTGCCGTTGTCATCAGCCAAGTCCTTGCGCACGCGCCCTACGTAAACATCGTCTTTTCCCGCACTCTCAAGGGGCATGGGATATACATAATGCTGCGGATCATCTACCAAAGTGACGCCCGGAGCAGCTGCCAAAGCCTTGCGGATTTCATCGACAGAGAGTGGTTTCTCGGTCTCGAACCACACGCTTTCAGAGTGAGAACGAAGCGAACTCACGCGTACACAGGTGGCACTCGTGCGCACATCGCTGTGCATAATCTTGCGTGTTTCGTTATACATCTTCATCTCTTCCTTCGTATAGTCATTCGAAGTCATCTTGTCAATCTGTGGAATGACGTTGTAAGCTAACTGATGTGGGAACTTATCTACAGTCTTCACACGGCCTTCTTCAATGAGTTCCTTATACTGTTGCTCAAGTTCTTGCATGGCAGCTGCACCTGCTCCGCTCGCACTTTGATAGCTTGCAATGTGTATCTTGCGTATATGACTGAGCCGATCTATGGGTTTCAACACCACAACCATCATGATTGTAGTGCAGTTGGGGTTGGCAATGATGCGGCGGGGACAGTTCAGTGCGTCTTCAGCATTCACCTCGGGAACCACCAAGGGCACGTCATCGCACATGCGGAATGCACTGGAATTGTCGATCATCACAGCGCCGTGCTTCGTTATGGTGCCTGCAAATTCCTCTGAAGTCCCTGCACCTGCCGATGTGAAAGCAATGTCCACATCCTTGAAGTCATCATTATGTTGCAGCTGTTTCACCTCATATTCTTTCCCCTTGAATGTGTATTTGCGGCCCACACTGCGTGTAGAGCCAAACAGAACCAAGTCGTCCAACGGGAAATTTCTCTCTGCAAGAATGCGCAGGAGCTCCTGTCCTACGGCCCCACTTGCACCAACAATTGCTACTTTCATAAGCGATATATCATTTAATTCTCTGTTCTATGTTGCAAAATTACATAATAATTTCGTAACAATGGCTACGATATGATGATTTAATTTGACTTTTTGTGTGAAATTGTAGCTTATGGAATACCCTCTTTTATGATTGTATAATCATCGTGAACCGTTTTCTTTTGTCATGTGATACAATTCATAGATCGTTTTGCCCCCAGTCAAATCATTTTGCAACTTGACGCTAATTACACGGCAACTTGAGTCACTTTGCGTTGTAAAATGACTTTAGTTGCGAGGTGATTCAATACAAATTGCAACGCCATGTAAATGGAACCTTATTTTATATTATCCATAATTGAAGTAATAAACAGACGACTTGGCCTTTCTTTACTTTTCCCTTTAGCCTCCCCGATGTGGCAGATCAAAAGCTATATGAACAAAGAAAAGCGTCTCTGCATCTGGCTTTTACCATTTGCAGAGACGCTCTGTATATTTAATAATGTATGAAATAACCCGTCAGGATTTATTCAGTAACATTATTGTTTTCATCATTATCATGGTGCTCGAAGCGGCGGCCACGGTGATTTTCACGGCTTTCTCCATCACGACGAGGGCGGCGTTCACCACGATCAGGACGTGGACGACGCTCGCGCTCAACATAACCTTCGGGCTTTTCGAGCAGCACACGGCGTGAGAGTTTATACTTACCAGTCTTCGGATCAATCTCCATGAGCTTCACTTTCACTTTATCTCCTTCCTTGATACCAGCCTCCTCAACGGTTTCAAGACGCTTCCAGTCGATTTCAGAGATGTGAAGCAGTCCGTCTCTTCCAGGCAGAATTTCCACGAAACAGCCATAAGGCATGATGCTGCGAACAACACCTTCATAAACTTCGCCTACCTCTGGAACAGCTACAATGGCTTTAATCTTGCCCATGGCAGCTTTGATGCTGTCTTTATTTGGTGCTGAAACAGTAACATGTCCCTTACCATCGGTCTCATCAATTGTAATCGTTGCACCTGTATCTTCCTGCATCTGCTGAATAATCTTACCACCAGGGCCAATGATTGCACCGATGAATTCCTTTGGAATATCAAAAGCTTCAATACGTGGAACCTGTGGTTTGAGTTCGGCACGAGGCTCGGATATCGTCTCAAGCATGCAGTTGAGAATATGCTCACGGCCTGCCTTTGCCTGCATCAATGCCTGCTCAAGGATTTCGAATGAAAGGCCGTCGCACTTGATATCCATTTGAGTTGCGGTCAAACCATCGCGTGTACCAGTGGTCTTGAAGTCCATATCGCCCAAGTGATCCTCATCTCCGAGGATATCGCTAAGGATAGCATACTTGTCTTCTCCTGGGTTCTTGATGAGTCCCATAGCGATACCGCTGACGGGTTTCTTCATTGGAACACCTGCGTCCATCAAGGCCAATGTGCCGGCACATACTGTTGCCATTGATGAAGAACCATTCGATTCGAGGATTTGGCTGACTAAACGTACAGTGTAAGGATAGTCTTCCGGGATCTGCCCTTTAAGGCCTCGCCATGCCAAATGACCGTGACCAATCTCACGACGGCCTACACCACGCTGTGCTTTTGCTTCTCCTGTAGAGAATGGAGGGAAGTTATAATGGAGCAAGAAACGCATGTAACTCTTCTCCAAAACGTCGTCGACCATCTTCTCATCAAGCTTTGTACCGAGTGTACAAGTAGAGAGTGACATCGTCTCACCACGTTGGAATATAGCGCTTCCATGAGGCATTGGCAATGGTGAAACCTCACACCAGATAGGACGGATGTCGGTAGTTTTACGGCCATCAAGACGCTGACCTTCATCAAGAATGCAACGACGCATGGCATCACGCATTACATCTTCGTAGTAACGAGTGGCTTCTGCGTGCTTTTCCTCAAGGTCCTCTTCTGACAGTTCGCTGTGAGCAGCATCGTATTTCTCAAGGAAATCCGCCAAAATCTTATCGAAAGCATCGTGGCGTGCGTGCTTTTCGAGTGCCTGCTTGTTGATATCATAAACGGGCTTATAAAGCTCGTTCTTGATTTGTTCACGCAGATCTTCGTCGTTGATTTCGTGATCATATTCACGTTTTACATCGGTACCGAGTTCTTTGGAGAGTTCTTCCTGTAACTCACACATAGGCTTGATAGCCTCGGCTGCAGCTTTCAAGGCTCCGACAAGGTCTTGTTCAGAGACTTCTTTCATCTCGCCTTCGACCATCATAATATTGTCTTTAGTGGCAGCAACCATTAAGTCCATATCGGCATCTGCCATCTGCTGGAATGTCGGATCAATGACATACTCTCCATTGATGCGTGCAACGCGAACCTCAGAAATAGCATATTCGAATGGAATATCTGAACAAGCCATGGCTGCAGAGGCTGCAAAACCGGCCAAAGCATCAGGCTGGTCAACGCCATCGGCTGAAAGAAGCATCACTTGTACATACACTTCAGCGTGATAATTGGAAGGGAAGAGTGGACGAAGAGCACGGTCCACGAGGCGAGAAGTCAGGATCTCATTGTCGCTCGCCTTACCTTCACGCTTGGTGAAACCGCCTGGAAAACGACCTGCAGCACTGTACTGCTCGCGGTAATCAACCTGCAAAGGCATGAAATCTGTACCCGGAACTGCATCCTTTGCTGCACAAACAGTTGCCAAGAGTACTGTGTTGCCCATGCGAAGAACCGCAGCACCATCAGCTTGTTTTGCAACCTTTCCGGTCTCAATTGTGATGGTTCTCCCATCAGGCAATTGAACTGTTTTTGTAATAACGTTCATCTAAAATTTAATAACTTATTGTTTTGTCAAACATCTAAAATCTCCGCAAAGTTACCTATTATATGTGAAACGAAAGAATACAGCTTGAAGTTTTTCAGCATTTTTAAATATAAAAGAGGACAGTGGCAAACACTTACGAGTCTTGCTGCTGTCCTAAACCAAGCTAATCTGAAAATTTTGTCTCTCTAATCTTTTTGTAACCTGAAATCTATTTACCCTCTAAAAAGCTTTACCTATTGAGAAAAAGTATAACTCTCTTCATTTTTCTGTTTGCAAAACTATAGCTTTTTATTGTATCGTTCAAGAGGAATTTTCCTATTTCTAAAGGGGGATTTCCCTATCAATGTTATGAAGTCTATGTGGTATATGAAGCTTGTTATAGGCTTATATCGCTGATGACCAATGATATATAGCAAATCCTTATTGCATTGTTTGTAGGGAGGAAATTCCCGAATGGAATGATTTTTCTTCGTGTTTTCTATACAATAAAAGCATGAAAATGTGTATTTTTGCCGAAGATATGTTGCAATCGATTTTCTATATTGCCATTGGAGGTGCCTTGGGATCAGTCTCTCGATGGCTTCTTCCAAAGCTTTTGCAGGGCACTTTCCTTGCCGTTTTCCCGATGGGTACAATGACTGTAAACCTCTTGGGCTGTTTACTTATAGGATTTTTCTATGGCATTGCCGACCGAGGTACAGGCATGTCAGAGAGTTGGAAACTCTTTCTGACAGTGGGATTTTGTGGCGGTTTCACTACCTTTTCTACGTTTTGCAACGAAACTTTGACCCTTCTTCGCACCCAACAGCTATGGCAAGCCGCCGCATATTCAGGCGGAAGTGTCGTCCTTGGTATTGTAGCCGTGTATATAGGAATGTTACTTGCCCGCATGATATAAAAAAACTTCACGGTTTATTACCTTTTTATCTGTTTACTGTTTTACTTTTCTAAATTTTATGTACTTTTGCAATCAGAACTTGAAAAAACAAGAATAATGAAGATAAAAAGCCTTTTTTCTGTCGCAACTATCATGCTTACAGCATTGAGTCTGGCTTCTTGTAACAACAGGAAGTTCCATGTTGACGGTGAGATTACCAATGCCAAAGATTCCACGCTCTATTTTGAAAACATGAGTCTCAACGGTCCTGTAGTCGTAGATTCTGTGAAATTAGGCGAGGACGGAAGCTTTTCTTTCAGCGAAAAGGCCCCCGAAGTGCCCGATTTCTACCGTCTGCGTATTGACGGACAGATTATCAACGTGAGCATCGACTCCACGGAAACAGTCAATATCAAGGCTGCTTATCCGCGCATGGCATCGAAATATGAGGTTACAGGAAGTGTGAACTGCTGCAAGATCAAGACGCTTGCACTCATGCAGCAAGGCCTTCAGAAGCAGATTAATGATATTATCAAGAACCCTACTTTGGGTGTAGAAGCTGTAGAAGCCAATATTGCTTCAGCCCTCGAAACCTACAAGAATAAGGTGAAACTTAACTACATCTTCAAGGAGCCAATGAAGGCTTATGCCTACTTTGCACTATTCCAAACCGTTATTATCGGCAATCAACAAACATTGATTTTCAACCCACGAAATAATCGGGAAGACAACAAAGTATATGCTGCTGTGGCAACAAGTTGGGACACTTATTACCCAAAAGCAGAGCGTGGACTCAATCTTCACAACATTGCCCTACAGGGTATGAAGGATGCGCGCATCCTTCAGGCAGAGCAGCAGCAGGCCCAGATTGACGCCAGCAAAGTGAAAGTGAGCGGCATCATCGACATTGCTTTGCGCGACAACAAGGGCAACTTGCGTCGCTTGTCTGACCTTACCGGTAAGGTAGTCATGCTCGACTTCCATGTCTTTGCCGGTGAAAACAGCACCAAGCGCATCATGATGTTGCGCGACCTCTATAACAAATATCACGCTCAAGGCTTTGAAATCTATCAGGTTTCCATTGATCCCGACGAGCATTTCTGGAAGACCCAAACGGCTGCCCTGCCCTGGATCAGCGTGCATGATGACGCCGGAACCGACTCACAGGTGCTTTCCCAGTATAACGTTCAGCGCATTCCTACCTTCTTTCTTATAGGCAAAGACAACAGTGTGAAGATGCGCGATGTACAGGTGAAGGATATTGATGCAGCAATCAAGAGCCTGCTTTAACCCTCCGACCATTTATTATCGCGTAAAAGAAACAGCTGCAAATGGACGCAGTCCATTTGCAGCTGCCATAAAAGTTTGCACTTGATAAAGGGTGATTCAATACAGATGATACAGCTCCTTGCCAGCGATTGAAAATTATGGGCAAATTACATGCGTTGCAACTTGCGTCAGATTACGCCGTAAAATGAATGAGATTACACCGTAACATGACGCAAGTTACATGGTTTCTTGATATGGCTTACTTTCGTTTTCTATTTAGATTTGTTACATTGCATAAAGTCTTTGATACAACATTCCACAAGGCCTCATCATAAAAGCTTTGTCTTTGTCAGCAGTGTTTAATCAAGAAATGTGAAGTATGTCATGAAAAGGGAAACAATATTATTGGTAGTCTTGGCAGCTTGTAGTATGGTAATTTTTGTGTAGACTGCCACCTTCAAGAATTTCAGTTATGCGGAAAATGATACGTAGTGTCGTGCAGAGTAGTCGGAAATCACGGCCTATTTCGGCCGAACTTACTGAAGAAGAATCCCAGAAACTATTGATGTTGAAGATTGAAAGTAATGGCCGTTGTTGCAGTTTTTACTATGTGCAGAAAGGGGAAAGCTTATATGTCTAAGTTCAAGGTGTTGCTGCTGTCAATCTAAGTACGCTTCAGAGCTGTGGCTTTTTTGGGGAGTTGCATCGATCTTTATGCTACCCTAAACAAATTGGTATGTGTGAAATAATCTGCTGTTAGATTTTTACTGATTAGCTGCTTTCCCTGCTTCATCGCCATTGTTTCATTTCCCCTGCAAAACTAATCATCATAAAATATCAGTGGGAGGAAGCTTGACGGCTCCTCCCACCATGATAAACAATGAAATAGAGAAAGGCTACTTCTCTACGTATGTGATTACAAGCATATTGGTGTATGCTTTGCTTCGCTTCACTTCAACCTCTGTAGGTCTGCCTTTGGTATCTGTTTTGTAAATGTAGGTTGCTGTAGATGGTGTATCATTCTGCCAGTCTATACTTTCCAGTAAATGGGTGGAACGCAGTCCTAAAAGGTCTGCCCAGAGATACTTCCATGTTGATGAAGCTGCCATTCCCTGGAGGAACAGGTTGAGATCAGGGTAAGTATGGTTTGCAGTTGTCGCATACTTGCGGTTTATGGTCGTTGTTTTCCCTTTCGTATAAACAGACTTGATTAGGTCACCCCTTTGCCATGTCAAGGTCACCGCATCGTAAAACGGAGACTTGTATGAAGTTTGATGCCCCTCGCTGTCATAGACATGGTCTTTCTCTATGCGAGTCTCTGTTCCATCTTTGAAGTATATGGTTTCTTTCAATTGCTTCACTTTGTCTTTTGCATCCAATGCCAAACGGATTTCAGTAGGCTTTATCAAATTCGTTTGGTATTTGTTATTGGTGTAGTTGAGTATGACTTCTTTATCGGCGTAAGTCAGCGTTCCATTATACACTTTCTTGGAATTGGTGCCGGGATATGTTTCTTCAAACGATGTAAGACGCTTCTGACCGTCGTAGCTGAAGCTGATTTCATAATTCTTTTTCATGCTTGCTTTGTCGTATTCCTCTATTTTGGAAATGTAGTCAAGCTTTTGTTTTACAGGGGGAGGTGGGGTAGGAATGTCCTGATTATCCTTTGAGCAGGAGGTGAGTATGCCTGCTGCTAATAACATAAATACAATCTTTTTCATTTTAAAACCAAATTGATAATTCGGGTACAAAGGTATATGTTTATTTTGAAATGAGCAAGGATATAGTCCAAAAGAGTCATAAAATGAATAATAATCCAAAAGATTTCAAAATTTCTTTTCATGCTCATTTCGAAATCAACAATATGGGAACGCAAAACATTCCTGTTATCAATAGCTTACAACTTAATTCTTTTTAAAAGGACATTTATTCTTGCTTGTTTCAAACCTATAATTCGTTTTAAGATGCAAAAGAATATGATATTTCGTTTTTTCAATTCATTTTATACTTATATTTCCCAATATTTATATACCTTTGCCACAATTTTGAGCATTCTAAATCATAGAAATATCTTGCATATGAAGATTTGCAGATGATTTCACTTATTTTATATATTTAATAATTATCATTTAATAAAGGACAAAGATTATGAAGACATTTTACAGGATTCCCATGTTAGTATTTATGCTCTTGACGCAAGTTACGATGTTGATGGCGCAAGGAAATAAACCGGAAAACGTGCCGACATCTGTTTATGGCACATATCAAGGTGAGGCTACAACGGAGATTACAAATGATAAGGGCACAACTAAAGGGGCGAAGAAACAGCTGAAAATAGAAATAAGTAAAGGAGAAAACGGTTATACAGTGTTGACTCTTAAGGACTTTTCCGTAGGACAGTACTCTTTTGATAATATTCCCTTTAAGAATTGTCTGTTGATGTCAAAGGGTAATAAGTGGCAAATATACGTACCAAGTAATCTTTATGGTTCTTTTACTACAAAGGATAAAGTATATACATTGCTACTTGAGGGGATTATTTATGAGGATAAAAGCTTTGTGCATAAGGATGGAAGCTTGGATCTCAACTTTTCCATTATCTATAAAAATACAAAGATTGAGCATCTGTTCAAGGGTAAGAAAGAAAATGGTACAACGGGTATCCACAAGCTAACTCAGCAGAGTGACAAACAAACTATGTATGATTTGCAGGGACGCCAGGTAGAGAAACCGCGTAAAGGAATATATATTGTTAATGGCAAAAAGATAGTATATTGATAGTGGGTTGACTTATTTCACAGCCCTATATAAAATAAGGCAGGAATGTTTCCTGCCTTATTTTTGTATGAAATGCCAAATGATTTTCATCTGATTAACTTAATAACGGTTTCATGGCTCGCTCTTCTTGGCGTATGCGCACAGCAAGCAAACATAGGTAAATAGGCAGACCAATAGATAGCGTGAACCACGCATGACAGAGCAATCCCACACCTATAAGTTCGGGGATAATGTTGAGAAAATAGTTCGGGTGGCGCACTGTGCGGAATAGGAAACTACGTTCAATGCGCTGATTAGGCACGATATAGAGCTTGACAGTCCATATATCACGAAGCTTGTAAACGACATAGAAAAGTATGAGATAGGCAAACGTCATAATTGCAAGCCCTATGCCTGACACTTTCTCAAACTCGATGCCTGTGGCATAAGCTTCGTATAAGGCAGAAAAATAATATGCGATGTGTGCCAAAGTGATTAAAAGCGAGTTGAACTTGCCATATTGTATGGCCCCACACCTGAGTAAACGTTTCTCATTTCGGATTGAAAAATAAAGAGAAAACAGTCTCAATACAAAAAAAGTCATAAAAATAATAATTACGTATTGCATAACTTTAAGATGAATGATGATATTATTTATGCGATGCCAAAACAAAGATACTTGATAAACATCCCTTGTGTTATTTTGAGTTAAGTCAGAGAGTTCTCTCGCAGAAAGCCTCTATCCCGGCATCGCTGGAAAGACAAAGGGCTTCGCAAGAGTGTGCAAAGATAGACAGTTCTGCGGTGCTTCCCAAATAAATGAAAGGCAACTTAGAAGTAATTAACTCTTTTTGTAAGATGTTTTCAAGGTTGGATGTCGGAGAGTCTGGTTTATATGATAGTGAAAAATCTTGTTTGGTACAGCCTTTACGCCATGTGCCCCTAAAGCAGCAAAGTATTGAAACGTCTCTTCCGTTTCAGCCTGTTTTTCTCTTCTTTCTCATGTTGTGAAGATATCGTTTTGGAGTAGTTTTGAATTACTGATAGTCAAATGGTTATGATATTTGGGGCAAGTTGTGGGGTAGGGTAATTTCAGAAAGTGCTTCAATGAGCGTCAAATGGGGCTATGAAATGGCTTAAATCATGCTGTAAAGTGACCCAAATGAGGCTGTGAAATGCATCATATTGCAGTGTAATCTGCGTCAAATCACACGCTCAAATGATGTAAATTACTTTCTAAAGGCTTTCGCTTTGTGTTTTTGTCCAATTCAAAATTATGCATGATGAATTATGCATGATGAATTAAATAGACTATCTTTGCACCACAATTCACCACGAAGTATAATCTGAATAGCAATTAAATTATGGCTAATTCTATCTTTGTTGCCGTCGTGTTTGCATTGGCATTCATAGCGAATCTCTATGATTTAATCATCAATGCCCCAAAGATTGAAGACGAAGAAAAGCGAAAAAAGAGAACTATAAGGGATGTGTTGTTCACTATAGTGTGGGGCGTTCTGCTGATTTTCCGTATCATTTACATTATGCACCTGCGTTGAGTGCATCATATGATTTGTCGCTTCAACAAACAATCTGTGTCGAAGCGACGAGTAATGTCAGTGATTATTCAGCGAATTTCTTCAGTTCATACAATGCCGGTGTGGCCTCTCCGGTGGTGCTGTCGAACAGAGGTGCGTTGTACCAACCGCTGAGTTGGGTGCTGAAAGCATTGTATTCGGGCCACCACCAGAATAATCCTGTCACGCGTTTGTGGGTTTTCAGCATCGTGATAAGGGCTGCAGTGAAGCGCTGTTGGCCTTGAAGCGAGTAGGGATATTGGGCAGTATAGTCGAAAGTTGAACCGCCTACGGGCCATTTGTAGGGGTAGCCTGTCTCCACAAGCATGATGTCTTTACCGCTGAACGAGGTCTCTAAACGCGAAATGGCCGCGTTGAGTTCGCTCATCGGGCCATGGAAATAAGGATAGTAGCTGAGGCCGATGATGTCGTAATCAACCTTTGCCAACTGCATCTGCTGATAGAAATTGAGCAGTGCCTGATAGTTGGTGTTGTCGCGTTGCTGGGTAGTTGACACACGTTCGGTGTGCAGAATAATCTTTGCTTTGGGGCAGATCTCCCTGCATGCAGCGGTTGCAGCATGCAGCAATTGCGTGAAACGGTTCCAGTTTTCCTGTGGAGATGAAGGATAACAATAGCGTGCTGTGGCTGCATTCTGCCCCCAGAGCATGCCATAACTGATTTCATTGCCGGTCTGGATAAGGTCGGGTTCCGTGCCGTTTTGCTTCATCTTCGTCAGCACTTCCGCTGTATAAGCTTTGAGTTTTGCAGCCAATTGACTGTCGTCAAGCCCTGCCCAGGCAGCCGGAGTCCATTGCTTTGCGGGGTCAGCCCACGTGTCGGAGTAATGGAAATCAAGCAGAAGTTTGAAGCCTGCAGCCTTGATCTGTTTGGCCAAAGGCAGGATATAAGCTAAGTTCTGGCATGCATTCGGGGCGCGATCTGCCCCTTTGTATTGGTCAGGATTGACGAAAAGGCGCAGTCGCATGGCGTTCCAGCCTGCATTCTTGAACAGCACAAGCGGGGCAACGGCAGTCCCCTTGTCCTTGAAAATGGCTCCCGCTTTCTCGTATTCCGGCAGGAGTGAAATGTCGCCTCCAACGTATTTCGTCACTGTTTCCGTAGGTTTTACGTCGGGTTTCGGTGTCGTTTTCCCATTTGGTTCATGGTCATTGCCACCGCAAGAAATAAGAGTCATCAGTGCGGTGAGCACCATAACGCACACTGTCTTCACATTGAATTTCATTGCTAAATCATTCTTTTAATTCGCAGCAAAGATACAAAAAAGTCATGAAAGCATTAAAATTCGGGAAATCTTTCATTGTGGATAGCCTTCACTGCCATGCATTCCATTTCGATTAACCAGCCTGGTCGACACACCGGAGCATGGAGCAGGAGGTGTGGAGTGTTGGGGAATTGCTTCTGGAAGAGGGCTGAAACGACAGCATAATCAGACGGATCACGCAGATAGACAAGGGCAAACGTGATATCGTTGAAGTTCATTTCGGCTTCTTTCAGCAAGGCTTCAACGTTCTCCCACATGCGTTTTACTTGATGTTTGATGTCGCGTGGCCAGACCACCTGCCCTTGGTTGTCGATGCTTGCAGTGCCCGAAACGAACACATGTCGGCGATCTCCGTAGTCAATTTGAGTCGCTCTTTCAAAGCTTACGCCATATTCGCTCGTGCGGTTCATGTGGTCAAGCGCATAGAGATAAGTCATCTGCCCCGGCAACAAGCCTTTCACGGCGTAGGCATCCATTGTGGCAAACACCTTGGAATCGGCCACCCGACCACCTATTCCCGTGCTGGAAATGTAGTGAGTTTCGGGCGTTAAGCCCTGCGTCATGAACACTTCATTGCGCGCTTTCACTACACCTGAATAGTTGTTGTCAATGTCGTTGACGAAAAACCACGTGCGAACGCAGTTGTCTTTCAACGTACATTCGTTTTCAATGAGGCGCATCACGTAGTCTTCAAGAATGCGTGTGGTCTGGTGTTCTGAACTTGATGAGTTTGCCACGGCACCTGCATACCACAGGTGTTCGTAGGCACCGCGGGTCACACTATATACACCATGCGTGCAATTCTGCCTCTTGATGCCGGATAACAGATAAACCCAGAGGGCGACTTTCGTGCCGTCAAGCGGTGGTTGTTGTACTACGGAGAGGGCACAGTCAGACTCATCTGTGGCATAAACTTCGTCTTCCTGATTGGCAGCATCACTCAGAAAATAGCGCTTCATGACGGCTTCTGCATCGGGCATCAGCCTGTTTTTGATTTCATCGTAACGCGAGATAACCTCCTGGAGCTGTGTAGTAAAGGGCGCACAAGGGTCGGATGCGTGGATGATGAACGAGGCTTCATCCGCAATTTTTACTGGAAAAGCCTCCCCAGAGCCCTCAGCAAGGAGGGGAGTCCGACCGGAATGGCGGAGTGTTGTGAAGTTGGAAACAACCTCTTGTGTATTTGTCTTCGGCATCATCTGTTATTCTTTATTCATCAATTGTTTTATTTTGTCGATATCATATGCCCTCTGTCGCCCTCTGCTTTGGCTTTCCCCTCGTTATGAAAGGGTAGGGGAGGCTCTCCCTAAGCATAGCTGTGCATGCCTCCAAGCACGTAGTTCACGCCGAAATAAGTCATGACTATCGTCAGAAAAGCAATCGTTGTGTAGAGGTGGAAGCGTTGAGGAGCGCGGAGAGCAGGTACACTTTGCAGGTGAAGAAGCACCGCATAGACCATGAAAGTGATAAGCGCCCACGTCTCTTTCGGGTCCCACGACCAGTAGTTTCCCCAGCTGATGTTGGCCCATATCGCACCGATGAAGATGCCAAGTCCAAGCGTTGTGATGGCAGGATAAAGGAAAATGCGGCTCAATATCATTAAAGCTGCCGACTGTTCCTGTGCTGTTTGCTGACAGCCTCGCATGTGTTGCAGTGCAGAGAGCGTCAAGGCAGTGAGTCCGCAGATGAAAGTGAGGGCCAGAAGTGCATAACTCATCATGATGATACTCACGTGAACGCTCAGCAACGGACTGTTCAATACGGGCATGATATGGCCGATTGCCGGGTCCATTTGACCGATATGGCTGACCAAAAGAAAGAAACCGCTCAGCAAGAAGCCAAAAGTGATGACAAGTAAGCGCAGCGATTGCATGGCCAAAGCCGTCACAAGGGTAATCAACATGACAAACCAAGCCATGGAAAGCATAGACTCATAGCCGTTGCTTAAAGGGATATTGTCGCTGATTATCCAGCGCAATGCCAAGGCAAATGACAGTGCAAGGAATGAAACAGCAAGCAACATGATGAGCAATCCATGCAGGATTGACGGACGCAGGCCCAAGAGATGCGTCTTGGAAGTGGTCAACCGGCGGAGCACAAGGAGCATACTGATGAGGCCAAATGTAAGGTTGAAGATGAAAAGAACCGTTGCAAAAGGCACGCTGTTGTAGCATTTCTCGGCCCGAAACTGCATGTCGGTAGGGAGCGAGACGCCTGCATTGCGCTGCTGATAGCTTCGCAGTTGCTCAATGAGTTGAATGGCATTGCCGTCTTCTCGCCCGGAAACGGCTTGATAGAGTGCCGGAAAATAGCTCTTGATCAATAAGAAATCATTCTTTGGAAGCTGTTTGGGATACACCTCAAATGGTGAAAACCACTGTGTCTGCCCACCACGAAACGTATGCGGGAAGATGGCAAGTGGTGTGCCTTTCTGCAGCGACATGATGATTTGAAGCTTGCTGTCCATGTCGGCACAAGCCTTGTGAAGCGCATCCTGTTGTCCCTGCTGATAGTCGTAGACATATTGCCCGAGGACGTATTCTCCGTCTTGAAAGAATGCTTTCACATTCGTATATTCGGGCAATCCGAACGTTTCGCGCATCTCTGCACTGTTGACATGCACAATCGGTTCACTATTCCATGCATCGTCAAAGAATATCCAACTCATCAGCACTTGCGTGGCATCATCACCTTTATAGCTTCGTTTGCCATAGATTTTCTTTAGGAAATCAAGGGCGAAAGTCTGCAAGGGACAGATGCGTTCGTTGTAGTTGATATAGAGATCTCCGAACTTTTCGGCAACGGGTTGGTCGATGACAGGAGCTGAAAAGCGCTCTTTGGTGGCGTGGACTGCCGATGACGATGCGACAAGCAGCAGCAATGTGGCCAATGATTTCCTGAGAACGGGACTGCGAAGCAACTTTCTGAATGTTCCTTGAGGGTCGACAAGAAGCCATAAAAGCGAAAAGAACAGCAGGCCATAGCCCGTGTATGTGACGGGAAGTCCATAGGGATCGCTGTTCACACTGAGGTAACTTCCGTGGTTGTCGGTGTCGTAACTGGCTTGATAGAAACGTGTACCATGGTAGTAAAATACCTTATTCATCGACACGGTTGCACGTGTAATTGTCTCCCCATCTGTTATGACAAAGTGGGTCGTATAATCCGAAGCAGCCTGTGTCCCGTCGTGATATTGTATGTCGAAATGGTCGAGACGGACAGAGAACGGCAGCTGATGCGTGCGCGTTTCTGACATGGAGATCATCTCTGTGTAAAGGTTTGTGGGCTGGTCACCCCGTAGGTGCACCATGCCTTTGAAACCTGTTGTGTGGGTGAGGTAAGCGCCAAGGAGTATCACAATCATTGAGAGATGAAGCAGTAGGAGGTTCCATTTTCGCAGGCGAGACTTCACGATATAGACCACACCGGCAGCCACCAAGAATGCCCACAACAGGCAGAACCACCATGCACCATATATATATTGTGAGGCAAAGGGCGTAGAATAGAAGTGTTCAATAATGGTGGCCGCTGCCATCACTACAATCAAAACTACATAGAGAATGAATACTGTTTTCTTAATCATTGTGTTTTTGTATAAAGTCGTTTGCTTGCTCAAGTTGTTTTCCTAAGTTTTCCAAAGCTTCTATGGCCTGCTTCACGGCGGCATCATTATAGTGCTTTACAAAGGGTTCGGGCACGCTGTTAATGGCCTGAAGCGCTTTGTTGAAAGCTTCTCCGACAGCTTTTGCAATGGCAGGATTGCGCGTTTTGAACCATGCATCAAAGGCATCGTTGCGGCTTCCATACCATAGATTGCTGATGCTCTGCAGGTTATCGCGCAGGTCTTCCAATGAAGTGTGGCTGTAAGGCGACTCAATATAGTCGGCATCTTGATGTTCGAAAGGCTCGCCAAACTTCGTGCGTGCCATTTCATCGGCAAGCCCCATCATGCCTTTGTCGCCTGTAAGGATGACTTGAGCTGCCCGCTGTGGCGTGTAGGCCGTAAGCATATAACTGCGGTAGTCGGTGCCTTCCGGCGATTGATAAGGCAGACTTGCCGCATCAAGTTCAGTCTTATAGCGAGGCTCTGCATCGGCATTCCAACCGCAATGAAGCTGGAAACAACGCAGTCGGAGATTGCTTGCCAAGGTCTTGGCATATTTGAGTTCACGCGGTTTGATGTCGTCAGTGGGGCGCGGTTTCCCGTCTCTGAAGATTACATATTCAATGCCATGCCAGCCCACAATGCCTGAAGGCCAGCCTTCTGTACGGTCGAGTGGGTCGTTGCTTTCCATGAGCTGTTGATAGCGGAGACGGTCTAAAGGCCACGAATTGATGTCAGAATCTACGGAGAAATGGGCGTTGGCACCGAAGAAGAAGGCTTCACTCTTTTCATAGGTACCGCGGGCTTTGAGAAACAGTCGGCACACTTGGTTTAACTGCTCTTGCGTCATTGCAGGCGTTTCGAGTGCAGACAGCGCTTTATAAAAGGCGTCGGTGCTTGTTGCCAACACTTTATATCGCTCGCGGATGATACCGTCTATATCGTTCTCTACGACTTGCTGAAGCGTGAGTCTCTGTGTCTTGTCACCGTCATCTCCATTTTTATCGCTGCACGAAAACAAGGTTGTGCAGAGCAAGAAAAATGTAAATGCAATGTATTTGAAATGATGTTGAGTCATGAAGAAAAACAGTAAAATAACTAATACCTATGAAGTGAGGTTCTCATATGCGTCATATCAGCCGCTGACTTGACGCAGATGACACGGTCATTTGACGCATATTGCACGCTAACTTGACGCATATGAGAACTCTGTTTGTAATGATTTGATTGTCAACGGATTATGTGTTACAAAACAGGGTGTATGGACTGAAATTCCAACCTCCTGCATCTGCAATCGCATTTTCACCGTATCTTTCAAGCTGTTGGAGGCGTTTTGCGTTGGCTCGGAAAGCCAACAAACCCTTGGTTAAACGTCTGCAAGCTTGCTTCCTTCCCCTTTTGTTAATGCATAATGCACAATGCATCATGCATCATTGACTGTCGTTGAACTAACATTTCGCAACACATCATGCATCATTGGCTATCGCAGAACTAACATTTCGCAACACATCATGCATCATAGGCTATCGTATTGCGCCATCATAAGCCCTTCCCCGCTCGCCCTCCCCTCCCTTCGGGAGGGGTTGGGGGTGGGTTTTAGAGAGCTTGTGTGTGTTTTTTTCTATATCGCATTGATGAATGCTACGACAGCATCTCTATCGGCTTTCTTCAATTTATAGAACTTTTCAGCGGCAAAATAGGCATCGCTCTCCTTGCTGTAAGCGTGCCACATGATGGCTTCAACCACGTTGTGAGCACGGCAGTCGTGCAGTCTTGAGCCTTCACCTGTCTCTTGAATAGACAGTCCGCGACCCCAGAGCGGTGTCGTTCTGCACCATCCCGTGCGGATATTATTCATCATAAACAGCCTGTGTTGCACGAGGTCAGTGTATGGCCAGATAGTCGTTCCGCTGTAATCAGGCAGACCATGACCTATAGAAGCATAGTTGCGGCTGATGGGATCAACCCAACTGTTGTCCTTTTTGATAGTCCATGAAGGACGATGGCAGGCAGTACAGCCCATCTGATAAAAGAGTTGCTTGCCTCGCTGCACTTCTTTCGAGTCGAGATTACGGGCCTGTGGCACGCCAAGTCCCTTATGCCATACGGCGAAAGCATAGTAGTCTTCATCCCGCATCTCTTCCTGTCCGTTCCAAGGTGCCATGTCTACGAAGTATTTCTTATAGGCTTTGTGCGTTTCGGGCTTGTTACTGTTGAGGCTTAACAAGTCATTCACAAGCTTCTTTATACCTGCTTTGGTGCCATCTCCGTAGTAGGGATGAAGCAGAGATGACGGCTTTTGTCCCTGTTCTTGAATTTCCTTGATGACGCTTTCGTCTTCACTCATGGCCTTTGCCCATGCAGCTGTGGTGTAAAGATAGTGGCGGTCGCTGCGCGTAACGTTGGTAATGTTCCAGATAGCATTGGCACCTGGGCCGTCAAGAAGCGATGCACGAGTCATTGCATAGGTGAATTTCTTCACGCGTTTTGTGCCGTCTGCCAGCTTATACCATGCCGAAGCTGCCCAATCTTGGGCTGCAGTGTCCCACATACCAGGGTTGAGTTTCACGTGAGGATTGGCTGCTTCGCGGGCATACTGCACCTTCATGGAGTCTTGATCAATGGCATCAAGCAGGCCTGTGCCATACATACCAATCGTTGATTCGAGCCGGACTTCATAGTTGGTAGGCTTCGGATTGGTGTTGAAAGCACTCTGTTCGATGGTTACTTCGGGATAAGTCAGCTCGTATTTCTCACCATCAGGGAACTGCGTTGCAGACAGACCAGAGGGCATGGTGCCTGAAAGTTTCTTCCATTCCATGTGAATGCCGCGTTCGTCAACAGGTGCCTTGAAAGGATACATTGCCTTGGTTTGCGGCATACCTGTTACCTGACGGATGTATGAGTTGGCTGCATATTTCACGCCGTCAGGGTCGGTTCCTGCCGTAGGATGATAGATGACGAGCAGGTATCCATTGCCCATTTGGTCGGCTTCATACTTGTTTTGGCGCTTGCCATGACCGTAAGAAGGGTGGCAGTATTCGCAACCTGAACGCACATATGCAGGACCAAGACCCGTGTAAGGACGGTTAAAGAGGGTGTATGCGTGGTCGAAGAAAGTCTCTCCGCGCTTGAAAGTCTGGTATAATCCAGCTTCTTCTATCTCGGGAGATGGGTTACTGTAGCAGCCTTCTTCATTCGAAGTGGTTCCTTTCTCGCCTCCGGGATACCATTCGGCAGCACTGAAATTGCCTACATTCTTACCGATGTTCTCATTGGGGTTGTAGGGTTTGATGTTGTCATCGTCGCTACAAGCCGTCACTGCTAACATCATTGTGCCGAGCAGTAAGAGCTTTCCGAAATTCATTTTCTGTATCATAATATTTTTTGTTTTGTAGAGTATCGTTTTTCAAAATGCGTAGATACGGACATGAAGAAGCGTCTCCTTCATGCCCGTATGTATTGCATTGGCAATGCCGGATAGGTTGTTTACTTGTTGTTCTTGCCTACAAAATCAGAGGCTGCAGCAAGTGCATCGTTCAGCTCCTGGCATGCTTTGATTGCATTCTTGCACTGAGGATCCTTGATATTCTTAACGAATGGGTACTTGATTGCAGCGATTTGCTTCAGTGCATCGCTGATAGCTGTCTCCACACGCTGGCCTACTTTGGCGTCATACTTCTTGAAGTAGTTGTGGAAACTGTATTCACCGCGCTTGCCTTCTACACCGCCGAACCATACATTTTCAATGCTGTGGATGTTGTTCTGGAAGTCAGTGAGGGAGTTATAGCTGTAAGGTGACTCGATATAACTTTCGTCTTTACCGGAGAATGGATTGTTGATCTTGGTGTTACCAACCTCATCTGCAATACCACCTGCACTGTTGTCGCCTGTCAATACAGAGCTGACAGCAAGCTTAACTGTGTTGTATGTGCTCTTGGTTGGGTCGCCGGCATTCTTCATTTCGTAGCCGTAAGAGAAGCCTTTATCGGTCTTGTAGACGGTTTCCAATTCGTCGAGAACTTTCACATGCTCCTTGTTTGCATTCTCATCCCATGAACATTCCAAGCGATAAACGCTGTTGCGGAGGTCTTCAGCAACGGCCTTTGCGTAGTCAAGTTCTTGTGTCCCGCTGAAGATAGTGAAGTCAATACCGGCCTGATTGTAGCTGTCATGTGAGTTCAATTCAGCTGCTTTGCGTGGTTTACCGTCGCGGAAGAGGATGAATTCAATACCATGGAAGCCGAGAATACTTTGGTCGGTAATCTTGTATTTGTGGTCAGCTTTGAGGTAATTGTAAAGCTCATTAAGACCGAGAGGCCATGAGTCGATGTGTGGGTCGATAAGAAAGTGAGAGGCTGCACCAAGCAGGAATGCCTCACTGCTCTCGTAGTTGGCACGCGCTTCGAGGAAAGTCTTGCATACATTATCTACTTGTTGCTGTGTGATTGAACCTGGTGTCAGGGCCTCAAGTTCATTGTTTAGTTTCTCACATCCGTCGGCCAAAGCCTTGTAAGTGGGGTTAATGGTGTTGTCAACATTGGCTGCAAGCACCTTCTGAAGATACTTGTCGCCCTCGCTTAACTGGCCGGTTTGTGGGGTGTCATCATCATTACTGCTGCATGAAGTCATGGCAGTTGTCAGTGAACAAACCATGGCAAAGAGCATGGCATACTTGAAAATCTTTTTCATTTGTTTGTATATTAAGTTAAGATTCCTTGTTACTCTTATTTAAAAAGGTATAGACTTACCTTGTTATTCGTTTCTTTTTTCACCCTTAAAGGAAGAAACCTTCATAGGCAACTCCAAGAGAAACCGATGGCTCATTATTGTAAGCACTCTTCAAGAAGCGGTGAGAATACTCGCCTTTCACAACAATCTGCTTGATTGGATAGTAGTTGAAACCGAATGCGATGCGGTTTTTTTCAGTATAAGGAAACTTCATTTGTGTGCCACTTGCCTTGTAAGAGTTGTAGTATTCATAGCGGCCGAAGAGATAAAGTTTCTGATTATCCTGATGCAGACGGGCAATTTGGGAGAACAAATCCCAACCGGCTTCAATGCCTGTAGCTATAGCTGTCTTGCTGACAGGGTCGTGATTGAAAGGTGAAGTCTTTGTCTGTCGTCCTGGAAGTAACTGTACTTTCTCTGCATCGCCTAAGTGCCCATAGTCAAAGCTGCCTCGAACAATCCAGTTGAAACGGTTGAATGTGAAGTCAACAGAGCCGATGGTAACGGCTCCCTTGAGTTTAGCTGCTGTTCCATTCGCATCGCGACCGAGTGAATTGTCGATGCTGTGACCATAGTATCCGCTTATACCGAGGCGTAGACCAGGGATAGAATAGTTGTCGATACGCAAGGCTACGGCATACTTGTTGGCCGGTTCGAACTCGAAAGCAGAGCTTGCTCCTTTCTTAATCCAATTGTCGCGGTTGAAGCTCAAGGCATTCAATCCGGCCAAAAACTGCAGTTGATACTTCCAGTCCTGCCCTATATGACCCCACAGACTGATACCCGTCTGGTGCCAGGTACAGGGAAGTATGGTTGCTTCTCCCTCCGGACGATAGACCGTAAAGAAGTTCAATGGCTCGTGATAAGCGTTCGTTAAGCCGATAGGTACAACGATATGGCCTGCACGGAGATTGAACATGCGGGAGAAACTCTTTTGAATCCAGAACTGTTCTAACTCAACTTCTCCGCCTTTCTCTACCTCGTGTTCCCATTCTCCACTTTCTTCGTACTCCTTTTCATAGGAACTTCCGCTGCCACCATGCTCGAATTCAATCTCTGTTCCCATAGTCCAACCTTTGCCAAAGTCGTAACCTAAGTAGATAACTGCATGGGGGATATCAAACTTTCCATGGCTCGGATCGTTCTTATATTTGCCGGCTTGGCTGTATTTATAAGGATTGTCACTGAAGAATTCGCGTGTGTAACCGATTTCACCATAGCCACCTACGCTGAGTTTGTTACCCTTTACATGATTCATTACGGAGTCGATAGCGTTAACCTGTGCTTGGGATTGCAATGCCAATCCTGCGAAGAGGAGACTCGTTATCATTCTGAACTTACAACTTTTCATTATTATTCTTTTAATGTTTCTGTTCTATGATAAAGAGAAAAGTGCAGACTATCTGATTGTGAACCCAGTGTCATGAAATAGCTGAATGCCAAGGATTGCAAGGCACTTTTCGATGAACAATCCAGGAAGTCAATCACCACTGCACTTATTCGACTGCAAAGTTATCAAGAAATCCAATTGTTTTCAATACCTAAAAATAGTGAAAATATCATTTCATACATTTCATTCTTTTTAGGTATTGCACCTTAATTGCAAAGCCATTAATTTTGCAACCGTAATCAATCAAATAGAAAATGCTCACAAGCATAAACTAAGAAAGGAATTAAAAAATGAATAAGACTTGTATTATCTACGGTTCTTCAACAGGCACTTGCCAGGACCTTGCTTCTCGTATTGCAACAAAACTCGGTGTAGACAGCGCTGATGTCTTCGATGTTTCTAAAGTTTCTGCCGATCAGATCGGTGCTTATCAGAATCTCATTCTCGGTACTTCAACATGGGGTGCAGGTGAAATGCAGGACGATTGGTACGATGGTGTGAAGACATTAAAGGCTGCCGGACTCAGTGGAAAGACTGTAGCTATCTTCGGTTGCGGTGACAGTGAGGGCTATTGTGACACCTTCTGTGGTGGTATGGCCGAGCTTTTCAATGCAGTGAAAGAGGCTGGTGCAAAGGTCATTGGACAGGTTTCAGCCGATGGTTACACCTATGATGACTCTGAAGCTGTCGTTGACGGAAACTTCGTTGGCCTTGCACTTGACGAGGTTAACGAGGACGATAAGACCGATGAACGCATTGATGCATGGGTGAAGGAAATTCAGCCAGAACTCTAAAATAAAGCAACATGCTGCAGACTGAAGCTGTACCGACCGACTTGAGAGTGCTCTCCGAGCAGATTTATCAATACAAGAAGGGTGTGAGAAACATGGTTCTCTACACCTTTCCTGACCGCTATCAGCAACAAGCTGTATGCAAACTTGAGCGCCAAGGTATTGATTATCTCATTCAGCCTGTAGGCAACAAGCGTATCAATCTGTTCTTTGGGCGCAAGGAATGTATGGATGCTATACGCACCTTTGCAGGTCGTCCGCTCAATCAACTCACGCCCGAAGAAGATTTCATTCTCGGCACCTTGCTGGGCTATGACATCTGCAGTCAGTGCGAACGATATTGTAAACGCAAGGCATAGCGGCCTTGCCAGTCTCATATAACTATAGTAACGATAGCGCTTGCAAACTTGAGAAAGTCCGGCAACGCCGTCATACAAGATATTAATTACCATTATCAATTAGAATAATCTTGTTCGCTACATAGATTTCATAATGTTTTTGTATAAAAGTAAAAGGGTTGTCGCGAGACAACTCTTTTTTCGTTTTAGGACATGAAGTGTGTGTAGATAAATGTGTTAAAGATGCATCATGTTATTTTACAAAAGCCTCGTCAGGACGGGCCTTGTTTCAAAAGAAATCGTCACTCGGTGGAAATACGCGAGTTTTGAGGCTTCTTTTTAATTGCTTGATAACCAATGCTTTAATGTAATTCGTTGCCTCTTATGTAATAAATAGCGGCTCATGGGTCTGTATTTTGTGCCATATTAGACGGTAAAGTGACGCAGAAAGCAAGCTGACTTGATGCAGAAAGCATGGCAATATGAAGCAGATAGCAGCGTCGTTTGATGCAAATGACGTGATATCGTGTTTTTTCTTGGGCTGCTAAAGGTGTGAAATTCATCCAGACAGTCATGTAAATGGGCAACTCTTTTTCTATTTGGTGTGGCCACAAAGAGTTAAAAACAGGGACATAAAGTTTACAAATGGAAGTCTTTTCTCTGTTGCTTTTGGGTGGCTTCACCATGCAAAGTCCATTGATAACTGTCTATTTTTTCAAGGGAAAAAAAGACATTTTGCAGGATAGTTAGCTATAGTCTGCGGATTTTTCGGGCCTGCACTAAGTGTTGTTTTCAATCTTGAATGATGAAATTTAATGAGGAGTTACGCCCTTTGTATCACGAAATTGTGCTAAAAAAGATAAAAAGAAAAAGGGCAAAAGCGTGAATTTGGCCGGCAGATCTGCCATTATTGGCCTTCTCACTCTTTTGCCCTTTTACTTCTTTGTCGTTATCAAATGTCGAACTTATAGCCCAATGTAAACTGGAATACGCTGTTCTTTGTGTTAACACCTTTGGCAACATTTGTTACACCGAAGTTGTAACGACCATCAAGAACGAAGTTCTTGTACTCGTAAGACAAACCAACTGGGATAGAAAGATCAAAGGTATTTGCTTTTAATTTGTCTTTAGCAACGCAGAAACCTGGCTGAACACCGAGCTTAACTGCAAGGTTTTTAACTACATAAACGTTAGCAACTACAGGAATGTTCAAGTAGCTTGGCGCCCAAGTTACAGAAGCTTTACCTAAACGAGGCAAGTCAACTGTCTGCTTATTACCCTGACTTGAGTAGAGAAGTCCTACTGCAATAGAGTAGATATCGCCTAATTGATATTCAGCTTCTGCACCAGCTGCCACACCAATTCTTGTGTCACCATTCGTCTTTGTGACGTTAGAAACGTTGAAACCTACCTTAGGTTGAATGGTCAATGAACCAACTTCGCGCTGTGCAAACGTTGCAACTGAAGTGAGCAACAATGCTGCAGCCAATACAATCTTCTTCATAATTCTTTCTTTTTAGATTTATAATATACAATGTTATTACTGTATACGCAGTGAGTGTTTATTAATTTTATCTCTAATTCTGCCTGCAAAGATATGTTTTAAAAACTTATTTTCAAAATTTTTTTGACTTATTTTGCTTTTTATCTTCATTTTCATTGGTTTACGACATGGTGTAGAACGGAAATCAAGATAATTTATCTCAGAAATTCATACTAATTATTCTTATATCTAAATTGCTTTCATCTCGTTTTAATAAAGCCTTTCATAACCCGCTCGCATACTTCTCATTGAGAAGTGTTCGTCGGCAAATCGTCGTGCCATGTCTTTCAAATGCTGGCGGTTTATGGTCGGTAATACATCGCTAAATAAATGGATATATTGATTGATATCATTATTTTCTACGCGCAAAGGCCAGTCTTCAGGCAGTGTTTCATACAGTCCGGGACAGGCATTGATGATAGTAGGAAGTCCATTAAAGCTGGCTTCAAGCGATAGAATACTCAGTCCTTCAAAGCGTGAAGGCATGAGCAGGAAGTCGAAAGAAGCCATGTATGAGGCTAAATTGAATAGGGGTTTGCAGATTGAAACGTTGCTGCATTCGGCCAATTGCTCGGTGAGAACAGCCTCAAGTGAACCTCCGCCGATGACATGGAAGTAGCAGCATGGGTTGTCTTTTTGGCTTTTTATGATTTCAATCAGTGTGTCGATGCCTTTCTGTTCCTCAAATCTTCCGGCGAAAAGAATGTTTGTTTTGTCGGTTTTCAGATGTGGGTAAGGTTGCTGACTGACGGGAGCCACACCATTATATATAATAGGTGGGCAGGCATGATAAATGTTCTGATAGTTCTTTCTGACGGCTTCTGAAATGGCGACATTGGCATTCTGGCGGATGAAAAAGGCTTCTACACGCTGCCCCGTGCGCTCCATACCGGCCCAAAGTCGCGTGTTGTGAATGGTTCTTACAATCTTGCAGCGTTTCAAAGTCCAAGGAAACAGACGGAAAAAGCAGTAAGTTGCCAAGTCGGGCATCTCTGTATGACAGTGTATGGCACGTGGTTTATATTTCAGAAAGAGCCATAGAAACCACAGCGGAAAAGTCAAGGCAGCTAACCGTTCGAAGAGATAATGGAAATGAAACTCGGGTATCCAGCCACGATGATAGCAGATGTTGTGGTCTTGAAGTTCCTTAATGAGCACCTTGGTAAAAGCACCATGCGCCCTGATAAGCTCCACAACATGATACTCTATGCCCTCGGTGGCCGACTCTGCAATGTTGACCGCCACGCGTTCGGCACCGCCAACATCAAGATGTGAAACGATATGAAAGATCTTCTTTCGCTGCATATTGCAAAAATAATGCTTTTCTTTTGAACTTCAATCAAATAGTCGTAATTTTGCAATTAAAACGAAACGGAAATGGCAGAAAGCTTGAAAGAGAAGACAACAAGGGGGCTCTTCTGGGGTGCAATGAACAGTGGAACGACGCAATTGCTTAATTTAATCATCGGCATCTTCCTTGGACGGCTCATCAGTCCGGCTGAATATGGCATTGTAGGCGTGCTTACTATCTTCACACTGCTTGCCGGTAATCTGCAAAGTAGTGGCTTTTCGCAGGGCTTAGTGAACTTAAAAGCGCCACAAGCAAGCGATTATAATTCGGTCTTCTGGTTCAATATCCTTGCCAGTTTCGTGATTTATACCGTGCTTTTCTTTGCTGCTCCACTCATTGCGGCATACATCCATGAGCCTTGTTTGATAGAACTGTCACGCTTTGTCTTCTTGAGTTTCGTGATTTCCTCTTTCGGAATAGCCCACAGTGCCTATATGACGAAGAACATGATGAACCGAGAAATCGCTATCATTGGCGCCATTGCACTCGTCTGTTCGGGCGCAGTGGCCATCACGTTAGCCTTCTTAGGTTTCTCTTATTGGAGCTTGGCATGGCAACAAATCATTTATATTGCCGTGCTGAACCTTGGCCGTTATTATTTCGTTCCTTGGCGTCCGTCGTTTCATTTCACGTTTGAACCCGTCAAACGCATGTTCAGTTTCAGTGTGAATGTGCTTATCACAAACATTATCAACACTGTAAGCAACAACATACTGACGTTGTTATTCGGTGGACTTTACCCCATGAAAGCTGTTGGAGACTTCTCACAAGCCAACAAATGGAACACGATGGGCAGCTCTTTTGTAGCCAATGCAGTGGGTCAGGTGGCGCAACCCGTGTTGGCTTCAGTGAATGAAGAGCGTGGAAGAGAGGTCAGAGTGTTTCGCAAGATGATGCGTTTCACGGCGTTTCTCAGCTTTCCTGCCATGTTCGGATTGGCGATAGTGTCACGCGAATTTATCCTACTCACGATTAAAGAACAGTGGATTGATGCCATTCCTTTGCTTCAAATGCTCTGCATCGGTGGTGCTTTCGTGCCGTTTTACACCATGTATCAGAATGTAGCTATCAGCAATGGGCGGTCGGATATCTATATGTGTTGCAATGTTTTGCAGATTGTTTTTCAACTTGGTATCATAGCAATTTTCTATCAATGGGGCATCAACAGCATGGTGATGTTCTATACATTGTTTATCATTGTATGGCTTTTGGTGTGGCAGTTTGCTGCGCATCGCATCATCGGTGTACGCTTGTGGGAAGTCGTGAAAGATGTTTTCCCGTCGATGTTTGTGGCTGCAGGCGTAATGGCTGTTACCTACTTTGTAACGAGTTTCATTGAACATCTTGCCTTATTGCTCATTGCCCGCATCATCATTGCAGCCTTGTTGTATGCTGCAATCATGAAAATGCTGCGTATGGAAATGATGGAAGAGATGATGAAATGGGTGAAAGAGAAGAAGAGAAAACTACCTCCAATCCCTCCTCAAGAGAGGGGAGAGCATGCAGATAGGGTCTCCTTGAAATGAGTTTTACGATGAGAAACGCTCATATCCTCCTGTAAATACGGTATAAGATATCACTTACTTTCATCGGCAACCACGTTGTCATAGCCTTTAAAAACACTCTGTTGCGGGCTTTTATGGGTTGGAACGGGCAATAGGTTGCAATCTCCTTGGGAGGCATACCGTTCTTCATGGCATCGCGATACATATTTAATAATCCCATATCAAGCGCCTGATGATAAAGTCGTTTCACATCATTTTTCCTGAAAAAGTCAATCACGACAGCATTCGCTTTGAGCATGGAAACGAGGTTTTTGTGTGAGATTTGATGTGTATAGGAAGTGATATTGTCCGTGCGGTAATAATAAACAAGATCATCAATTGTCGTATAACGGGCTGAGAAAAAGGCACGGGGAACGACAGCATAATCCTCACAATAGTTGATATCGGGAATGGATTCAATATGCTGATCCTGTAGGAATGAACGGCGATATAGGCGTCCCCATATGTGATGTTTTACCAGATTTTGACACAACATCATACGAAGATACTGATGATGTGAGGTTTTTGGTGGAAAAACTACAGCTCCCAAACGGTGTTCTTTGTACTCGGCATAGGCACCGCTCACGATGTCATACCGTGCTTTCTGCATTTCATCAACTAACAAGCTTACAGCGTTTTTGGGTACAACATCATCACTGTCAACGTGCAGAATAGCATCTCCTGTCGCATGGGTAAAGGCTGTGTGACGTGTAGCTCCCAAGCCTTTGTTGGTTTCATGGCGTATGATGTGCACTTGACTTGCCCTGTCAGGATAGTCTTCAAGCACCTTCTTAAGCACTGAAATGCTGTTATCGGGGGAGCAGTCGTCCACGAAAATAAACTCTAAGTCACGGTAAGTCTGACTGAAAAGCGACCGAGCGCACTCGGCAATATACTGTTCAACACCGTAGACGGGAATGAGAATAGATACTTTCATAGGCTGTCAATGTAACATGAAACGTAGGAAAAGCAGACCGTTGTGGGCCAACATGAACACGGTGCAGAATACTAATGTGAGGCGCAGGACTTGCTGCACGGCAGGCCGTTGCTGGCGTTTGAGCAGGAAAGCAGCAGCAATCGGCAGGATGAAAGCCCAGTGAGCGGTCATGATATAGACTTCGATGAGTCCGAAACCAAGCACTAAATGCAGTAACATATCAAAGCTGAACCACGACAGACAGAACTGCATGAAGCGCAACCTGAGGCCTGTCACGATACCACCGACAAGCAACAGCATCATGACAACGGCTATAACGTAGCACAGTTTGTTGTGATAAGCCACGAAAATCGGTCGGTCTTTGTTGACATCTTGCAGCATATGGTCTTCGTGCAGCATCAAAGATTCACCGAAAAGGTTTTCAATGATGCTGTGAGGTCGCGATAAGTGAAGGTCAGTCCAGCGGAAGTTCTCCCCTTCCATGATAGCATTGGCGTGGAGATGTGCTGTTTTTTCATTCGTTTCGGCAATGGTTTTACGAAATGAGGCATCTTTTTTCAGGCGCTCGGCCAATGTGTGTTCCCGTCGCTCCTGCTCGGGTTTCTGTATGTATTCATTGATAAGTGCGTATCCACAACCTATCAACAGCATCGGCATCACCATCGAAATAAGGAATGATTTGGGGCAGAAAAAGCGTTTTCCATTGGCAAACCATTGTGCAAGTCCTATCTTTACGCAGTTCGTAGTGGTCACTCCTGTGGATAGGAAAAGCAGAGAGGCGGTCTTCCATGTACTCAACGGTCGGTTCTCAAGTATTGCTTTGCCTGCTACATAGAGTGTCAACAGCAGGAAAAACAACGATAATGCAAAGTGATCGGGAGCCACAACAGTGACCATGATATGGCCGAATGTCAGGAAAAATGCCGATAACAGCAGGCTGTCACGATAGCTGATGCCCACGATTTCGCGTAGAATGCGAAACAGAAACAACGTGGAGTAGAGTGACAAGATGATGAGAACCGTGGCCCAAATGAATATGGCACAGTTCATGCCGGTAAGCCCCATGAGCCAATGATTGAGTTGCGTGAGGGGATAAACAAAGACCGCAAGCAGCGGATGACGCTCCAGACTGTAGAGCGATCGCCATTCAGAAAGCGTGATATAGGTAAAGGGATCGTAGCCCGAAAGATTGAAATATTTCATGAAAAGAGAGTAGTAACCGATGCGTCCGCAGCGAGTAAACTCCTCAAAATACTGATAGATAGCGAGTCCGTTCAGGGCAGACAAGTATATGAAAACTGCCAATGCAGGCCAGCGTTCCTCTTTTCTTATGTTGAATATGCGTAGTGGATTGATCATTGTTTGAGGCTCTTGTGTCTGCAAAAATACATAAAATTTATGATAAATCAGTACGACAAAGCTGCAAAACAGTAATCTGAAGTGCTGCAAAAAATGCTGTGAAAAGAGATGAAAAGGCTGACTAATTCACAGCATTGATAAGTTTGTGTCGGATATTGTGTATTGTCATGGCGGGGAAAGACAGCCGGCAAGGAACGTGAAAAGCGCTGACTTACAGGCCACCCCATGCTGTGTTGCTCCGCTTCTTCATCGGTTATCATTAACATATTGTGCCGGATGGCTCAGTTTACTTGCAGATATTGAACTATAATTCGCCTTTTCTGAAAAATATATACAATAGCTCTCGTGAGATTTACGCATTTGAAAATGAAGTTCCCTTGGCTCTGAATTCGCGCCGTTTTCTGTCATTTTGCAAACTATTGACTATCAAGCGGTTATGAAAAACGAATTGAAAAGCGAGGTAAAATCAGGCAAATAAATGGCCGATTTAATATGAAAATGCTTTGTAAAATGCATCATTTCATCGCGCAATTTGATGCAAATAGCCGTGTAATCTGCGTCAAAATGCAGTGCATGATGAATGGAATTACATGGCAAGGAGATAAAAATGGAGACATCGAAGCCATAAGATGGCTTCACACTCACGCTGAAGAAGAGTTTCCGTTTCTATTTGGTGAAGGATTGAAGTGTTAAAAAACAGACAACAATTTTTATCCAAAAAGCATACGAAAGGAATGATTTTAGCTGTTGCATTACCTTTTACATCGCACGACTTAGTCTTTCAAAACACCTTGAGACAGTGGAAGAAAGATTGCAGCACATCGCATCTTGGAGCGAATTTCGCATGTCCTATCCCTGCTTATCGCGTTCCGTCTCGTTTTTTCCAGTTGTCTTTCGTGTAGCTGTCAGGGTAAGTTGTCTGATAAAGTATCTGTCCGCCACGTTCCCGAATGTAGGTATCGAAGTTGCGTTGTCCTTCATGAAGCACGATGATGCGGGCACCGTTGCGTAGATGGTTGTACTCCGTGTTACCGCCGGAGAAGCGACCATGGGCCAGAAGAACACGGTAGTACATCAGTGAATAGTCGTTATCGTGGTCGTGACCACAGAAGACTCCCATCACATCACCACCTTCCTTGACAGCCGTAAACATGCCACTGTTGAGGTTAGGAGCGTAGGCTTTCTCCATTCTTGTACCGTAAAGAACCACTTGTGTGTTAGCAACGGCATCGTTATATTCAGGCAATGGATAGTGCATGAACATCAAAGCAGGCACCGGTTTGCCTCCATTGTGGCGTTTGAATGCCGCTGACCAGTTGCGATAAAGGCCTATCTGGTTCGACGTAAGCCATTGATAACCGCCTACACCTGCCATTTTACAGTAGTCATGGGTATCCATACAATAGAGCACGGCAGCAGTCTTTGTGCCATCACCCGACTTGATGGGCAACGCATAGTCAAGTGTGTTTCCATTGCGTTTCGGCTGCACACAGTAGCTGTTCTGCTGTGCCTGGTCGTACAACTGATTGACAGGTATGCCCTGTTCAGGGTCATGATTGCCCAACAGATAACAGAAAGGCACCTTCAAATCCGACAGCACATTGAGCACTTGTTGCAGGCACATGTCGCCCGGTTTGGAATAAATGACGTCGCCTGTCAGCACAACAAGGTCGGGCTGTTCGGCCTTCACAATCTCATAAAGGCAATCCGTGGCCTGACGAGATGCAGGATTTCCGAGTTTATAATGTAGGTCGGTGAACTGCACTATCTTGAATTTCCCGTCTTTAAAATGCAGGTTTTGAGCTGCCATACCTATAGAGAAACTCAGCAATAACCAACAAATAATTATTTTCTTCATCATAAATTACTACTTATTTCTCGGTAAAGTTAGAGCTTTTTTGAATGCGGTGTATCGTTTATAGGCTTTTTATTACTAATTTTGCACTATTATAACAAAACGCAACCCAAAGAATGATAAATGACCATGTGATGCAGGCATTGCGGAGATGTCCGCTTTTCGCCGGCATGAGCGAACTCAGCATAGACCTTGCCTTGGGCAATATCAGCTATCAACTTGTTGATTATGCGCCCCGCGATGTCTACACATTGGCCGGTATGCCCTGCCGATTTGCCGATATCGTCATCAGTGGAAGCCTCATCTGTCGCATGGTTTCGCTCAGCGGGAAGCAGGTGGAGGTGACGCGGTTGCGCCCGGGAAACATCATTGCTCCTGCCTTTATCTTCGCCAAAGACAACAGTATGCCCGTCAGTGTTGAGACTGATGCGAACGTAACACTGTTGAGAATGACCCCTCAGACACTGAAACAACTGATTGACAGAGACGAGGATATCCGCATGAACTATATCCGAACACTCTCCAATATCGATGTTTTCTTGACTCATAAGATGAAAGTTTTGAGTCTTTTCACCGTCAGGGAAAAGGTTGCTTATCTGCTTCTTGAACGCGCAGGGGAGCAGAATTCCGATACCATTCACCTTTCCCGAAGTCGTCAGGAGATAGCCGATTCGTTTGGAATACAGAAGTTTTCGCTTCTGAGAGTACTCAATGAATTCGAGAAAGAGGGTGTTATTCGCGTGGATGGGAAAACGATTGAAATTATTGACCGCAGCAGATTGAAATGATATTCCACCCACTTTCAGCCACAACTGCCGACATTCCTGTCCGTATGAACAATCCGTTCTACTACGAACCTGATGTACTATGCCGCACAGCTGCAAACGAGGTGCAATGCCGGATAGCAGAAGCTGCGCCCGACTTCAAAGCTGAAGTAGACCGAGGAAAGATGTTTGGCGTGCTCATTGTCAGGTGGAAAGGAGACCTCGGCTATCTTGCAGGCTACAGTGGACAGATATGTGGACGCAGTGACTGGCCCGAATTTGTGCCTGCAGTGTTTGATTATCTGCAACCAGATGGCTATTTCAAGCAGCATGAGGCAGGCATATCGGCACTCAATGAGCGTATTAACACGCTTGAAAACAGCGCTGAACTTCGAAAGGCAAGGCAGGAGTGGTACGATATTGTGCATGAGGCGGAAAAGGAAATTGCGGCTTTCAAGGCCGCTGCCAAACGCGAAAAGGAAGGTCGTCCCAAGGAGTTGACACCCGACATGATACGCCGTTCGCAGTTTCTGAAAGCCGAATTGCATCGCATGAAACAGCATCTGGCACTTCAAATTGCCGACAAGAAAGCAATTGTTGACAAGATAGAAGCCGAAATAAAGGCATTGAAAATGCAACGGCATCAGCAGAGTGATGCGCTGCAAAACTGGTTGTTCAGTCACTTTGTGATGTTCGACAGCCATGGCAATCAGCAGGACTTGCTCCGCATCTTCAGTCCTATGACGCCTCCGGCAGGCAGTGGTGAATGCTGCGAACCCAAGCTGTTGCAATATGCTTTCAGCCATCAGATGCAGCCTGTCAGCATGGCTATGTTCTGGTGGGGTGCGAGTCCGCGCGATGAAATACGTCATCATCTGCAGTTCTATCCTGCATGCAACGGCAAATGTAAACCCATTCTAAAATGGATGTTGCGCAATATCGACATCGAAGAAAACCCATTGGAGCGCGCCAGTCAACAGGCGTTGGAATGGATTTACGAGGATAAGGACATCGCAGTTGTATGTAAACCCGCGGGCATGTTGAGCGTTCCGGGGAAGAGTCAGCGTGAGAATGTGCGCTCACTCGTGCGCCAACGTCATCCCGAAGCTACAGGGCCGATGATTGTCCACCGTCTTGACATGGCCACAAGTGGCTTGCTCGTCGTGGCACTCAACCTCAAATCCTATATTGATTTGCAGCGTCAGTTTGAGGAACATAGCGTGCAGAAACGCTATGTTGCCTTACTCTCTCGCCCACATCATGGCGCTCGTTCAGGACAGATCAGCCTGCCCCTGCGCCCTGATTTGCATGACAGGCCACGCCAAATTGTCGATGCTGTGCACGGCAGGAAAGCTGTAACCAACTATCAGCAGACAGGAGAAAACCGCATGAATCTCTACCCGTTGACAGGTCGCACGCATCAACTGCGCATGCATTGTGCCCATGCTGACGGACTCAACAACCCCATAAAGGGCGACGAACTCTATGGAACGCGGGATGAACGGCTTTATCTTCATGCCGAAGAGCTGTCATTTGTGCATCCTGGTACAGGCAAAAGAATGCACTTTGAGCGTCATGCCGACTTTTAGTTGCTTAGGGGAGACGAGACATCTTGCCCTTGCACAAGAATAGTTTCAAGACAATCGTTCTTGCATGTCGGCACATTTGTTACCACTTAAGGACTCGGCATTATTATTGCTGCAACGATATCAGAAAAGAGAGAATGACTTTAAAGAGGTCGGTTATACAGCTCTCTTATGACTTAAAACAAATAAATTATGGCTACAATTGAAAAAGGAAAAGTATTCAAGGCAACAGAAGTTATCGAATATACAGACGGAGGAGTTGTCAGCAAAGAGTTCATTCACAGCAATGCCGGTAGTGTAACAGTGTTCAGTTTTGATGCCGGACAGGGGCTTTCTGAGCACACTGCACCCTTTGATGCACTGATACAAGTCATTGATGGGGTCATGCAATTGACCGTTGAAGGACAGACTTTCGACATCAAAGCCGGTGAAACTTTCATCATTCCGAGCGGTGCTCATCATTCCGTAAAGGCTGTTGAGCGCTTCAAGATGATGATAACGATGATCCGAGGATAAAGAAATTATGAAAGGAGGAACGGCGTTCCGTCTTGCTTCATGGCTATACAGACGTCGTTATATTTAGTTTTCACAACTCAAAAAAACGTAATTCAATGATGAGAAAAGAATGGAGAGGTTTCAAAGGAAACAAGTGGCAATCTGAAGTTAACCTACGGGATTTCATTCAGAACAACTACACCAGCTATGAAGGAGATGAGTCTTTCTTGGCAGGACCGACCCATAGTACGGAGACATTATGGCAGAAACTGCGCACACTTCAAAAGGAGGAACGAGCCAAAGGCGGCGTTCTCGACATGGAGACAGAGGTAGTTTCCGGTCTCACGGCATACGGCCCAGGCTATATTGACGAGTCAACAAAAGCGTTGGAGCGCGTTGTTGGTCTGCAAACCGACAAGCCGTTGAAGCGTGCTTTCATGCCATATGGCGGTATCAAAATGGCCGAACAAGCCTGCACTACCTATGGTTATCAGCCTTCAGAGAAGTTGCACAACATCTTCACCCGCTATGTAAAGACCCACAACGACGGTGTCTTTGATGCCTATACTGCCGAGATGAAGCACGTGCGTCATAATCATATTCTGACTGGTTTGCCTGATACTTACGGCCGAGGACGCATTGTCGGCGACTATCGTCGCGTGGCCTTGTATGGCATTGACTATCTGATTGCAGAGAAAAAGCGTGACTTAGAGAACATGGGCGACCGCGAAATGATAGACGAAGTCATTCGTCTGCGCGAAGAAGTAGCCATGCAAATCCGTGCATTACAAGGCTTAAAGGAGATGGCTTCCCTTTATGGTTTCGACATTTCTCAGCCTGCTGACGACGCATGTCAAGCCGTTCAATGGCTTTACTTCGGTTATCTTGGCGCTGTCAAGACTCAAAATGGGGCGGCAATGTCGGTAGGTCGCATCTCAACTTTCCTTGATATATACATCGAACGAGACTTTCGGGAAGGTAAACTGACTGAAGAAGAGGCGCAAGAACTAATCGATCATCTCGTAATGAAGTTCAGAATGGTGAAGTTTGCACGTATTCCGTCCTACAATCAGCTGTTTTCCGGAGACCCGGTATGGGCAACTCTCGAAGTGGCAGGTATGGGAATAGACGGCCGTTCAATGGTAACGAAGAATGATTTCCGCTTCCTTCACACCCTCGAAAACATGGGACCATCACCCGAACCCAATCTCACGGTGCTCTACAGCAGCCGACTTCCTGAAGGTTTCCGCCACTATGCAGCCAAGATTTCGGTAACAACAAGTTCCATTCAGTATGAAAATGACGATGTGATGCGACCGATTTGGGGTGATGACTATTCGATATGTTGCTGTGTCAGTGCTACGCAGACAGGTAAGGAAATGCAGTTCTTCGGAGCGCGTGCGAACCTTGCCAAGGCAATGCTCTATGCCATTAACGGCGGTGTTGACGGCCGCACTCGCGAGCAGGTAGGCCCGGCCTATCGCCCCATTACAGCCGATGTGATTACCTATGAAGAGTTCATGCCACGCTTTAATGATATGCTTGACTGGCTTGCGGGCATCTATGTGAAGACATTGAACCTTATTCATTACATGCACGATAAGTACTTCTATGAGGCTGCCGAAATGGCTCTTATTGACACAGATGTGCGTCGTACGTTCGCAACGGGTATTGCAGGCTTCAGCCATGTGGTTGATTCTATCAGTGCAATCAAGTATGCCAAGGTGCATGTTATACGCGATGAAACGGGCTTTGCCAAGGACTATAAGACCGAAGGCGACTTCCCTCGCTATGGCAACGACGACGAACGAGCTGACGAAATCGCTGTATGGCTGCTCAAAACTTTCATGAACAAGATTCGCAAGTACCATACCTATCGCAACTCAGAACCCACAACAAGTATTCTAACCATTACCTCAAACGTGGTTTATGGCAAGTATACGGGCAACATGCCTGACGGCCGTCGTGCCGAAACTCCATTGGCTCCGGGGGCCAATCCGTCGTATGGTGCTGAGCAAAATGGCCTTTTGGCATCGCTCAACTCGGTGGCAAAACTGCCTTACGAATATGCACTCGACGGCATTTCGAACACGCAAACCATCTCACCCGAAGCCTTGGGACATGACGATGAGGAGCGTTCACGCACATTGGTTGGCGTGATGGACGGCTATTTCAACCAGGGGGCACACCACTTGAACGTTAATGTTTTCGGCGTTGACAAGTTGAAAGACGCAATGGAACACCCCGAAAAGGAGGAATACCAGAACTTTACTATCCGCGTAAGTGGCTATGCCGTGAAGTTCATCGACCTCACTCGCGAGCAGCAACTCGACGTAATTGCACGCCAGGCACACGGCAGATTGTAAACAAGACCTATTCAATAGGGTAATCATATGCGCCCTCTGTCCTTTCTGTTTGCAGGGAGTGACAGGGGGCATTTATACAAATTACGGTACAAACATTGCTGAATGATGAACAAGAACAACGCACAAGATACAGCCTCAGCAAGCGAGAAGCAGGAGAAAGTGGGCTATGTTCACTCCATAGAAAGCTTTGGATCGGTCGACGGACCAGGCATTCGGTTTCTCATTTTCCTACAAGGCTGCCCCATGCGATGCTTGTTTTGCCACAATCCCGACACTTGGAAGCAAGACAAGACAAGGCCTATGACGGCCGATGAACTGCTTAATCAGGCCGAGAAATACCGCTCCTATTGGGGCGAGAAAGGTGGAATCACGGTCAGTGGAGGTGAAGCTTTGCTGCAAATAGACTTTCTCATAGAACTCTTCGAGAAAGCCCATGCACGCAGCATCAACACTTGTCTTGACACATCGGCACAGCCTTTTACACGCAAGGGCACGTGGTTTGCGAAGTTTGAACGGCTGATGAAGGTCACAGATACCGTGCTCCTCGACATCAAACACATTCGAGAGGACGAACATCGCAAGCTGACCAAGTTCTCCAACAGCAACATTCTTGACTGCGCCCGCTATCTTTCAGACATTCAAAAGCCTGTCTGGATACGCCATGTTCTTATCCCCAAGCTCACCGACAACGATGCTTATCTGCACGAACTTGCCGCGTTTCTCAAGACTTTACACAACATTGAACGCATTGATATCTTGCCCTATCACACATTAGGCACGTATAAATACGAAGAACTTCACATTGACTATCCACTCAAAGGCATTGAACCGCCGACACAGGAACGCATCGACAATGCCAACAGAATCATGGAGTCGGTTTTGGAATAAAGTCTGTTTCTCATGCCTCCTCCCACAACTTACTTTCTCACTTGCGTCAAATGAACGTGTAATCTGCGTCAGATGACACGCTAATATGACGCAGATTGCGAGGTAAAGTGAATGAGATTACAACATGAAATGACGCAAAACATCACAAAAACAACAAGACCTACTTCTCCTCCTCCGCTATTTTCTGCGGACCACGCACCTTATCTTTCTTGCTCAGTCCACTTTTAATCTCTATGTTTATGCCGTCACTGAGGCCTGTTACTACGCGTCGACGCTCGAAAGTTTGTTGTTCTCCGCTGCCTTTAACGATATAAACATAGGTGTTATTACCCTCAAACTCAATCGCACTTTCAGGCACAGTGAGCACTTGGTTGGCTTGAGCAAGCACGATTTCAGCATTGGCACTGTAGCCCGAACGAAGCTGTGTGCGGCCTAATCCCGTAATGGCAGCCTTGAGTTCAAACTGATTTGCACCATTGTTTTCTACAGCTTTAGGCGATATATACTCCAATCTTGCCTGCAGTTTCTCGTTCTGAAGCGCCCCAATAGTTATCTTCATAGACATTCCTGTGACGAGACTTCCCACTTCGGTTTCATCAATATTACCACGGAAAATCAAGTCGTTCATGTTGGCAACTGTGGCAATCGTCGTACCGTCATTAAACGTATTACTCAGGATTACGGTGTTACCTACCTTCACAGGAATGTCGAGTATCAACCCACTTACTGTTGAACGAATGAGCGTGGAACTTGTGCTGGCATTGCTTTTCGACACACCGTCGCGCACCACTTCAAGGTTATCGTTGGCTGCCCGCGCTTCTTCCTGGGCCTGACGCATCGTCTGTCGCACCTTATCATATTCGTCGGCACTGACCAATCCCTTGTCGAAAAGCACCTTTTCGCGCTGATAATCCACCGTTGCCTGCTTCACATTGACCTCTGCCAAACGTACTCTGGCCTCCGCAGAACTAAGCTGTTGCATGTCAGGTATAACCTTTATCTTGGCTATAATCTCCCCAGCCAGTATGGTTTGTCCTGCTTCTTTCGTGATTTCGGTAATGATTCCACTGATCTGCGGCTTTACATTTACCTCATTTCTCGGCTCAATCTTCCCCGTCACTACCGTTGTCTTCTTCAGGTCCATGACTTTAGGCATGAACTCTTCATAAACAATTGACTGGGGGCGTGACTTCATCCAAAGGAACACAAAGGTTCCAATGAAGATCAAAGCAATAATAGCTGCAATGATAAACTTAATGTACTTCTTCATAAACCTAACCCCAACCCTTCCCAAAGGGAAGGGAGCTGCACCGCCACGGGGATTTATTATTCGTTATTGTTTGTATTTAATTATCTCGTTATAAACATTTCTCTATCTTACCATTTGCATGAAATTCACTGCAAGTTCGGGCTCCCCTCCCTTGGGGAGGGGCTGAGGGTGGGTGCTTACTCGTCCCTCATTGCATCGACAGGTTTTATAGACATGGCCCTCGCTGCAGGCGCAAGACCGGCCAAGATGCCTAAAACACTCAACAAAGCCACAGCACCTATGGCCGTCCAGAAACCGATTTGGAAATGCGAGTTCACGATGCCATCAGTTGTGTTTGCAAGCTCGGCGAGTTGCAATATGATAACCGCAAAGAGGATTCCACTCATACCTGCGACCGCAGTAAGAATGATACTCTCGCTGATAATCTGGCTTAATATGTTCTTAGGTGTCGCTCCTATTGCGCGCCGGATGCCTATTTCGGTGGTGCGTTCTCGTACAGTTACCATCATGATGTTAGACACTCCGATGGCTCCCGCCAATAAGGTTCCGATGCCAACAAGCCATATCAGGAAGTTCACTCCGCTGAAAAGACTGTCTACCATGCCGAACATTACCTCGCTATTGAACACGGTTATCGCCTTTTCATCCGTAGGATCTATCTGATGAGCACGGGCAATCACGCTGCGCATCTTCTGTGAAATGCTGCTCATGGTGACTCCAGGTTGCCCTGTAACACAGATGAGATGCACGTCATTTCCATAGTTATAGGCCTGCTGCATAAGAGTAATGGGAATGATGACACTTTCTTCTGAACTGCCATTGATACTCATATTACTACTTCCATAGTCGACACCAACAACATTATAATAAATGGAATCTACACGCACCAACTGTCCGCATGGGTCGCCACCTCTGGGGAAAAGCGACTTATAAAGCTTCTTTCCTATCACGCAGACCTTACGATGTTGCTGCATATCCATGCTGTTAAGGAAACGGCCATAACGCAGTTTCGGGGTCTCGACCTTGGCATATTCAGGCAGTACTCCTTTCACATGGCATGATGTTTTCTTATCACCAAAGACAATGTTATTGCCAAATCCGCCCAGCATTGGCGACACTATATCAAGTTCGGGCACTTGTGCTTTAAGCCTTTCTACATCCTTATACTCCATCATCCACTGTCGTCCCTTACGGTAACCGGCATAGGGTTTCGTCGTGTTCTGAGCGAAAATAATGGCCGAATTGGTGGCAAAGCCTTCGAAATTCTTGGAAAGAAGTTCTTTCAGTCCATTGCCTCCGCCCATTAATCCAACGAGCATGAACACGCCCCAAAACACGCCGAAGCCTGTCAGGAACGACCGACTCTTGTTGCGAGTCAGCGTGTCTAAGATTTCTTTATAGGTGTCAATGTCTATTCTCATAAGCTAAATAATAAGCTACAACCCAGTCCCAACCCAAAGGAAAAGCCTCCCCCTGACCCCTCCGAAAGGAGAGGAGACCGCACGCATTGCAAACAACAAGCATGCAGAATGAGTATATATTTGTCGTCCATTTATGCATTTCATTCGTCTATATCTCTACATCTTCTCTCTGAACTGTTTTCTTTTCCATGACGAAATGTCCTTGAAACTCCCGTAAATTCAGTCTCCCCTCCTTTCGGAGGGGCCGGGGGAGGCTTCAGAGGAGGCTTCACTACTCTGCCCGCAACGCCTCAATCGGTCTGATTTTTGCCGCTTTCTTAGCCGGAATCAAGCCTGCAAGCGTACCTGCAATGACCATAACGAGGGTGGCTTCTATGCAGACATCAAGTCCGACTGTAGGGTTTACGAACATCATTGCCTTAAAAACGCCGGCGTCAACCTGCATATGTCCAATCGTTGCATCCATGTATTCATTGGCTGCAATGCCCAAAATCATCCCCACATAACCAAAGAACGTGGTAATGATGACACTTTCAATGATGATGAGTTTAAGTATGGCCCACGGCTTGGCTCCTATGGCCTTGCGAATTCCAAACTCGCGAGTTCGCTCCTTAACAGTAATGAGCATGATGTTAGAAACACCCACTATGCCACTCAACAAGGTAAAGATGCCGATTATCCAAAGGGCAGTTCGGATGATGCCCATACCCGTTTCCATCTGCATGGCCTGTGTAAATCGGTTCCAAATCCATATCGCATCCTCGTCGTCGGGGGCTGCTCTGTGGTTGCGGTTCAGGCTTTCCCGATAGTCTTTCTCAAAGGCTTCATTGTCCTGTTCGGTTTTCAAGCCGTGGAAAGAGAAATGAAACTCGTCGGCCTTATCACCTTTATTATATATTGTGCGCACAGTGTTGAAAGCCGAAAATGCCCGTGCATTGCGCCCCGAATCGTCTTTTTTACAGATGCCGACAATCTCAAAACTGAACGAACCCACGTTGACATACCGCCCAATAAGTCCCTGAATGTCTCCCGAAGTGAGTTCACGGGCCTGCTCATCATTAATGACAAGCACCTTTCTTGACTGCTGATTGTCAATCAGGTTAACGAACCGCCCGTAGCGCATCTCTATCTTGTTGATGTCCTTTTCATTGGGATAGACTCCCGAAAGTATCGTATTTGTGTAGTTCTCTCCCAATGAAATCGTGACGTTATTCTGCTCTGCCACCGCCCCCATGTCATCGACATTTGCAGAGAATTTCTCGGTTGTCGTTGAAAAATCCTTATCATTTAGCGTAATCTCACGTCCCTCTTTCAGTCCCTGATACTCTTTGGAAGTCTGCCCACCAAACACTTCCATGGAGTTAGCCATAAAGCGTCCGCTGTTCTGTTCGGTGGCATTGATGAGTCCATTTCCTGCTCCGAGGAGGAAAATCAGCATGAAGATGCCCCACGCAACGGCAAAGCCCGTAAGCCCGGTACGCAGTTTATTGCGCTTAGCTGTAGCCCATATTTCAGCAAAAATGTCTCTCATTACTTCACTCTTTGGTTTACATTGTTTCTTCTGTTCTGTCAAGACTGTTTGCAAGGTGCGTCAACTGCGTTTGCAACTTGACTCAAATCATCGTGCAACTTGACTCAAATCAGCACATAACTTGACGCAGTTTGCACGATGATTTGACGCAAGTCAGAAGCTGTTTCGTATCATATTGATGTTCAATGCGTTAGCAACTACTTCATCACTCCGTCTATGCCGAATGGCGAAGCATGGTGATCGAAGTTGTTTTCTATCTTACCTATGATGCCATCTTTAATGTGAACAATCTTGTTGGTCTCGTTAGCCACGCCGCTTTCATGCGTCACCACGACAATCGTTTTGTGCTCTTCGGCATTGAGTTGCTTCAAGAGTTGCATCACTTCGACCGAGGTCTTGCTGTCCAAGGCGCCCGTAGGTTCGTCGGCAAGGATAATGCGTGGCTGCGTGATTAAGGCGCGGGCAATGGCTACACGCTGCTTCTGTCCGCCCGACATCTCGTTGGGATAGTGGTCGGCCCAAGGCAGAAGGCCCAGCTTGTCAAGATAGTCGAGGGCCAATTGATGCCTTTTCCGACGGCTGACTCCCTGATAGAAGAGTGGCAGCTCGACGTTTTCGACGGCCGTCTTGAAGCCAATCAGATTGAAACTTTGAAAGATAAAGCCAATCATCTTGTTGCGGTATTCGGCGGCACGCGACTCAGAAAGGTCTTTGATGAGCGTGTCGCCAAGCACGTATTCGCCACTGTCGTAGTTGTCAAGTATACCGAGAATATTCAGAAGAGTGGACTTTCCGGAGCCTGAAGCGCCCATGATGGAAACGAATTCTCCCTCTTCTATGTCGAGGTTTATGCCTTTGAGAACGTGCAAAGGCTGTGCCCCTTGGTAGGTTTTGTTTATGTCTTTGAGATGAATCATATATTGCTTAGACGCAGATAACCGTCATATAGTTGCATCATGTAATGGTTTTTCTTTCCTGTTGGCTATATTTTTTCAAGCTTTAATGTTTGATAGCAATAGTCAATCACAGCCGGACGGTGGGTGATGAAGATAATTGTTTTGTCGTGAGCAGAAAGGATGTTGTTCAGCAGTTGGCGTTCGGTGTCGGGGTCGAGCGCGCTCGTTGCCTCGTCGAACAGCATCACTGAACGGTCACGCAGCAGGCTTCGGGCTATTGCTATGCGTTGAGCCTGCCCCTCACTGAGGCCTCCTCCCTGTTCAGAACAGAGCGTATTGAGACCGTCGGGCAGGTCGTTGACGAAGTCGGCACAGCTGACATGCAGGGCATGGAGCATTTCTTCATCGGTGGCATCAAGCTTTCCAAGGCGCAGGTTCTCGCGTATGGTGCCGCTCATGAGCGTATTTCCCTGGGGAACATAAACGAAATTGCAGCGGTGAAGGGGTGACAATGCCTGGTGGGTGCTGCCATGATAAATCTCAATCTTGCCGTCTTGAGGCTGCACCAAGGCCAAAATCATGCGCACAAGTGTCGTTTTCCCGGCTCCTGTTTCACCGAGAATGGCTGTGCAACTGCCCGGTTTGAAGTCGAACGAAAGCCCGTCTATGACCTTGTCTCCGCCACCATCTTCATAGGCGTAACCTACGTTTTGAAGTCGTATTCCGCAGGGGGCCTTTATATAAATAGGTGTACCTTGTTCTTCAAGTGGGTCTTCTTCAAGTTCCATCAAGCGTTCGGCTGCCGTGAAAACACTTACGAAAGCGGGCACGAGTTTTGTCAGGTTGCGCGCAGGTCCTTGTATTCTGTTGACCAATTGCAGGAAAGCTGTCATGCCACCGAAGCTCAATGTATGGGCCGACATGCGTATGGCAGCCCATAAGAAAGCCACCAAATAGCCGAAAGCAAAGCCGAAATTGACCACCATATTGCTGAAAACGCTGAACTTTGTGCGGCGGACAACGCGATGACGAAGCTCGCTCTGCGTGTTGCCTAACCGTTCAACCATGGCGCTGTCGCTCTCTAATGTCTTGATAAGCATGCGATGTTGTATCGTTTCCTGCAGCACACTCTGCACCTTACTGTCGCTATCGCGCACCTGACGGGTGAGATGTCGCATCTGTCCTACATAGATTTTACTCACTGCCAAGAACATAGGGAAGATGCCAATCACTATGACAGCCAGCACCTTGTCCATTGAAAAGAGATAGAGAAAGGCGCCTATGAACATGGCTAATACGGAGAGTGTGCTTGGAATTGTCTCGGTTAAGAAGTTCACAACGTTGTTGACATCAAACTCAAGTCGGTTGAGAATGTCGGCAGAATGATGATGATTGCGCCCTTTCCACTCTGCTCTCAGCAGCCGATCGAGCATGCGTTGCTGCATGCGGTTCTGTGCCTTGATGCCTAAGATGTTGCGAACCCATGTGCCTGCAATATTCAATGCAAAGTCGAGTAGTATCAGAACGGCCATTACTCCGACTGCCCAATAGAGGTTACCTTCCACTGTTCCCGAGGCCACATCAATGGCCCGCTTCATCGCCCATACGTGACCGAGGCTCACACCTACCGACAGAAGACCGATAGAAGCATTGAGAACAGCCTGCAACTGATTGCCTCTCCACGCATTCCAAAGCCATTTAAGCAATGTCCGTGCATCGTATTTGAACTTCGGAATCTTTAATAATGTCTTGCAGTTCATCGTTGTCGTGTGTCAGCACCCCACATAAGTTTTTCGTGCAAAGTGGAGAAATAACGCTGAGATTTCAATTTGATAAGTTTGATAGTATAAGGTGCCTTGCGGATGGTGAGACGTGTTTCTTCAGCCATTTTCATACTTCGTCCGTCAACAGCTACAAGAAAATTATGAGACCGTGAGCACACTTCGAGTTCTATAACACTGGTATCATTGATGACAATCGGACGGATATTCAAGCTGTGGGGAGCCACAGGAGTGATGCAAAGACTGCCACTTTGGGGCACAATGATAGGGCCTCCGTTAGACAAACTGTAGGCTGTGCTGCCCGTCGGCGTAGCAATGATGAGTCCGTCTGCCTGATAGTTCACCAAGAAGTCACCGTTCACATAGGCTCTGATGCTTATCATTGAGGCACTGTCTCGCTTCAACACGGCAATATCATTCAGTGCAAAAGGATTGCATTCAACGGTTTCGCCGTTGGTTTCAAGCTTGATAACCGTGTGGTCCTCTATGATATGATCGCCCCGAAGCACATGGTCGAGGGTTGTTTCTATTTCACTTGGCAACACATCGGCAAGGAAACCGAGGCGTCCCATGTTGACACCTAAGATGGGAATTTCACGGTCACCAACCTTGTTGGCAGCTTCAAGAAACGTGCCGTCTCCACCCATGGAAATCACATAGTCGACCCCTTCGATATTCTCAGGTTCGACCAAAGGCGTTGCATGATGACTTTCGAGATAGGCTACTGCACGTTCTATGAAGGGTAAAATTGCTTGCCGTTTGTACGCATTCCCATAGATTGCAAATACCAGTTTATGTTCAGACATGTTTTGTTTTTGTAGTTTCAATATTTCTTATTATATTTGCAAATATAACGAAAAATATTGAATGACTATGGCAAATGTGTATGAATTTTTAGCAAACGGCTTTGAGGAAATCGAAGGTTTGGCTCCTGTTGACATCCTTCGCAGGGGTGGAGTCGACATCAAAACCGTCAGTATAACGGGGAGTGAGTTTGTAGAAACCTCGCATGGTGTAACGGTCAAGGCTGATTTGAAGTTTGAAGATGTAGCTGATTTCAATGATGCAGACATCCTCTTACTGCCGGGTGGCATGCCTGGGTCTACCAATCTGAATGCTCACGAGGGCGTGAAAGCGGCGTTAAAAAAGCAATTTGAAGCTGGAAAACGTGTCGGAGCAATCTGTGCTGCGCCTATGGTTTTGGCTTCATGTGGTATTCTTGACGACAAGAAAGCTACCTGCAGCCCAGGCTTTGAGCAATATTTCAACGCATCAACGACCTATACCGGCGAACTCATTCAAGAGGATGGAAACGTCATTACGGGTGAAGGGCCGGCGGCTACTCTGCCTTATGCTTATAAGATTTTGAGTTATTTCATTGGCGAAGATGCCGTAAAAGACCTTGAAACAAAGATGCAGTTCACTCATCTGATGACTCGATAAACTGCATGGACTATATCATTATCGTAGCCGGAGGCAAGGGAATGCGCATGGGAACTGATATTCCCAAGCAGTTCATTCCTGTGGGGGGGATACCCGTTCTCATGCGTACCATTGAGCGTTTTCATGAATATGAAACTGCATTGAATATTATCCTTGTGCTCCCTAAGCATCAGCAGGACTACTGGAAAGCCCTTTGTAAGGAATACAACTTTAATATTCCACATGCCATTGTAAATGGAGGAGAAACACGTTTCGACTCATCAAAGAATGGTCTTGCAGCCATTCCCGACGATGCCGAGGGCGTAGTTGGCATTCATGATGGCGTGCGCCCATTTGTTTCTGTGAGCGTGATTAAAGAATGTTTTGAAACAGCTCGCGAAGAATATGCCGCCATTCCCGTGCTTCCTGTGACCGATACTATCCGCTATATTGATGCTCATGGTGGAGGCCGCAATGTGCAACGTTCTGATTATCGCATAGTACAAACGCCGCAGGTCTTTGATATTTCGCTCTTGAAACGCGCTTTCAACCAGCCTTATCAAGATAGTTTTACCGACGACGCCTCTGTAGTAGAGAGTCTTGGTTGCCAGGTTTCAATGGTTGAAGGCAATCGAGAAAACATCAAACTCACCACTCCCTTTGATCTCAAAATCGCTGAAACACTTCTTTAATGACCAGCATTCTCGATCAGGATATCATGTATCTGCCAGGCGTTGGGCCTAAGCGTAAAGAGATATTGAGCAAGGAACTCAATGTCCAGACATGGCGTGATCTGCTGGAATACTACCCTTATAAATACGTCGATCGCAGCAAGGTATATGCTATCGACGAGCTTAACGGCACCATGCCCTTTGTTCAAATCAAGGGAAAGATACTCAGTTTCGAGGAGTTCTCAAATGGAGCGAGGAAGAAACGCATTGTTGCTCACTTCACTGATGGGCACGGAGTGGTCGACTTAGTGTGGTTTCGTGGGGCGCAATATATCTATAAAACCTACACGCTTAATACCGAATACATTGTCTTCGGCAAGCCAACGATCTATGGAGGACGCTATCAATTCGCTCATCCTGAAATCGAAAAAGCCGCCGATTTGCAGCTCAATGAGATGGGCATGCAGCCCTATTACTCCACAACTGAGAAGATGAAAAACAACGGAATGACGAGCCGTGCCATTGAAAAACTAACGAAAACGCTTATCAGTCGACTTCCCGGAGGTTCTATTTCGGAAACACTTCCACCCTTTATCCTGCGCCCTCACCATTTTATATCACGCGAGGCAGCTTTCCACGGCATACATTATCCGAAATCACTCGACGAACTCCAGCGTGCACAAGTGCGTCTGAAGTTCGAAGAACTGTTTTATGTGCAGCTCAACATCCTGCGCTATGCCAGCGATCATCGACGCAAATACCGCGGTTATGTGTTCCAACACGTGGGGCAAAACTTTAATGGTTTCTATCATAACAATCTCACTTTTGAACTCACTGGGGCACAGAAACGCGTCATGCATGAGATACGTAACGACATGGCAAGCGGCAAACAGATGAACCGTTTGCTGCAGGGTGATGTGGGATCAGGCAAGACTCTCGTGGCCTTAATGACCATGTTGATAGCCATTGACAATGGTTTTCAAGCCTGCATCATGGCACCAACCGAGATATTGGCCGAGCAACACTACGCTACAATCAAAGAGTTTCTGAAAGGAATAGACGTTCGTGTGGAGCTGCTCACAGGCATTGTAAAAGGCAAACGACGCAAACAAGTACTCGAAGCTTTAGCTGTCGGCGATGTAAAAATACTCGTTGGAACACATGCTGTGATTGAAGATACCGTGCAGTTTGCCCGACTCGGTCTGGCCGTTGTCGACGAACAGCATCGCTTCGGAGTGGCCCAGCGCGCCCGATTATGGGCAAAAAGCGAAACCCCACCACATATATTGGTCATGACGGCAACGCCAATTCCGCGCACATTGGCTATGACTATCTACGGCGATCTCGACGTAAGTGTCATTGATGAACTGCCTCCTGGCCGAAAACCCATACAGACCATACACAAGTTCGACAACCAGATGACGAGCCTTTACAACGGCATTCGCCAGCAAATCCGGCAGGGACGGCAAGTCTATATCGTGTTTCCACTGATAAAAGAAAATGAGAAAAACGACCTCAAAGACCTTGAAAAGGGTTACGAGTCGCTGCTTGAAATCTTCCCGGAGTTCCGCATCAGCAAGGTACATGGCAAGATGAAACCGGCTGAGAAGGAAGAGGAAATGCGACGTTTCGTCAGCGGTGAAACTCAAATTCTTGTTGCCACAACCGTCATAGAGGTAGGTGTTAACGTGCCAAATGCCTCTGTTATGGTCATACTTGATGCCCAACGCTTCGGCCTTTCACAGCTTCATCAGCTGCGAGGACGTGTAGGTCGCGGTGCAAAACAATCATATTGCATCCTCGTTACGGGTTATAAACTCAGCGAAGAAACCCGCAAACGCATTGATATCATGTGCGATACCAACGATGGTTTCCGCATTGCAGAAGCCGATCTCAAGCTACGTGGCCCCGGAGATCTTGAAGGAACACAGCAAAGTGGCATCGCTTTCGACCTTAAGATAGCTGACATTGCACGCGATGGACAGTTAGTTCAGCTTGCACGTGACGAGGCCAAGAAGATTATCGACAATGATCCTACATGCGAAAAGACTGAATATCAGCTGCTCTGGACACGCTTGAAAGAGTTAAGAAAAACTAATATCAATTGGGCTGCAATATCTTGAAATCCCCTATAAACAGATAGATTACATCATGTTCTGTCATTAAAACAATACCATTAAAATGTAACAAAATACGTTAACAGACATACATTGTGATGCTTTTTTTCATATCTTTGTAACGCTTTTGACTACAAATGGTGGACTTTTATCCATTCATTGTTTGATGATTTTGGATTGTTTCATTAATCAATCTGAATTTTATTCGAACCTAAGAACCAAATTATGAGTTTAAGAAAAAGAATTAGAAGATTTACAATAGCATTATTGTTTGCATTGACAGTTTTACCTACTTCTGTGCAAGCTCAAGACCTCTTAGCACGTCAAGCACCTGTTGATCGCAAGATGAAAGCCGTAGATACACTCGTACTTCGCAGCATTATCGAACGCGAACAGGAACAATCTCCGGCAGCAAGTCTCTATAATGACTGGGACAATCGCTATGCACATCGTCGCACAGAGATGCCCGACACCTTCAAGATTGACCTCCGTCACTTCTGCATGCCTACCAACAGCCGCGTCGTTACGAGTAATTTCGGCAGTCGATGGGGGCGTCAACACAAGGGATTAGATATCAAAGTTTATATCGGCGACACTATCCGTGCGGCTTTTAGTGGTAAGGTTCGCATCGTAAGATATGAGGCTGGAGGCTACGGAAAATATATTGTTATCCGCCATCCAAACGGACTTGAAACCATCTATGGACACCTTTCAGAACAGCTTGTCACTGAAAATCAAGTCGTACGTGCAGGCGAAATCATCGGTTTAGGCGGTAATACGGGCCGGAGTACTGGTTCACATCTCCACTTCGAAACCCGTCTCTGCGGTGTTGCACTCAATCCCGCACTGATGTTTGACTTCCGTAATCAGGATGTCACGGGCGACTACTTTATCTATAATGTCAATACTTACGATGAACTTTCTGCTGAAGCAACACGTCTGAGAGGCAAGATTGGAAACGGCGGTTACACGCGTGATCTTGTTCAGAATGGCGAACTTGGCAGCTACAAGAATAAGCAATCGGCTGACAACGGAGACCTTCTCTATCATAAAGTCAAGGCTGGCGAAACCCTTGCTTCCATTGCCAAGATGCGTGGTGTGACGGTTGAGAAGATCTGTAGTCTCAACCATTTGAGCGCTACTTCACGCGTTCGTCCGGGCATGATCCTACGATATTCCTAAAGAAAGCATCCACTCGGCGGGGCTTATAGCAATTTCTCGTCGAGTGTGGTCGCAATGATGAAAGTTTCATATAGCATCTTCACGTTCTCCTCATGTTGCCCATGGAAAGAGAACTGCTAAGATTTTCCTTGGTTATTTCAGCCAAATCATGACAACAACAGAACTTGCTTTGTCATTCTTTTGATAGATACTGAAAAGAAAGACAAAGCATGTGGTATCTTTAATTGTGTTAATATTACGCCCTCGTTTTTAACACTTCAATTCTCCACCAAATAGAAACGAGAACTCGTCTTCAGTGTGAGTATGAAGCCATTCTGTGGCTTTGATATTCTCATTTCCAACACTTTGTTTTGTAAAAAGCCGCATATTGCACTGCAATCTCAGTCATTTTACCACGTAATCTGACTGAGAATGCGGTGCGTTTTGCATCAGTTGATGCAGTGATTCCATACAGATGACGTCGTTTTTCTACGTGATTTAGTTTTATAATTAGACTTTAATTTTGTAACCATTTGATTTTTAATAGGTTACAAACTGTTCGAAAACAGCGCGTATTTGGAGCGAGGGAGTGTTTCATTTCAAGTACGCGAGCTATGCAAAAGCATTTGTAAGAGTTTTTTTAGAAGCAATGAATTTTACTTCAATATTTGTAATTATGCGGAAGAATTAGTGATTGTGTGCATCTCTTTCAAATAGACTTTAAGCAGTGGTATTTATGAAAAGATAGTACTGTTGGCTATGAGTTCCTTGAAGACGGCATCTTGTTCAAGGATTGATCTGCAACCCGTCATGATCATTTGCTTCCTTGCCCGCGTGATGGCTACATTGAGTTTGCGGTCGATAATGTGGCCATCTTCCTCGAAACAATTGGCAGTAAGGAAGTCGAGTTGATAGCGATGCTGGATTGTAAACGAATAGATGATGACGTCACGCTGGCTTCCTTGATAGCGTTCCACGGTGTCGATGCTGATCTTTTCGAGGCCGGTGATGCCGAGTTTTTCTATCTCTTTTCTAATCATGGCAATCTGATTGCGATAGGGAACGATGACACCCACGGTTTGATTGGCATCAAAACTCGGACCATAGAAACGGTGGATGCGCCCTAAGATACGTGCAACAATCTGGGCTTCATCGGCATTTACCTTATCAGAAAGCTGCGAATGACGGCATAACTTCGATGGAATGAACATCATTCGATATGCTTTCAGTGCATCATCGAGAGTGTCAATAGACGGTAGGTGATAGTCGAGTTGCTCCTCCAATTGGTGGGGAAGAGGCACAGGTTTCAGGCATTCTTTGAAGTAGAACATACGGTTTGGAAAGGCGGCAACAGCTGGATGCATGCGTCCTTGTGCCCGTAAAACGCCCATGAAGTGGGTTCTTTGGGCTGCTTCTTCCACATGAATGAGACGCTCGAAAAGCGAGTTTCGGCAGTTAGTCAGGCCGATTCCATGGAGCAAAGTATTGTGTACAGCCGAGATATTTGCCTCTTGTTGTACCACCGCAGGCAACTGCTTATAGTCTCCAATGAGGATAAACTTCGGCAAATGTGACAGTAATCCCACGAGATTTGGCTCGAGAATCTGACTTGCTTCATCGATGATGGTCATGGAGAACGACTTGAGTCGGAAGATATAAGACTTGCTTTGAAGCGTACTTGTGGTGCCGACTATGACACGAGATGCCATGAGCTGCTCGCGAATAACATTCAATCGAGGATTGTTCTCAATATATTCGCTAAGCAGATGTGACTTATATCGCTTGTCACAACAGTATTCACTGCCGATGCGGATATAATCGATTGCGTTCTCAGAAAGCATGCCACATATCTCATCTACAGCGCGGTTGGTGTAGCTCATCAGCAAGATTGACTCGTCTTTAGCCAAGGCTTCACGCACCATGAACTGCAAAGCCATACTCGTTTTGCCTGTTCCTGGAGGGCCGACCAACAGGAAATAGTCTTTTGCTTGAAAGGCCTTGAGAAGCAGGGGGTCGTAGGTGGGGTGGTAATTTCGTGTGAGTTGCAAAGTGGTATCCTGCTCCGGAACACGTTGTGCCAGCAAGAGTTGGCGGCATTTAGGGGCAGACGTGATGAACTGATGCAGCGAACGGATAGCCGAAGTGCCCCCAATGTCGCTGCCACTATGTTCTATCGCCCACACATTTCCCTCCTTGGGAATGGGGTTTACGGTCTTTACGGTTACACTGTCTGTGTGGATTTCGATGAGATTTCCTTTGAAGAGAAGTGAGTTTCTGACGTCAGGACCCTCTAAAGGCGAATAGGAATAGAGGTAAACTAAATCACCCAAGCGGAAGTTGGGCAGGAAATCTTCGCCCTGATTGGGCACGTTCAGTGTGATGATGTCAAAGCCGTTGATGTCCTTGCTCTTGGCTTTTGCTGCAATTGTGAGGTCTGTATAGATGTTGCCGGCTTCCTTTTTATTAGCCAAGGGCATGTTCCAAAGGTCGGCAGTACCGTTTCCTACACCCTCCTGTTCGCCCACTTTGGCAGCCAATTGCTCGCGATAAACGAAGGTCATCATGCGCTCATAGTAGGCCTTTTCGAGGGGTGAAAGGTTATGAAGTGGATTGATGACGGCATCAAGACGTGGTTGGATATACTTGAAATAGAATGGCGTTGCAAGTTTTTTTTCATTGATAATGTCGGCCGAAAGCATGTCGGTTGTGCCCTCAAAGCCGTTGAGTGCGAAGCTGTATTCATAGGCTACGATGCGGTTGCGCAGGCCGATGGCTTCACGGAAGAGCTTCTGATAGAAGTTCACTACAACTAATCCGCCTGGCAACGGATATTTGGAGTAGAGCAAACGCATGTCGATTTTGTTGCTCGGAACATGGAAATTCTGTCGTAAGACCCCGTAATAAAGCAACAGTTGTACATAGTGTTCTTCCTTCTGAAAGCTGCCATATTCGTTGGGCTGATGCGTCTGAATGTTGTAGTTGTTGCCCGACTTTTGCTCAACAAGCAACTTGAAATCGGTGGTCATCAGGTCGGCACGGCCCTGCAATCCCAATTGCTCGCAGACGAAAGAAGGCTCAAGGATTGCCTTTTCCCGATTGAAAGTGACGTCGGTTTGCGGCTGCATCAGATCACCATGAAAGTCGCCAAAGAGTTCAGCAACAATCTGTTGGATGTTCTGGGTCTGTCGAAGTGCGGCCGTTCTGAAGTCTTCCTTACGGTTAAGGTCATCGCAAGTGCAGTATTCCAAGGCTTTCTCCTTGAAGTTCTTTTTAAAGGTTTCCTGCCAGATATAATGCCCGTTACCATTGATAATGTCGTCCAAAGCAGTGCCGGCAAAGTTTCCAAGCAGGATAGCTTGGCTGTTGGCTGTCGGCGACATGGCATTGATGAGGTAGGAAAGTGGGTGGTGTCCGTAGTCAGTAAAGCATCGGGCAATGCTGCTGATATCAATGAGATAGTCGGGCTCATATACGATTATAGAGGCTTCTTTGGCTGTATCTACATCGATAAGATTTACCTGTGAGCCTGTCTGGAGTAGGTTCTTGAGATATTCCTGATGAGGTTTGAGGTGGATAGTCAGCTGTTTTTCGGTGGTATCTTGGTCGATATTGACGGTAAAAGTGTCTTCGGTAACCTTGCTGACAAGACCTCGGATATAGCGGTAGTCGATATGTCTGTATTCCTTTTGCGGCATGTCTTCCACAGGAATTCGCCCCACAAGAAAGGATGGAATATCAGTATCAAAGACGACAGAAACAAACATGGCAAGGGCTCGACAGGCATACATCAGTTCTTCATGAGGCATGTTTTCGGCCCTGTTGCTGGCCCTTCTCATGTTCTGAATGGCTATAGTGTCACCGACAGCTATGTGATGTTTCTTGCAAAGGAAGTCCACTTGGGCAAACAAGTTACCGAAAGCAAGATTGCTTCCTGCTAATCCCTCGCTGCATGTGAGCACCAAAGTTTCGTGCAATAATTTGTTGACCGGAGTGTCAACTTCGGCCTCTATGATACTTAAAATGCGGTGGAAGAGTTCGTCAGCAGAAATGAAATTAGGCATTGTCAACAGTCTTTTTTTCCCACTCCAAGAGTTGTTTCTTCAGCTCACGTCCCCAATGATATTCTCCCGTAGTGCCGTCTTTGTGGATAATTCTGTGGCAAGGTACGAGCATGGCAATGCGATTTTCGGCCACAGCTGAAGCCACAGCACGCACTGCTTTGGGTTGATCGATGCGCTCTGCCAACTCTTGATAGGAGAGCGTTTCGCCCTTCTTGACCTTTAAAAGCTCGCTCCAAACTTTCTTTTGAAAGTCAGTTCCTTGGAGATCAAGCTTCAAGGGGTGGTCGTATTCATCAAAGATTACGCGCTTTACTGTGTCGGCCATCAGGTCATTCTGTGTCGTTGGCGTATATACTCCCCAATGACTTGCTAACTCATGAATTACTTCCATGCGGTTCCAACCTAAGAACTGGAGGTCGCAGATGCCGTCAATCGTGCGTGCAACGATAATTGTTCCGAACGGAGTTTCAGCGAACCCATATACGATTTCGTTTGCCATTGTAGTGTCTGATATTTCTTTTTGTTGTCTAATCTGCCTTGTTATCTTGAAGCATCCATAAGATATGCGCAATACTTATTCAGCAAAGACTGCAGTGAAAGATTGCCTTTCATATAGCGTTCTACGTCAAGTCGAAGAAGTCTGTTGCGCACTTTCTGCTTGCCTTTGTATGTAGTCAGCAGATAGAATGTGCCATTTTCCTCTTCTATTCGGGTGTCAGAGAACCATGAAGTGAGATCTTCAGGATCGTAAACAATGGCATAACAAGGTCGTTTTGCCCCTGGAATTTCCTCACGTAACACTCCTTTTGTCACCAAATCCTGTATATCTCGAATGGCTGTGTCCTTTGAACAGTTGCCTAAAACAGCCCATGTCTTCGAGGTTATCTTGGCTTCATAGCCATCAAGAAACAGGTTGATAACCTGTGTCTGGCGGTCTGTCATGATTACACTTGCATTTCGTTGCCAGAAAAAACTCTTGTTCAGAATGCTGTTAACGCTTGTTTCTGCTTCTTCAACTGAAGCTATCAGTGTTTTGATATACCATGTCAGCCACGCAGTAATATCGCCGTTTCCGTGCTGAGTCTGTTCAAGAATGTTGTAATATTGTTTTTTGTTACGATTGATTTCCGCTGAAATGTTATAGAAGCGAAACTCATTTTTGTCGCTTTTTGCTAAGAGGATATCAGATAAGATGCGTGCTAAGCGTCCGTTCCCGTCTTCAAATGGGTGAATAGAAACAAACCAAAGATGTGCTATGCCAGATTGAACGATGCTGGATGTTGACGGTGGCTGATTGAACCATTGAATGAATTTTGTCATTTCGTTCTCTACGAGTTGCGGTGCAGGAGCAATGTAGTGAATACGTTCTCTGCCGAATATTCCTGACACAATGTGTTCTTCATGCGTTCGATAACAGCCCACTTCGACAGGAAATCCGTCACTATATCCTGTCGGGAAGAAAGCACTTTGCCATCTGCATAGCGTCTCTTTTGTCAGCGGTTGCATATAGTGTTCTACGGCATCAAGCATCACTTTAACTACAGATTCAACATAGTGTGAAGGCGCAGTGTACTTTACATTGTCGATACCTAAATGGCGGGCAATGGACGAACGAACCTCTTCTGTGTTCAAACTAACCCCTTCTATCTCTGATGACTGCACTACATCATGTGTAAGATTCTCAGCCATGGCTTGCAGTTTGTTGTCGAAACCAAGGTTGTTTAGCCTGCCATAAAGCAGTCCAATCTTACGACTTGCCAGCTCAGTCAGTGCATCTATAGCGCTGTTTTCCCAGTGGAAATCAGTCCAGTTCTCTCTTTCGTGAATATACATGATAGCTGTTTTGAGTGTATATAATCATAGGAGATGCGACATTATACATCGAATATCGTCGCAAATTCTGCGACAAAAATACGTATAAAATGTCGCAAAAGCAAGTGCTTTTAGTGTTTTCTTGCGGTTGTTTGTATTAAAATTTCTATGAATTAGCTTTTTTCCTACTTGTTTTCTCTTTCTTTTAAGGGTGTGGGGGAGGCTCTCTCTTATTGTCCTCCCAATCGTTCGAAGAAAGTAATCACCTCTTCCCACGTCTTAAACTCATCGTTTCCGAATGCGATAGTCGTGCCCATGAAGTCGGGATGAGGCTTGGGATCAATGAAGTAATCGCCGTAGAGAAGGTTTTTCTGATTGGTGAATATCACGTGATTATAGGCAGGTGCAGAGAAGAACTCCTCCGTCCAATGCTGTACTTCCTCTGTATAGGCGTGGTTGTTGGTGGGCACTGGTGCCACGATATACACCTGATAATGTTCCAACAGCAGTTCATAAGCCTTGTGCATGCTGCTCAATGGCTTACCGAAACTATCGTGAAGGGCATCAAAATGCAGGTAGACTATGGGGCGTTCTGTACCGTTCTGTCGGTCGTCTATCCATTGAATGACGGGTATAAGATAATGAAGTGCCACCTTATCTATCAGTCGATGCTCGCCATGGAAATAGATTGCATTGGGATAATGCTGTCGGAAAAGGTCGAAAGTATGCACCACTGGGTCGTTATCTCCAAAGAGACCATAGACGCGTTCACGCTCCTCGGTATCTATATTGGCAAAACATTGCATCGTAATATCCTTGTATTCTTTGATGAGTCCCTTAGTAACCATGAGGTCTTGCACACCGTCTTTGCGTGGATTTTGAAACTCCTGATGTCCTGTCATGCTGCTCATTGTGTCGCCCATTGCAAAGGCAGGGTTGACAAGAATGCGGTCGAAGCCGTGCAACATCTCGGTGTACATGCCGCCCATCGACGTACCTATGATGAGATCGGGCTGTTCGTTGTCAGCCATTTTGCGTAGCATTTGCATGGCTTCTTCGGGATGTACGGGGATATCCTCTGCGATAACAGAGGCTTCGGGCATAAGTTCTTGCAGCATTTTCACAGTTCCACTCTGTGCCGAAGAAAGGAAACCGTGCACATACATGATTTTTTTCCCTTTCATTAATGAAGGAAATTGTTTGCTATAAGGGTTGTCCATATCTATCTTTTCCTTTTAAGTTTATAGCTGCAAAGCTACGAAAAAAAGGCTGATATGCAAAATAAAGTCAGGTGTTATGGTTCTGAAAAGGCTGTTATCTCCCATTGCGCTTGCTTCAAGTCAACATTTCCATTCGGCTTGAAAAGCACACCTTCGCTTTCAAGAAGCTGCCGTTGTTCGGGCCAATTCGGTGCAAGTCGCCCTGCACTGTTCACGACCCGATGACACGGAATGGCTTCATCAGAAAGTCCATGGAGGGCATTCCCCACGTGTCGGGCATGCAAGGGATGGCCGGCCAAGCGTGCAATCTGGCCGTAGGTGAGCACGCGTCCACGTGGAATTTGGCTGACGATATTGATGACTTCCTGTCTGAAAAGTTCGGAATTGAAGTGAGGCATGGGGCGAAGATGCTTTAATGATAAGCCTTAGAACCAATCCAAGAGGATAAAATCATGAGCAGATTGTTTACTGCTGTGTCAGAGATTGGCTTCGTTGGAAAGTCTATTTTTACCCCCAGACTAAATGCAGAGCGGATGTTGTCGGCTTGATAATGGCAGATTTGTCCTGTGAGTGGATGGTCGAGAAAGCGCACATCGGCACGGTGATGTCCCCATAATCCGAAGCTGAGGTCATAAGCAAAGCAGAGTGAAACTGTGCTGATGACGCGCAAATCGAGCCCAACTCGTGGCTTAACTGCCAATGCAGGACACTGCACATCATAATCCAATTGGACATGACTGCCGGGATATCCCTGCTTCAGCTCATGCTCTTCGCTGCCTTTCATGTGGCCAAGATTGAGGAAATTTGTCTGCACAAGCGCACCGATATGTGGTTGGATAATCCATTTTTTCGGAAAGAAATACCACTTGATACCCCCTTCGATACCCAACATGTTGACTTTTTTCAGGCCAATCCCCGAGGCATAATAAGTGGCTATTCCTTCTTGCTCATAGTATAAACCGCCCGTCAATGCAAGACGGTTCTTTAGAAAATAGTCGGCTGAAAGGGCGAAATAATTGCCTTCTTCATCACCCATATAAAAGTCTTGTCCGTCGGGTGTGTTGTCGGTTAGTGTCGTTCCACCGAAACTGGTCTGCAAAGACCAGCGCTTGGAAGCATTATCTTTGTCGTTGGTTGCCATTCCATGGAGTGGCATGAGAGAGCAAATCGCGAGAAGAAATGATGTTTTGAAGTTCATATTCTTTTGTATGTTGTTGCTTTATATTATTGTTTTCCCGTTATGATCAACTTCTTCCTATATCTCGGTTTCCGTGTCGTCAGTAGGCGAATAGGCAATGGTTTTGATGACACGGCAGGGATTTCCCACGGCGATTGAACCGTCGGGAATGTCAGATGTGACCACCGAACCAGCACCAATCGTGCAGCCATTGCCGATAGTTATGCCGGGGAGAACGGTCACATTGCCGCCAATCCACACATCATTGCCTATCGTAATGGGCTTAGCCCACTCTGTTCCCTTGCGTCGTTCAACAGGGTCGGTGGGGTGACAAGCCGTGTAGAGGCTCACATTCGGGCCAATATAGGCATGGTTGCCGATAGTGACCATAGCTTCATCAAGTATGGTAAGGTTGAAGTTGGAAAAGAAATGGTCTCCCACATGGATATTACAACCGTAGTCACAGTAGAAAGGTGAGTTCACAATGGGGTGCTCTCCGCAACTTCCTAAGATAGCTCTGACAGCTGTTTCCCGGCTTTCATTGTCGCTCGGTGGCAGTTGATTGTATTGCCGGATTCGGTCTTTTGTCTTGAAAAGCAAGTCGAGAATTTCAGCATTTAGAGCGTCATAGGGTTCTCCTTTCAGCATTTTATTCCATTCGTTGTTCATTGATTAATGGGTTTATTGCTGCAAATTTACATATTTTTCTTGGGAAATAGATGAGCGAAAGCACTTGTCTTAAACTTGCTTTCGTCTTTTTGTGAAAGTTAGGGAGCATGAGAATGCTATTAAACAGTACGTGTATAGAAGGGACAAGGAAGCCTCACCCCCAATCCCAAACAAAAGAAAGGAGAAAGAGAATAAGGCCTCTCCCCCGGCCCCTCCCCGAAGAGGGAGGGGAGTAAAATGCCTTGGAAATAGAAAGCAAATAGAATACAATTGGAGAACATATCACTCCCCTCTCCAAGGAGAGGGGTTGGGGGAGAGGCCTTATTCTCTTTCTCCTTTCTTTTGTTTGGGATTGGGGGTGAGGCATTGTCTTTGTCAACTTTCTTCCTCATTTTTAACATTTCATGGTTCCACCAAACAGAAAAGAAGACTCCATTTCTCCGTTTGTGCGAGGCCATTTTATGGCTTCAATGACTCCGTTTTTATCTTCTTGCTGTGCAACTCCATTCACCATGCACTGCATTTTGACGCAGATTACACCGCTATTTGCACCAAATTGCGTGGTAATCTGATGCAATTTGGAAGCTCATTTGATGCAAATTGCATGGATTTTCAGCGTGAACACAGGACGTTATTTGATTGCAATTTTATAACAACTTGATTGTCAGTAGTTTATAAAACCCTAAAAATGAGGCGTATTTGAGACAAGAGTGCGCCTTCGGTTTGAATTTACAAACCTAATGAAAGCAATTGTAAAGTTCTTTGAAAAGATTTAACCTATTTTCCGCTTATAGGGATATCAGAGCGGCATAGGCATGAAATGAAAAGACTACGCAACACTTATGGCTTTATTATCTTACGGCATTCTTCAGACTGGGTTGCCTTGCTTCACTCGCTAACACCGCCTTATAAAAGGCTCCTAATCACGTTGCGGTATGTCTTAGGATGAAGCTTCTCCCGACCTCTCCAAGGAGGGGAGCATGAGCCTGCTGTGTCTTCTTAAGAAATAAAAAAGATTTGCTTGTTCTTAAAATAGCTTTATATATTCTGGAATATTCTATGATATTCTTCGATGTCGCTTGCGATAAGGAGGCCTAAAAACGCAGGAGAGAAGACCGTAAAAGAGGGAGTCATTGTGACAGTGCATGATGAAACGTAACTTTGGTATTAGCCAATTACAACATTACGCATGGGAAAAGATAATGGCAAACAACAGCAAAAAAGCAGCCATCGAATGTCAAATCCGATGGCTGCTCCCTATTTATCATGAATGAAAGTACTGCAAAACAGACTCTCGTTTCATATTAATTGTTGTGCTTGGACGGTGCAACCGGTGTCAACTCACACTTGCCCTTACCATCTGCCCAAGCATAGAGTTTGATGTTGTAAGTGCCTGCAGTGACAGCAATATTATCACCATTGTCGGTTGTCAAGCTGTTAACAGTGCCACCCCAACTAATCTTCCAATCGTTGTTGGCACGGAACTTTATCGCTTCATTTGTCAGCGTAAAGCCGTGCAAGTCCATGTCTGATCGAGTAGATTGAAGCTGAGTTTGTAGCTATTTGCGCCAGGAACGACATCGAAACTGAAGTTGCCACCGGCATTATTGGTAGCGAGTTTGCCATCTTCCTTGGCTGCAGAGATACACTCTGACCAGTCGTTTGTGCCAATCTTTGACTTTGGGGTGAGTTTGAATTCCACCTTGCTTTGGCCTGCAACCTGCGCTGCTGTGAGCGTGATATTGAATACAGGATCGGTGTAAACATCGGCACCACTGTTCTTCACTGCATACGTTTTGTCGTTATTATTCCAGCTGTTAATGTTGCCGGTCAGATAATATTCTATTTCAATCTTCGGCGCTTTAGGTGTTGCAACAACCTTAACGGTGCCTGCATCGATATAAGCTGCTTGTCCGTTTTTAATGGCGTTGACAAATACATGTGCATTAAGTGTGCGGGGAATGGGGCGGAGTCCGAACGCTTCAGAAACCACTTTCTGTATCGTAGCACTGTCAGCCAAACCTGCAAGGGTAGTGCTTACAGTTGTAGTTTTGGCATTGGCTACGCCGTCGGCCGTTAGTTCTATGCGTGCATTGGCAAGCTTATAACCCTCCGGAAGGGCAGCTTCGTTGAGTGCAAAGGTCTTTACCTGAGCACCGGGATTATTCAAGTCAAAGGCTTTTACGGCTGTTGCTTTGAAGTCGGGAAAGGTGATGGCGTCTTCCTGTGCATTCGACTGAGGACTTGTCCAATCCGTGTAGTCGTCACTGCAAGCCCCCATGAAGAGGCCTGCAAGTGCGAGTGTGATATATAATGATAACTTTTTCATTGTGTTATACTTTATCTGTTAGGTGATTACTTGATTTCTCCGGTTTCAGAAGTGAAGTTCAGATAGAGCTTCTGTCCGGCCGTGGCATTGACACGTTCCTGGTCACCTCCGTTGCCACGATACTTGATCTTCTTGTCGAATACCATGAACTCAGACTTCCACCAGTCGTAACCAGGAATCTTTGCATACACACGAAGACCAGCGTCACCACTTGTGTTATTGGCGAAAGCAGGTGAAACGAACTGACCATCTTTCGTGGTTGGAACCGTGAAAACCTGATCAGGTTGCTCCTCTGCCCATGCTCCTGGTGTGGCAGTACCAATGAGATATACATTTGGTTTATTGAAGGTCACGTCGTAACTGATATCGCGTCCTACTACCTTTGCATCTACAATCATGAGATACCAGCCAGGATTTGACGAGGCAATATTGCCTCCTGCATCCTTGATTTCGCTGCCCAATTCACTTGAAGCATTGACAGTAATGCCGGCAAAGCCTTTCTCGTTGCCGTCCCATTTCTTGGCAGTGTTGAACTTGATACCCGTTCCGTCAATGTAAACAAGATGCCAATAGACGTGGTCAACGCCATTAACCATAACCATATCCAATGGATTATCCCATGACCAGTTATTGAAACTACCCGTAATATAGATATGTTCAGGAAGACTTACCGGAGGCAATGAGAAGGCCAGATGAACGTGTTTCAGCGTCACAATGTTTGACTGTATGGCATAACTGTGGTTCAAACTGTCGATTTCAGAGCCCATGGCAGTCAGTGGAGTGGCTTTCGCACGCACATAAACAGGAATGTCAATAGGGAAATCGGCCTCGGTTTTACCCTCCTTTATGGCCTGTTCGGTCAGTGCAGCTGCCATTTCTGCTGCGTCAACTTGCATCTTGGCAGTCTTGAAACTGTTGCTCATTGAGGTGGCATTCGACATGTCGGCCTTGGTCGCTACCTCGATAGTGTATTTCGTTGTGATAGGAAACCCGTAGTCAGGTTGTGTGCATGTGAACTCTACTGTCGATGAGTTGGCGAGGTCGTACGTGCCGTTTGTTGCTAATGCGGGCGTGTTCAAGACGAACTTCGTAGGCTTCTGAAGCACCGGATTAGAGTCGTTGTCGTCTGCACATGAGGCCAAAATAAAGGCTCCGCACATGAGTAACAAGGTTGACTTTAATATATTTTTCATTGTTATTCAGTTTAAAATGTTGTTTGGTTAGGAAAGGAGAACGAGTCTCCTTCCCTTATATTCTGAATTAATAACCAGGGTTCTGTTTGATATTTGGATTGACATTCTTGTCGTTTGTAGGTATGGCGTAGATGTTCTTTGTAGCAGGAATCTGCGTTCCTTCATGCACACCACCCTTCCAAGGCCATGTATAATTGTTGTTACCACCGAAGCGTCCGAAGCGAATGAGGTCGCTGCGACGACGTCCTTCAAAGTAGAATTCACGGCTCCATTCATCGAGAATGTCGTCTAAAGTATAGCTTCCGCCTGTACGTTCTTGGGCATGTGCACGTTTGCGGAGGGCATTAACAGCAGCTGTTCCCTCTGTTGTCGTCTGATTACCGTTTAGGCGTGCCGTTGCTTCTGCATAGGTGAGATAGGCCTCTGCAACACGCATCAGGAAGAAATCGGTATCCGGATACTTGGCATCATGACCGGCAGAACCGTCTGAATGGAAGTTAGTGAACTTGGCAACTGCGAAACCATTGGAGAAAACACTTACCTGATCAGCATTTGCCTGATCTATGTTGCGCTTGTTACCATCGGCTTGTAATGCATCGAAGAGGGCGCGGTCATCACCTGCAGCAGCAGTCATTTGGTTGGCATGAACGTAAGGTGCGTTATTGTTGGGGAAGAACTTGTCAACCAAACTCTTGCGAGCGCGGTTACCAGCCCAGTTCTCTGACGTGTTGTTACCTGCAGTTCCGTTTGAATTTACAATGACTCCGGCATCGAATGTGCTGGCCATGAGGAACAAAGTCGTACCAAATGAAGCAGTCTTCTTACCGTCTTGAAGTACAGGGAAGATTGCTTCGACAGAAGCACCGTTCTCTCCATTGTCGCCCATGAAGAGCTGTTGGTAAGCTGTCCAGCCGTTCTTTGTCGCACCGGTATAAAGCTTATAGTTGGAATCCATTACCTTTTTAGCGTATTCAGCAGCCTTTTGCCACTGTGCTGTTCCCGTATAAACTTGTGCATTGAGATACAAACGAGCCAGTAACATCCATGCAGCAGCCTTGTCAACACGGCCATAACCAGCTTCGGTTGATTTCTTTGGAGTGGCTGCAGAGAGTTTCGGTTCAATCTCAAGCAACTCTTTCTCAAGGTAATCATACATCTGTTTGCGCGTGTATTGAGGTGCAGCTGCAGCAGAAACTTGCTCTGTAAACGGCACGTTTCCATAAAGATCCATCAGATAATAATAGTTCAATGCACGCAGGAAACGCACTTCTGCTGTCTTCGTTTCATCCACTTTAGCAAAGGTTGCAAGGTATTGATTGCAGATAGTAACGCCAAAATACAGGCGATAATAAAAGCCTTTAGCCATTGGATGGTTAGAATCGAAGCTGATATAATTGAACTCTGCTATGCCAGGATCTCCCCAGTTACAGATTGCTTCGTCTGTAGGAAGCTCGTTGGTATTGAATAGTTGGCGTACGAAACCAGTCGTACCACCATCTAAACCATCGATATCACAGTCTCCATCTGGTCCACTTTGACCCGCTAAAGCGAGGTCAGCGTAACACTTGGTAAATAGCTGATCGGGATTAGGTTTAGTGTTCTTGTTAGGATCAATCGGGGTTACATCAAGGTCGCCTATACAAGAACTCAATCCCATAGACAGCAGTAGTGCTGCAGCTGGAAGTATATTCTTAATAGATTTTTTCATACTGTGTATTCTTTAAAAATTAGAAGTTGAGGTTGACACCAAGGATGAATGACATCGGACGTGGATATACATTATTGTCAATTCCCATGACCCATTTGCCGTCAACAAAGTTTGTAACTTCAGGGTCAATGCCGTCATATTTGGTAATCGTTAATAGGTTAGAAGCGGTGCCATAAATGCGACCTGAGATGCTTGTATTGAACAGTTTGCTGAAACTATAGCCTAAAGTAACGTTGTCAAGTTTCAGGAATGAAGCATTCTGGATCCAGCGATCGCTCAGCAAAGCACGCTCATCGTAGGTCTGCCAATTGTCAGACAGGAGTGCACGAGGACGGTTTGAGAGATAGTTGGAGGGTGCAACAATCTCGGCAGGGTTCATGTTTGAACGATCAGCATACTTGTCGTTGTAAACATAGTTGCCGATGTTGGCACGGAAACTGAAGCCAAAATCCCAGTTCTTATACTCCAAACGAGATGACAGGCCCATAGTAACAGGAGGTGCAGCCTGCTTGTAGATGTAGCGGTCGGCATCTGTAATCTGCCCATCTCCATTGCGATCTACGACAGCACCTTCGATAGGTTTGCCGTTCTGATCATACACTTGCTGATATACAAGGAATGAGTTTGCAGGATAACCGACTTTATGTGCGCCTACGTTTAGACCCGTTCCAGCGGATATTCCCATTCCACCCGGTGATACATAGTAGTCTGAACTACCGCCGGTTAGCTTCGTAATCTTGTTCTTGTTGTAAGTAAAGTTGTAGTCAACTTTCCAGAACCAGTCTTTAGAATTCTGCTGATTGAGGATTGTCCAGCTTAAAGTTGCCTCGATACCCGTGTTGGTAAGACTACCGATATTCGATGAAACCTGATTTCGGAAGTTAGAACCTGCGGGCACATATACCGTATTCAACAGGTCGGTTGTCTTGCGGAAGTACCAATCAATGCTACCTGTGAGGCGCTGATCAAGGATACCCCAGTCGAGACCTACATTATAAGTTGTGGTGGTTTCCCAAGTCAAATCCTTGTTAACTGCATCGGGACGAACCATTGAACCGTCACCTGTTAAAGGATAATAGTTGTTGGTTCCTGTGTTAATCTGATAGATATCGAAGTAGGTATAGTCGCCGATTCCTTCTTGTTGTCCGGTCATACCCCAACCTAATCTCAGTTTCAAATCAGAGAGCCATTTAATCTCTTTGAACTTATTCTCATCTTTGACGCGCCATGCGAAAGCGAAAGATGGGAATGTAGCCCAGTGCTTCTTGAAGCGTGATGCACCATCAGCACGGACAGTTGCCGTAAGATAATAGCGCTGCATCCAGTTCCAGTTGGCACGCCCGAAGAATGAAACGAGATAGTTCTCTGTCATATATTTGTAGTCTTCTTTCTTGCCATCACCATTGTAGTCCTGTCCGGAATCGCTGTTAAGCTCACCCGGATGCACGCTGTTAGTCTTTGGATAATAAGATAGGTAGCGTGATGTTTCCTTTCTCCAGAAGTGTTGCCACTCATAACCTGCCATGATATCAAAGTGGTTCTGATATTTATCTTTGAAGTCATGATAGTACTGTGCATAGGCATTGAGCAACAGATTGCGCTTCAACGACTTCTTGAAACCGGTAGAACCAAAGTAGAAAGCCAACGGAGATGTACGGTCAACGTCTGTAGTTTGCTTACCTTCTGCAATGTCAGCACCGGCAGTTGCATGCAAGCGGAGGTCTTCGAAGCCGTGTACCTGATAGTCAACATCGGCATTACCGATAAAGTCTCGGCTCGTAGCCCGGTCGTTCTTGAGCATCAAGTCAGCAACAGGGTTGTTGGGAGCAAGGCTGTTTTTGTTGAAAGGATAAGTCGGATCATTGAGAGAAGCACCGGGGCCACGCCATGCAAAATATCCTCCGAAGTTATCTTTGTCAGCTGAAGTTGTGTCATAAACAGGCTGAGTTGGGTCCATGCGTGTAGCTGCACCGATAGCGTCACCATCGGCATAACGGTTCTTGGCAACCATGCCTTTGGCATTCATGTTGAGCGTAAGATGATCGTTCAGCAAGTGTGGATTGAGGTTCAATGCAGCAGTGAAGCGCTCAAACTTAGAGGTCTTCACGATACCCTGTTGATTGGTATAGCCGGCAGAAACACGCCAAGGAAGATATTCTTTTGGGTTTCCTAAGCTCTGAGATCCCGACACTGTGACGTTGTGGTCATGGCTCCAAGCCGTACGATAGATTTCTTTCTGCCAGTCGGTATTGGCTTTTCCAAGAAGCGAAAGCGCCAAAGCTTCACGCTGGTTGCCTGCATAGGTCTTCTTGATGAACTCACGATACTCGTCACCGGTCATCACATCGAGTGTCTTTTTCTTCATGCTCATCGTCACACTACCGGCATACGACACCTTAACAGGCTGGTTGGCATGTCCTCGTTTGGTCGTAATGATGATAACACCATTGGAACCTCGCGAACCATAGATAGCAGTTGCCGAAGCATCTTTCAGCACATTGAAGCTTTCAATGTCCTGAGGGTTGACCATAGAGAGAGGATTTGACAGTCCCTGTACACCGTTGTTGTCCATTGCAACACCGTCAATCACAATCAACGGATCGTTGGACGCATTCAGCGAAGAACCGCCACGGATACGGATACTGGCACCACTACCCGGTACACCACCACCGGTTGTGACGTTCACACCGGCTATCTTGCCTTGCATCATATCCTGTGCATTGACAACAAGACCTTTGTTCTTGCTGTCCGGTTGAATTTGACTTACCGAACCAGTAAGGTCTGATTTCTTCACGGCACCATATCCGATAACAACAACTTCATTGAGTGTTTTGTTATCATCTTCGAGAGTTGTAGAGAGATTGTCGGTTGCCTTAACCTTCTTTGGGGTCATACCGACATAGGTAATCGTAATTTCTGTGCCCTGAGGTACATTCACAACGTAGTTTCCATCAAGGTCGGTTACGCCCACGGGTTTACCGTTTGCCATAATCGTGGCACCGATAATAGGCTCTCCGGAAGCATCCTTGACCTGACCTCTGACAGAACCTGACTGTGCAAAGGCCGTTGCAGAAAGGAACAGACCACCGGCAATGGCCAGACTCCTCAGAGGCAATTTGAATTTTACCTGCTTCATCATTTGCTTTGAATTTAAGTTAACGTTAGTATATTTATTTGTTATTTTATCGTTTAGGCAACACGTTTCGTTTTCTTATTTGCTTAGTTGTTGCTTTCATGACATAGCATATTGTCATTAGGTTTATACTGCAAAAGTAATTTTGTTTGACCAACTTTCTTCTTTTTTAACGTTAAATCTATTCGTAAAGTTGCGCAAACGTTTGCATAATCTTTTGTTGTTTAAAACTTAAGTAATCGAGAAACTTTTTGTAGTTTTGCATATCTTTGTTGCGTAACTAATTACCAACCATGAAAGAAACTTCGCCTATAACGATGAAAGATATAGCCCGCGAGCTTGGTGTTTCGGTGGCTACGGTGTCGCGCGCACTGAAAGACAGCCCCCGCATCAGCCAGGAGAAACGCGAGGCTATCAAGGCCTTTGCAGAAGAACATCATTTCTTTCGGAATGTCATTGCAGAGAGTTTGCGCAACAGTCGCACGAAGCCTGTCAAGGTTATTGGCGTCATTATCCCGCAGTTTACGCATTTCTATTTCTCTTCAATTCTTAGTGGTATTGAGGAAGAAGCATCTGCCCGAGGCTATAGAATCATGGTAGCGCAGAGCAATGAAAAGTATGGTCGCGAGGTAGAAATATGCAAGTCGTTTTATGAAAACAAGGTTTGTGGCATCATTGTGTCGCAGGCTAAGGACACCATTCAATACGATCATTTCCAGCATTTGATTGACCATGGCGTGCCATTGGTGTTCTATGACCGCATCTGCACAGGTGTCAATTGCAGCCGGGTCGTGGTAGATGATTACATGGGAGCCTATACAGCGGTGAACTATCTCATTGATACGGGATGCCGAAAGATTGCTTTCTATGGATCTTCCATGAAGCTTGAGATTACGAAAAACCGTTATAATGGCTATCATGATGCTATGGTCAATAAGGGATTACAGCCCGATGAACGGTTTGTCAAACTGTGTGACAACCGCACAGATGCCGAGGTTATCACACCTGACATCTTGGCCAATGCCGACCGTCCTGATGCATTCTTCGCCGTCAACGACGACACTGCAATCGGTATTCTCTATACCGCTAAGCGCATGGGGCTACGCGTTCCCGACGATATCAGCATCTGCGGGTTCACCAACGGACAGCGAGCTATCGCCTGTGATCCTATGCTTACGACGGTCGAACAGCGTGGAATGGTGGTGGGAGAAGAGGCCGCCAACATTCTCATTGGCTTGACAGAAGGCTCCATCCCCAAGGGTAAGGTGGAAAAACGCGTCGTCAGAACACGCCTGATTGTGAGGGGAACAACGCGATAGGTTTTGAGATTTGAACTTTAAACTTTGAACATTGAGGTGTTGGATATTGAGCTTTGAGCGTTGAACTTTGAATTTTATGAGATGATATCAGCCTGTGAATTCCACAGCATGAACGGCCATACCGTAAGCAATAAAGACAGAAAGAACCAAACAAAACAATAAAAATGAATAGCGGATTGACACAAAAACCTGACATGAAGTTCTGGGGGTTATGGAACCTCAGCTTCGGTTTCTTCGGCGTACAGATAGCTTACGCCCTGCAAAGTGCAAACATTTCGAGAATCTTCGCCACGCTCGGCGCTGACCCTCACAACCTTAGTTATTTCTGGATATTGCCCCCGTTGATGGGCATTCTGGTGCAACCCATCGTCGGAACACTAAGTGATAAGACATGGTGTCGCTTCGGTCGCCGCATACCTTATTTATTTATAGGGGCAGCCATGGCTGTTTTCGTGATGTGCATGCTGCCCAATGCAGGGTCGTTAGGGCTCACCTTGGGAGCTGCCATGATATTCGGACTCATTGCATTGATGTTCCTCGACACGAGCATCAACATGGCCATGCAACCTTTCAAGATGCTCGTTGGTGACATGGTCAACGGAAAACAGAAAGCCTTAGCCTACAGTATTCAGAGCTTTCTCTGTAATGCCGGCAGTATCGTGGGCTTTGTTTTCCCTTTCTTCCTGACGAAAATCGGCATTAGAAATGATGCCCCCAGGGGTGTAATTCCCGACTCTGTCATCTGGGCTTTCTATGGCGGAGCGGCCATACTGATACTCTGTGTGCTCTATACTACGCTCAAAGTGAAAGAGTGGAACCCGCAGGATTACGCGCGATATAACGGTGAGACCAAGGTGGCTCAGGACGAAAAGAAAGAGGAAAGCAATTGGCTGACCTTGTTGAAGAAGGCACCTGCCACGTTTTGGCGTGTCGGATTGGTGCAGTTCTTCTGCTGGGCTGCGTTCATGTACATGTGGGTTTACGCCAATGGCACTATTGCCGACACCTGTTGGGGAGTCGACATGCAGGATGCCCACGCTTCAACTTCCAAGGCTTATCAGGAAGCCGGCAACTGGGTTGGCATGCTCTATGCTGTCCAGGCAGTAGGAAGTGTGATCTGGGCCATGGTACTTCCACAGTTCAAGAACCGCAAGTTGGGCTATATTGTGAGTCTTGTTCTTGGCGCAGTAGGCTTCTCTCTCGTGCCGTTTATCCATCATCCTTACGTTCAGTTCGTTTCATTCCTGCTCATAGGCTGTGCTTGGGCCGCGATGTTGGCCATGCCGTTCACCTTCGTTACGAATGCTCTTCAGGGCTATGGACATATGGGTGCCTACCTCGGACTGTTCAATGGAACTATCTGTGTGCCCCAGATTATAGCCTCACTCTGTGGCGGCGGTCTGCTGCTCTTGGTGGGCTCAAACCAGACCAACATGATGTTTGTGGCCGCAGTCTGCTTGGTATTGGGTGCGTTGAGCGTACTGACGATAAAGGAAAGCAAATGATTTTGTTTCATGAATCATAGGTAAGGGGTTACGATTTACAGTATTCTTACATGGCAGGGAGGGGCAGCGATGCTTCTCCCTGTTCTCGTTTGGCGTAGTAGGTTGTATGTGCATGTTGCGTTATCTCTATGTTACGGCACAGGATAGGGTTGTCTGTGAAGTTCTCTTTACAGTAAGGAGAAGATTGAAAATCATGACAAGCGGGAAATAGGTTAAATCTTTTCAATTAACTTTACAATTGCTTTCATTAAACTTGTAAATTCAAATCGAAGGCACACTCTTGTCTCAAATATGCCTCATTTTTATAATTTTGCAATATGTTGACTATCAGGTTGTTATGAAATTGCATTCAAATAACGCCCTGTGTTCACGTTGAAAATCCATGCAATTTGCATCAAATGATTTTCCAAACTGCATCAGATTACCACGCAATTTGGTGCAAATAGCGGTGTAATCTGCGTCAAAATGCAGTGCATGGTGAATGGAGTTGCACAGCAAGAAGATAAAAACGGAGTCATCGAAGCCATAAAATGGCCTCGCACAAACGGAGAAATGGAGTTTTCATTTCTATTTGGTGGAGCCATGAAGTGTTAAAAATGAGGAAGAAAGTTGACAAAGACAAAGCCTCACCCCCAACCCTAAACAAAAGAAAGGAGAGAGGGAATAAAGCCTCACCCCCCAACCCTTTGCTTTTCTCGTTGAGTTCACTCAACGAACAGCGACCGTTGGTTCTCCAGGGAGAGGGGAGTGATATGTTCTCCAATTATATTCTATTTGTTTTCTATTTCCAAGGCATTTTACTCCCCTCTCCTTGGAGAGGGGTTGGGGGTGAGGCTTTATTCCCTCTCTCTCTCTTCTTTTGTTTGGGGCCGGGGGAGAGGCTTCCTTTTCCTCGTTCCTCTTTGGAATTGTAGTGTAAACTCCCCTTTATGTGCAAACGTTTGCATTATTATTTCTTGATTTTGTTTTTTTACAGAGAACCAACTTACGATTAAATTGCTATCTTTACAGAAAATTACTAACCTCCGTATGAAACTGACTTTTAATATAAACTATGACACCGTATTCGGCGAAGAAGTATTGCTGAATATCGTAGAGACTGACAGTAAAGGAGCAAAGAAAACCTCCCAGTTCAGAATGAATAACCGTGATGGAAAGCACTGGTGGTATGAGTTGAACCGCAAAGAGGCGCCCCTCAACACCTCGCTCGACTATTATTACAGCGTCGACTGCGATTGGGCAGACAGCCGTCACGAGTGGCTTACCGAGACACATCGCTTGGAACTCAGTGCCGTTAAGGGCAGGGAATATACCGTTTACGACCATTGGGCCGACGTTCCCGAGGATTCCTATCTCTACAGTTCGGCTTTTACGGAGTGTGTAAATCGCCGTCCTTTGCCTTCCATTCGCCCTTCGGCTTACGACAAGACGGTGCGCCTCATCGTGCGTGCACCGCAGCTTCGCACATTCGAACAGCTTGCTGTGGTCGGTAAACCCAAGTCAATGGGTGCATGGGATGTGTTCAAGGCACTGCCCATGTATGAGCATAATTACAATGAGTGGATTGTAGATCTCAACGTTGAAACCTTGGATGGCGAGGTTCTTGAATTCAAGTTTGCTGCGCTCAACACGGCAGACACGCAACATCCACTGTGGGAAACAGGCATGAACCGAGAGATACATCTGCCCGAAATCAAGAATGGTGAGGTGGTTGTCTACGAACTTTCGCAGGCTTTCTTCGATATCTGCAATCGCAAATTGGCCGGAACGTTAGTGCCTGTCTTCTCACTTCGTTCAAAGACAAGCTATGGTATCGGCGACTTTGGCGACCTGAAAAAGATGATAGATTGGGTGGCTGCGACCCATCAACGCGTGCTCCAGGTGTTGCCTATCAACGATACTACGACCACACATACATGGACAGATTCCTATCCATACAGCTGTATCAGCATCTTTGCCCTGCATCCGCAGTATGCTGACCTGAGGCAGCTGCCACCATTGAAAGACGGAAAGAAAAGCAATGATTTCGAGGCTTTACGTCAGGAACTCAATGCCTTGAAGCAGATAGATTATGAGCGTGTGAACGATGCCAAACAGAAATATCTGCATGAAATCTATCAGCAGGAGGGTAAAGAGATGCTCAAGAGCAAGGCTTTCAAGCAGTTCTTTGCCGACAGCGAGCAGTGGCTTGTGCCCTATGCGCAGTATTGTTATTTGCGAGATAAATACGGTAAGGCCGACTTCTCAACGTGGCCTGACCACCAAGTATGGAACGAAAAAGAACGCAAACAGCTCTCCACGCCGTCGTCAAAAGAATATAAAGAAGTGGAATTCTTCTATTTTGTGCAGTTTGTTTTGAACCAGCAAATGGAGGCAGTTCATGCCTATGCACGTGAGAAAGGCGTCATTCTGAAAGGCGATATCCCTATTGGCGTCAATCGAAATGGCTGCGATGTGTGGATGGAACCGAAGTATTTCAACCTCAACGGACAGGCCGGTGCACCGCCTGACGACTTCTCTGTGAACGGACAAAACTGGGGATTTCCCACGTATAACTGGGATGAAATGGTGAAAGACGGCTGTAAGTGGTGGGTACGTCGCTTCCAGAACATGAATAAGTACTTTGATGCTTACCGCATAGACCATGTGCTTGGCTTCTTCCGTATATGGGAAATTCCGTCTGATGCCGTGCATGGTTTGCTCGGACAGTTTGCCCCATCGCTTGGTATGTCGCGTGAAGAAATCGAAGGTTATGGCCTGCATTTCCTTGAAGATCAGTTCACCAAGCCGTTTATCAGCGATTGGATTATTGACCGTGTATTCCATGAACGCGCTGCAGAAGTGAAGCAGCGGTTCCTCAACCACACACATGACGACATCTATGAGCTGAAGCCCGAGTTCAGCACCCAACGCAAAGTGGAAGCTGCCTTTGAGGGAAAGACCTCGGATGCCGATATCTGGTTGCGCGACGGTCTTTATGCCTTGATCAGCAATGTGCTCTTTGTGCGCGACCGTAAAGACCCGAATAAGTTCCACCCACGCATCAGTGCGCAGTTCGACTTCACGTATGAAGCACTCTATGACAGCGATAAGGCAGTCTTCAACCGCATATATAATGACTATTATTATCGTCGCAATAACCAGTTCTGGTATCGTGAGGCCATGAAGAAATTGCCTAAGCTTGTGCAGGCAACGCGCATGCTTGTGTGTGCTGAAGACCTTGGTATGGTGCCCGATTGTGTGCCATGGGTGATGAACAATCTCAAGATATTGAGTCTCGAACTGCAGAGTATGCCGAAGGATCCTCATGTGAGATTTGGTTACTTGGGCAGCAATCCTTATCGTTCGGTATGCACCATTTCAAGCCATGACATGCCTACACTGCGTCAGTGGTGGGACGAGGATTTCGAGCGTACACAGGCTTATTACAACAGCATGCTCTATCGGGGTGGGGCAGCTCCTCACCCACTTCCAGGTTGGTTGGCACGTGACATTGTCGGCCGTCACCTGATGTCTCCGAGCATGCTTTGCATCCTTTCCGTGCAGGATTGGTTGGCAATTGACGAGAAACTGCGCCTTGCCGACCAGAATGCGGAGCGCATTAACATCCCTGCAAACCCTAAACATTACTGGCGTTATCGCATGCATGTGAGCATTGAAGACCTCATGCAGAATACTGATTTTCGCGAGAATGTGACTGAACTCGTATGTCAGTCGGGCAGGGAATGATTGTATTGAATAGCTTTGAACAGTAAAGACAGCGAGGACTTTTAATGATATTGTCCTCACTGTCGCGATAAGAAAAACTGAAAGAAATAAAATATATGAAGGATGATAAGCAGGAACACATTATTCTGAGGTATCGTTATGGTTTGCTTTTCTATATTCTTGCAGCCGTGATACCGTGGGGATTCTGGTTCGTAGCAGGGCATGTCAGCCACCAAAATGAGGGAAACGAGTTCCTTTCTTCCATGTTGGGATTGGTTGGTTTGTGTTTTCCTTTGTTGCTTGCTTTTACGTTTATTTGTCGAGATTCGGCCTTGAGAAAGGATGCTTTTTCGCGTTTCTTCAATTTCAAGGCACGCTATGCAGGATATTATATAGGAGCTTGCACCATACTCCCGATTAGCATTTTGGCAGCAATGGCTATTTCGTTGTTATTTGGTTATAGTTCTTCACAGTTTGTTATCACCGGACATTACACTTTTACTTCGGGGGTCTTTCCCGTTTGGTTCTTGCTGATTATGGCTCCTGTTTTAGAAGAATTGGCCTGGCATAGCTATGGAACAGACTGTCTTCGCTCGCGTATGAACCTGCTTTATACTTCACTTGTCTTTGCTGTTTATTGGGCATTGTGGCACTTTCCATTAGCAGGTATCAAGGGATATTACCATGCTAATGTCGTTCATGAGGGCGCGTTGTATAGCATTAACTTCATTGTGAGTATCATTCCGTTTGTAGTTCTGATGAATTGGCTTTATTATAAGACGGGACGTAATATCCTTGTGGCTATTGTTTTCCATATAACAGCGGGCTATTTTAATGAGATATTTGCTACACATCCCGACAGTAAGTGCATTCAGACCGTACTGTTGCTGATCTTGGCAGGTGTAGTCGTGGCTCGTAATCGTTCATTCTTTTTCGATAAAACCCTTCATGTCGAACTTTCGAAACCTTGAGTTTCAGTAATAACTAATAATAAAAAACCAAAACAAATAATTCATCATGAGACCTTTACAATTCCTTTTCGCGCTGTTGTTAGTACCTTGTATGGCCGTGGCACAGACGGTTAAGTCGCCTGACGGCAAGGTTGCTGTGACGTTTTCGCTGTCGCCAAGCGGACAACCCACTTATGAGATGACGTTCAAGAATAAGCAGGTGGTGAAGCCTTCACACCTCGGTCTGGAGTTGGCAAAAGACAAACACGCCTCCAAGGGATTGAAGGAGACCGACCTGATGGACGGTTTTAAAATCACCGATACCAAGATTTCTGCGTTTGATGAGACGTGGACACCGGTGTGGGGACAGTTCAAGAAGATTAGAAACCATTACAATGAATTGGCGGTTTCGCTGCATCAAGCATCGTCAGACCGCAATATCATCATTCGTTTCCGCGTCTATGACGACGGCATGGGATTGCGTTATGAGTTCCCACAACAGCAGTCTCTCAACTATTTCCTCATCAAGGAAGAGCACACTCAGTTTGCCATGACAGGCGATCATACGGCTTGGTGGCTGCCGGGTGACTATGACACACAGGAGCAGGAAACACAGGAAACGAAACTGTCTGAAATCCGTGAGCGTTTCAAGAAGGCGGTCAATTGGAATAACTCTTCCGTATCTGTGTTTTCACCGACGGGTGTTCAGACGGCTTTACAGTTGAAGACGCAAGACGGTCTCTATCTGAATATCCACGAAGCTGCCTGCATCGACTATGCCACCATGCACTTGAACCTCGACGACAAGAACTTTGTTTTCGAGTCATGGCTTACTCCTGATGCCACAGGACTAAAGGGATGCATGCAGACTCCATGCTCAACACCGTGGCGAACAGTCATGGTAAGCGATGATGCCCGCGACATGTTGGCATCAAGTTTGATACTCAATCTCAACGAACCTTGCAAGCTTGAAGACACCAGTTGGATACATCCGGTGAAATATTGTGGCGTTTGGTGGGAGATGATTGTAGGCAAGAGCAGTTGGAACTACACCGATGAATATCCCTCGGTGAAGTTGGATGAGATGGATTGGAGCAAGGCAAAACCCAACGGTCGCCATGCTGCCAATACCGAACACGTGAAGAAATACATTGATTTCGCAGCTGCCAACGGACTCCAGCAGGTACTCATTGAGGGCTGGAACGTAGGTTGGGAAGACTGGGCGAATATGTGGAAATGGGATGTTTTCGATTTCGTTACGCCCTATCCCGACTTTGATATCAAGGCTTTGAACGACTATGCGCACAGCAAGGGTGTGAAACTGATGATGCACCATGAAACTTCTTCGAGCGTCATCAACTATGAGCGCCACCTCAACGAAGCTTTCAATCTGATGGATAAATATGGATATGATGCTGTGAAAGGCGGTTATGTGGGCGATATTATCCCACGTGGTGACCATCATTTCTCACAGGCAATGAACAATCACTACCTTTATGTGGTCAAGGAAGCAGCCAAGCATCACATCATGGTGAATGCACACGAAGCAACCCGCCCCACGGGACTTTGCCGCACATATCCTAACCTTATCGGCAATGAAAGTGCCCGAGGTACGGAATATGAAGCTTTTGGTGGCAGCAATCCCGACCACACTGTAGTGCTTCCTTTCACTCGTCTTCAGGGCGGCCCAATGGACTATACGCCTGGTATCTTAGAGACTCAACTCAAGACTTGGAGTGATAATCCGAACTATGTGCACACCACCTTGGTGGGCCAGTTGGCGCTTTATCTCGTCATGTGGGGCCCAATCCAGATGGCAGCCGACCTGCCGGAGAACTATCAGAAGTATGCCGATGCTTTCCAATTCATCAAGGATGTGGCCGTAGACTGGGACGACTCACGCTATATAGAGGCTGAACCGGGCGACTATATCACCGTGGCGCGCAAGGCAAAAGGTACAGATAATTGGTTTGTTGGAGGCAAGTGCGATGAGAACGGGCATCAAAGTGTAGTGCGTCTTGACTTTCTCGACAAGGGCGCTAAATACGAGTGTACGCTTTATGCCGATGCAAAAGGGGCCGATTATAAGACGAACCCCAAGGCCTACACCATCACTAAGCGCACTGTGAAGAAAGGCGATGTGTTGAAGATTGACGAGGCACGTGGTGGTGGTTTTGCCATGTCACTCATCAAGAAATAAGTAATTTTGATTTAACTGCACACCTAAACAATGAAAATCAGAATGTTCTGTATGACTGCATTAGCAGCCGCTATGATACAAACTGTTCGGGCACAGGATGTCTTCAACGAGATGTCTTACAGTCCCAAGCAGACCGTTTTCAAACTGAATGCCCCAACACGCCCTGTCGTTCGGCTGTATAACGACGGCATGAAAGGTAAGGCTGTGAAGACACTGAAGATGAAACGCGCGGGAAAAGACCTTTGGACATTATATGTAAAAGGTGATTTGCGTGGCAAGTTCTATACATTCGACCTCGGAAAGGGCGAGACGCCGGGCGTCTTTGCCAAGGCCGTTGGGGTGAATGGAAATAGAGGTGCTGTCATCAATCTGTGCTCCACAGACCCCGAAGGCTGGCAGAACGACCATCGACCCGCTTTGCATTCGGCTGCCGATCAAGTGATTTACGAGATGCATGTGCGTGATTTCACGCATTCAGCTCCCGGCATATCTCATCCCGATAAGTTCTTGGGCGTGGGTGAACCTGTGTCAACAGACTATTTGAAACGGCTTGGTGTGACCGCTGTCCACTTGCTCCCTTCGTTCGATTATGCCTCTGTTGACGAAACGATACAGCATAATCCGCCTTATAACTGGGGCTATGACCCGAAAAACTATAACGTGCCTGAAGGCAGCTATTCCACCGATCCTTACCGCCCGGACGTGCGCATTCGTGAGTTCAAACAAATGGTCCAAGCACTTCACAAGGCTGGTATACGTGTCATTCTTGACGTGGTTTACAACCATACTTTCGACATTCAGCACAGCAATTTCCAGCTGACTTATCCCGATTACTACTATCGCAAGAATGCTGATGGAACTTTTTCCAACGGTTCGGGCTGTGGCAATGAAACGGCTTCTGAAAAGCCATTGATGCGCAAGTTCATGCTCGAAAGTGTGAAATATTGGATAAACGAGTATCACATCGACGGCTTTCGCTTCGACTTAATGGGTATTCATGACATCGAAACCATGAATGAAATCCGTGCCGAAGTCAACAAAATAGATCCCACCATCTATATCTATGGTGAGGGATGGAGTGCAGGTAGCTGTGCTTATCCTTTAGAGAAATTGGCTGTCAAGGCGCATACGGCCCAATTACATGGCATTGCAGCTTTCAGTGATGATATGAGAGATGCCCTCCGCGGCCCTTTCAGCGATGATAGGAAAGGGGCCTTTCTTGCCGGCATCAAGGGCGAAGAAGAGAGCTTGAAGTTTGGCATCGCAGGCGCCATTGCCCATCCCGACGTCGACATGTCAAAGGTAAACTACAGCAAGGAGCCGTGGGCCGTACAGCCTACCCAGCAGATTAGCTATGTCAGCTGTCATGATGATATGTGCCTGACCGACCGCCTTCGTGCTTCTGTCCCCGGCATCCAAGACGATGAACTCATTCGTCTCGACTTGCTTGCACAGACTGCAGTGTTCACTTCGCAAGGCGTTCCGTTCATTTTGAGCGGTGAAGAAATGCTGCGTAATAAGCAAGGTGTGCACAACAGCTTTAACTCCCCGATAGACATCAACGCTCTGAATTGGGCACAACTCAAGGAATATCCGCAGGTGTTTGCTTATTATCAGAAGCTTATCCAGTTGCGAAAGAATCACCCTGCATTCCGACTTGGCGATGCCGCGCTCGTCAGAAAGCATCTTCGTTTCCTGCCCGTGAAGCCTTGTCTTGTGGGATTTGTGCTTCAAAATCATGCCGGTGGAGATGCCTGGAACAATATCATAGTCATTCTGAATGGCAGTCGCGAGACGCAGGAGGTAGACATCCCCGCGGGCAACTACACTGTTGTGCTCTGTGATGATACGATTAATGAACAGGGCTTGGGGCGGATGCAAGACGGCAAGGTGACCGTAGATGCCCAACGTGCATTGATTCTTCACGATTAAACAACCATGAAATATGAAGAAAATAATTTTCAGTTTAGCATTATTTCTGTCGGCGATGACATCCTTAGCATCGACAAATATTGACCGCATAGAGCCTGCCAACTGGTTTGTGGGCATGAAAAACAGCTCGCTTCAGCTGATGGTTTATGGCAAGAATATCCGCAATTCGCGTGTCAGTGTAGACTATCCCGGAGTGAAAATCGACTCTCTTGTGCGCCTTGACTCACCCGACTATCTGCTCGTTTATCTGAATATCGGCGGAGCAAAGCCCGGAGAAATGATGCTCAACTTCAACGGAAAGAAAGTGAAGTATCCCCTGCAAGCACGCGAAATGAGCGGCGATAAGCGCATGGGTTTCACCAATGCAGATGTGCTCTATATGCTCATGCCCGACCGTTTTGCCTCGGGGCGTGGCATCACGAAACCTTTGAAGGGCATGAACCCCTATGTCGTAGACCGTTCAAAGCCGAGTCTTCGTCATGGTGGAGACCTTGAAGGCATTCGCCGCCACTTGGATTATTTCAATCAATTGGGCGTCACAGCCCTGTGGTTTACGCCTATTTTGGAAAACGATGCGCCTGATATTAATGATTACAACAACTATCATGGCTATGATACCACAGACTATTATCGTGTTGACCCACGTTTCGGAACCAATGAAGATTACCGTCGCCTTATTGCCGAAGCACATGCCAAAGGCTTGAAAGTGGTCATGGATATGATTTTCAATCATTGTGGTTTCGATCATCCTTGGGTAAAAAACATGCCGTCAAAAGATTGGTTCAATGCCCCCGAGTGGTTGAAAGAGGGTGAGAAAGTTTATCTGCAAACCAGCTATAAGCTTACGCCTGTGCTCGACCCCTATGCCTCTGAAGTGGATAAAAGAGAGACCGTTGACGGTTGGTTTGTAAAGACCAAACCTGATTTGAACCAGCGAAATCCTCACGTGATGACCTATCTTGTCCAGAACAGTATATGGTGGATAGAGACCGTTGGCATTGACGGCATCCGCATGGACACATATCCTTATGCTGACAGAAAGGCCATGTCGCAGTGGATGAAAGCCCTTGATGAGGAATATCCCAACTTCAATACCGTCGGAGAAATATGGGTTACGGAGCCTGCCTACACCGCAGCATGGCAGAAAGACTCGCGACTTTCAACCGTCAACAGCTATCTTAAGACCGTCATGGACTTCAGCTTTTACGACAAGATCAATCTTGCCAAGAGCGAAGAAACTGATGATTGGTGGAAAGGACTCAATCGAATATACAACAGTCTGTGTTATGATTACCTCTATGAGAACCCTTCAAGCGTGATGGCTTTCATCGAAAACCACGACACCGACCGTTTCTTGGGCGAGGGAAAAGACACTCTTGCCTTGAAGCAGGCCCTTGGGTTGTTGCTCACTATCAATCGCATTCCTCAATTGTATTATGGCACAGAAGTGTTGATGAATGGCACGAAGACCGTCACCGACGGTGATGTGCGCCGCGATTTCCCCGGAGGTTTTGCGGGCGATAAGCACAATGCATTCACTGCCGAGGGGCGAACGAAAGAAGAAAATGCCATGTTCAACTGGCTCAGTCGCCTTTTACATTGGCGTCAAGGCAATGAAGTTATCTGCAAAGGCAAGCAAATCCAGTTCATTCCCTATAAAGGTGTCTATGTCGTTGCACGCCAATATCAGGGCAAGACCGTGCTGACCATCCTCAATGGAAAGCGTGCAGCAGTTGAAATGGACCTCTCGCGCTATGCTGAAGTCATTGGAAATCAAACCGAGGCCCGTGATGTTGTCACGGGCAAGACCGTTAAACTCGGTGACGTGTTGAGGCTGAAACCGCGTGAAACGATGATTGTTGAAATGTCTTCCAGTGCTTCTTAAACCTACTTGAGCATGCAGTAGCCATGCCAAGAGCATGCTGATGATTTCACAAGCCTGCGCAGCCTTTCCGCTCGTGGAGGGTGGCGCAGGCTTCATTCGCTTGTGAAAGTGAAAGCTGATGGAGGGGAAAAAGGCGGTTTTCTTGCATTTTGTTTTTTTAACAAAAAACTCAGAAAACCTTACAAAAGAAAAGGCGATGCCAAGTTGTTGCTTTTCTCTCAACGGGCAATTTCTATCTTGTTGGGTTGCAGTTTCATTCATTTTGCAATCTGTTTCCTATCAGATTGGCTTGCAACATGACTTGTTTCATCAGGCGAAATGACGCAGAATACATGATGGAATCAGTTGTTTTGCTCGCTTTCTCCTTATGTTTCCTCTTCCTTTCAATCTGTGTAAAAGAAAAAGGGAAAGCCTTTTCAGACTTTCCCCTGATGCAAATATACACTTTTAAAAAGGCAAATGCAAATCCGTTGTGAATTACTTTTACACAAGAGTTCATTTTCCTTTTGAGTTCATCTCTGTTGTGACAGTCTTTGTCCTGCGGGATGTTTGCAGGGTGGATTTCTCGGATTGCAGGTTTCAAAGCTTCTTTTAACCGTGAAATTCCCAACGATAAATGGGTTATATCTTGCTGTATGAAACTGCTGTTTCTATTGTTCTGTTCGATTTAACATCTTTTTTTTTTTTTTTATATAAAATCTTTTGTGATGTCAATAGATGTGAATACCTTTGCCGCAAAATCATTTGTATTCATAAGGATCTATGTAACAACATAATGTTGGAGAATAAAACAATTATCAGTGGCAATGATGAGAACGCACCTATGGGTGAACTGTAGCATTAAATACCGCACAAATCTAAATAAAAAATAATGTAATATAAGAAATGAAACGTAAGTTAATTGTAAAGAGAGTTATTGTGCTTGTCTTTTTCTTGGCTCTGTTTTCCAAAATATATGCACAGGGACAAGATCATAAACATGAATGGGTTGGTAACAGCATTGAGTCGATAGTCACAGCTACTGATCCCGACATGAAAACTGTTTATCTTTATAATGTTGGTACACATAAGTTTATCAATGCCGGAAGTTATTGGGCAACTGTGACCATTGGCTATAATGTTGGTATGGCACTGCATATTAAAAAGTCGGAGAAAGTATCTGGTTGGTATTGTATAACGGGGGATACAAAGACAACAGAAGGCTCTACCTTGGCTTGGGGGCGTAAGAAAGATACTCCTGGACAAAGTAACCCTATCAATTATAATCATGTGTATGTAGACCGGGGAAATAAGGAAGTTGTTAATGGAATTGTTGATTGGTGTTTTACAAAAGTGCCTCGTGAAAGTAAAACCTATACTATACATTGCAACAATGATGAACATCTTTTTTGGCCGGATAAAGATATGTATGGTGACATCTATCTACAATTAGAAGCTTCTGTTGCTGACCGTTTAGAGATGAAATATCCTCATTATGTTTTACCTTCAGATCGCAATGCACAATGGAAGATTGTTACTTTGAAAGACCTTAAGGAGGCATTTAAGGATAAATTCGCGTCTGATGAAAAACCTGCTGATGCCACATTCCTTATTCGTGATCAGAACTTTAGTCGAAGCCATACAGAAATAAAAAAATGGGAAATTAGCGGTGGATTAACTGAAAAATTTAAGTCAAAAAACAATAGTTTCTTTTCAGAAAGTGGAACCTATTATGTAGGTATCGGTTCACCAAGTAGTGATTATTATCAAGCTAAGTATGCCTCACGTTGGGTGGCTACAGTCCGTAATATCGGAGACCATACTCATGCAAATGGCACAGTAACTCAAAAGGTTCAGATCTTGAAGAAAGGTTGGTATATCCTTTCTTGTGATGGCTTTTATAATGCGACTAACGGTAGTTCAATGAAATCTTTTTTCTTTGCTAAGGTTGAAGGGGATAATAGAGGAAGTAGCAATGTATCTGCAGAACTCAACGTGTTTAATCGTGATTTTGACTATACAGTGGAAGAACTCAAAAAGACATATGGCTCTGCTGACACTATAATAGAAAGCCCCTATGTAAAGGCCGGCAGGGTTTTCAATGAGGGAAAGTATCAGAATTCACTCATCGTCTATGTGCCTTACAATAATGCTACGTTAGATATCGGTGTAGAAGTCAAAGGTTCTAATCGAGAACTTGACCTCACAGCATTTGATAATTTCCAGTTGCAGTATTGTGGAGACCGAGATATAGTGCTCGATGAAAGCCAGACTGATGTGACTTATATCAACAAGCAGGTGGAGGCAAACGTAGCAAAGACGCTTATTTTAAAGCGCAAAATGACTCCATATCGGTGGAATTCCATCACGCTTCCGGTTGCACTTACAGCTGCACAATTCAAGAGAGCATTTGGTCGTCATGCAGAGCTTTCAGAGTTGAAAGGGCAGGATGAAAATCTTTCCTCACGTATTGTTTTCACACCGGTAAGTCTTGAGAACAATGATGCTGTTGTTATCTTGCCTAATAAACTTTATATCATGAAGCCTACACTTAAAGCAAACGTGACCTTTGGAGATTATGAAAAGAATATTGACGGTTATGGAAAAATCAAGGTTTATGCTCCTTATTATCAGATTAATAACGTTTCATTGACAGCGACAACGACGGGAGAGTTTAAAGAACAACCAAAGTATTCGACTACGGTTGACGGCAGATTGGTGTTCTGTGGTACACAGGTGAAACGCGCTTCTGATTATGTCCCAAAGTATTCTTATGTGCTTGGTGCGAATGATGGCAAGTGGCATTATCTCCTAAAAGACCATCCGATCCTCGGTTTCCGCTGTTGGATTGCCACGGGATCAGCAGGTTTAGCTAAGCAGATGACATTCTCTATCAATGGTGTTGTAGACAATACGACGGGGATTAATCAGACTATAGTCGATGATCAACGACCTCAAAATGCCGATATCTATACGGTCAATGGGCAGTTGGTACGTGCTGGTTCGTCTTCGATAGAAGGCTTGCCAAAGGGCATTTATATTGTGAATGGAAAGAAACTTGTGGTTCGTTAAACGGTAAAGGATAGCAAAATGAAGAAAAAAGAATATATAATCCCTAAGATAGAAGTAACCCATATTGATGCGGAAGAAATGCTCCACCTCCCCGGAGCATCCCGCTTTGATAATAATGGTGACGGAAAAGACGATACTTTTCCTGTGCTTCCAGGCTTGGATGACGATGATGATGCCATTGGTGCTAAGCCTAACCCATGGGGCACATGGGATCAAAATAATTGGGAATAGGCTGTTTGCCTATTCCTTTTGCTTTTTAATAGTCTAATCTCCCCATACGTTTTTTTGCGTTTATCGAAAGTCCTTTGTAAATAGTTTCTTTTAAGATAAGGTATAATAAAAGTTCTTTTATTGCGTTTTTGCGCATATAAGGTGAGGAAAAAGAATAATGAATACAGTCCTTTGTGACTGAAGAAAATAGCGAACATGGAAAAGAAAGAAAAATTAGAGAAGGCGGTTAAACTTTATATTACGCCTGTTTCGGTTGTAATGAATGTTGATGCGGGGTGTCAACTGTTGAGTGGAAGTGTCCATGGTGACCATCAGTCAGCCGATGATGACGATGCTTATGCAAAGCAATATGACTGGGGATTGCAGGATAATGATGAGAATGATTGGGACAAAGAAGATGAATCGTATTAAAGAAAGAAGCGAACTTAAGATCATGATGAATAAGAATTTGTTTTTTACAGCTTGCCTGTTTGCCTCCGGTTTACTTGTCGGTTGCTCTTCAGAAAGTACAGGCAGTGAGAAAGGTGGTAGTGAAAAGGAGACAGAACACTTGGCTGTTTTCTCGACTGAAGATGCCGTTGTATCGGCAAAGCCCACTATAACGCGTACTACAGGGGTGTATAATGGCCATGCGATAGATTTCTCTTGGACGCCAAGTGATAAGTTGTGGATTCATGACGGTATGAGCTTGATTAAGAATACCAGCGATAATATTACTGGTGTTCAAGCCTCAGCGAAGTTCTATTATGACCGTGCTTTTAATAAACCTTCTTATCCCGTACGCTTCACGGGTACGGATGCTTCAGCGGGAGATAAGGTGACTATCGCTGCAAATCAGACACAGGCACAGCCAAACAACGCTGCCCATATCGGAAAGGATGGCGATTGTGGTACGGCAACGGCTACACCTGTAGGCGGTATCTATAAGTTTCGGTTGATGCATAAGGCAGCTTATGTCACTTTTACTCCTTGGTATGGAAAGGAAGAATTGGCTTCGACGGTCTCTGTAACGGCAATCAAACTGACCATTGATGCAGCCTCAAATGCCGGTAAGAACATTGCCGGTACTTTTAATTTCGATGATAGTGGTTTAGGTACATTGCACTCCAATGGTACTAACAGTATTACACTTGAGCTTACGAATGGCTTTCCTGTGCCCAAGGCTGCAGACTATACAAAGAATGCAGCCACAATGGTTGTGTGTCCGGGAACTTATAATAAGGTGACGATAGCATATACTTTGAAAGATACAAAGACAGGGGTGACGGGTATAGTGAGCCAAACTTTTCCAACAATGACATTCAATGCCGGTAAGAACCGCCCTATAGGTAAAAATGAATTAGGCATGAATAACTATAAGCCTAACTATTATCAGTGGGATGCAGGAAAGCCTTATTGGGATGGATATACAGGAACTATCCCTGTAGTTAATGGCGAAGGAGGATATTATACGCCAGGTTCTGGTAATGATAGGTATATGAACAGTAACCCAAATGCATTTGAGGGCAATAACAGTTGTGCATCAGTTCCGAATGTAAACGAGGCTCTCCTCTATAGCTTCTGTGGCGAAACCTGCTGGGATGGAAACCTTGTTTGGACGATGAATAAGCATTTATACAAGGGTGGTATGTGGTTTCAGAAGTTAAATAAAATATCATCAGGGGGACACACTGGATTTACACATCCTGTAACTAATATCTATCAATGGAGTAACAACTACATTCCGAGTAGTAGTAATACCTATTGGAATAGCTGGTCTGAAGGTGATGAAGGTAATGTAAGTGCAGGTGCTTGGACGAAAGATGTTACAAAACAAGGAAAGCCCACTAATATAGAGAACTATTTCTTCCTTCCAGCAATGGGATATCTTAACAAGAATGGAATGTTGGTATTGGGTGATAACGATAAGTATGGATATTATGGTTCATATTGGACTTCCAATGGTGTGAATTTAGGTTATCAAGCACTTTCATTACATTTTAATGACAAGAAGGTTGGTGTAAATGTTGATGTTCGTCTTTGGGCTTACCCTATATTCGATGCTGTTACCTATCAATTGAAATAAAATAATTTTCATTCCATGCGGGATGAAGAACTTTATACATCGGGCATTGTTAGTAATTATGGCAATGCCCGATTTTTATTTGCATAGCTGTTTTGGTCAAACCATATTCTTATGTTATGCAAGAAAATCGCTGATGTCTCATTGTTTTTTGCTATCTTTGCATGACTGAATAGTTTAATTAACCAATATCGGGGAAAGAGAATACCTGCATGCGACATCTCATTTTATTGCTTTTTCTTTGTTTTGTCCGCTTCTCGGCATGGGCACAACCTGCTTATGTCATGAAGAGTAATGCGTCTTATCTGAACATGACGGGTGGACTTCCCAGTAATTTCGTCGATGATATCTATGCAGACAGCTATGGTTTTATGTGGATAGCCACGCATGGTGGCGGCCTTGTTCGCTATGATGGCTATGCCTATCGCTACTTTGGTGTGGGCAATGATGGCATGTCTTTGCGCAGTAACACCTGTCATAACATGGTGGAGGATAAGTTTCATCGGCTGTGGATAAGCTTTGATGAGTACACCGAAGTGCTTGATCTGAAGACCATGAAGACGGTGGTTCCTGATAGCAGGAATGATGCCTTGCGCGGCATTCTCAACCAACTCTCCGTGAAAGTTTACCGCGACAGCAAGGAGGCTTTGTGGATTGTGAACCGTTCGTTCATCTATCATGTCACGTTAGATCATGAGGGGAAAGCTGTCCGTATATTGCAGATTGGTTATCATGGCAATACTCCCGACATAGCTTTGGCCGATGTAGAGCGTAACGGTTCGGTGTGGGCGGCTATTGACGGTGGGCTGTATAAACTCGCCATAGAACGCGGAAGGCTCGTTAAGCACGTGATAAATCCTGCGTTTTCTCACATGAAAGAAAACTTTATCACCTCTTTGAAAGTGGTTCGGGGAGACGTTTGGATTGGCAGTTCGCAGGGGCTTCTGCGTTACAATCTTACTCAAAAGACATTGAGGAAATATCATCATAGCATGGCTGTTGGCTCTCTTTCGCACGACTATGTGTCGTCACTTGCCGTGTCAGCCGAGGGGCAGTTGCTTGTCGGAACATTAGGGGGCGTGGACTTCTATCAGCCTACTACTGATGATTTCCTACATTGGAATGCAGGCAGCAAGACTAATCCTTTGAGCAGTAACTTCGTGAATTGCCTTTTTGTATATCATGGGTTCACATGGGTGGGAACGGAAACGGGAGGCATTACCAAATTAAATCCGCGCCCTTTGCAATTGGAAAACTTCTCCCATACCGATGCACTTACCAGTCTTTCTCCGAATGCTGTGAATGCAATGTATGCTGAAACAGACGGTACATTGTGGGTAGGTACCGTGGAAGGAGGGCTGAACCGCAAGGCAAAGGGCAGTAATGTTTTCACTCATTTCACGACAACCAACTCGGCATTGACACATAATGCCGTGTCAACTTTGGCTGCTGATGGGGATAAACGCTTGTGGATTGGTACGTGGGGAGGCGGACTTCACTTGATAGATATGCGCTCGCATGCCACCATTCAGAGGCTTTCCTTACCCGAAAACTATGCCCGATTAACGCAGTTTGTGGGTGCCTTGTGCTATGATCAGCGCAATCAACTGATGTGGATTGGCAGCAACGACGGCATCTATGCCTATGATCTTCGGCGCAAAGAGATATTCGAACCCTTCAAAGGTTGTGGAAACATCCGCGGAGCTATCGGCAGTATCATTGACAATACAGGTTGTCTTTGGATGGGCTGTGTGTCGGGTGTCGTGAAAATCGATCTGAAATCCAACCGAAAGTCCCCGCATCTTTTCTCCTATACTCATTTTTCAACGAAGCTGGATAACCCGAAAAGCGGTATTATCGACAAGCTTTGTGCTTTCTGTCAGAGCCACGATGGGACATTATGGTTAGGCAGTAACGGTTATGGTCTGTATAAAAGAATGACGGATAGAAACGGGAAGACCGTCTTCAAAGCCTATACCCAGCGAGACGGCTTGGCAAATAATGCGGTGAAAGGGATTGTGGAAGACCATAACGGAATGCTGTGGATAACCACAGATAATGGGCTTTCTCAGTTCAATCCTCACACGGAAGCATTTACTAATTACACGGTCAGCGACGGTCTGCTTTCATCACAGTTTTATTGGAATTCGGCTGTCAGTGGGGCTGACGGAACTTTATATTTGGGAAGTGATAAAGGCGTAACGGTGCTTCATGGCGATAATTCTGCTTCGCTTTATCATGGCAGACTTCGTTTCACACGCCTTATAGTGAATAATGAAGATGCTGTTGTGGGAACGTCTGTTCTTGATAACGACATTTCACAGGCCAAGAGAATACGCGTCAGTGAAGCTGATAAATCCATTATGTTTGAGTTTTCCTCGCTCAGTTACAGCAATGAAACGCAAGGCGTTTACAGTTGTCGAATGAAAGGATTTGAGGATGATTGGATACAGTTGAAGCCCGGAGAGCACAGTATGCGCTATACCCATCTTCCCCCAGGTGACTATGAATTCCAGGTGAAGTATGTCTCTGCATTGAGTAAAGGGAATGATATGATGGCTTCAGTAGCCGTCAGTGTGGCCCCATATTTCTGGAAAAGCTGGTGGTTTGAACTGTTGTTGCTCGTCATAGTGAGCTTTATGGCGCGGTATTTCTATAAGCGTCGCGTGAGAGAACTGCGCAGAAAAGAGGCTGAACGACTGATGCAACCCATTGAAGATGCCTTGCGTGAGAGCGAAGAACCCTCGGAATTGCAGCATCGTATAGAGGAGATTCTCCATGTACAGCAAAAGGTAAGGCAGAGCAAACAGCGCAGTTTCCTGACTGATCAGACTGAAATGGACGATAAGGAAAAGCCTTTCATGGATCAGGTAATGGCTGTTGTGGAGCAGAAATACATGGATTCAGAATTTGGAGTGGCAGAGTTGGCGGAAGCCTTAGGCATGAACCGCAGTATGCTGAGCCGCAGGTTGAATGTGGAAACAGGTTTTTCTACGAGTCAATTCCTACGCAACTATCGTTTAGATGTGGCGAAAAAGATACTCGTCAACAATCCACACGACCGCAACATCACCGAGATTGCCTACAAAGTAGGTTTCAATGATCCCAAATATTTCACGAGATGCTACAGCAAGAGATTTGGAGAAGCTCCTAAAAGAAGCCTCTCCAATGATGCTTCCTCAAAGGGAAAAGAAAGTGAACCGGCTTGCGAACAGCAGCAATCAACGCATTGACAGCCGCTGTTCCATGATATGCTGTTTGAAATCAGGCAACTTGTTTAAAGTGAACTTTGTAAATATTTGAACCTTGTTTTTAACTTTTCAGCGCATGGGCAAATAGAAAAGATAAAGCAGGAAAATAGACTTTGCTTCACCATATTTCAGACCTTGGCCTGCAATTTGAGCTGTGAGGCGTTGCGGTTTGACGCAAAACAGCGCGCTGTTTGGGTCAGAATACCGCGTGATATGATGCAGATTGCAGTGTAATTCGATACAAAACATGTCGCTTTTTAATGTGATTTCAGCTTGTTTCTTGTGCTGAAATTCATAACAACTTGATTATCAATAGATTGTAACCTTCAAGAAAACGGGCCTTATTTGGAGCGAGGACAGCTCTTATTTTAAATACGCGAGTATTCTGAAAGCAATTGTAAAGGTTTTTTAGAAAAGTCGTTTTTTACTTCATTATTTGTAATTATACGGCCAGAGTTCAATCTATTTTGTTAATGACGTTCCGTTGAAAGGTTGAGCAGTATGATTGCTCTTGTTATGCCATTCTAATGGACTTGTCAGAAAACTAAATGTGAAGCTGTTCTCAATCCATATTATATTTTAATCTTTTGTCCACCTTTTTGTGTCGTTTTGTCCACCTTCCGTTTTTCCACTTTCCCTATCTTTGTCGGCGTAAACCTAATGAGTACAGCTATTAACCCCTATATATAGAGGAGAATTTTCATGAATAGGAAAATGCGGCAGACATGCGATTGCCGTTTTAACAAACTACTGTTTGCAGTCTGTATTTCAAGAAACAATGTTGTGAAGTAGTCTATGTCATGAAGTGGCTTGGCTTGAAGTTTGTCGATAAGAAAAGCTGAAGATTTATCAATAACAACCTAAAAATAACTAAAAATGAGGAAACAACTAATCTCTGTGATGCTTTGTCTGGCAGCATTGGGCAGTCTGATGACCAGTCCGATGCCTGTGAGTGCTTCGGTATTGCAGTCACAAACCATCAAAACACAAGGTCAGGTGGTTGACGAACAGGGTGAACCTCTCATCGGTGTGAATGTGATGGTGAAAGGTTCAAGAACAGGTGCGGTGACCGATCTTGACGGTAAATTCCAGTTGGAAGTGCCCGCCAATGCAACGCTTGTCATCAGCTATGTGGGTTATAAAAGTCGCGAGGTTGCCGTTCGTAGCAGGGCAATCCTTGATGCCGTACAGCTGTCTCCGGATAACCATGTGCTTGATCAAGTGGTTGTAGTGGGCTATGGAACGCAGAAGAAAGCCGACCTTACGGGTTCTGTATCTATCGTGAATGCCGAGGATTTGAAAAAGGTTTCAAACTCCAATATATCGACAATGCTTGAGGGAAAGGTGCCAGGTGTGCAAATCACTACAGACGGACAACCGGGTGCCGACCCTATGGTTAGAATTCGAGGCATCGGTTCTTTCGGCAGTACTGCACCTCTATATGTGGTCGATGGTGTGCCCGTTGGTACGACCATTCGCGATTTTTCACCTAATGATATAGCCTCCATTCAAGTGTTGAAAGATGCTGCAGCCGGTGCAATCTATGGCTCGCGAGCTGCCAACGGCGTGATTATCATCACGACAAAGAACGGTCAGAAAGACCAACCTTTGAAAGTTGATTACTCTGGTTACGTGGGAGTTGACAAGATTTCGAGTGGTGTTTACGATGTGATGAATGCCGACCAATACAGCCAGTATATAGGTCAGGCATGTACAAACTCGGGTACTCCTATTCCCGGAGGCTATAAGTTGAACCCTGAAACGGGGCGTTATCAGTTTATGGATAACACCGATACCGATTGGTTTAACGAGGTGTTTAAGACAGGAGTCAGGCAGAATCACAATGTAAACCTCAGCGGTGGCGGTGCACACAACACCTATAATATCGCGCTTGACTACTTCCAACAGAAGGGAACTCTTGAGGGGGCAGGCCCCAACTACAAGCGTTATACGGCTCGTGTGAACAACACTATGGAAACGAAGTTCATTAAGTTCCGCACGAGTTTCGTCTATTCGCACTCCAATCAGGATAATATGGGACTCTCTAATGCCTCAGAATACGTGCAAGGTCTTTATGGAGACGTGAGCAATGTGTTGCGTGGAACGCTGTTGATGCAGCCTACAATCAAGGCATACGACCCTTCTACGTGGGTGCTTGACGACAAGGTGGGTTTGGCAAATGGCTATAAATACGATGCATACGGGTATGGAGTGTACTATGATAACATTCATGGTGACATCTCGGCTTCCAATCCTTTGCTCGTAAATCACCTCTTGCAGCGCAACACTTTGGTAGACCGTTTCGTGGGGAATGGCTCTGCTGACGTTGATTTGTTCAAGATGTTGGGCCTTAACAACAAGAACCACAGCTTGCATTACAATCTGAACCTCTCTTACAGTAAGACGCATGCGAAGGACTTTACGTGGATTTCGGCATGGGCACAAAGCAACCGTGTGTACTTAGATAAGAGTAATGAGCGACTCACGAAAGGCAGCCGTGACTATACAGATGCCTTGATTGAGAACACACTGACTTATGATGGGCATGTCGGTAAGCACAACATCAACCTCGTGTTGGGTCAGACCTACGAGGAAGAGCATACCGATTTGTTGACAGGGCAGGGCATTAATATGAACGAACCCTATTTCCTACAGCTGCAAAACAGTAAGAAACAATATGCCGAATCCTTTGAATTTACCCATGCGTTGAGTTCTTTCATTGGTCGCTTGAACTACAACTACGATGAGAAATATCTGCTTTCATTGGTCGTTCGACGTGACGGAAGCTCCCGTTTGACGCGAGCCATCCGTTGGGGAACGTTTCCTTCGGTGTCATTAGGTTGGCGTTTCGACAAAGAAAAGTTCTTTCCTATCAGTCGAGATGTGGTCAATATGTTCAAGGTTCGTGCCAGTTATGGTGTGCTTGGCAATGAGAATATCGGCGAATATCAATACATGGCAACCATGGCACGCAACAATATGACCTACAGTTTCAATAATAAACCGGTGTCGGGTTCGGCAGTTTCGACCTTTGTCAATCAGAACATAGCTTGGGAAAAGAAGAAAACGACGAACGTTGGAATTGATGTTGCCATGTTCAACAACCGCTTGGAGTTCACTGCCGAATGGTATAAGAACCGCTCGGAAGACTTGCTCTATGGTGTTCCTGTGCCCGAACAGGCTGGCGTTTCCAACACATCGGTGACGATGAATGCGGCTTCTATGGATAACAGTGGCTTTGAATTCTCGGCTACTTACCGCAATCGCGACCACGTGCTGAAGTATGAAATCGGTGCCAATTTGAGCACATTGAAGAATAAGGTCACTTCTTTGGGATTTGGAGACAAATATATCACGGGCGCATATGCTACATATGTGGGGCGCGAAATCGGCAAATTCTATGGCTGGGTGTATGAAGGCATTGCCCGTACACAGGCAGATTTAGACAATCATGCTACGCAGCAAGGAGCCAATATCGGTGATTGCCTGTATAAAGATGTAAGTGGGCCGAACGGAGTTCCTGACGGCAAGATTGATGAAAACGACCAAGTGGTTTTGGGAAGCGGACTTCCCAAGGTGAACTTTGGAGTGAATGTCCGGTTGGAATACAAGAACTTTGACTTGAATATCTCTACCTATGGTGCGCTCAACTATCATGTGTCTGATGATATCTACAATAGTCTGAACTCATGCTATGGCTGGGGAAACAAATCGGTGGACATGCTTGATGCCAACCGTTATTCGGAAGATGGGGCAACCTATCTGTCGGATGTGCCCCGCACCTATGTGACTAATAATGCAACTTTAGGTTGGAACGACCTCTTCAGTTCGCGCAAAATACAGAATGCAGCCTATTGGAAGATTGCTAATGTAGAGTTGGGTTACAATTTCCCTAATAAGTGGTTTGGTGGTCTTGTCAGTGGTGTGCGTGCCTATATCTCGGCACAGAACCTCTATACTTTCACCAAATACCATGGTTATAACGTTGACTATGCAGGTGGAACCTTTACTCCAGGCTATAATTTCTGTTCTTTCCCGAGTGCACGCAGTGTGATGTTTGGCCTTCACTTTACATTCTAATGGCTTGCAGATATATCCAATTCATCATGTAAAACATTAATAGATTATACAAAATGAAACTATATAAACTATCTCTTGCCCTTGTGTTGGGGCTTGGCATGCTTGCTTCTTGTGGCGATAAATTAGAGTTGGTGAACCCCAATCAGCAGACAACGGGAACCTTTGGTTTTAATGCTGACGACTTGGAAGAGAGCGTTATAGCAGCTTATAACCATATCCGTATGGAGGGTTCTTATGCTCGTGTGGGATATATGATTGATGTATGCCGGGGTGATGAGGCTTGGAACTCATCACAGGTTTGGTATCTTCCATTCGACGATTTGAATGCACCAGTGACGCATGACATTTCGTTTTGGCCTTGGCGTGAATGGTATTACACCATTAATGTGTGTAATTTCGGTATCTCGCGTTGTGGAGATAATGATGCGGTTTTAAGTGAGAGAATGCGCCGTATCAAGGGGCAGATGCTTTTCCTTCGTGCATTGTCTTATTATAACCTTGCCGGATATTATCAGAATCCACCGTTGATTACCGACTATGCCGGCTATTCTACGTTGGATGGTCTTTATGGAAAGAACAGTTCGTATGACGAGGTTTTGGACCAAGTGGAAAAGGATTTCCAAGAGGCTATGACTTTACTTCCGTCACGTGATGCCGGTGGAGAGTGGGCCGGTGGACGTGCTACGAGTGGTGCAGCAGCTGGGTATTACGCCCGCACATTGATGCAACGCCATAAGTATAGCGAGGCTCTTGCGGTGCTGAAAGATATCATTGGTAGGAAATATGGCACTTATAAGCTGATGCCCAACTATGGAGATAACTTCCGGGAAGGCTCGAAATATGAGAATAATGCCGAGAGTCTGTTTGAAGTTCAGTTCTTGGATAAAGAATCACAGGGAACAGATGATGAGTGGACTCCTGTTAATACGAGTGTCAATGCCACACAAGGCTCAGCGATAGAAAGCAACTTTGCTCCTGGTGTTTATGGTGGTTGGGCTGATGTTTCGGCCTCTCCTTGGCTCTATCAGCTGTTTAAGCAGGAGCGAACAATCAAGGGTAAGCTTGATCCTCGCCTTTATTGGACTATCGGAACGTATGAAACTGATTGGGAAGGATTTGAGAATGGCAATGTAGGGTATACCAAACCAATGACTGCAACAGATACAGTGGTGACCAATAATAATAATGGTGGACTGCCAATTGCAAAGAATACCAATATGCGTACAGGGCTTTACGACAAGGTTGTGACTGGCTTGCACGATGGTATTAACTTACGTCTGATGCGCTATTCTGATGTGCTCTTGCGTGCTGCCGAATGTGAGAACGAGGTGAATGGGCCTACGCAACAGGCGATTGATTGGATTAATCAAGTACGTCAACGTGCGGGATTAGTAGGTCTGAAATTAGCTGATTTCCCCACAGCGGATAAGTTGTTTGAGCAGATTGCCAACGTAGAACGCCCGAAAGAATTCGGCTGTGAGTTCGGTCGTGGCTTTGATTTGATACGCTGGGGCTTCTTCTATAGCGCTGACAGATTACAGCAATTGAAAGAACACGGCACGTTCCGTCGCTCGGTTCATCATGCCAAAGATGCTGTCAGTTATACACAAGTGGGCATTGATCCAGAACTGAAAAGTTCTTACGATACCTATGCTCAAGGGCATGAGTTCTTGCCAATTGTACAGGAATTAACAAATAAGAATCCTAATCTTGAAGGTAATTCAGCCAATTATGGCAGTAATAATGCCACTTATTTCTTGGGAAAGGGCTGGACAGTTCGCCCTGTTGTAAGTCTTAGCCATTAAGTTGTTAGCTATTCATTCACTTCAAAAAACCAAACGTATGAAATATATTCATCAAATAAAGTCAGTCATATTTCTGGCTGTTATGGGCTTGCTGACATTGACAGGTTGCGAGGGTGGCGACCTTTATAATGTTGATGCGCCCGATTGGATTTCTCAGAAAATAGATTCTATCAATAAGTCTAAACAAGACACGGGAGAGGAAGTACTCGTTGGAATGCAGGAGGATGTGTATTCTATTGGGGAAAAAGACTTCACCTCGGGCTTTTGGCAACAGTTCTCAAAGTATTATGTTGTACCAGAAAATACGAAATGGAACGCTGTGTTCAATTTGAACATAAACCCTAATGACAATACTTATTATAAGAACTTTGCTTTGATAATAACGAATGATGTAGACCGAGGCGGGGAAGGTTATGCGGAGTATGGCGCCATCCGTTTTGATGCAACGGGCGACTCTGCAAAGTTCAATTCACAATGGGGTGGGCTTTATTTCAAGTATACTAAAAGCACTTTATTGCTTTCACCAGTTGATAATAAGGATGAAAAAGTGCAGCAGTTGGGTGGAAAGATTACGCTGACAGTAGACCGTTCGCGTCCGGATACATTCTTGGTGAAGATGACCAATGGCGCTGTTACCAAGACTTTCACGCAGCCTTACAAGTTAGCTAATCGCAATGCTGATGCCTCTAATCATAACATACGGTGCTTCTTGTGTCCAGAAGGCTCTTATATCGACTTCTTACAAACGAATATCGTTCCTGTCGGTGGCTTGACTTCTGCCAAGGACAAGGCTCCGCTTTCGATGAAGTTACAGAATGTTCCCGATGAAATAGGACAAGGAGTAACCCTCGAAGAAGCCATGGCCAACGTTTCGGCAGAGGTGACTTATGAGGAAGGAGTAACCAAAATTGTGCCTGCATCTGAACTCTATTTCTCCGCAATTCCAGACATCAACGAGGTTGGAGAGAAGCAGCTTGTCGTCATTTATAATAAGACTTTCAAGGGCGAAAATGCTGCAAAGCCGATCGTTGCCAATGCCAAATTCAATGTTGTAGCAAAGATTAATGCTATCAAAGTGACGAAACAACCGACGCGTACACATTATTATTTCTGTAATGCTGAGGGTATTCATGGCATTACTGACCGCACTTTGGCGTTCGATAAGACAGGATTGGAGGTAACAGCCACCTATGGTAATGGCAAAGTTGCTGTGATAGATAATTCCAAGCTCTCGTTCTCTGCGATACCGGCAAAGGCTGGAAATCATACTGTAACCATTAAGACTGAAAACGGGAAAGTTGCTACTGTAACGGTGAATGTTTCAGCTTCTAAGGTTACTTCTGCCACTGTCACACCTTCTCTCTTGGGTGCTACGGATAATTCAAGCGCATGGTGGTCGTTGCATACCGACAATATCAAGGTTCCGGTGGGTGAAACTCGCATGGTGAAATTCACGAACTATAGCAGCAAGGCAAATAACTGGAACAACTTTGTCATTGTGCTTCGGGCAAGTGATAATTCAGAATATGGTGTATTCCGTTCTGACAACTATGGTTGGGGAAATGGTTATGCGGCATGTTCTCATGAGGGAACTCAAGGCGATTGGGCTACATGGCTTGCTGCCATGAATGGTGCCAAGGTCACAGTTTATGTCACCAATGTCAATAATGGAACTGCAGATGTACAGGCGGTGATGAAAGGAACCGACGGGAAAACCTATACACAATATTATATCGGTGTGAATACTGTGAACCCAGCTGACTTGAATTTCGGCTTCACGATTGACAGTTGCCACTTAGTGTTTAATTAAATCAAATCGTTTTATTCCTAAAACAAGTCTATGAAAACAAATAAGATGCTATTGATTTCATTCCTTACAGCCCTCTCTTTTGCGGGATGTTCGGAAGATGACAATATAGAGTATGTCAATCCGGGAAGTAAGGTGAAGACCGATGTTGTCATTACTGATGATCAAAATCTCAATGATGATTACACGAATATTGCCGATTGGAGCAATCGTTTCAAGTGGAACCTTGCCAATGTTCACGACCCCAGTGTGGTATTAGCTGACGATGGTTATTACTATATGTACCAGACAGATGCCAGTTATGGCAATGCTCATGTGGGCGAAGGTCAGGCTCGTGGACATTTCTACTGCCGCAGATCAAAAGACCTTGTCAATTGGGAATTCATGGGGCCGACGATGCATGGTGTGCCTACATGGATGAAGGCAAAGTTGAATGAGATACGAAAAGCTATGGGACTTGGCACCTCTACGACTGATTTCCGAAATCAAAATCAGTTTGGTTACTGGGCACCTTGTGTGCGTCGCATCAGCAAAGACCTTTATCGGATGTACTATGTCGTGACGCTTCCCGGTACAATCAATGGTGCTGGAACATGGAGCGAACGTTGTTTCATCGGTTTAATGGAAACCAAAAATCCGGCAGATATCGACTCATGGGTAGACAAAGGATATGTTGTTACGAACTATTCCGATCTTGAACTCAATTATAAAGTCAGTGCAACGGATTACGCTCATTGCTATTTCAAGTATAATGCTATCGACCCGTCTCTGATTATCAATGAGAAAGGAGAGCACTGGTTGGTTTACGGTTCATGGCACAGTGGCTTTGCTGCCATGCAACTTGACCCTTCAACAGGCAAGCCCTTGCACGCTTTAGGCAATCCATGGGGCAAGGAGAATGAAGCTTCTTACGGTAAGTTTATCTATACTCGTCAACTTGGAAACCGTTGGCAGGCAAGCGAAGCGCCTGAAGTTGTCTATCATGACGGCTATTACTATCTCTTTATTGCCTATGACGAACTCTCGGTTGCCTATAATACCCGCGTGGTACGTTCCAAGAATATTGACGGCCCTTACTATGACATTACGGGCAAGGATGTTACTAATCATGGCGGAGATGCTTATCCTATCCTGACTCATCCCTATAAATTCGGCAATCATCATGGTTGGGTTGGCATCAGCCACTGTGCTGTTTTCAATGATGGAAAGGGCAACTGGTATTATGCTTCACAACAACGTTTTCCCGAAAACTATAAGGGTAATGCCAACAGTAACGCCTTAATGTTGGGTGGTGTGCGTTCTATCATTTGGACATCTGACGGTTGGCCGCTTGTTCTTCCAGAGCGTTATGCAGGCATAACACAAAAGGCAATCACCGAAACTGAATTGCTTGGCGACTGGCAGCATATCAATTTAGCTTATCACTATAAGAAACAGGATGCGTCAGTAGCCATGACATTGGGCAGCGACCATAAGGTAAAGTCTGGTTGGAAGGCCGGTAAAGCATGGACGTTTGATGCTTCCAAGAATGTGTTGACCATTGATAATGAACGGTTCTACCTGAGACGTGAACTTGATTGGGAGGCAAATCCCCGTAAGGAGACCATTGTTTATGTAGGTCTCAGCAAGGATGGTAAGACCACATATTGGGGAAAGAAAGTCTGATTTGGAATGAAGTTTCAACTCCGATGCGGTCTTCATAGCATAGCCACAGGGTTCAGGACGTTGTCCTGGACTTGTGGCTTGCTGTGTGCGGTGGCTGCTTACGGGCAGGAATCAATGAGGAGTTTCGCTGTAGATACACCCTCCGTTCACGATCCCGTCATGGCTTTTGAAAACGGAACCTACCACCTTTACTCCACAGGAAATGGCCTCAGCCACTACACATCCCATGATATGAAGCATTGGACAGGCTGTCGTCAAGGCGTCATTACAGACATTCCACAATGGACTCGCGACTCTGTTCCCGGGTTTACACAGCATGTCTGGGCGCCCGACATCATTCAGTTCAACGGTCGTTGGTATCTTTCTTATGCCTGTTCTTCCTTTGGCAAGAACACGTCGGCTATCGGATTGCTCTCCAAGTCTTCGCTCAACAGCGATGAGCCGTGGCATGATGAGGGTTGTATTCTTGCTTCCCGAGGCGGCAGAGACAATTGGAATGCCATCGATCCCAATGTTATCGTTGCCCAAGATGGTACACCTTGGCTCGCATTCGGTTCCTTTTGGGACGGAATTCAACTTGTGCGTCTTGACAGTTCATTGCATGTTGCTCCAGGAGAGCGGCCCTTTACGATAGCCCGCCGCTATGCACCGACCCATCCAAACGTGGCAGATAATCCCACTTCAGATGAGGCCGGACCGAATGCAATAGAAGCCCCTTTCATCTATTTTCATCGAGGTTGGTATTATCTTTTTGTGAGTTGGGACTATTGTTGCCAAGGTATGAAAAGCACATATCGCATTGCTGTGGGACGGAGTCGGCAGATTATGGGGCCTTATCTCGACAGTCACGGGCGCGATATGCTGAAAGGTGGCGGTGATATTCTGTTTGAAGGAGACAAAAACGAATTTGAAGCCGTGGGCCATTGTGCCGTCTATACAGTGAAAGGCAAGCCCATGTTGATTTGTCATGGATATAGCATTGCCAGAGGAGGCACACCTGTTCTTGTGAAAAGAAACCTCAAGTTTAATGCTCATGGCCTTTCTCTCGCAAAATAAGAGCTTGGTCTGTATCTCCCTTTTCAGTCTGCGGTATGCACATGTTTGCATTTGCCGCTGTACTCACTGAAATCAATGCGGATGATATTCACACGGTGGAAAGATTTCTGGGAATATTTGGCACCAAGTGCTTTGAAGTCGGGTGAAAGTTTATCTACTAATTTCAAAAGGGCTGCCATGCGTTCTTCGGGGGTGAGATGAATATGAGCTACTCCCTTCAGTACCACGCTTTCATATTCCGTGGTGAACTTACCGGGCAGGAGATTTACGTTGCCAATGATGCAGAAACTCACGTTGGGGTTCTTCTCCAAGGCCTCTAATTTGCGACCTCCAGGTGCACAATGCATATAAATGGAACTCTCACCGTCCCACACAAAGTTTAGAGGAACGCCATAAGCTGTTCCTTCTTGGTCGACCATACTTAGTACACCATATTCTGAAGTGCTGAGCAATTCAATGGCACGTGCCTCGTCCATCAGTCTGTCTTGACGGCGGACAGTTTCATTAACATATTTCATTTGATGATCTTAAAAGGCGTCTTGTCTGCCCATTCGCAGATAAGACGCCGTTGTTTTCAGCGGTCTGACCCTCTGTTTCTGATTTATTTCTCTTTCTTTTTAACTGCTTTTCTGAACGTTTCATTGTCAACAACAATGGAATGTTCATGGGTATCCATGAATACGCTGACGGAGATTGGACGGTCAATACCCTTGCGGCTGAGTCGGCAGGAAGCCTGACTTTCGTTCTTTTCCATTACTCCCCATGAATCATAGTCATATTTCGTGTTCTTGCATTCCACCGTTCCGTCGGCTTTCAAAGTGATTGACTTTCCACCGTCATAGCTTTTGTATTCGCCGGCATTCGCCTGCATGAAAGCTGTGTCTACCGGTTCTTCCTGCATTTCGGCAGTAGGCATTTCTGCCTTTACTTTCTTTTGTTGATTGCAGGCGGTGAGTCCAAACGAAAGGGCGATTGCTGCGAGGATAATACTCTTCTTCATATGTTATCTTTTTAATGTTTATTTGACAAAAGTAGAAAATCCCCTTGATGTTTCCAAGCATTTAAGCCTTTTTTGCATCTCCTTTGATAATGCCATGGGCGATAAGGGCATTGCGTATGCCGTCATCATCAACAGAAGTGGTTACGTCATCAGCCACGTTTTTCACGCTTTCCCGGGCGTTTCCCATGGCTACGCCAATGCCGGCTTGTCGGATAATACTGATGTCGTTGCCTCCGTCACCAAAGGCCATGGTCTCGCTGATAGCCAATCCTTCATGGGCTGCTATGGCCAAAAGACCTTGTCCTTTGTCGGCTTTCACGTGTGTGATATCAGTGAAATCATCACACCACCGCCCTGAAATGCAGTGCTTTACCTTCGGCATAAGTTCTGCTTCCTGTGCTTCAGAGATGAAAGGAGTAAGCTGAAGTATGGGGTTCGCGAGTAACTCTTCTGCGGGTTTGTCGTAGTCAATGGTGTTGACTCCAAGCCCCTTTCGAAACACTTTGTCTACGATATCCTTGTAGTTGTAGATAGCAATGTCGTCAATTCCTACGACAACCACCGGCCGTTCCCAACGTAAGGCTGCATCAAGAATCTGTCGGACTTCGGGCATAGGGATATCATGACAGCAGACAACCTTGCGTTCTCCGTCGCGGTTGATGAAGCAAAAGGCGCCGTTGGCCGTGATATATCCGTCGATGAGATGGCTGATAGCACCGATGTTTGTGATAATCGAGACAGGGCGTCCTGTAGAGATATAGATGTTGATGCCCCTGGCTTTTGCCTCCGTGAGCGCATCAATGGTCGATTGGGGTATCGTGTGTGTGCGAAACGAAACCAATGTTCCGTCAACATCAAAGAATAGAGCTTTTATCATCATCAGTGCTTGAATGTTCACTGCAAAGATAGTGAAAGTTTCCTAAACCCATGATGATTGCCCTGTGAAATTATCCCTTAGGCGCATCAGTTTCTTTCTTTCAATCTCCCCATTCGACTCTTCTTTCGCGAAATCCCATGGCCCGGCACCACTGACAGTGTCTCTTTATGCCATGTAAATCCTAACGTGTTGAAAATCAACAGTATAGTACTTGTGTTCTCATTTGGGTCATTTCATCGTGCAATCTCAGTCACTTTGCCTTGTAATCTCAGTCAGATTACCGTGTAATATGAGGCATATTGCAAACCGTTCTCATAGCACTTTCATGGCTTTCTCAAAAAGACTGTTCATCATGAGGCTTGAAAGCATGAGAAAAGGAAACGTTTAATAGGATTTTCCTGCATACAGAAATAATCATTTTCCGTAGCTGATATGGATTTAATACAGGATATATTGCCAGACAGAGAGTTGCTGGAGAGTGGTTAACGGCGGTAGTCTCCGGTTGTCAATTCCTGCTGGAGATAGGAGTACACGTAGCCTGCACTCTGATAGAATAAGCCTGTTTGTTCGTCTTGAAGCCTGTTGAACGTGTCAGAGTTGTACAGTATGTCCACGGCTTCTTGTTGTGAAAAGTGCCAGTTTTGCATCAACAGACAGATGAGTTTGGCGCTTATGTCTTCTTTCATTATCTCTATTTGTCCTTCAGTCAGTGTCATGATAGAGTATCATTGTCTGTAGTTTTGCAGTCTTCCACCATTGCGCAGGCAGATAATGGATATATCGTGAATGGCGTCTTCGAATGATTGCGTGTGCAAGACATCATAGAATGAATAGAGATAATCCAGTCCTTTAAAGCGTTTCAGATAGTTGAAAGCCTGCTTTTGTCCAAGATTAAACTTCCTGGCAAACTCGCTAATGAAGGCTATGACGTATCTAATCTGATTTAATTCTTCCCTTGATATGGTTGCTTCTTTGTGTACTATTGGCAAATATAATGCTTTATTTTTTATGTAGCAAGCATTTGTATATTAAACTTTTGAAACCCGAATTTAGGAGTTACTGATTACTACAAGCTACTGTTTTAGTTATAGAAGTTCCTTGCATTTCAACTTATTTAAATTAACGTTAAAACATCTTTTTTTAACAAAAAAGTTTGCTTTAATCGTTTTTTTTGTATAATTTTGTATTGTTAATAATCTAAAATGAAAATAATATGAAGAAGCTGTTGATTTTATTCTTAGGAATAGTGATGTTCTGTTCTTGTAATAATGAGCAAGATTTTGCCACTCCTACAGTAGAGAAAACAAATTTCTACTCAGAGGGATATGTTCCAAAAGGAACTGTTTCCACCATTACGCTTAATAATGGGTTAAAGGTTTTTATGGATCAAGATAGTACATTTTTTGTAAATGATATCGTATTCCCAAGGAATTTAATAGACTCCCTCATGAACCATAAGGGAACAAGATCTTCTGTCATAGGCGACTATTTACATTTCTGGCCATATAATAAAGTCCCTTATGAAATTGAAGGTAACCTTGATAATTTAGATTTATCTATGATAAATGATGCTATGCAAACTATATCAGAAAACTGCTATATAACTTTTGTGAGAGCCTCTTCAAAAGATAGGCACAAAATAGTTATTAGAGTTGATAATGCTGCTGGCCTATATTCAGACTATATAGGAATGAACCCTAATGGATTTAATAGAATTCATTTAGAAAAATATAGATATATTAAAGGTAATGTAATTCATGAATTAATGCATTGTTTGGGTTTTTATCACGAGCAATGTAGAATGGATAGGGATGACTATATAACTATCCTTTGGGAAAATATGATTCCTACTTCGAATATTAGATACCAATACAAAAAGCGTGATAAAAATGGGTATGATTTGGGGACTTTGGATACGGAATCAATTATGATGTATGATAGTAAAGATGGAAGTAAAGATGGTAGTGATGTTATGTTATTAAAAAATGGGAAGTATATTGAAAAGCAAAGAGACCATCTTTCTGCAGGTGATATAGCAGGATTAAACTTTTTATATGGTCCTATAATAAATCTATCTGTGAAAATATCAAATGCAGATGATCCAAATAATGAAAGTCCTACTGATCATTATTATTGCTATACAAATACAATTTCATTTACATCAAAAGACGGTTTGACTCTAAAATTGAAATATCCGCGTCTCGTAGTTGCGAGATTTAATACAGAGAATCAAACAACAACGTCTGGTCCATTAAATACTGGGAGTGAACTTAAATATATCATAATTCCTGCAGATATAGATTATTATAAATTAGAAGACACATTTGAATCTATATCTTCAAGCCAAGCAGGAATAGAGCGACTTGAGCGTACGTGGTATTCAATTCTAAATTAAAAAAGTATGAAAAAATATTATTCCTTAGTATTGCTTTCGGTGATGATAGCTTTATTGTCAAGTGCATGTTCGTCTGATGACGAAGAAAAACAAGTTTTTACTGTGGCATCAAAGACTGTAGTTCTGCCCTATGGCGAGGGACAACCAACAAGGTTGTACTATGTAAAAACACCTTCAGGCAGCACTTGGAGTCCCACTTTCATTGAAAATCTGGACTATGAACCAGGTTATGAGTATGTTATTGAGGTGAAGGAAACTGGTTTCCGCACAGACTATATGGGCTATATCTGCCTGCGTGTGCTGTCGAAAACCAAGAAAGAATCAGAAGGATTGCCCAATATAATGCCGAAGAAGACCAACTGAGGAAACCATGATGTTAAGAAGGGAGATTGCAAAAGAGGCAGCTATTTCCCAGTCTTTGCACTTCGGTTGATATGAAAAGAGACTGGCTGATGACGGTTACCGTATGACCATTCTTTATAAACCAAAGGCAGGGTTGGCGTGGATGCGCCGACCCTGCCTTATCTGTAGGAAATCCTATAAGGGGCATATTACAGCCCAACTTGCTTGCTAATATACATAAATCTTATATCCTTTCATTGCTCCCGGAGTTTCTTTTTCGGTGCGAGAGAGGATTTGTAGCCCCGTGAGCGTTTGCACTTCACCAAGATCTATGACGAGCAAATGGGGGAAAGAGCTGCCTTCTTGTGTCTTCCAATACGTTGTTTCCTGTTGGTCAAAAGCCTTATCTCCCGTGTGATTACCGTCTTCTTCTTCACTGTCTGCATATTTTACAGACCACGAATCGCGTGAGATGCGGTAGTCTTCAGCATTGAGGGCGTAGAGTTCGGCTATGGCGACATAGTCTTTGTTGCCATGAACGTTCTGACATTCTATGGCGATGTAGCGGCCTTTGGCAGGGCAATCGAATTGTACGGTCTGGCAGAGGTCAGTAGCAACGAGTTCTCCTTGTGCCACAGGTTGGGCCGAGTTGAGGTCTGGGCGGTCACCTTGATTATTGTGTTTGTTGGTCTTTTCCAACTGCAGTTTATTCAGTTCAGGTTGGTCTTGTCCCCAAACAACGGGCGCTTTCGGGCCGACAATATCCATGACGATGATTTCATTGCGTCCTTTCTTCAGCCAGCAACCTGGAAGGTAGAGTGTCTGTTGAGGCCCGATACGCCAGAAGCGACCGAGCGCATGACCATTGACATAGACCTGACCTTTGCCCCATTGTTCAAGATTTAGGAACGTGTCGCCCACCTTTTTCAGGTCGAAGTAACCGCGATAATAGCCGATAGACTGCGAGGAAAAGTTGATAGGACTGAAGCAACGATAGGTTTCATTCAGTTTATCGAATGCATGTTGTGCGTTTTGATAGCTGTCGGGAATAGGTGCAATAACCCAGTTTTTGAGATTATAGGTTAGTTCGTGCCCATTCATTTCAGTGTGGATAGTCACACTTTCAGTGATACCCTTAAAGTCTTTTACGGCCCGTCCGAAGTTGATGCGCCCCATAGCTTCGATAAGAATGGTTAGTTTTGTCCCCTTTTTTACGGGTGGAAGCATGATGCTTTTCTCATTCTTGGTGCGGTCTATGGTACCGATGAGTTTGTTATCAATAAAGATTTGTGTATAATCGTGTGCTTCGTTGAGAGACAACCGACTTGACTTTTCAATTTGAGGAAGTTTGGTTTCGTAGAACATTGCCCCCCAACCAAGATTCATTTCCTCAAAACTCTTGATGTCATGGCTCATTGTTGGCATACTCATCCCTAAGTCAAGCGGGCAGAATTCGGTCAGTGTCATCTTCGGAATCGTGATGATTAGTGCTGCCGGTTTAGGCACCTTGGGAAGCGGTTTGCCTCCGTTGTACTTCTGCATTGTCTTGCGTAGTTCCCAAAACTTAGGCGTAGCATGGCCATATTCGTTGATAGGGGCATCGTAATCATAGGACGTAACGTCGGGTGCAAAGCCCGGACTGTTGGCTCCTGCCCAATGACCGAAGGAGGTTCCTCCGTGAGTCATGTAGAGCGAAAAGGAGATATTCTTGCTCAACATCTCGTCAATGCCTTCTACCATTGCCTTTGCCGGGCGCGTTTCATGACGTGCTCCCCACTTGTCAAACCAGCCACTCCAGAATTCAGAACACATCAGTGGGGCATCGGGGCGTAGCTCTTTGAGGCGCTTAAACTGTGCATCAATGTTTGAACCTGTGCCGAAATTCATCGTCCAGACCAAGTTGTCGAGTCCGTTGTTCTCGAAGTTGCTGGCCCAATCGCATTGAAACAGCGTTACTTTGTCGAAGCCCGAAGCCTTCACGATGTCGCGAATTTGGCTCACATATTTCTTGTTTACGCCGTAGGAACCATATTCATTCTCTACTTGCACCATGATGATTGGTCCACCATTTTGTATGGTCAGCGGGGCCAACTGGCGCCCCACTTCTGCCTCGAAAGCCTTTACACGTGCCATGAAATAAGGGTCGTCTTCGCGCAGTCGGATGTCTTTTTTCTTCAAGAGCCACCAGGGAAGTCCTCCCATTTCCCATTCAGCACACACGTAAGGACCAGGGCGCACGATGACATACATGCCGTTTTTCTGAGCTATACGACAGAAAGCAGCCACGTCATTGTTGCCCGTGAAGTCGAATTGTCCCTCTTGTTGTTCGTGGATATTCCAGAAGACATAGAGGCAAACGGTGTTCATGCCGAGCGATTTGCACATTTTAATGCGCTGTTCCCAGTAGGGACGCGAGATGCGGGGATAGTGAAGCTCGGCTGCTTTGACCACAAAAGGCTGCCCATTAAGCAGGAATGTGTTCTTGCCGACCGTGAAATCGCCACCGCGAGCCTGTGCCGTTAGCGTGGCAAGGCTTAGAACCAATGTGGCAATGATAGTTTTGATGTGAAACTTTCTGTTCATGTCTATGGTGTGATGAATGTCGTTATGGATTGCGGTTCGAGGGTGATATGGCCATTGGTGACACCTACAGGACGAAGATTTTCGCCTGTTACGTCTGATGTGCGATATTGTTTCCACGCAGGTTTTCTTTCGGGTAAGGGTAGGTTTATCGTGCGAGTGCCTTCTGAATAGTTGATAGCTACAACGACCCAACTGCCGTCTTGGTTCTTGTAGGCCGACAGCATAAGTCCGTAAGGTTCGGTGTCACCGTCCTTGATGAGGCTACCTTGTGTATCGAAAACCTGCATGTCGTAGCGTCTGGCACTAGGTCTGATGAAGCGGCTGTAGTTTCCCAAGGCCCAAAGAAGTTTGGAGTCAATGGCTTTTCCACTTTTCCAGCCGTCGTTGCTCAATACCCGAATGAGTCCGTCGCGATAGTCGCCACCGAGTGCTCTCCACCAAGACCAGCTCTCGGCATTGCCATAAACGAGGTCGTGATGAATGACACGAGCCACATAGAGCGCTGTGCGCATGGAATAATCAAAGTAATGTCCGCCACCTATTTCTTCGTCATTGTTCATGATACAAAGTTCTGTTTGCCAGTAGCGTAGTCCATAATGACGCAGTGTGTCACGTAATTCTTCACGAATACGGCGCATCTCTTTGACAGGTGTATTGGTCCAATAGCTGTGTGCCATGATAACATTTGGAATGCCATAGCAATCTCCGAGATAGGTTCGTGTACTGTCTTTTGAGAAGAAAGTGCGGATTTGATAGCCACGTTGCCAATCTGTTTCGTGCGTTCTCAAAAGGCATAAGAGGTTACTGCTTTCGTTGACCATAATCTTTGTTTGCAGGCGTTGACGTTTGAATTCCTTGCTGATTGCTTTGGCTAAACGTGCTACTTCGGCATTCGTGGCAGGTGAGCCTTCTTGCTTAGGTCCTATCCAATTCCAGTGTCCATCGGGTTCGTTGACAGGGCAAAGGTAGTCAAAATGGATGCTGTCATGCTGTTCAATACCTCGCATGACGTTAGCCGTGAAGCGTGCAACCTTGTTATATGCATCATCACGCAGATTGATAGTGCCCCCTCGCCCTGTGTTTGTGGCCCAACCGTTTTTCGTGAAATAAACAGGAACAGAGTTCATGAAAGCCAAGAAATGGGGTACACCACGCTCCTTGGCTAACTTGAGGAAGTTGCGTTGTCCCTGTTGTTTGGTCCAGTCATAAGTACCGTCAGGGCGTAGGAAACACTCCGTCCGTGTCGGTAGATTGATGTGTGAACTGTCACCTTGTTCCTCACTTCCTGCGCCAAGATTGAAGCGCCAGACTGACAATCCAATGCCACGTGGCTGACCGTTGGCATCATTTTGGGTACTGAAAAGCCAGTCGGCAATCTGTTCCTGCTGCTGTTTGGGCCACAATCCTACGTATTTCATGCTCCATGCGTCAGATGCTCCGAAGTGCATAATGGTCTGTTCGGGCCTGTCGGTCATGATACGATAGGTGGAAGTTTGCGCTGAAACTGCTTCATAAATACACAGGCTCAAAGTCCCTGCAAATATAAGTTTATGGATTTTCATTTGGAGATTTTTGTGCCGTTAATGATATATATGCCTTCGGGAAGTTTGTCAATATCGGCTGAAGAGTTTGCCGCCTTCTGACCACAGAGATTAAAAATGCCTTCCTGTTGAGCGGACTTGTCAGCTTGGATAGCTTTGACATTCATAGGAACTGACAGGTTGAATACTAATGTTACAACACTTCGAGGTTTGATAATATTGCGTGTCGTCAGATTGGTAAACGACAGGTCGGGCGTCAGGTTGTTGTCTTTGTCGGTGATGTATGCCTTGACAGAGCTGACATTCTGCACGAAGCTGTCGTTGTTCATCTTGATACCTTTGGCCACATTCTTCATGTTGACAAACACTGCAATTACTTCTTTGCCATTGGGAGAAAGGTAAGCACTGCCCATCAGGGAATTGATATCATCGGCTCCTGCAAGTGAGATACGGCGGTAACCTGGGCGGATGAAACGGCTGAAGTTGCCTAAAACCCACAGGTTAGGGGTTGCGGTGACAGTGCCACCATTCTTGATGTCACCGTAGCTTTCATATCCGTTATCGCCTGTAGCGTTGAGGCGAAGCAGTTCAAAACGGTTTTTCTGTGAGTAGCGTGATTGTGCCATGGCGGTCCAGTATGACCATGAAATCATGTTACCTTGTGTGAGTCCGATGTGTATCAGTTTACCCATAAAGAGGGCAATATCCATGTCTGAGGCAGCATCATATGACGAAGGGAAGCCTGTTTCTGTAGAAGGTTCGCGATCAAGCATACTCCATTCGGTCTGCATCAGCTGTAAACCATATTTTTGTGCAGCGGTCAAAGCCTTGGTTCGTGTCGTTATTAAAGCGTTGTTACTCCCAAAAGTCCAGTAGTCATGACCTGCAACAATTTTGGCAACATGGCTGAGATTGCCGATATAAGTATCGGCGTTGGCAGGATTCCAAAAGGCTTCTATCTGATTGGAAGCACGTCCGCCATAGTCGTTGGCGTGTTGATAAGTGCGGTTCCAAGAACTTGCTTCTGGAGTCATGATTAGTGTAGAGAGGTTGTGGTTTGAGAGTGATTTGTCGAGTTCACGTACCAACTTGCTGATTTCTTTGTTCTGCCAGGGCGAACCTTCCTGGCCATCTGTCCAGTTGAAAGCCGGCTCATTGACGGGTGAAATGTAAGTAATGGGATAACCTTTTGCGGTGAAATGCTCAGCACAAGTGGCCAGGAACTCGGCGAATTTATTATAGGCATCATCCTTCAGATTGGCGTTGGAAGCATTGTTCTTGTTGTTGGCGAGTCCATTCTTTGTCATGTATACGGGAGCGGAATTGGAGAAAAGTACGAAATGCTCGACATCATATTGCTTGGCCTGTTGCATGAAAAACTGCTGCCCTTGGGCCTTATTCCAATTGTAAGTACCATCGCTGTTGAGGTAACATTCAACACGTCTGCTCTCATCGGCAATATTACTTGCTACACCTTGTTCGGCACTTCCTGCACCAAGATTTATACGCCAGGCTGATAAGCCGATGCCTTTGGGTTTACCATCACTTTCAATATCTTTGCTGAAAAGCCATTCGGCAGCTTGTTTTTTCTGGATATCATTGAAATAACGTCCTACATATTCAGCAGTCCAACAATCGGATGCACCGAAGTCCGCAATAGTTTGATACTTTGTATTAGGGTTGATAGCAATGTTAAAAGTGGATTGAGCGTAGGATGATGTGATACAAGCCAGCGTTAAGGCATATAGATAGCATCTTCTCATATCTGTATTGTTTGGGTCTTAAAGACCTCTTCCAGCCCCTTGAAAGAGTTGTAATCATTATCTCTTTTTAAAAGGTAGGAAGAGGTATTTGGGATGAATTCGTTTATTCTTAGTTATATCCTGGGTTCTGCTTGATACTTCCTCCAGAAAGGATTATCTCTGAGTTTGGAATAGGGAAGAGTTCATCGCGCCCCTCTGTGAAGGCAGAACCTTCGCTGCTTGACTCATTCTGATTACTCTTTTCGTATTGATCGGTGCTGGTTTTCGTGTTGTAGATAACCCATGATCCGTTAGGTCCCATGACATTACAAATAGCTGCTTTACCATTATCATCTTTCCAGCGGCGCAGGTCGTAGAGTCGGTTGTTTTCGAAAGCTAATTCTAATCGGCGTTCTTTCCGAATAGCATCACGCAACAGTTTGCCTGTGGTAGTGACGTTAGCGAGGTTCACACGCTTGCGCACTTGGTTGAGTGCTTGCTGCGCTTCTGTGTCTTTGCCTAACTGATTCTCTACTTCTGCATACATCAACAGAATGTCGGCATAGCGTAACAGACGGTAGTTGAGGGCGACATGTGGTGCATCATAAGGTTTCACACGCTTTGCCATTGGAATGTAAAGCTTCATATTACAACGTGCACTCTTATGCTTTGAAGGTGTTATAATGTAGGGATTTGTAGCACTCCAAGTATTGTCATTGGGGACGTAAGTCTGATTATGATGCAGAATAGTCCACAGCAGACGGATATCGTCACCCTCATCTTTGAAAGCTTTTTCAAGATAACTTGAAGGCAATCCCCATGACCATCCTGAGTCATCACGTGAGCCTACAACAACTGAATAGCGTTGACCGAGATTGTAAGATATTTCGCCAGAGGTCTGGATTTCAAACAAAGACTCCTCGCTATTGTTATGATCCATGCTCCAAACATCACCGAAGTTAGGCAGCAACTTATATTCATTGCTGTTGATAACTGCCTGTAATTGGGCTTCCGCTTCCTTATACTTTTCCTGATAGAGATAGACTTTTGCTAATAAACCCTGGGCTGCTCCTTTGGTGGCACGCCCTATATCAGCACTGCTTTGAGCAGACCGTAGAGGTAGAACTGCTATGGCATCAAGCAGATCCTGCTCAATCATGGCATAGCTATCCGCTACAGATGCACGGGTAATTCCCTTGATTTCATTTGGCATCTTGAGTTCTTTTATCAATGGAACACCACCGAAATTGCGCACCAATTCAAAATATTGATAGGCACGGAGGAACTTGGCTTCGCCGAGGAGACGTTGTTTATAAGTCTCGTTGTTAAAGGTGAGTCCCGGTATCTTCTGAATGGCAATATTACATTGCAGGATGCCCTTATAACGGTATTGCCAGAAGTTTTGGCAGGCATTTCCTGCCTCAATGGTGTTGCCAGTGTACATGGTAAGGTGACGATAGTCGCCTGCATCTTGAGTTGTATTGCCCATCCATGCATCATCGGTACACATTTCAGAAGCATTGTAGAACTTGTAGATTTGCCACCAGTCGTCACAAGCGATACCCTGATAGCAGCCAATAACCTGCTTGGCACATTCTTCTTCAGTAGTGAAGTAATTGTCCATACCCTGCTGACCAAGGATCGGTTCTTCTAAAAAATCAGAGCAACTGGAAAGTGAAAAGGCACAGGCTGTTGCAAAAGTCAGCTCTAATATATATCTTTTCATATTGATTTCAATTTGTGTTAAAGGTTAGAAGTTCATGTTAATACCAATGAGGAAGGTACGCGGGTTGGGATAACCGGTCCAGTCTATACCTGCTTCGGTTACGCCACCCATAGAGGCTGTCTCTGGATCTGCACCTGTATACTTTGTCAATGTGAAGAGGTTCTGTGCACTTAATGTAACGCGCATTGTTACGTTCTTTATCACATTCTTGGGCAGTGTGTAGCCAATTTGTAGGAGTTTGCAGCGGAAATAAGAACCGTTTTCTACGAAGAAAGTTGATGGTTTGGTAAAGTTACCGTTGCTATCGTTGACACTTAGACGTGGAAACTCCGTGCTTGTGCCCTCACCATGCCATGCTTTGTCGAGTGTTCCGGCATAAACATTGGTGCCGTTTGTGCCGAAATAGCGCTCACGGTTGAGGTTATAGATGTCGTTTCCTAAGGTTCCATAGAATTGAGCGAGGATGTCGAAGCCCTTATATGCAGCATTGAGATTAAGACCAATCATTAAATCAGGGAATGGATTACCGATATATTGCTTGTCTTTCTCATTAATCTTGCCATCGTGGTTGATGTCTTTATAGCGAAAATCTCCAGGCTGTGCATTGGGTTGCATCGGTGTTCCGTGCTCGTCAGTGTAGGAAGTTACCTCGGTTTTGTTTTGGAAAATGCCATCAACGATATAGCCATAGAACTGTGAAATCAATTTCCCCTCTTCATTACGAATAACGAAGTCTCCATTTCTTCCACCTGTATAGATGTAGTTCCCATTCAAGTTAATGGCCTTGTTGCGCGTAGAACTGAGGTTCAAACCGACACCATAGTTGAGATCAGCCACCTGGTCTTGCCAGTTGATACCAAGTTCCCAACCCGTTGCTTTCATTGAACCGATATTCTCCCACATTTGCCCATTCCACATAGGATAGCCCAGAATAAGCAAGTTGTCTTTTTTCATGAGCATGTCATGACTCTTCTTGGTAAACCAGTCGGCAGTCACTTTAAGTCGGTTGTTGAGTAAAGACATGTCGAGACCGATGTTGTAATCTTCAACAGTTTCCCATTTCACATTGGCATTGCCGATAGAACCGATAGTAGAACCTATGGCGGTTGCTGCGTCACGTCCAAAGACATAGCGCGTCGTAGCAATGGAACTTGTATAGGCAGAATTGGATATATTCTGATTTCCAACCTTACCCCAACCGAGACGAAGCTTTAGGTCATCGAAGATATGCTGTTGTTTCATGAACTCCTCACCTGTTATGCGCCATGCTACGCTGACAGCTGGGAAGGTGGCATATTTGTTGCCAGTGGGAAATTTAGATGAACCATCACGACGCAGGGAAGCTGTCAGATAGTAGCGCTCATCGTAGTTATACATCACACGGCCAAGATATGAAATGAGTGAAGAATAAGCGTTGTTACCACTCACTTGCATATTGCTTGTACCTGCACTAACATAGCGCATGGTGGCTGTATTGGATGGAATTTCATCACGACTACCATCAAGATAGTAGTCTTGGAAACGTTCCATCGTGTAGCCCACCATGACATTGAGGTTGTGAACCTTGTTGAATGTCTTCATGTAAGTGAGCGTGTTGGTCCAGTTCCAATCTACCCAATTTTCCATTTTACGGCTTGCTTTGCTCTTTTCGGCTTGCTCAAGGTTGTCTATGAAGAAGTTCGGGGTATAGTTGTCGCTAAGACGAAAACGTGCATTTACACCGAACTGTGTCCGATAAGTAAGCCCTTCAATAGGACAGATTTGAAGATATGGTGTTGCTAATAGACCGTATTCATCAGAGTGAGCATCGAGTCTGTTCATCGAAGCTACAGGATTCCATTCCTGATTGTTGTTCGAACGGGCGTAGTTGCTATAGGGATTTGAGGTCCATGTGCTTTGCTCTCGCATGACAGGAGTAGTTGGATCCATGGCCATGATAGCTCCCATTAGATTTGGTGTGTCTATCCAATTCTCGTATTTTGGAGTGAAGTCTACGCCTGCTCTTACAATGTTATTAAACTTGTATTCCATAGAGAAGCGGGCAGTAAGTTTCTGCCATTCCCCCACTTTATACTGTGAGTTCTGACGGAAATAGCCGATACTTGCAGAATAAAGCAGTTTGTCATTACCACCTGTAAAGTCGACATTATAGTTCTGTTGAAGGGCTACATTGCGCAGTGTCTCATCCCACCAATCAGTACCTTGAGCGTCGGTGATATTTTCAATGCCATGATAATTTGCCGTTTGACCATCGTTGGTATAGCGGGTTTTGAATACCTTTTCAAATTCTGAGGCTTTTGCAATATCAGGCTTGCTCAGTGTCTGAAAACCTATTGTTGCAGATGCCGTGAACTTGGTTTCGCCCTTTGCTCCCTTCTTGGTGGTAATCAAAACGACACCGTTACTGGCACGTGTTCCATAGATAGCTGCCGCAGAAGCATCTTTCAATACCTGCATACTCTCAATGTCATTTTGGTTAAGAAAGTTGATATTCGTACCTACAGGCATGCCGTCAACAACGTAAAGAGGATCAGAACCATTAATCGTGCTGACACCACGAATAATAACACGAGGTGAAGCTCCAGGCGCTCCGGAGTTGCTAATCTGCACACCGTTGACCTGACCTTGCAGGGCATTCATCACATTACCTGTGCTCAGCTTCTCTAATTTGTCACCTTTTATAGCAGAAATACTGCTGGTGAGGTCGCCTTTTTTCACTGCACCGTAACCGATAACGACCACTTCGTTCAGGTCAGAGACAGCGTCTTTTAGCGTAATGTTCAGCGATGTGCGGCCGCCGAGAGCAATCTTTTGAGTGTTATACCCCACCATAGTAACTTCAATGGTGGCATTCTTATCGGCTGTTATAGCAAAGTTTCCGTCAATATCGGTAACTGCTCCGATAGATGTACCAGGTACTTTGACATAAGCACCAATCAGTGGTTCGTTGTCAGCAGAGGACATTACCTTGCCCGTAATCTTTACACTTTGAGCATGAAGGCTAAGTGCAAAGAGACTAACCAATAATATAAAGAAAGATCTTTTCATAAATTATAAACTGTGTTATTAGGTGTTTCGTTTTATTTCACGAGTGTGATACGGCTGCGCAGCAGGGCATAGTCGAACTCGAAGAGATAGGTTCCATCTTGTTTTGCAATAACGGCTTTCATGTTGTCACCGCCGTTCAGGACGTTTTTCTCATTCATTCCAGAGTTGTCAAAACGCCAGTATGGTTCGGGCCACCAGCCCCACCAGTGTGTCTGGGTAATGGTGAAGGCTATCTTTGTGCCTTTCTTGAGCTTCATTTCTGCATAGAGACGATAAGGATTGCCCTTGTCCTGCTTCAGTAAGAAGACGCCTGTGTTAGGATTAGTCACCCAATTCCCTACACCTGGAAGCCCTTCTCCTGCTAAACAAATCTGTGCCGGTTGTTCACCGGAACCGTCACCAAAGTCAACTTTCTTGCTGCCATCAAGCACCATGCTCGCTGTTGTTGGTGTCCAAGAATGGATGTCATAGTCTCCCGTAACGGTGTTGAAAGTAATCTCAATATAGCCCGTCTTGTCGAGAATGATAGGTTTTGCTACTGAAGGATTACTGGTCAGCAGTCCTGTTGCCGGGTCTTCACCGAAGCAGATAGGTTGGAAATCAGTCTTTTGTGGAATGAAACGGATAGGTGTTCCGACCTTACTATTATAATAATGTGCTTTATACTGATACTTTCCTGTGTGCTCAATGAGCATGGGAACACCATAGAGTGCAGTGCTGAGGTCGGCTGCATCATTCACATCGGCAAGGTAGAGTTTCTCGAAATCGGGTAGGTCACTCACCTTGATTTTGCTTGTTGTCGTAGTGGTATTACCCTCAGCATCTCCCACGGTAAGCGTCATGTCATAGCTTGCTTCATTTGCAGGAATATTGTATTCCTTCTGCAACTGATAGCTTTTTCCACTTATAGGAATGCTGTCATGAATGCTGAGTCCGGGAATAGAAACAAGGATGTAGCCCAAGTTCTTGTTGTCACTGACAGTGGTGTTTAACGACAACTTAGGATTTTGCAGCAGTACGGTCAGTTCTGAAGAAGGTACCGAAGTGAAGACCGGATTACTGAAGTCGCCGTTTGTGGTGACAGTCACGGTCTGCGTGGTAGTTCTTCCTCCCACGTCTTCTACGGTGATTTCAATGGGGAACGTGTCGTTTTCGCTCCATGCTTCATTGCCTGGATAGGCATAGCTGAGCTGGTATTCATGGAGCAAGGTGTCGGGATAGTAGGTCAGAAAGTCAATCGTCTTGTCGAGATAAAGGCTTTTGTTGACCAATCTGATAGATTTCAATCCGTCGGCATCATTAGCCACTCCCTTGATTGTGAAGCTGCGTCCGGGTTCGGTTTTAATACTTGTGGGATTTAATGTTAATGTTGGTGCTTTGCCGTCAACAGTAGGATAGTCGTCATCACTGCTGCAAGAGGTGAGACAAAGACCGGCAAATACCGTCAACATTGTTAGCAAAAGCCAACGTACACGAAATTTTGTTGTCATAGATAATAGGTTTGTTTTGATGGTTTATGTTATTATCTGCAAATTTAATCTTTTGTAACATATTTGCTATTCTCTAATCGTTCAAAATGATGTTCAAATCGTTCAATGGTGTATTTGAGTATCTTTTTGAACGTTTTCTTCTGTTCCAAGTGTAAAATAGATTATGTTGAACTTTTGTAGTTTGTGTCATTTTACCTCGTGATTTGACTCAGATTGCGTTATAACTTGACGCAGATTACGTCGTCATTTGACTCAGATTACAGCGTGATATGACGCAAATGAGAAACAAGAGTGAATGCCGTGGTGTTTCACTCTTTCTTTAGAGCAGGATTGAGGACAGGCTTTTTGCATGTATATCTGTTTTATTCTATGCTTGTTTTCATAAAAAAGTCATACCTTTGTTGCGCAATCCAATCTTCTATGATGAAAAGAACAATCTTATTTACCCTGTTGGTTTCATGCTTTTGGACTCACGCTTTGGCCCAGCGTTTCATGGTGAAATCACTTGATGTGACCAACGGACTCTCAAGCGACTACGTGATGCAGATGGCCATGGACAAGTATGGTTTCATCTGGGTTGCCACAGAAGAGGGGTTGAACCGCTTTGACGGATCGCGCTTTTTCAGTTATTATCATGTGAAAGATCGCAACAGCATCACGGCAAACGAATTGAACTGTCTGCTTGATGACCCACAGGAAAACAAGATGTGGATAGGGACTCAGCGTGAAGGACTTAATGTCTTCGACTACGACCGCGATGAGTTTTCATGCTATCAGCATCGTGCCAACGATCCTCATAGCCTTATCACAAACGACATTACTTCGCTATCGTTGGCCAAAGATAATAACCTTTGGCTCACAACTTATTGGGCAGGACTCGAATATTTCGACCGAAAAAGAGAGCGTTTCCACCATTTCAATCAGAAAACCGTACGAGGACTGGTTTCCAATCAGATGTGGACAGCTTTCGATGCAGGTAACGGAATGGTCTATGTGGGGCATGTGTATGATGGCCTTTCTGTCATTGATGTGAAGAGCCGTGCAGCCTATAATTATCGGCATGATGACCGAAATCCGCAGAGCATATCGGGCAATGAGGTGCATTGTGTCTTTCGGAGTGCAAACGGATTGATATGGGTGGGCACCAATAAGGGACTCGATCTTTTCGATCCGCTGCAGGGAAAATTCCACCATGTTGCCGATCCTCGTGGCACCACACGTCCCGTTTTCCAGATAAAGCAGATGTCGGACGGACGACTTTGGTTGGCTACCGAGTTGGGTGGTGTGGTCATTGTAGACATTCGCCAGTCGCTCGGTCAGTCGTTTGGAAACTTCAAGTTTGACTATATTTCAGAAGGAGAGGGTAACGGACATCTTGGTGGAAGCAGTGTGCGCTGCATGCTTGAAGACAGTTATCACAATGTGTGGTTAGGTCTTTATGGGGCCGGTATCGACTTCATCAGCCGAGAACAGCCTTTGTTTAAATTGGTCACTTACGGTCAGGTAGACCCTGTTTATCATCTTTCTACAAAGTCGGTAATGGGGCTGGCGGTTGATCATCACGGCTTGTTATGGGCAGGAACGGATGGTGACGGCCTGAACTTGTTTGATAAAGACATGGCGCGTGTGGCTGCTCCGATAGAACTTCCCGGTCGTTCGATACAGACAATCCATTGCGACAGCAGAGGAAATATATGGATAGGAGCCTTTTCTGACAATGCCTATGTCAAGAGTTCAGGTGGCAGTATGCGGAAAGTCTTTGATGAAATGCAGGATGTCCGCTGTTTCTTTGAAGACGGAATGCATATGTGGATAGGCACAAGCAAGGGACTTTATGTTGTTGATATCAACACGCAGAAAGTGATAAAGCATTATAATCTGAAGAATAATTTAGTTCGTTCTGTAGTCAAGGATCGTCTGGGACGTATGTGGATAGGTACTTTTGGCAGTGGACTGTTGGTCTATGACAGTCGGATGAGGCTCATCAGACAGCTGACGAAACCCAAGGGCTTCCCATCGAACACAGTGAATGCCGTTATTGCTGACCGACGCGGATGCATTTGGTGTGCTACGGGTGAGGGGCTTGTTTCCTTTCCTAAAGGTGATGTTCGTGCTTTCACTACCTATGCTGCGGCAAGCCGTTTGAACAATCTTCATATTCGGGCTGTTGCAGAAGATGAGCAGGGAAACCTTTGGGTGAGCACGAATAAGGGTATCAGTTGCATGAAACGGGGCAAGGATTATTTCGTCAACTATGACTACCGCGACAATGTAGCCATGGGAAACTACAATCCGGGGAGCGTAGCTGTCAGTGCTTCGGGCATGCTCTATTTCGGCAGTACGAAGGGACTCACCTGCTTTAATCCGCGGAATGTACTGGTCAGGCGACAGGCCCCGGAGGTGTTTGTGACTGCTGTGGATATCCCGTATGATGCAACTTTCATGAAAGACAGTACGCTGAACCTCATTGGAAAGCAGGAGGTAAGTCTGCAAAGTGACGAAAACACATTTACCGTACATTTCAATGTGCGCAACTATGCCTTGCTCGGGCGCATTGAATATGGCTATCGGCTCGTAGGATTGCAGAGCGAATGGCAGATTACGGAAGATAATAATATCACGTTCAGCGACCTTCCATATGGCAGCTATCGCCTTGAGGTGAAATGCCGATTGCACAATCAGGAGTGGGGACAGCAGTTGACTTCGTTAGAATTGACCGTCAATCCACCGCTTTGGCTCACATGGTGGGCAAAGCTCGTTTATGCGATGTTGGCGCTTATTCTTCTGTTCTTGGGCTTTCGTTTCTATATGCGGAAAATGCGACTCGAATATCTGCTTGCAGCCGAAAAGAAGAAACATGAGCATGAACAGGAACTCAATGATGAGCGTCTGCGCTTCTTTACGAACATCACACATGAACTCCGAACGCCGCTGACTCTGATTATCGGCCCTCTCGAAGACTTTGCCCGAAACAGCGAACTTAGCGATGGAATGCGGCATAAACTGCAAGTGATTGGCAACAGTGCACATCGATTACAGAAACTCATTGGTCAGATCCTGGAATTCAGGAAAACAGAGACTGACAACCGAAGGCTCTGTGTTGTCAGAGATGATATCGTCAGAACGGTGCATGAAGTGGAACTGAAATACGAGGAGTTGAATAGAAAGAATGCTGTGAAAATCCGTTTTGAAGCTCATGATAATTCCATTCTTGTTTATCATGATAAGGAGGTTGTAAACATCATTGTAGACAACTTGGTGTCGAATGCCATAAAATATACCGATCAAGGACGTATCACAGTGTCAGTAGATCGCGTGGAAACAGAGGGGAAGAAATATGTAGAAATTGGGGTTCATGACACTGGACACGGTATTTCGAAAGCTGCCTTGCCCCGCATCTTTGACCGTTTCTATCAGGAGAACGGTGCTCATCAAGCTTCAGGAACGGGCATAGGATTGGCTTTGGTGAAGAACCTTGTGGCCTTGCATGAAGCAGAGATCCTTGTGGATAGTGAAGTTGATAAAGGTTCTTCGTTTATCGTGCGTCTTCAGGAAGATGAAGTTTATCCGAATGCTTTGCATGGTGAAGTGCAGAAAGCGCCTCTTTCGGATGTTGAACCGAAAGAGGTTGCACAGCATGACGGGCGCGAAATCCTGCTTGTCGTTGAGGATAATCCTGACATCAGAACTTATATTGCCGATGTGTTTGCCAATGATTTCGATGTAAGGCAAGCTGCTGATGGGCAAGAGGGATTGCAGATGGCGTTGGAGATTATCCCTGATATGATTATTTCTGACGTCATGATGCCGAATATGGATGGTAACGAACTCTGTCGAAAAGTAAAGGAAAACGTGCGTACAAGTCATGTGCCAATCATCCTGCTTACGGCAAAAGACGGCAATGAGGCAAAGGAAGAAGGCTATGAGTCGGGGGCCGATTCTTACTTGACGAAGCCTTTCAGCAGTTCTTTATTAAGGACTCGTGTGCATAATTTGGTTGAGCAGCGGCAACGGCTGTTGGCTGTTTTCCGTGCTAAACCTGTAGCCGGGACTGACAGCCTGCAACAGAAACATGAACTTCTGATGCAGGCGATGGGAGAGAAAGACCGCGCTTTCCTTGACCGATTGAACCGACTGCTCGATGAGCACATCGGCGATGACCTTGATATCAGTCTTCTGACAGATGCTCTTAACATGAGCACTTCAACGCTTTATCGCAAGATGAAAGGTCTCACGGGAATTGGTACAAACGAGTATATCCGTCATTACCGAATGGAATATGCCGAACGTTTACTGCTCAATGAGAACTGTTCGGTAAGCGATGCAGCTTTCCGCGTTGGCATGAACAGTGTGAGTTATTTCCGAAAGAGTTTCAAGGAAGTGTTTGGAGACTACCCGACAGCGTATCTGAAGAAAATTAAAAAAGCCCCTCCGTTGAGTTGAAAACAAAAAGGAGAGACTGGAGTAAAGGGGCGTTTAGTCCTTCAGCGAATAGGTCACGGTGGTCACCACTCTCACTTTCTTGATATAAGGAGTGTTTGAATCGCGGTCTTCAATACTGAATTGGCCTTGGTCTGCACTCACGATTTTATCGAGTTTTGAATGGCTGTTCTTGGCAAATTGCTGCGCTGTAGTCTCTGCATTGGCGATAGCTTCCTGCATCATGCGGGGCTTCATGGCTTTGAACGAAACATATTCGTAGCTGATGTTGGTGTCGTAGTCGCCTGCAACAATGGCGATGCCCTGCTTCAACAGTTCGCCTTGACGCGCAATAATACCTCTTACGAGGTTCACATTGCGCGATGTAACCGTGATGACCAATGTTACATTATAGCGGTAGGGACGGTCGTTACTCGAATACTGTTCGGCGCTGAGGTCTATTACTTTTGGGGCATTGACCGTGATTTCTTCAGACCGTATACCATGACCGATGAGGAATTTCTTGATTTTCTGCTGTTTCATGGCTATGCGGTTATACAGTTCCGGCAGATCATCGCCAAGTTCTTTCGACACGATAGGCCATGTCACTTTATCTGCTGCAACTTCGCGTTCGGCCAATCCTTTCACACTCACCTTGCGGTCTTTATTAGCATAGTTGTCGATACCGCCTTTGATGAAAAGCCCCAATGCCATGATGCCCAAGGCAAGAATGGCTGCTGAAATAATTTTTGTTTTCATGTGATTGTAATCTTTAAAGATTGAGTTCTGAACTTTAATGTCTATGGTTAGTATGCTATTAAAACGTTGAGGAAGGAGCTTTTAGTATTTGAAGATTGAGATTTGAATATTGATTTTTATAATATGTGTTATTGCAGTGGAAGGATAGTAATCACCAAACTTCAATATTCAAACCTCAAAGTTCAAAGGAAAACATCAGATTCCTTTTGCTTGGTTGGATACATATACGCCCACAAGAATGAGCGCACTGCCCACGTAGGCCATGATTGTCATCGGCTCATCGAGGAATATTGCGCTGGCAATGACTGTCGTTATTGGGTTGAGATAGATGTAGTTGGAGGCTTTCATGGCTCCGATTTTGCGGATAACCCAGCTCCAAAGTGCAAAGCAGACGAATGATGCCACAAAGCCCAAGAAAAGCAGATTGAGCCAGATGGTGGGCTTAAGGAAATCGTGGAAAGGGAATGTCCATGGCTCTATGGCAAACATGGGAAGTATTGTTATGAGTCCATAGAAGAAAACTTTCCGCGTGATGAATACGGCACCATAGCGTGAGGAAGCCCGCTTCATCAGCAGACTATAGACCGCCCAGGCTATAGCAGACAACAAGGCAAGCAGGTCGCCAAGTGGATTGAGGTGGAGAACAAACTGGCCATTGAAGATAACTATGCCCACTCCGGCAAGTGCAATCAATGAACCCAGAACGAGCCGAGTGTCAGCTTTGACGCTTTTCACCATTGCGATAGCCATGCAGGTGGTGATAAGTGGTGCCGTGCAGCCAATGAATGACACGTTCGTTGTATAGCTCAGGGCCACAGCCATGTTTTCGGCTTGGAAGAAAAGTGAACCTCCTGTGATGCCGATAAGCACCATGAGGGCCTCGTCTTTCCAATGATTGCAGAACAAACGACGGGGAGAAATAAACCAAATACAGATGTAGGCAATAAGGAAACGCAAAAAGAATATCTCATGAGGTTTCAGACCTCCCATGATAAGATATTTCGTATTGATGAATGTGCCGCCCCAGCATAGTACGGTGATGATGCCGACAATATGTCCCCAAATCATTTTCTTGTCATTCATTTCTTTGTTGTTTAGATGATAGGTTTATTCTTTACGTTTCCAGATTTTCACAATTTTGTTGCGTATGACCACGAGGTTGCACAGACTTACAAGAACAAGAAGTGCAACGCCCAAGCCGAAAGCCGGGAGCATAGAGCCGTCTTCAATGTCGGGGAAGAGGGTTTCGATGATATCCATATAATAGTTGCGGACAAAGAAAAGCACGAGAAGCGCAATGAGCAGCACGGCAATGTTCAGGATGACAGTCAGCAGCTGATAGGGACGGGCCACCTGCGTGGGCTTATAACCAATGAGCAAGAGATTTTCAAGTTTGCTCGAGTTTTTCTGCACAAGCAGATAGATGCTAAGCATGAGAATATAGAAACTCAAGACAGAGATAATCAGTCCGACAATCATCACCATGGTTACCATCATACGAAGAAAGTAGGTTGTCTTCTCGGTATTCAGCTTGTCGTTCTCGATTTCATAGCCCTTACGGTCGAGATATTTCATAAACTGCCGGTCACCGGGATTGCTCATGTCTATGATCAGGCGTGTGGGGGCATGGACATCTCCTGGTGCATAGACCTCATTACTCCAGTCCATGAACGCTTGGGGGACAAGAATTGAACTCAATCGGTTGGAAAAACCGATGACTTTTCCTTTGAACTGCCCTTCCTTGTTGTGCCCATGAATGAATATCCGGAAGTCAATCATGCCCACAAGTCCCTCGCTGATTTTGGGCAGTGAATGGCTCTGGGCGAACCCAAAGTTATACATGGTCAAGTAAATGCGTGGCAGAATAATCGGCACAGTCCTGTCACCGGGGTTGTATTGCCAGTTGCTCAGTTTCGTGTCTACAAAAGCATTGGGAATGCTTTCGAAGCTGATTTCGCCGTTGTTGAGCACCGAAGTGCCGTTCACGCTCATGTTAGCATCAACCTTGTAGGCTGTTCCCGTGAACTTTCCCACACTGCTGACAAACGGTTGTTGGCTCAAATCATCAATCTCTTCATCCGTGAATGTGTTGCTGCGACCGCTGATAGTACTCGCTGTGCCTATCTTCTTGTTGACAATCAGAAAGTCGCTCTTCATGAAACTGTCTTCAGCGGTGAACACAGGAGCCACATCATTGTAGAACTGATAGCCTAACAGAACAATCAACATGCCGAAAAGATTGGCAAAGAAGAAGCCTGCAAACTGTGGAATGCTGATATGCTGACGCAGTAATTTCCAAACTAAAATCATAGCTTAAACGTCTTTTCGTATTCAAGGTTCATGTGTTTGCCGATGCTGGTCACAATCACTCCGGCTCCTTGCGCCTTGGCTTCGCGCATCATGATGTCGGCCATGATGCCGGCATTGGTGTCGTCAAGGTGGCTGATAGGCTCGTCGACAAGAATGAAATCAAAGGGTTGCACGAGTGCACGAAGCATGGCCACACGTTGCTGTTGACCAAACGACATGTGACCAATTTGGGCATTCAGCTTGTCGCCAATGCCCAACATGTCGAACCATTCCACAATCTGTTCTCGACTCTTGAAGCCTGTTATCTTGTTCTTAATCTCCACATTCTCCAATGCTGTGAGTTCAGGGAAGAGGCGAAGTTCCTGAAAGAGGTGGCTGATGTGGCGCTGGCGCAGCTCTACCCAGTCTCTCACTTTGAAGTTCATCGTGTCGTTTTCATCAAATATCACACGTCCGCTGTAGTCACGGCGATAGCCAATAACATAGCTGCAAAAGGTACTCTTGCCTTTTCCGGAGTCTGCTTCAACGAGGTAAAGATGTCCTTTTTTGAAGATAGCTTCCGTATTCCAGATCTCTGAATTCAGTTGATTGGCAAGCGAAGCAAATACCTTTGGAACAACAGAATTAAATCTTATGGTTTCCAATTTCTCTATTTTAAGGTATAAACAATCGTATTGATATTGCCGAAGACTGGCTTCAGCATTGTAGTTACGGCGCCTGCCTTGCCCTCTGACATGGCAGCCATGTTGATAATCATCACAAGTTTTTGACCTTTCACTTCTTTCTGAATGGCAGCATCAAGTTGCTCTTTGGCGGGGTAAATGGATCTCTCTGCCTCTTCCTTATCACTCCCGCTGAAGAACTGTTTGTCATTGCTGACGCCGAAGAAGAAAGTGGTTTTGTCGCTCGTATAATACCAGGCATTGGGTTTCCAATCAAGGATTCTCCCACCGGCAGGGCAACTTTGTTTCCAATAGTCAATGTCCTTGGTCCAGTTGGTGTCGGCCAATTGTGCCGTCATACTCATGGAAAGCCTGTCCGAACTATACGTAGGCGTGATGATTGCCATTTCACCGTTGATGCTTCGAATAATATTATCCATGTCAATGGCCGTGTTTATGCCTGTCAACAGTGCCTGAATGCCTTTGTTGGACTGCATGAGAGGCAGGAATTTCTGACCGTCGACATTGAGAAACATGCCCATCATGGCATCGCGAGGCATGGCTGAAATGTATTTGCCTTGAATGGGACGGTAAATCTTATGGGCAGCTTTCAAGGCTTCGTTCACACGGGAATTAAACGAGAAAGTCTCGCCATTGATGTGCATCACCTGTGCTTTGATATTCATTTCTGCAGCAATCAGCACCTGCGAAGCATCTGCTCCTTTGGGTGCTCCGAGTGTGAAAGGGGCAACAAACTGCTCGGGAAGTGCTGCAGCCTGGGCCACCATGCTCATCGGCGCATCAATAGAATCGAGCTTGGCATATAGTCTGCTGCTCATGATTCCTTCATTTTCGTCTTGTTTCAGATATTGAGATATCTGCTGTTGCAGGGCAGCCTGTGCGTCAGCTGTGGCAGGTCCCATTACGAGGAAAGCCTGGTCGCTCCAGCCTGCCACCCATGTGTCTTTCAAAACCGTGAAATGAAAGCCTCTTCTTTTCACCGGATTAGGACACAAGTCCTTAGCGGCGAGGCCTTTGAATGTCTCATCCAGTTCGTCAGCATCCTTTACTTTGGCACAGAGACCAAGGTTCCCGTCGGGCGATTCGAAAAGAAAAATCCTGTGACTGACATCAATACCGCTCTTGTTGGTATTCGTCATGTAGAGTAAAGTCTTGAGCACGGCCACATTGTTTACGCTACTCATTCGGGCAGGATCCATCGAAATAAGGGCTGTACTCTCGCCGGGAATGGCGTTCAGATAGCTGTTGTCGGTGCAGGCTGACAAGCAAATCAGCAACAGACCGACAAGCATATAACTTAGTTTCTTCATAATCTTAAAGAGATTTGTGCCATGGTGACGGCCATGAGTCCTGCCGTTTCAGTGCGCAGTCGGCTTTCTCCAAGCGAAATGCTTTCGTAGCCTTGCGCCATGGCTAATCGCACTTCGTCAATCGAAAAGTCACCTTCCGGCCCAACAAGCACTGTTATCTGCTCGTTCTTTTGGTCGTCTATGATTTCGTTGAAGAAGTCTTTCTTCTCTATTTCTTCATAGCAGTGGGCAATGAACTTGCGTCCTTCGCGTGGTCTTGTTATAAAATCCTTGAAGCTCTCAAGTGCATTCACCTGTGGCATCCACGGCTTGCGACTCTGCTTAGCCGCTGAAACGACAATCTTTTCGATGCGGTCAGCATGCAGCACTTTACGTTCAGAAAAGGCGCAATGCAGGAAACTCAACTCGTCAAAGCCTATTTCCGTGGCCTTTTCTGCAAGCCATTCCATGCGGTCTATGTTTTTGGTTGGGGCAATGGCCAAGTGGATATGTCCGCGCCAAGTCTTCTGTTGAGGCAGGTTCTCTTTGATAGTGTAGAGGCATTTCTTGTGGGTAGCCAGGCTCACTTCAGCATGATAGAAGTTTCCCTGGCCGTCCATCAGATACATGTCATCGCCATTTTGCAGTCTAAGCACGCGCAGAGCGTGGGTTGCCTCCTCTGCAGGAAGTTCATTTGTTGAGGCTGCATCGGGCACATAAAAATATCTTTCCTCTTTCATGCTTCCTTACTTTTGCGGCGTTTCAGCTCCTCGTTCAGGTATTCGGCCATTTTATAGTCCTCGTCTTTGATGCTCTTGTCGAGTGCCATTTGCAGCATCTCATCGGTCAGGGCATTGATAGGCAGTGACATTCGGTTGGTCTTTGCCGTGTCAAAGGGGGTAGACTGACTATTCATCAAGGCTTCGTCGATATAGATAGGCAGGTCGTTGGCCAATGCCATGAGCACGCCGTCACTGGCTCTGACGTTTGTCACGGCCTTGGTTTCATTGTCTATCAGCAATGTACGATATTGCCCATCAGTCAGGTTGAAGATATATACTTCAAGCATGTGTCCGGTCTCTTTCAGCAGTTTTCCCGTTGCTTCGGCAAGTAGTTTGTCTACTCCCGGGGCGTGGGCCATGCGAAGACCGAACGCTCTTATCATGTCTTCATCGCATGTGATGGAGATTTGGCGCGTCAAAGCCTCGTCGGTCAGCACGATAACCCCAATGCCCATCGTGCCGACTATTTCGGAAATATTGTTGAATTTCAGTCTGATTTTCCCCATTATTCTTTTGATTTAGTGCCCGGACGGAACATCAGTGCGAAGCTGACGCATACCAGAAGGGCATAGCTGGCAAAGGTGAACCAGCAGCTGGGCCACGTGGTTATGCCGGCAGTGGTGTGGCTATCGACGACCGCCTGTGCAGCAAATGAACCTACAGTTGCACCGATACCATTCGTCATGAGCATGAAAAGTCCTTGTGCACTGGAACGTATTGACGGGTCGGTAGCCTTGTCAACGAAGAGCGAACCAGAGATGTTGAAGAAGTCGAATGCCACGCCATAGATAATCATTGAAGTGATGAACATCCATACTCCACCGCCGGGATTGCCTAATCCGAGCAGTCCGAAACGCAGCACCCAAGCAAACATGGCGATGAGCATGACGTTCTTGATGCCATAACGCTTCATGAAGAACGGAATCATCAGAATGCAGAGGGTTTCGCTGATCTGTGAGATAGAGTAGAGGATGACGGGATATTTCACGCCGAACGTACCTGCATATTCAGGTATGCTCTTGAAACTTTCAATGAATGGAGTGGCAAAGCCATTGGTAATCTGCAGACTGACACCGAGCAACATGGAGAAGATGAAGAAGATAGCCATCTTCTTTTGCTTGAAAAGTGCAAAGGCCTTGAGGCCGAAAGCATCGACAAGACTCTTCTTCTGTCCTGTCTTGCAGACAGCGCATTTGGGCAGCGTGAAAGAGTAGAGAAACAACAGTATGCTCAGCACACCGCTCACAACGAATTGCATCTGCGTGCTCTTATAGCCCATGATGTCAACGAACCACATCGTGCAGATGAAGCCGATGGTTCCGAAAACGCGTATCGGAGGAAAGGCTTTCACGGTGTCGAGGCCTGCTTGGGTAAGTGCAGAGTAAGCCACAGAATTGGTCAATGCCAATGTAGGCATATAGAAAGCGACGCTCAAGGAATAGAGCAGGAACAGCGTGGTGAAGTTGGCATTGTGGCCGGCTTGATAGCCATACCAGGCTGTGCCAAACATGAATAGGCCGGCAAGCAGGTGGCAGAAGCCCATCAAGCGTTGTGCCTGTATCCATCGGTCGGCTATAATTCCCATAACAGCAGGCATAAATATAGAGACGATGCCTTGCACGGCATAGAATGTTCCGATATGCGTACCCATGCCAATGTTGCCCAAATAAATTCCCATGCAGGTAAGATAGGCTCCCCAGACGGCAAATTCCAGGAAGTTCATCACGGTTAGTCTGATTTTAAGATTCATCTTTTTCGGTTTTATTTTTGATTGCAAAGATAAGGTAAACGCGTGGAATAGCAAAACAAAAGGCTATTTTTCTTTGGTGTTCTCATTTGTCCGTCTTTCGCCTTTGATATCTTGCTGATGCTTCACGGCTTATGTTTGGAATTCCCGTCAGAGGTCTTCCCTGTTTGATGTCATTGCGGGTGGTTGTGTCTCCCGCTACTCCTTGGTTTTTAATCAGTTGCAGATTACATTGTAACTTGATGCAGATTGCGTTGTAACTTGATGCAGATTATCACGCAATCTGACGCAGATGACACGATAACTTGATGCAGATGACACGCTGTTTTGACGCAGGTTGCAATGCCCCTGCAGGTCAGTGGTGCTGGCAGTCCTTTTACTCTTATCGATTGTCGTGTGCCGTTTTCTGGATATGGGTAATCTTGTTATCGGCGAACTCCCTCCTTCAGGGGTATGATCTCAAAGTGTGTTTTTCATCAATGGACGATTGCAAGGCTATACCCCACTCTGTCCGCTTCCAATCATTATAGTCCTGTCTTTTCAGTTTGATAGCACAGAAGCTGTCTGTTCAGAAAGTACGTCTGTACATAACTATATTAAAGGATGATACGGTGAAAGAAGAAAATGTACTTTAGTTAATAAGAGGAAATTCCTGCTACTACTTAAAAACTACATATTACTTCTTTTTATAATCTTTCAATAAAAGCATACTATTTGTTATTATATTCGTATCTTTGTAAGGTGATTTTTAAAGTAGCGTAATGTGTCTGCATGTTTCTTCTTAAAGTTACTAAAGGTTAAAATAGAGAAAACCAATAAAAATAAGTGCAGTCTTTTAGAGTAAACAGACTCCTTTTAATAAAAAGGAGATGTTCCTTTGCTTAAAATAATATGATACAGATTGACGCTTGTAAAAATGGGGATAAGGAAGCCCTGGGAGAACTCTATACGACATACGCTAATAGACTTTTAGGCGTATGTCGGCATTATGTAAAAGATGATAATTCGGCTCACGATATTTTGCATGATGCATTTATTATAATCTTCATGTCTATCCAAGATTTGAAAGATGAATCAAAATTGGAAGGTTGGATGATAACAATCGTAAGAAATCTATCCTTAAAATATCTCCAAAACACAGAAAAAGAAGCCATACCCTTATCTTGCTTGAATATAGAAATTCAGGAAGCAGCATGTGAGGAACAGAAAAAGATAGAGTTGGAGCTATTGTTGTCAGCGATAGAGTCCTTACCAGAAGGGAATCGTGAAGTTTTCAAGCTCTCAGTCTTGGAAGGTCTTTCCCACAAGGAGATAGGAGAACAGCTCGGCATCAATCCGCACAGTTCTTCTTCCCAGTTGTTCAGGGCAAAGAAAACATTGCGTGCAATGTTGATTAACTATTGGATGCTCTTCTTGCTTCCAATTCTTATACCAGTTTATATATATATCGCTACGAGAGATAAAACTGTTGAGACTTCCGATAACGAACCTACTGCTACAAACACTCATAAGAATCAATCAAAATATGTTCAAAAAGGATTAGGAACTCTGAAGAAAGAAGAGTCAAGATATTCTACCTCGCCAAGTACCGCCAATAATGCAGGAAGAGGTTCTGCCAGTGAGATTGTCCCTGAAGGAAATATTGCTTGGCAAGTATCAACAGACAGTGCTATAACGGAACAACGAGCATTACCTTTTAATGTGGATTCCCTGCAAAAACATTTGGCTATAGGTATCGGAACAAACGATTCTTTATACTGCATTCCACAGATACCACAAGATAAGATGATAGCATCGAATGAAAGAATGAACTTCAACGTCTGCAATAAGAAGAAATATCCGTGGACATTCAATTTGGGTTATTCATCCAATGCAGGTGCAAATAGAGCCGTGTCGAATTTGGATTATCTGTCACTTGTAGATTACGCCAACGGTGGTGCGACAGCCAAACTTTACACTTGGGCTGATTTAGAGGATTATTATGCCCGGAATAATGCTTTGATGGATTCTGTCGAGAGAGCGAGAATGTCCTTGATACTGCGTGAACATCCAACAGATGACAACGGTTCATTGGGAGAGGTCGCACATCATTGTCGCCCTAAGACCTTTGGTCTTTCCATTAATAAGCAATTAAGTCCAAAATGGACTTTCGGGACAGGCATAACTTACACCAGACTAAAATCTGAATTTGAAAGTGAGTATAACAAGGCAAGACTGGTGAAAACCCAGAAAATAGATTATGTTGGCATACCATTGAAACTGACCTATCAAGTATGGTCAAAAGGACGGTTCAATGCATATATGACAGGTGGTATGGCATTTGAAATGCCTGTCCACAGTTCGCTTGAAAAGAAGTACATCATAACAGCCGACTCGTCGTACACGTTGAAGAGGGACATCAAGCCACGTTATCAGTGGTCTGTAAACTTAGGTGTCGGTGTGCAGTACAAGCTATTTAAGCCTTTCAGTCTATATCTGGAACCAAACATGTTCTACTATTTCAGAAATAGCAGTAACCTTGAGACTTACCGCACAGAGCATCCGTTCATCATAACGGTACCATTCGGATTGCGGCTTACTTGGTAAATGGAGATAATGAGTAAATAAAAAGTCATGAATACAGTGCAGTCTTTTAGTAGTTTTCTACTCTTAACAATAAAAGACAAAACTCAAAAGAAAGAATGTACAGTATTTATGACTACATCCACAATGGAATTGTATTTGTCAATAATGTAGTACGCAGACAGCACAAGGAACTCACATCCCTGATGATATATTCCACAACAAACTGTCAGTCTCGTTGCAAGCACTGTTCCATTTGGAAGAAACCTATAGAAAATCTCAGCTTAGATGACATCATCAAAATAATGAACAGCAAATGTGTAACAAAACGCACGATGGTCGGCTTGGAAGGGGGTGAGTTTATCCTCCATCCCGAAGCAGACAAGATATTAGGATGGTTTGATACTAACCACCCTAACTATACATTGCTGTCCAATTGCCTTGCAGTAGACAAGGTAATTTCTTCCGTAAAGAATCATCATCCCAAACATCTATACATATCACTTGACGGCAATAGAGAAACCTATCGCTATATGCGTGGGAGAGATGGATATGACAAGGTGATTAAGGTTATAGAAACATGTAAAGACATCGTACCAATCTCCCTAATGTTTTGTCTTTCTCCATGGAACTCGTTTGAGGATATGAGGCATGTCATAGATTGTGCCAAACAATATAACATTGATGTACGTATTGGCATTTACAGCACAATGTCATTCTTTGATACAACCAAAGATTTAATGGAATCCAATGATGCTGATTTCATCAGCCAGATACCCTCTTCCATACATCAAACATATGAGAACTTTGACTTTGTAGCTTTGTATGACGAGTGGAAGAATAATAGACTGAGACTGCGGTGTCATAGTATTTTCAGTGAATTGGTCATCCATTCTAATGGAGACGTTCCCTTGTGCCAAAACCTGGATGTGATATTAGGAAATATACATGAGAACACGTTTGACGAGATATTCAACTCAAAAGAGAGCTGCGAAGTCCAGTGTCAATACTCTAAAGCGTGTAATCAATGCTGGATTAACTATCATCGTAAATACGATATTATCCTGTTGAGAAATTTAGAAAGAATAATCCCCAAACGGCTGATAGAGTTGTTTTATGGGAAGTATCAATGGACTAGCAATAGGCAAACCACCTATAAGAAACATTTCAAGCAAATAAAAGCATAGCTAAAATGGGATATTTAGATAACATTATAGACAGATATAGGCGCATACGCAGCATGAGAGAACTGCAATATACCTACACACAGCAGTATGCTCTTGTGGGGTTTGGCAATCATTGTGCAAACAACCTGCTGCCCGTTATACAGTATCTTCAGCTGCCACTGAAATATATCTGCTGTACCTCTGAAAAGAAAGCTGAACTGATTTCTCAAAAGTACAAAGGAGTCAAAGGTACAACTTCTTTACAGGACATCCTGCTTGATGATACTATTTCGGGAGTCTTCGTGGCAGCTAATCCACATTCACATTTCCAGATTGCAACCGAAGTTATAAAAGCAGGTAAATCCTTATTTATAGAGAAACCACCCTGTGAGGATAAAAGAGAACTAAAGGCTTTGACCGATACTATCAAACTATATGGCTCACAACATATCGTTGTCGGACTGCAAAGACGTTTTGCCCCTGCCACTCAAATTCTGAAAAAGCGATTGAAAGGTGATAGCAAACGACATTACTATTATAGCTATCTGACTGGATTATATCCTGAAGGAGATACTTTGCTCGACCTGTTCATCCATCCTCTTGACTATGTAATATTCCTTTTTGGAGAGGCAAAGATAAAGAGTTTGGATGTCATTCGCAGTAGAGATGGTGCCCAAACTTTATTTCTTGTATTGGAGCACCAAGATATAACAGGCATGTTGGAACTATCAACAGATTATTCTTGGCAAGAAGCACAGGAACAGCTAAATGTCAGTACAGATAAAGGATTTTATGTGTTGGAAAAAATGGAGCGACTTGGTTTCACGCCGAGACGCTCTGCGGTGTTAGGGATTCCGTTGGAGAAAGTCTTTCCAAACAATGGAGCGACAATTTGTCTCTACGGAAGAAACAACTTTGTCCCAACTATTGGGAATAACCAAATCGTTTCACAAGGCTTCTTCTCTGAAATCAAGACTTTTGCCGACATGATTGAAAACAAACATGAGGCTAATTATGCTTTGGGCTTGGAAAGTGTTAATCATGTTTATTCGTTAATGACAGAAATACATAAATACACAAGCAAGAAATAATAGAAAATCACGTCTATATAAATAATAACATACTAAATCCATGTAATTATGAAAAAAATATTTTATAGTCTTCTGTGCATCATTGGACTGTCTGCATGTTCAACAGAGAATGCCATCCTTGATTCATTAAGAGTTTATGATATAGCAAATTCTACTTGCAAGTTAAGTCTCTCTCCAACAGAAACACGTCCTGATTTCTATGCAGAAAATAATGCTATGCCAGCAATATTAGGTATAGAGTTGGATAAAGACGGTATTGCCCAATGTATGTTGGAAGATGTGAAAGCTAACTGTGCCGTAAAAAATATTTATGTGAATATTGCTAATCAAGATAATCAAATTATCCTTGTCGTGTACCATAATATCCTTGATGCACTAGCCGATTGTATTTGCAAATACGATGTTCGTTTTAAGATGAGCAAATTGCCTCCTGGTAATTATAAACTAAAGGTTTACTATGCTAGACCAAATATGAAATATGATGAATCTAATATTGCATATAATGGACAAGTAAATATTGTTCAGAATAGAAAAGTCTCTGTAAAATTCAATCTAGAACCAGGTTTACCAGAGAATTAAAGCTGTAGGTATCTATTCAAAACATGGCACTTGGACTGGTATATATCAGATCAAGTGCCATGTAGTATTGTCAATATTCCAACCTCATTTTATCTTTTTCCCTGTAGCTCTTTTTTAGTATTCTCTCTAAATCCGACTCCTTATAGAGTATCTTTCCTGCAAACTGCGTGTAGGGGATAATACACCGATAAAAGATTATTATCTACTCAAAAATAACCTCCAGCGGCATCTTTTGGTCAAAAATATTCATTCTTCTAAAAGTTTATGGGAGAAAATTGAGAGGGTGGTAGGTTTTGCAGAGGTCTCATAATCATGTTTTTAACGGCTTAAGTGAATATTGTGGGACTCTGCCGTCGGGCATCGTCCCGTTAACAACTTTCTTCTATGTGCTGTTTTTACCTCTCTATTAGAGGTGTTTCTGGGTTCTATTGGCATCCATTGGAAGCCCTACTTAGAGTCCTTTTGTATTCCTATTGGGAAAGGTCGGGTATTCTCACTGGGAATACAACTGTCTTCCTGTTGAAAATGCTGTTTCAAGCCTCCCGTGGCTTATAGCTTACAATGCCTCGCTCGTTCTCGTTGTCTCCCTTGTCGAAAAATCCGTCCTTGGCTTGTCCGCCATCGCCAGGGTCTCCGTCTTGGTCGATGGGAAGAGATAGGCCGATGAAGTATTCAGACTTCATTTCCAATAAGCTGATGATGAGGTGGATTTATATTTGCTTTTTATTATATAATAATAAGGTATAAAAACTTTTAGTGTTGAGATTTGTAAGACAAAGTGAAATAAATTGAAGTTATTTCAAACATTTCTTTAAAAACATTTGGTGGTGAATGTTTTTTATGTTACCTTTGCACTCGCTTTTGAGAACTACGGTTCTCTCAGGCTTAGAAGAAGCGTTCTTTGAAAGGATTTACATAAACAGAGAAGTAGTACAAGAAGCAAGGCATGTAGTGATATGTGTCTTGGGTAGAATAAACGAACCGATCAATTCGAACAGTGAAGTGATAGGGAACGGGACAGTGAGTGATTGCTTTCTTGGTCCGTTGCTTTCTTGCTTTCAATTTGTTTTTTTACTATTAAATCAGGGAGATTCGTTCTGAACAGATTATTTAGGGTATGAGCTTGAAGCCGAGACAGTTCTGCTGTCTTTTCTTTTTGCTTTTTACCTGTCAAGCTTACTTTACAATGGAGAGTTTGATCCTGGCTCAGGATGAACGCTGGCTACAGGCTTAACACATGCAAGTCGAGGGGAAACGACGGGGAAGCTTGCTTCCCCGGGCGTCGACCGGCGCACGGGTGAGTAACGCGTATCCAACCTGCCTCTGACTGAGGGATAACCCGTCGAAAGTCGGCCTAATACCTCATGGCATCGTCTGCGGGCATCCAACGACGATTAAAGATTTCATCGGTCAGGGATGGGGATGCGTCTGATTAGCTTGTTGGCGGGGTAACGGCCCACCAAGGCGACGATCAGTAGGGGTTCTGAGAGGAAGGTCCCCCACATTGGAACTGAGACACGGTCCAAACTCCTACGGGAGGCAGCAGTGAGGAATATTGGTCAATGGGCGGAAGCCTGAACCAGCCAAGTAGCGTGCAGGAAGACGGCCCTATGGGTTGTAAACTGCTTTTATGCGGGGATAAAGTGAGGGACGTGTCCTTCATTGCAGGTACCGCATGAATAAGGACCGGCTAATTCCGTGCCAGCAGCCGCGGTAATACGGAAGGTCCGGGCGTTATCCGGATTTATTGGGTTTAAAGGGAGCGTAGGCCGTGGATTAAGCGTGTTGTGAAATGCAGGTGCTCAACGTCTGCACTGCAGCGCGAACTGGTCCACTTGAGTGTGCGCAACGCAGGCGGAATTCGTCGTGTAGCGGTGAAATGCTTAGATATGACGAAGAACTCCGATTGCGAAGGCAGCTTGCGGGAGCACAACTGACGCTGAAGCTCGAAAGTGCGGGTATCGAACAGGATTAGATACCCTGGTAGTCCGCACGGTAAACGATGGATGCCCGTTGTCAGGCTGTTTCAGCCTGGTGACCAAGCGAAAGCATTAAGCATCCCACCTGGGGAGTACGCCGGCAACGGTGAAACTCAAAGGAATTGACGGGGGCCCGCACAAGCGGAGGAACATGTGGTTTAATTCGATGATACGCGAGGAACCTTACCCGGGCTTGAATTGCAGACGAACGATTCAGAGATGATGAGGCCCTTCGGGGCGTCTGTGAAGGTGCTGCATGGTTGTCGTCAGCTCGTGCCGTGAGGTGTCGGCTTAAGTGCCATAACGAGCGCAACCCCTTTCTTCAGTTGCCATCAGGTGATGCTGGGCACTCTGGAGACACTGCCACCGCAAGGTGTGAGGAAGGTGGGGATGACGTCAAATCAGCACGGCCCTTACGTCCGGGGCTACACACGTGTTACAATGGCCGGTACAGAGAGTTGATTTTGTGCAAACACGATCTAATCCTTAAATCCGGTCCCAGTTCGGACTGGGGTCTGCAACCCGACCCCACGAAGCTGGATTCGCTAGTAATCGCGCATCAGCCATGGCGCGGTGAATACGTTCCCGGGCCTTGTACACACCGCCCGTCAAGCCATGAAAGCCGGGGGTGCCTGAAGTCTGTGACCGCAAGGAACGGCCTAGGGCAAAACCGGTGATTGGGGCTAAGTCGTAACAAGGTAGCCGTACCGGAAGGTGCGGCTGGAACACCTCCTTTCTGGAGACGGATTTCCTGCTGGTTGACGAGTTGACAGTAAACAAGTTGACGAGTTAACGGGTTACAAGTTGACAAGTCGACAAGTCAATAGTAATGACAATAGGGATAAATAAAAGAGAGATAGGCAAGGAATTCTGCCGTTCTTCTTGTACTGCCGCACCTGTTTTTTGATATAGAGAAAAAGGAAGCCGGGCTATCCAAGCCCAGGTCTTGGACAGCAGCCAACCGGGATTCATGAGCATGAGCATGGAAATGATAATTATGCATTGTGCATCATGAACAGACCACAGTCCTATAGCTCAGTTGGTCAGAGCGCCACACTGATAATGTGGAGGTCGGCAGTTCAAGTCTGCCTGGGACTACTTCTTTAATTCATAATTCATAATTAATAATGCATAATCCAAACTAAAATTTGAGTTTTGCTTATTAATGGAACCTTGAATGATGAACACTCCAATCAAATGGTAATCATAATTATGCATCATGCATTAATCATTATGAATTACTACCTTGGGGGATTAGCTCAGCTGGCTAGAGCACCTGCTTTGCAAGCAGGGGGTCAACGGTTCGAATCCGTTATTCTCCACAGATGGACATCACCGTGCATGCTGAAGCGTGCATTCTGAGGTTTCCATACGATCTTTGACATATTGACACAAGCAAAAACTGTAAAGTAAACTAAGTTCAGTCTTAGAAATCAAATCGCAAGATGCGATTTCACTTGACAGCTGAAAGTATGAGCTTCAGAAGGTGAAGCCGGAGGAAGGCAGAGCAATGTATGTTGCTTCTTGTATCCCCGCTTTATCCTTCATAAGAAGAAAGTAAGAAAGGGCGTATGGCGGATGCCTAGGCTCACAGAGGCGACGAAGGACGTGATAAGCTGCGATAAGCCCCGGGTAGATGCAAATAATCTCTGATCCGGGGATTTCCGAATGGGACAACCCGGCCGTCTGAAGGACGGTCACTCACGCTGAGCGTGGGAGCTAACGCAGGGAACTGAAACATCTTAGTACCTGCAGGAAAAGAAAATAAACAATGATTCCCCCAGTAGTGGCGAGCGAACGGGGAAGAGCCCAAACCGTGACTGTGGCAACGCAGCTGCGGGGTAGTAGGACCGCGACATTGTATGGATCGAGTGAAAAGAATCTTCTGGAAAGAAGAACCACAGAGGGTGAAAGTCCTGTATTTGAAGCAAGATTCGGCATAGCGGTATCCTGAGTAACGCGGAACACGAGTAATTCTGCGCGAATCCGCCGGGACCATCCGGTAAGGCTAAATACTCCTGTGAGACCGATAGTGAACCAGTACCGTGAGGGAAAGGTGAAAAGCACTTCGACAAGAAGAGTGAAACAGTTCCTGAAACCATACGCCTACAAGCGGTCGGAGCCGGTATATCCGGTGACGGCGTGCCTTTTGCATAATGAACCTACGAGTTACCATCTCTGGCAAGGTTAAGAGTAATGATGCTCCCAGCCGCAGTGAAAGCGAGCCTGAATAGGGCGTTTAAGTCAGAGGGGGTAGACGCGAAACCAAGTGATCTACACTTGACCAGGTTGAAGTTCCGGTAACACGGAATGGAGGACCGCACCGATAAGCGTTGAAAAGCTTCCGGATGAGTTGAGTGTAGGAGTGAAAGGCCAATCAAACTTGGAGATAGCTCGTACTCCCCGAAAGGCATTTAGGTGCCGCGTGTGGCGATCTCCGTGAGAGGTAGAGCGACCGATAGGTCAAGAGGGCTTCACCGCCTATCGAGACCTGACGAACTCCGAATGCTCACGGACTGCAGCCATGCAGTAAGGGGGCGGGTGCTAAGGTCCGTCCCCGAGAGGAGAAGAATCCAGACCGCCGTCTAAGGCCCCGAAATTCTGTCTGAGTTAGTCTAACGAAGTCCGGTCCCCATGACAGCTAGGATGTTGGCTTGGAAGCAGCCATTCATTCAAAGAGTGCGTAACAGCTCACTAGTCGAGGGTCCGGGCATGGATAATAATCGGGTATAAGTCAGATGCCGAAGGCGCGGGATAGCAATGTATATTGAAAGTATCGGTAGGGGAGCATACCATGTGCGCAGAATGGTGATGATGACAGATCCTGGAGCGCATGGTAAAGCAAATGTAGGTATAAGTAACGACAAGAGGGGTAAGATTCCCCTCCGCCGTAAGTCTAAGGTTTCCCGGGCAATGCCAATCATCCCGGGGTAAGTCGGGTCCTAAGTCTCAGCCGAATGGCGAGGGCGATGGCAGAAACGGTCAACATTCCGTTACTACCTTCAGGAGCGACGTGGAGACGGAGCAGTGACACTGCCGCGGGGCGACGGAAGTCCCCGTTGAAGAGCGTAGGCGTTGATCGGAGCAGGCAAATCCACTCCGAGAGCCGACCTTGACAGTACGGCCTCCCCCTCGGGGGAAGCTGACAGCGCAGGTAACCATACTCCCGAGAAAATCCGCTAAGCTTTATCCTGTAGGTACCCGTACCGCAATCCGACACAGGTAGACGGGTAGAACATACTGAGGCGTTGAGAGATTCATGGTTAAGGAACTAGGCAAACTGACCCCGTAACTTCGGGATAAGGGGTCCTCATAGCAATATGAGGCGCAGAGAATAGGTCCAGGCAACTGTTTAACAAAAACACAGGGCTGTGCAAACTCGAAAGATGACGTATACAGCCTGACACCTGCCCGGTGCCGGAAGGTTAAGAGGAGAGCTCATCCTTTAAGGTGAAGGTTTGAATTGAAGCCCCGGTAAACGGCGGCCGTAACTATAACGGTCCTAAGGTAGCGAAATTCCTTGTCGGGTAAGTTCCGACCTGCACGAATGGTGTAATGATCCGGACGCTGTCTCAACCATGATCTCAGTGAAATTGTAGTATCGGTGAAGATGCCGATTACCCGCGATGGGACGAAAAGACCCCGTGAACCTTTACTACAGCTTAGCATTGACCTCGGTCATCCGATGTGTAGGATAGGCCGGAGGCTTGAAGCGTGCGCCAGCATCTGTGGAGCCATCCTTGAAATACGGCCCTTTGGCTGTCTGAGGTCTAACCCGCGCGATTGCGGGGACACTGCTTGGTGGGTAGTTTGACTGGGGTGGTCGCCTCCAAAAGCGTAACGGAGGCTTCCAAAGGTGCCCTCGGGCCGATTGGTAACCGGCCTTACAGAGTGCAATGGCATAAGGGCGCTTGACTGGGAGGGAGACATCCCGAGCAGGCAGGAAACTGGGGCATAGTGATCCGGCGGACGTGTATGGAAACTCCGTCGCTCAAAGGATAAAAGGTACTCCGGGGATAACAGGCTGATCCCCCCCAAGAGCTCATATCGACGGGGTGGTTTGGCACCTCGATGTCGGCTCGTCACATCCTGGGGCTGGAGAAGGTCCCAAGGGTTGGGCTGTTCGCCCATTAAAGTGGCACGCGAGCTGGGTTCAGAACGTCGTGAGACAGTTCGGTCTCTATCTATCGTGGGCGCAGGAGTTTTGCGTGGTGCCGTCACTAGTACGAGAGGACCGTGACGGACAGACCTCCGGTTTACCGGTTGTGCCGCCAGGTGCACCGCCGGGTATCTGCGTCTGGACTGGATAAGCGCTGAAAGCATCTAAGTGCGAAGCCAGCCGCAAGATTAGAACTCCATTGAGGGTCGTTGCAGACGACGACGTTGATAGGGTGCAGGTGTAAAGACGGCGACGTCAAAGCCGAGCACTACTAATTGCCCGAGACTTTCTTCTTTCAGGCTCACGCTTTGAGCCGTTCAAGGCAATGGACTGAGAACATAGTCCTTTACAGCTTTGCTTGTGGAGATATTGTTAGTCAGTTAACAAGTAGACAGTGGACGAGTAAACGAGTTGATAGTTAATAGTTAACAAGTAGACGGTAGACGAGTAAACGAGTTGCTTGATAAAATATAGAAGCAATGGATAATAAGCAAGACAAATAACTTGTCAACCAGTCAACAGTCAACGCGTCAACTGAAACAGACTTGTCAACTGAAAACGAGACATCAGGTGGTTATTGCGGTGGGGTCCCACCTCTTCCCATTCCGAACAGAGAAGTTAAGCCCACTTGCGCCGATGGTACTGCAATGCAATGCGGGAGAGTAGGTAGCCGCCTCCTTTCAGCCGGAGCCCCGAGGATACAATATTCTCGGGGCTCCTTTTTTTGTGCCTGCCCCATTTTCCTGTAACTTTGTACCCTTATGTTTTCTCGATGTTCTTCATGTGAGAGGGAAGATCTATCCATGTCGTAAAGCCTTGCAATCTGCGTCAAGTTGCATGCTGTTCTGACGCAGATTGGAGTGTGATTTGACGCAGATTACATGGTGAAATCAGTTATTTTTTCTTCAGGATGAGGTGCTTAGGTATCTTCACCCACTTTCGGTTTACTGCAATTTTAATCGTACTTCCCTCTTTCTGCTGTAATTCATAGGTGCCGTCAGGGAGTTTCTTGAGGATAGCTTCAAGGTCTTCACTGCCATAGTCGTTGGTAATAGCGAGTTTGGCCGTGGTAGAATCTTTCAGTTCTGCACTTGTGAAAAGCCATTTTCGCACATCACGCTTTGCACCAAAGTAACCAGGAAGTTCGCCAAAAATCTCTTGACCAGGAACTTTGATGTTATTGTGATAAAAGTCCATCTCTATATATACCTGATACTCATCGTTATACAGATATCCTTTGAAAATGCTGTCTTTTTGAGCTTTTATTGTGAGAGCCGACAATAGGGTAAAAGCTATAATCAATGTCTTCTTCATATTTGTTCTTATGTTTGTTTTTTGCAAAGATATATTGTTTCATCAAGAAAAGCCTATATTTTTGCAAATATGAGCATGAATACTTGCTTTTTTTGGAATTTTATATTATCTTTGCCCTGCTATTATTAGTCTTTGTAATGGGTAAGAAGATGAAAGTTCCCAATTATATATTTGAATCAAGTTGGGAAGTATGTAACAAGGTTGGTGGTATTTACACCGTGTTATCAACACGCGCAAAAACTTTGCAGAACGAGATGAAGGATCATGTGATTTTCATTGGTCCGGATTGTTGGGGAAAGGCCAACAGTCCTTATTTTATAGAAGATTTGACTTTATTTTCAGATTGGCGCATAAAGGCCCAGGCTGAAGATGGATTGAAAGTGAAAGTTGGCCGTTGGGATATTCCGGGTCAGCCGATTGCTATTTTGGTTGATTTTCAATCTTATTTTGCCGTCAAAGACCAGATTTATGGTCAGTTGTGGGAGGACTTTAAGGTTGACAGTCTTCATGCCTATGGCGATTATGACGAAGCCAATATGTTCTCATATGCTGCAGCCAAGGTGGTAGAAAGCTTTTATCACCGCAACATAGACAAAGCGGCCAAGGTCATTTATCATGGTAATGAATGGATGACATGTCTTGGTTTACTCTATATCAGGAAACATGTTCCAGAGATTGCTACTATTTTTACGACTCATGCAACGAGCATAGGGCGTAGCATAGCAGGCAATAACAAGCCGCTTTATGAATATCTGTGGGCCTATAATGGTGACCAGATGGCAGCTGAACTCAATATGCAGAGCAAGCATTCCATTGAAAAGCAGGCCGCACATTTCGTAGACTGCTTTACTACTGTGAGTGATATTACGGCACGAGAATGCAAGGAACTTCTTGACAAACCTGTAGACTTTGTTCTTCCAAATGGTTTTGAGAACAACTTTGTGCCCAAGGGAGCTACTTTCACTGCTAAGCGTAAGCAGGCAAGAAAGACTTTGCTTCGCGTAGCTAATGCCTTGACTGGCGACCATTTTGATGACGAAACGCTGATTATTTCAACCAGCGGGCGTTATGAATTCCGCAACAAAGGCATTGATGTTTTTATAGAAGCTATGAATCAGTTGCGGTTTGCAGAAAGCCTCGATAAGCAGGTTGTTGCTTTCATAGAGGTGCCGGGCTGGGTGGCCGGGCCACGTGAAGACCTGCAGGAACGGCTGAAGAGTGGCCGTAACTTTGACAGTCCACTCCCTAATCCCATCTATACGCATGGGCTGCATGACCTTGACAGCGACCGCGTGCTGTGTATGATGAATGCTCTCGGTATGCACAATGAGAAGACCGACCGTGTGAAAATAATCTTCATCCCCTGCTATCTCACGGGCCAAGACGGTATTCTCAATCTTTCTTATTATGACGTTGTGTTAGGTAATGACCTTTGTGTCTATCCCTCTTATTATGAGCCGTGGGGCTATACTCCATTGGAGGCTGTGGCTTTCAAGGTTCCATGTATCACGACAGACCTTGCAGGATTTGGTCTTTGGGCCAATCAGGTGAAAGGCAGTTATAGTGAAATTGAAGATGGTGTGAAGGTCATTCATCGCACGGACTATAATTATCAGGAGGTGGCTGCAGCCATCAAAGATACTGTTGTCAAATATGCATCGCTCACGGATAAAGAAGTGAAATCTTGCCGAAGTCATGCCGACAACCTCTCTCGAAAAGCTTTATGGAGCAAGTTTATTGCTTATTATCATGAAGCTTATGATTTTGCTTTGCGTCATGCCGAAGCACGAATGGATAAATAATTTTTGAGATTTAAATAAATTGAGATTTATGAAAATTAAAGCTGATTACGTGAATACTCCTCAATGGAAGGAGTTGACTGTGAAGTCTCGACTTCCAGAGCAGTTGAAATGTCTCGACGAACTGGCACACAATCTATGGTGGGCTTGGGACTATGAGGCAAGAGATCTCTTCAAGAGTCTTGACGAAACTCTTTACGAAGAAGTGCTTCACAACCCTGTTGTGCTTCTTGAACGCTTGAGCTATGACCGCAAGGAAGCTATCGTAAAAGATAAGGCAATCATGAAGAAGGTAAAGGATGTCTATGCAAAGTTCCGCGCCTATATGGATGTGAAGCCCGATAAGAAACGTGCTTCTGTAGCCTATTTCTGTATGGAATTCGGTCTGAGTCAGGTGCTCAAGATTTATTCCGGTGGTCTTGGTATGCTTGCCGGTGACTATCTTAAAGAAGCTTCAGACAGCAATGTCGACATGTGTGCCGTAGGTTTCCTCTATCGTTATGGCTATTTCACCCAGAGCTTGAGCATGGATGGTCAGCAGATTGCAAAATATGATGCACAGAACTTCAACTCACTTCCTATAGAGCGTGTGCTTGATGAAAACGGTAATCCGGTGATTGTTGATGTTCCCTATACCAATTATCAGGTTCATGCTTATGTATGGCGTGCCAATGTCGGTCGTATCAGTCTTTATCTGTTGGATACCGATAACGAACTCAACTCTGAATTTGATAGGCCAATCACTCACAGCCTTTATGGTGGTGACTGGGAAAACCGACTGAAGCAGGAGATACTTCTCGGTATCGGAGGTATCCTGACTTTGAAGAAGTTGGGTATCAAGAAGGATATATATCATTGCAATGAGGGCCATGCTGCACTCTGCAACTTGCAGCGACTCTGTGACTATGTAGAGGGAGGACTCTCTTTCAATCAGGCTATGGAGCTTGTGCGTGCATCTTCACTCTACACGGTTCATACGCCGGTTCCTGCCGGTCATGATTATTTTGATGAGGCTCTTTTTGGTAAGTATATGGGTGGTTATCCTGAAAAACTCGGTATTTCTTGGGATGAACTCGTGGGTATGGGACGTCAGAACCCAGACGATCATGGTGAGCGTTTCTGCATGAGTACATTTGCTTGTAACACCTGTCAGGAGGTGAATGGTGTGAGCAAATTGCATGGTTGGGTCAGCCAGAAGATGTTTGCGCCATTGTGGAAAGGCTATTTCCCAGAGGAAAACCACGTTGGCTATGTGACCAATGGTGTACACTTCCCAACATGGGCAGCTACAGAATGGCGTCATATCTATGACAAGTATTTCGACAAGAACTTCATGAATGACCAGAGCAATGAAGAAATCTGGCATGCCATCAACAATGTTCCTGATGATGAAATCTGGGAAACACGTATGGCATTGAAGAAGAAGTTGGTTAACTATATCCGCGAGAAGTTCACTGAGTCATGGCTTCGCAATCAGGGAGATCCTGCTCGTGTGGTCTCACTCTTGCAGCGCATCAACCCCAATGCATTGATGATTGGTTTCTGCCGTCGCTTTGCAACCTATAAGCGTGCACATCTGTTGTTCACGGATATTGACCGTTTAGCAAAGATTGTCAATGATCCGGAACATCCGGTTCTGTTCTTCTTCTCAGGTAAAGCTCACCCTGCTGATGGTGCAGGTCAGGGCTTGATCAAGAAGATTTATGAAATCAGTCAGCGTCCGGAATTCCTTGGCAAGATTATCTTCCTTGAGGACTATGACATGCAGCTTGCGCGTCGTTTGGTTTCCGGTGTTGATATCTGGATGAATACTCCCACACGTCCGCTTGAGGCTTCTGGTACATCCGGTGAGAAAGCCGAGATGAATGGGGTTGTCAATCTCTCTGTACTTGACGGTTGGTGGGTTGAAGGATATCGTGAGGGTGCTGGTTGGGCATTGCCTGAAAAGCGCACTTATGAGAACCAGGCTTACCAGGATCAGCTTGATGCTGCTACTATCTATGGCCTGTTGGAGAACGATATCATCCCATTGTACTATAACCGTAACAAGAAAGGTTATAGCGAAGATTGGATCAAGGTGGTTAAGAACTCAATCTCAACCATTGCACCTCATTATACAATGAAGCGCCAGTTGGATGACTACTATGATAAGTTCTACAACAAGCAGGCACTCCGTTTCAAGAAACTTGCAGAGAAGGATTGCCGCTTGGCAAAGGATATTGCACAGTGGAAAGAAACTGTTGCTGAGCGTTGGGATGCAATCCATGTGGTCAGCAGGGATACTTCGCTGATTGATAATGGCGGGGAAACAGGAAAGAAGTACACAATGACCTATGTCATTGATGAGCAGGGACTCGATGATGCAGTCGGACTGGAGTTGGTTGTACTGAAGAACAATCTCGCCGGTGACGATCATGAGGTATATGCAGTTCATCCGTTCAAGATGAAGAGTCATGAGGGTAACCTCTATACTTTTGCAGCAACGATTGAACCGGATGAAGCAGGTGCATTCAGAAGCTGCGTGCGCATGTATCCGAAGAATGTCAACTTGGCTCATCGTCAAGACTTCTGCTATGTAAAGTGGCTTGACTGATTTGATTTGAAATCAGAATAAATTGTAACGGGAACAGGCTTATTGCCAGTTCCCGTTTTTTGCTGATATGATAGTCATAAAATGTAAATGAAATCCATATCCATGGTTTTATTTCCGAGAGGGAGGATTGAATTCTTCAGTATAATCAAATGTTTCAATGTGGAATTTATCCTTTGCCAAAATTAACTATAATTGCTCTCATGAAATTTATACATTTGCAATGATACACTTTCGAGCTCTAAATATTCAGTGTGTCTTTCGTAACTGTAATATATTGATGGTCATCGTGTTATATAGTTTGAAATGAACTGTGTTTCATTTTCATGTTGGAGGTGTTGCAACTTGGGTTGAATGAGCGTGTAATTAGCGTCATATTAGCGTGTAATCAGCGTCATAATGCGCGGTAAAGTGACTGAGATTGCAATGCGAGAAGATAGAAGCAGAGATGCTGATGTTGTGAAATGATATTGACATTTATCATAAATGAGGCTTTCTATCACTGGTGTTCATATTGTGAACAGATGAGACAGAAGTATTATGTTTGCAATAAAAAGTTTGGTCTTCAGTCGTAAATATGAAGTTAATTCAATTCTGATGAAAACGAATAAAGCGGGCAATTGCAATGCCTGCATTTGCCCGCTTGGTTTATTTTCTGTTCTCTTTTTTATACCAGATACTGTGATGAGATGCTCTCGTTATCCACTACACGACGGATAGTTTCGGCAAACATGTCGGCAACCGACAGCTGCTTGACCTTTGCACTGCGGTGAGAGTAGGGGATGGAATCTGTGAAAATGATTTCTTCGAGAGCCGAAGCTTGCACGCGTTCTGAAGCGGGACCACTCATGACACAGTGTGATGCGCAGGCCCGAACAGTCTTTGCACCAGCCTCTTTCATGATATCGGCAGCCTTGGTAATGGTGCCCGCTGTGTCAACCATATCGTCGATAATCACTACATTCTTGTCCTTTACGTCACCGATAATCTGCATGGTGGCTACAACGTTTGCACGGGCACGCGTCTTGTTGCAAAGCACAAGTGGGCATCCTAAATATTTAGCGTAGGTGTTGGCACGCTTCGAACCGCCTACATCAGGCGATGCAATCACGAGGTCTTTCAGGTGAAGACTCTGCAGATAAGGCAGGAGAACGCCTGAAGCATAGAGGTGGTCAACGGGAACATCAAAGAACCCTTGGATCTGATCGGCATGGAGATCCATCGTGATCAGTCGGTCGATGCCTGCCACACTCAGCAGGTCGGCAACGAGTTTAGCGCCAATGCTTACTCTCGGTTTGTCTTTACGATCTTGGCGTGCCCAGCCAAAATAAGGAACAACGGCGATGATGTGGCGTGCAGAAGCACGTTTGGCAGCATCTATCATCAATAAGAGTTCCATGAGATTGTCGGAATTTGGGAATGTACTCTGAACGAGGAATACGTCGCGTCCGCGGATAGATTCCTCATAAGATACGGCAAACTCTCCGTCGGAGAACTTGGTTACAACCAGATTTCCTAATGGACAGTCCAAACTGGCACAAATCTTTTCTGCAAGGTATCGTGTGTTTGTACCTGAGAAAACCAAAAAAGAGTTCTTTTCACTCATTTCTAATAGTGTTTTATATTGATATGTTAACGTCTGTCAGATAAGACCTGATGTGAGTAATTACTTCTTATGGGATTGATTTCGAAGCGTAATAATGAGTGCTGACATGTTGGGAATAAAGCAGACAAGACTGTTTTCTGAAGATGCAGAAAGCCAAATTCCTCGTAGGAAAGTGAGGACGGTCTTTTGTCTTTATTCACGTGGAATGCAGATTTCATCAACATGATTAGCTTCATTGCGTTTCGACTTTGATGCTGCAAATGTATGAAAATTCTGCCAAACAAGCAATTATATCATCGTAAAAAGTTACCTTTGCACCTGGAATTTTAATTTTAATCAATGATGAAATTGAACCTCGAAACGTTTTCAGGCATCAGCCAACCGATATATATTCTTGAGGAGGCACGGCTGCGTCGCAATCTTAATCTCATTGCAAATGTAGCACGTGAGGCTGATGTGGAGATTATCCTTGCGTTCAAGGCTTATGCACTTTGGAAGACTTTCCCCATTTTCCGCGAGTATATTCATGCTACAACGGCAAGTTCTCTCTCTGAGGCTCGGTTGGCACTTGAGGAATTTGGCAGTAAGGCGCACACGTTCTCACCTGCTTATACCGATGATGAAATTGACGAGATAGCCCGCTGTTCGAGTCATTTGCAGTTCAATTCGCTTACTCAATATGCGCGTTATCATGAGCGTGCACGCAAGGTGAACCCTACGATTAGTTATGGGCTGCGTGTCAACCCCGAGTATTCGGAAGTGGGAACCGACCTTTATAATCCCTGTGCTCCGGGTACAAGGTTTGGTATCAGTGCCGATAAAATGCCCGAAATGCTGCCTGATGACATTGAAGGTTTCCATTGTCATTGCCATTGTGAGAGTGGAGCTGACGTGTTTGAGCGTACATTAAGGCATATAGAAAATAAGTTCTCGCGTTGGTTTCCACAACTGAAATGGATTAATTTTGGTGGTGGCCATCTGATGACACGTCATGACTATGACACGCCGTTGCTCGTAGATACATTGCAGAAATTCCATATGCGCTATCCTTGGTTGAAAGTGATTTTAGAGCCGGGAAGTGCTTTTGCCTGGCAGACGGGACCCTTGGTGAGCCAAGTTGTAGATGTAGTTGAAGATCATGGTATCAAGACCGCCATTCTGAATGTCAGCTTCACATGCCATATGCCCGACTGCTTGGAGATGCCTTATAACCCAGCTGTGCGTGGAAGTGAATATATAGAAGCTGACGACAAGAGTTCTCCTTATATATATAGGCTTGGAGGAAACTCGTGTCTCAGTGGTGATTTCATGGGTTATTGGAAGTTTGATCATGCCTTGCAGGTAGGAGAAAACGTGATTTTCGAAGACATGTTGCATTACACAACAGTAAAAACCAATATGTTTAACGGTATCTCTCATCCCGCCATTGGACTTGCCAAACTTGATGGAACACTTGAGGTGTTGCGTAAATATGGTTATGAAGACTATCGTGATAGAATGGATTGAACGTGAAATCTGATTTTTTCTTCAAAAAAACAAAGCAAAAGTTTGCAGGTTAAAAAAAAAGCCTTACCTTTGCAACCGCATTTAGCGAAATGTTCCTTGCAAAGGATAATTGCGGAAATAGCTCAGTTGGTAGAGCACAACCTTGCCAAGGTTGGGGTCGCGGGTCCGAGTCCCGTTTTCCGCTCAACATTCTGAATACACCATTAAGAAGGTTTTTTTCCTTCGCTTGCCCAGGTGGCGGAATTGGTAGACGCGCACGTTTCAGGTGCGTGTGTTTCACGACGTGCAGGTTCGAGTCCTGTTCTGGGCACTTTTATTCAGAATGCTTTTACATGTTGGAGAGGTGGCGGAATTGGTAGACGCGCTACTTTGAGGGGGTAGTGTCAATTGTGACGTGGGAGTTCGAGTCTCCTCCTCTTCACATCGTAATAAATGTTTTTTATTTCTCTGCGGAAATAGCTCAGTTGGTAGAGCACGACCTTGCCAAGGTCGGGGTCGCGGGTTCGAGTCCCGTTTTCCGCTCTTTCTTCTAAGGGAAACATACACATCAATGAATTTATATTTAAGATATTTTGATCGCGAGACGCTGGTTTCAAACGTGGAAGAGGCGCTTGATTTTCTGAGTTCTATTCCAGAGATAGGTCTGAATCCTGATTTGGAAGCAGATATTCGGGATTATGTTGCCAGTGATGTTTGCTATCCGAAGCGCTATAAAGTGCGTCAGCGTGTTTATTTTATTATCATCAAGACTATGGCTACCACCATGGAAGATTTCAAGGATAAGAAGGCTGTTCGTCAGATGTCTCCGGTTGTTGACAAGCATGATTTGGCTGCTTCGACGATGACACGGCTTACAGAAATGCAGCCCGGATGGTATGAAGGAACGCTCGATTTCAAGCGCGTTGTGATGATTCCTGCTACAGGTAAGCATGAATACAGAGATACTCATTTCGTTGCCCAGTGTAAAGCCAACTCCGGACAGGACTGCTATGCACGCATCGTTGAATATCTGCGCAGCCGTGTTGACGGTCGTTCTCAGTTCCCCTCTGCCAAGGGAAAGAATTTCCATTTCAAGTATCTTGGCATGTGGAAATAGGCTATAAGTATAGAGAGTATTGTATAATATCATCAATAATCCATTTTGAACGATGAATAAGGTAATGCTTATCGGCAATGTCGGGAAAGAACCTGATGTACGTTATTACGACCACGATCAGGCTGTAGCCCAGTTTCCATTGGCTACGACAGAGCGTGGTTATACGCTTCAGAATGGAACCAAAGTGCCTGATCATACCGATTGGCACACGATAATGGTGTGGCGTGGCTTGGCTAAGATAGTGGAGAAGTATGTTCATAAGGGCGACAAACTCTACATTGAAGGCCGTATCCGTTACCGCACTTATGACGACCAAAAAGGTCAGCGCCGTTATGTTACGGAGGTTTTGGCTGAAAATATAGAACTACTCACACCTAAGTCGGAAGGCAATGACAATGTTGCCACGTCGCAGTCTGCCCAGTCACAGACACAGAAGACAAATCAGTGTGAGACAACAGTAGCGGAGGAAGACGACGCCTTACCGTTTTAAGAAGTAAAAAACATCAACTTTTGGATATCACCTCTTTTATTGAAACTTTTTCAGATGTAAGTTTTCAATCGCCTTCGATTGGAGTCATCTTGTGCATGCTATTGGCGGCAGTATTGTTGTTACTGTCAGGTTTTGCCAGTGGTTCAGAAATCGCATTTTTCAGTCTTTCGCCTACAGACATTGCTGAACTCGACCCCGAGCACAATGCGAAAGACCAAAACATAGACCTTCTTTGCACTGACAGTGAGCGTACGCTTGCTACGATTTTGATTACCAACAACTTTGTCAATGTGACCATTATCATGCTGTGCAACTTCATTTTTGCTTCGATGATTAAGTTCGGTCCTAAGGCGGTATGGCTTGAATTCCTTAGTCTTACGGTGTTGTTGACATTCTTACTCTTGCTTTTCGGCGAGATTATGCCCAAGGTCTACAGTCGGCAAAATTCATTGAAGTTCTGTCGTTTCGCTGTCGGTGGTGTGCTTTTCCTGCGCAAACTGTTCTGGCCTTTTGAGACAGTGTTAATCAAGAGCGGTGTCTTTGCGGAGAAAGTAGTGCAGAAAAAGAACCGCCAGCTGAGTGTTGATGACCTTGAACAGGCGCTTGAACTTACCGACAAGGAAGATATCAAAGACGAGCAGAGCATGCTTCAAGGCATTATCCGCTTTGGTGATGAGACGGCCAAAGAGGTCATGACCTCGCGTCAAGACATTGTAAATCTTGACATTCGAAGCAGTTTTACAGAGGTTTTGAAGTGCGTAATTGATAATAATTACAGCCGAATACCTATCTATCAAGACAATACCGATAATATCCGAGGTATCCTTTACATCAAAGATTTGCTTCCTCATCTGTCGAAATCTGCTGCATTCCGCTGGCAGAGTCTCATCCGGGCACCTTATTTCGTGCCCGAAACCAAGAAGATAGACGACTTGTTGCGTGAGTTCCAGGAGAACAAGGTGCATATTGCCATTGTCGTAGATGAATATGGAGGCACAAGCGGATTGATTACCTTGGAAGATATTCTGGAAGAGATTGTCGGCGAAATCAACGATGAATATGATGAAGAAGAGAAGTTCTATTCGAAACTCAACTATAACACTTATGTCTTCAAGGGTAAGGTATTGCTGACTGATTTCTGTAAGATCCTCAATATTGACGATGATGAATTTGCCGATGTAGAGGGTGATGCTGACTCTCTGGCAGGTTTACTTTTAGAGTTGAAAGGCGATTTCCCGAGTGCTCATGAGAAGATAGAGTTCAAGAATTTCACGTTTGAAATTCTCTCTATTGAGGAGCGCCGCATTGCCAAGGTGAAAGTGATTGTTCATCCAAAATCTTGATTCCGTGCCACTGTTGTCTGTTAGAAATCTTGCGCCCGATGTTCGGTTGGGCATATGGAAGATAGAGGAAACCGTAGAAAATTTCCTCTCTTCATCGCCGCAGCTCATTGCCGTTTACCGACAGGAGATTGCTGCTTACAAGAGCCATACACGCCAGTTAGAAGAACTGGCGGTTTATTCTTTGTTGTGGAAAATGGCAGGTAGTCCGTTGACGATTACGCATAACGCGGTCGGAAAACCATTTGTGAATGGCTGGCACATCAGTATCAGTCATACGAAAGGCTATGCAGCCGTTATTATTTCGCCAACCGTAGAGGTGGCTATTGACATTGAGTATCGCAGCAATTGCGTCAACAGAGTTGCCAATCGCTTCATACGTTCAGATGAAGAAGCGCCAGACATTATCGGTCAGTTAATTAACTGGTGTGCCAAGGAAACGCTCTATAAATACTGTTCTACACAAAATCTCCAGTATTTTGAAATGAAAGTAGCATCTTCAGACCATCCTCCTTTGGTGCGTTATGTTGATAATTTGAGAGCTGCAACACGACATGAATTTGCTTATGAAGTAACAGAAGATTATGTGATGACCTATATTGTGGGAGAGAAAGAATAGGCTTCATAGGCTCTGATTTTAACAAAACTACTTGATATAATTCTACATAGTGAATTATAGTTTAATCCTTTTCAAATTTATTTATAATTGCCTTCAAAATACTCGTAAATTTGAAATGCAATCTTTCCTCACTCTAAATATGTACTGTTTTTTAATGGTTTGTAATGTGTTGGCTGTCAATATGTTATGAAATTCATGCTGAAAGATGACGTCGAATAACGTTGAGAAATCATGCGATTTGCGTCAAATTACGCTGCAATTTGCATCTGGTTACGCTGTGTTTTGATGCAAATAGTGCGATGATTAGCGTCAGATTGCAGTGGAAGATGATAAAAATGGAGGCATCGAAGCCATAAAATGGTTTTGCACAGGCGCGGAAAGCATGTTTTAATTTCTATTTGGTGGAGCCACGAAGTGTTAAAAACGACCAACAATTTTTACAGAAAGTTTGAGCTATGTTGTGCTTACATAGATATTCAGGCATGTTGTAAGGGAAAGAAATCTTATGATATACATTGTTTGTCATGGCTATTGGCAAGAGCTATAGACAAGCGTAAAACCTTTCAGGATCGGGTAGGGCAGGCATTTCTTTCAGCCATTCTCAACAGCAAACTTCTCTCCAATAGCAAATCCCTCTTCGTAAAGTCGCTCAAGTTTCTCGACATCATTCTCTATTCTTCCCACTTCCATGGGACGCATAGGACGGATGCAAGTGATTTTACCTTCGGCTTCCAACCGGTCGATGAGGTCTATCTGTTGGTTATAGACAACATGACGGTGGCTCAGTGCTACGCGTAATCGAGGGTAGTTCTTATAGATGAAGGCCGGCACTTTGCGGTCTTTGCCCGTGTCGCGCCAGCCCTTGTTACGCGTCAGGATAACGACATTGTGCTCGTGTCCGGTCTCTATAGCACGGTTAATCGGTATGCTGTCGATGATGCCTCCATCGAGCATGGGAATGCCGTCAACGGTAACAATCTTGCTCACGTATGGCAGGCTGCTTGATGCCCTGACGATATCGAGCGAGCGTTGGCGGTCAGAAGTTTCGCTGAGATACATGGCCTTGCCTGTCAGACAGTTGGTGGTGACCATCTCAAAGTCCTTGGCATGTTTGAAATATTCATCGAAATCAAACGGTAAGAGTTGGTTGGGAAACTTGTCATAAAGCAGCTCACGGTCGAAAATGCAGCCTTGAGTGACGAGGTGGCGTATGCCAATATACTTGTAACGGGCCAGATAATCAATGTTGGAAATACGTGCGCGACGTGGCTGTCTGCTCACATAGCTCATGCCATTGCAGGCTCCGGCCGACACAGCTACGATGTATCTGAAATAGAGGTCATGCTTCATGAAGGCATCAAGCACACCACTTGTGAACACCCCACGCATGCCTCCGCCTTCAAGAACAAGTCCCGTTTTGCCATTAATTTTCATGTTTTACTGATAATTTTTCACCAAATTGCTTAATTTTCTTGCAAAGATAGCGTTTTTTAATCAGAAATATGTAACTTTGTAGGCAAATTAGAAACAAAACAGAATATGTTTGATACAGCTACATATATACGTCGCCGCAATGAACTTAAGAAGCTCGTTAAGGAAGGTATTATTATCTTGTTTGGAAATAATGAGTCGCCGGCCAACTTTCCTAACAACGGATATTATCCTTTCCGTCAAGACTCCTCGTTCCTGTATTACTTTGGACTTCAACGGGATGGTCTTGTCGGTATCATTGATATTGACAATGATAAGGACATCTTGGTTGGCAATGATATCGACATTGAAGACATCGTATGGTACGGCTCAGTGGAGAGTATGACAGAAATGATGCAGCGGTGTGGTGCGCAGGAAACGCTGCCGATGAAAGCCTTGAAGACCATTTGTAACGAGGCATTGAGCAAGCATCGCAAGATACATTTCCTACCGCCATATCGTCATGACATCAAAATTCAGGTGTTTGACCTGTTGGGTGTTCATCCTATCCAGCAGAAAGAAGCTGCCAGTATGGAACTAATCAAGGCTGTTGTCAAAATGCGTTCGGCGAAAGAACAGCAGGAAATCGAGGAACTCGAGCGTGCTGCCGTCATCGGTTATAAGATGCATACTACGGCAATGCGACTGACAAAGCCCGGTGTAACTGAGAAGTTTGTAAGCGGACAAGTTGACGGTATAGCGCATTCCTATGGTGCTATGGTCAGCTTCCCGACAATCTATACACAGCATGGAGAAATCCTTCATGGTGCACCTTCAATGAACAAGCTTGAAGAGGGACGTTTAGTGCTCTGCGATGCAGGCGGTGAAACCCTCAATAACTATTGTAGTGACAATACGCGTACGATGCCGGTCAACGGCAAGTTTACACAGCGTCAGCTTGAGATTTATTCTATTGTTGAGGCCTGCCATGACTATACTTTGGAGTTGGCTAAGCCCGGTGTGAAATATGCCGATGTGCATTTCGCCATTTGTAGACTGATGTTCGATCGCCTGAAAGAGCTGGGGCTTGCCAAGGGTAACACTGAAGAGGCGGTGAAAGCCGGTGCACATGCAATGTTCCTTCCTCATGGATTGGGCCACATGATGGGTATGGATGTCCACGATATGGAGAACCTTGACCAGATAAATGTGGGCTTTGATGAAGAAACAAGACCTAATTTGGAGCAGTTTGGAACAAATTGTCTGCGCATGGGACGCCGTTTGGAAGAAGGCTTTGTTGTTACGGATGAACCGGGAATTTATTTCATTCCGGCCCTTATTGATGAGTGGAAAGCAAAGAAACATTGTGCAGAATACCTCAATTTTGATAAGCTCGAAACCTATAAGGACTTTGGAGGTATCCGTATTGAAGACGATGTTTTGATAACGAAAGACGGCTGTCGATTTATTGGCAAAGACCGTATTCCATATCATCCGAAAGATGTAGAGGCTTTCATGGCCAACAATTGAGAATGTAAGAAAAGATAGTAGTAACAACATTATAATTGATTTAGATGAGAAAGTATTTAGTAATGGCGCTTCTTGCCGTGGTGGTATTAGGCGCTAATGCAGAAGAGAAGAAAGAACAGAAGAGTAATGCGAATAAGCCAGTGTTCACCACTGTAAAGGAGAATAAGATTACAAGTATAAAGAATCAGAGCCGTAGCGGTACATGCTGGGACTATTCTACACTGAGTTTTCTTGAGTCAGAAATCTTGAAGAAAACGGGTAAGACGTATGATTTGTGTGAGGCTTTCGTAGCAAATAAGACCTATCTTGACCGTGCCGTTCAAGTGGTACGCCTGCATGGTGACTGCCAGTTTGCGCAGGGAGGAAGTGCATATGATCCGATTTATTGTCTGAAGCATTATGGCATCTGCCCTGAAGATGCAATGCCACTGCCAGGTACACTCTATGGAGATTCACTCAATAACTTCAACGAGTTCTTTGATGTAATGACGCCATATGTACAAGCTATTGCCAAATCAAAGACCGATAAGCTTTCTACACAGTGGAAAGTGGCATTGCAGGGTATCCTTGATGCCTATCTCGGTAAATGCCCGGAGAAGTTCACCTATCAGGGAAAGACCTATACTCCGCAAACCTTTGCACAGAGTCTCGGCATTGATGCAGATGATTATGTAAGTTTCACCAGTTATACTCACCACCCATTCTGGACTTCATTTGCTGTTGAAGTGCAGGATAACTGGCGTAATCCACTCACATGGAATGTTCCACTTGACGACATGATGCGCATTATTGATAATGCCATTATGAATGGTTATACGGTAGCATGGGGTGGGGATGTTTCAGAAGAGGGCTTCACTCGCACGGGTTTGGCTTATTCCGTTGACGCTAAGAAAGCACAAAGTCTGAGCGGTAGTGATATGGCTCGCTGGTTGAAACTCACCAAGACAGAGAAGAAGAACGTGCTTGATTCATTAGGTTGCAAGGTTCCTGAGGTTCAGGCAACACAGAAATTGCGTCAGGAACGCTTTGATAATTGGGAGTTGACCGATGATCATGGAATGCTCATTTATGGTATTGCCAAGGATCAGAACGGCAAGGAATATTATATGGTAAAGAACTCTTGGGGGGAGACTGGCGACTACAAAGGTATCTGGTATATGACAAAGAACTTTATTGCCAATAACACAATGGACTTTGTTGTCAATAAAAATGCTGTCCCAAAAGACATTCGTAAAAAGCTCGGTATCTAAGTTTTAGAACCGCTCAAATATGAAAGCACAATCAGAAAAAAAACTTCTGGTTGTGCTTTTTTATTGTTTTTATTTTGTATCTTTGGGCACGGATTGTTGTAACCAAGCATGAAAAATCCGCTCGTATGCGTTTTCGCATACCGGAACTCAGAAGAAAATAAAAATGATATAAATGCATTTTAAATGGAATTACGAACCACCTACACCAGAAGAAAGGCAAGCAGCAGATGAGCTTGGAGGCAAGTTGGCGATCAATCCCATACTTGCACAACTGCTTATTCGGCGTGGCATAAAGACCGAGTCGGCTGCCAAGCGGTTCTTCCGTCCGCAATTAGCCGATCTCATTAATCCGTTCTTGATGAAAGATATGGATGTTGCTGTAGATCGACTCAATGATGCTATGGGGCGCAAGGAGCGTATCTTGGTTTATGGAGATTATGATGTCGATGGCTGTACGGCCGTGGCTTTGGTGTATAAGTTTCTTCAACAGTTCTATTCAAACATTGACTATTATATCCCTGATCGTTATGATGAAGGCTACGGGGTGAGTGAGAAAGGAATAGGATATGCGAAGCAAACGGGTGTCAAACTCATTATTATCCTTGATTGTGGCATTAAAGCTATCAAGGAAATAGAACTTGCCAAGTCGCTTGGTATAGACTTTATTATCTGCGATCATCATGTTCCTGATGAGCAGATGCCGCCGGCTGTGGCCATTCTTAATCCCAAACGGGAAGATGACAGCTTCCCTTTCAAGCATCTTTGTGGCTGTGGTGTAGGCTTCAAGTTCATGCAGGGGTGGGCCAAGAACAATGGCATTCCGTTCTCACGGCTTATTCCCTTACTTGATTTCTGTGCGGTTTCCATTGCTGCAGACCTTGTTCCTGTGACCGAAGAGAACCGTATTCTTGCCTTCCATGGACTGAAACAGCTCAATCAGAACCCAAGTATTGGCCTGAAAGCTATTATTGATATCTGTGGTCTGAATGGTCGGGATTTGTCGATGAGTGACATCATTTTCAAGATAGGGCCACGCATCAATGCATCCGGTCGTATGGAGAATGGCAAGGAAAGTGTTGACTTATTGGTAGAAAAAGACTATAATATAGCACTTCGCAAGGCCAAGCATATTGACGAATACAATGAGCAACGCAAGGATATTGATAAGCAGATGACCGAGGAAGCCAATGTTATCGTGGCGAAACTCGAAAGCCAGAAGTATCATTCCAGCATTGTGTTGTATGATGAAAACTGGAAAAAGGGAGTTATTGGCATTGTGGCTTCTCGTCTCACTGAAATCTATTTTCGCCCTACAGTGGTGCTTACACGTGATGGAGATCTTGCAACCGGTTCGGCCCGTAGCGTCACAGGCTTTGATGTCTACGCTGCTATCAAACACTGTCGTGACCTATTGATGAACTTCGGAGGCCACACTTATGCAGCCGGTCTGACGCTCCGTTGGGATGATATTCCTCTGTTTCGTAAGAGGTTTCAGCAGTATGTGGAAGACCATATAGCGCCCGAACAGACAGAAGCCACTATTCATCTTGATGCCCAACTTGATTTCAAAGACATTACCAAGAAGCTTTATAACGACTTGAAACGCTTTGCTCCCTTTGGACCTGAATGCACAAAACCGCTCTTTTTCACACAAGGTGTCTATGATTATGGCACGAGTAAGGTTGTCGGTCGTGAGCAGGAGCATATCAAACTTGAGCTTGTTGACTCTAAATCCAGCAATGTTGTCAATGGCATAGCCTTTGGTCAGAGTGCTTCTGCGCGTTATATCAAGAGCAAACGCTCGTTTGATATCGCTTATACTATTGAAGCCAATGTGTTCAAGCACAATCAGGTGCAGTTGCAGATTGAGGATATCCGTCCCGGGGAAGAGCATGAAAGCAAGGGCTTGGTGACAGAAGAAGAATAAGCAAGCATGGAATATCGGCAGATATTACAGCAATATTGGGGGTATCCCGACTTTCGTGGTATTCAGGAAAACATCATCAGGAGTATCGGCGAAGGTAGGGATACACTTGGTCTGATGCCGACCGGTGGAGGAAAATCCATTACGTTCCAGGTGCCGGCTTTAGCCAAAGAAGGGGTCTGCATCGTAGTTACGCCATTGATTGCATTGATGAAAGACCAGGTAGATCACCTCTTGGAGCGGGGCATCAAGGCTGCTGCCATCTATTCTGGAATGACGCGTCAGGAGATTATCAAGACTTTGGAGAATGCTGTTTTCGGTGGTCTGAAACTGCTCTATATCTCTCCCGAACGCCTTTCCTCCGAACTGTTCATAGCAAAGTTCCGCCATATGAACGTGAGTTTCATCACAGTTGACGAGGCACATTGTATCAGTCAGTGGGGCTATGACTTTCGTCCTTCCTACCTTCATATTGCAGAAATCCGCAAACTTAAACCCGAAGTGCCCGTTCTTGCACTGACGGCTACGGCCACACTGAACGTGATTGATGATATTCAGGAGCGTCTGAATTTTAAGCAGAAAAACGTCTTTCGCATGAGTTTTGAGCGAAAGAACCTCAGTTATGTAGTCCGACAGGCTTCGGATAAGGAAGCAGAATTAGTGCACATTCTCAATATTGTCAAGGGCAGTGCCATTGTTTATGTGCGTAGCCGTAAGCGTACAAAGGAGGTTTCTCAACTGCTCAACAAGAACAATATCAAGGCAACTTATTATCATGCAGGCTTGGAACATTTCACGAAAGATATCCGTCAGCAGGAGTGGCAGCGTGATGAAATACGCGTAATGGTAGCAACAAACGCTTTCGGAATGGGCATAGACAAGCCTGACGTGCGTATGGTTGTCCACATGGACTGCCCTGATTCCCTCGAAGCCTACTTCCAGGAAGCGGGCCGCGGAGGTCGGGACGGGCAGAAATCCTATGCAGTTTTGCTCTATAATTCCTCTGATGCACGCAAACTTCACAAGCGTATTGGCGACAATTTCCCAGAGAAAGACTATATAAGGAAAGTCTACGACTCACTTGCTTACTTCTATCAGATAGGGGTAGGCAGCGGAGTTGGGCACACGTTTACATTCAATATCGTAGATTTTTGCAGTGCCTTTCATCTTTCGATGATGTTGGTTGATGCTGCACTTCATATTATTGAACGCCTCGGTTATATCGTTTATGAGAATGATCCCAACAACAGTGCGCGGCTGATGTTCCTGCTGTCACGCAGTCAGCTCTATCTGCTCGACAATTTGAGTCCGATGGAAGATGTTGTCATTGATACCTTGTTGCGTCTTTATGGAGGGCTGTTCAACGATTATGTCTATATTGATGAACAACTCATTGCATATAAGGCCGATCTCACGCAGCAGCAGGTTTATTTGGTATTGAAGAACCTCAGTGCACGCCATATCCTGCATTTCATCCCACAACGTAAGATGCCTTATGTCAGTTTTCTGCGTGACCGTGTCGATGGGGAACTGTTGGTTATCAGTCGGGAGGTCTACGAAGACCGTAAAACGGAATTTGAAAAGCGCATTCAATCCGTTGTCTCCTATGCTGAAAATGATAGGATTTGCCGTAGTCGTCAACTGCTCCGTTACTTCGGTGAAAAGGATTCTGAAGATTGTCGGCATTGTGATGTGTGCCTCGAAAAGACTACAGATCAGACCCATGAGGGTAGAGTGGAACCTTGCAGACAGGCTGTTCTCGATTTCTTGGCAGACAGGAAAAGACACCTCCTTGCTGAACTTGATACGCTGAATTTGCCTGAAAGACAATTAGATGAGGCGCTTGAATATCTTATTCAGGAGGAAGAAATAAGATTAGAAGGCAGTTATATCTGGAAAGAATAATTCACATGTCCGTTCCAAATGATGTTGAAGATTAGTTTGCTTGTCGCTACTTTGTTTTTGTTGATGAACATTACAGGATATCAAGAGAAACCAACGGTATTCACAATCATACCATTTTAGGATGTAATCTCCGTTTTGCTTTTTAACAATAGGTCTTAAACTGGCTACATATAGTGGCATATATTAAACTATAATCTCACTTTTCAGAAAATACATTACAATTGCTTTCTCAAAACTCGCGTATTTGAAATATCTTCTCGCTCGGCTCAAAATAAGTGCTGTTTTAGGGTAGTTTGTAATTCGTTGTTAGTCAGATAGTTGTGAAATTTGCTTCGAAATTCATTGCAAAATGACATGAAAAAATGATGTGAAATGCCTTATTTCAGCCCGTTGTTTGTATGATTTCACCATGCGTTTTCATGCAGTTTATCGTGTAAAGTGCCTCATATTAGAAGCTGAGATGTCTCAAATTGCCAATAAAAATGGTTGAAATTGTGAATTTACTTCTATTTCGTGGGAGTTTTTTCTCCAGAAGGTGAACTTTTGAGAAGTTAAATTCAGGGTAGCAATCTTTACAGGACAGGAGTGTCGTATTTCTCTATTTATTTACGAACTTCCTGTGACTTTGGTTTGTTGATGGGATTATCTCTTTATGTTTGGAGAAGCAGTGCATCAATCTATGGACTGATTATTGATACACTGCTCATATCCTTTTATGGAGGAGAACCCATGCGAAGTTCTGCTTATTACTTCTTCTTTGCAGTCTTGTCAAACTTCGCCCAGAATTTCTTTCCTTGTTCTTTAAGTTTCAGTGTGAATGCTGCTGCATCTTCAGCTGCTTGCTTTTCGTCTTCTGCATTAGCATATGCGTGACGGAAACCATGCGTCTTGTTCCACTCACCACGCGTGAAGTCGGGCACTTCCACGGGGATGTTTCCATTGTCCATAGATATAGTTCCCAATTCAGCCAAGCAGCACCATTCTGCCAAGTCATAGACATCAATATCCAATGGCAGACCATTTTGCAGACAATAGACCAAGCGTGAATCCATGATGAAGTCCATACCGCCATGTCCACCGACTTCTTTAGCCTCTTTTTCATACTTGAGGACAATCGGACTTTCATATTTTTCGACCAGCGCCTGCGCGTCTTTTTTTGAAAGATATGAGTGTCCGGAGAGGTCATCTGCAGATGGGGTGACTCCTGCATTTGAGAGTTCTTTGGATGAAAGTGCAAAGCCTTCGAAGGGATATTTGTTGGCAAAGCCCTTGGTTCCCGTAAGTTGATACATTCGGTTATAAGGCTGCGGAGTCATTACGTTGTGGATGATTTCAATGACTTTTCCATTCTCTGTGCTGATGAGTGTGGTTGTCTGGTCACCATTACGAAAGTCTTTACATTCTTCTCCTGACATCTTTTCAACATGTTTCTTGCCGTTTACCGACTTGGTATCCATGGCAATAAGGGTTTTCATTCGGTCTCCTCTGTGGATATCCAACACTTGAGCTACCGGGCCTAAACCATGAGTAGCATAGAGGTCTCCACGGAATTTCTGGTTGTATTCCAATCTCCAACCTAATTTATCTTGGTCATTTTGTTTCCAATAAGCTTTCCAGAAAGGCGTCAGGTCGTGACGATATGCCCCCTGAACATAAAGGATTTCACCGAAAACTCCCTTTTGTGCCATGTTCAAGGCGTTGAGTTCAAAGAAGTCATAACAGCAGTTTTCCAACATCATGCAGTGTAGACGCTTCTGTTCAGAAAGGTCGATGAGCTGCCAAATCTCTGACATATTCATGGCTGCGGGAACTTCAATGGCCACATGTTTACCATTGGTCATGGCTTCGCGTGCTACCAGAAAATGATGTTTCCAGTCGGGAGCTATATAAACAAGGTCTATGTCCTTGCGCTTGCACAGCTGCTTATAGCCATCTTCACCCGCGTAGATTTCAGCTGCCGGCATGCTCGCTTTGCGCAGATACTCCTGGCATCTCTCGGCTCTGTTGCGTTCATGATCGCACAGTGCAACGACCTGAATACCTGGTATATGCGTCCAACGTTCGACGGCATCATGGCCTCGCATGCCCAAGCCTACAAAGGCAACGCGCACAACTTTCATCTTTGGAGTAGTAAGGTGAAGTGCACTTTGCTGTCCGGGTAGGCGATTTGGAACTTCTGTTACGGCCTTTCCATTCTTGATTTTGTATGGCCAATTGAATTGAGCTGATACAGTTGAGGGGTAGATTACACTGCCAAGCAGACAGACAGTCGTTAATAATGTTTTGAAATTCATGTTTTTTCGATATTTGTTTACAGTTAACTTTGGGTTTCCCAATGAAATGGTTATGTTTTTGAATATAGGTTTTCTCACTATAATGATAAGTCTGATGAGAGTTGGGCAGAATGCCCTATAACACTTATACAAGTCTGTTTATAGCTTATAGATTATTGAAGCTTAAACAAAAAGAACTATACCTAACGCTGTTCTTGAGTGTTGATATAGTTCTTTTTGCGTATTTCTAAGGGCTGAAAACAACTGAAAAGTGGTTCCAAACCCTCTGATAATGATTTCGTTTTCGGTTCAGGATTATTCGCCTTCAATAGCTGCTACGCCGGGAAGAACCTTGCCTTCGATAGCTTCAAGCAGGGCACCGCCACCGGTAGAAATATACGAAACCTGGTCGGCCAAGCCAAACTTATTGACACAAGCAACGGAGTCGCCGCCACCAATCAAAGAGAATGCACCCTCTTTGGTTGCTGCTGCAACAGCTTCAGCAATAGCCTTTGAACCACCAGTGAAGTTATCAAACTCGAATACTCCGGCCGGGCCATTCCATAAAATGGTCTTAGAACCCTTGATAGCATCCGCGAAAGCCTTGCGTGTTTCAGGGCCTGCGTCCATGCCTTCCCAGCCATCTGGAATGTCATTGGATGGGCAAACCTTCTGGTTGGCATCGTTCTTGAAGTCGTCTGCAATAATAGAATCCGTACCAAGAACTAACTTTACATTGTTTTCCTTGGCTTTCTTGATAACGTCTAAAGCAACATCAAGTTTGTCATCTTCACAGATACTCTTGCCAATCTTGCCACCTTGTGCCTTGGCAAATGTATAGGTCATGCCACCACATAGAATGAGATTGTCGACTTTGCCAAGCAAGTTTTCGATGATACCAATCTTGGTAGAAACCTTAGAACCACCCATGATGGCAGTGAAAGGACGCTTAATATTATTGAGAACAGCATCAACAGCCTTTACTTCTTTCTCCATCAAGTAGCCCAACATCTTGTGATCTTTATCAAAGAAATCAGCGATAACAGCAGTTGAAGCGTGCTTGCGGTGAGCCGTACCGAAGGCATCCATCACGTAGCAGTCAGCGTAAGAAGCCAACTTCTTGGCAAATTCTTTCTGACGAACTTTCATTTCTTTCTTGGCTTCATCATATTCAGGAGTGCCCTTTTCTACGCCTACTGGTTTGCCTTCCTCTTCAGGATAGAAGCGTAGATTCTCTAACAACAGAGCTTCACCCGGCTTCAGTGCTGCAACTTCTGCATCTGCATTGGCACAGTCTTTGGCAAATTTAACGTCTACACCTAATGCGTCAGAAACGTTCTTTACAATCTGAGAGAGTGAGAGTTCCGGCTTTACTTTGCCTTTAGGTTTCCCCATGTGACTCATCATGATGAGTGCGCCACCGTCGGCTAATACCTTCTTCAAAGTAGGAAGGGCACCACGGATGCGGGTGTCATCTGTTACGTTACCTTTCTCATCCAAAGGGACATTGAAGTCCACACGAACGATTGCCTTCTTGCCGGCAAAGTTGAATTGTTCGATTGTCATTTTGTCTTTATGTTTTAAGTTAATATTGTTTATCTTTCTTTCTACAAAGATACACTTTTCCATGCACAACAGAAAATCATTCATGAAGAATTAAGAGATTTTCGTACATGATATGCCTGAACTGCTATATGCAGTTGACAATTTCCTTTATTCAAAGGACTTTAGCGCAGGAGAAGACTATTCTTCGTACTCCGTTGCATCTTTAATACCTGCTTCTGCCAAGGCTTCTTTGCGTTCGACACATGTCCCACATTTGCCACAATGCTTGTCACCACCTTTGTAGCAGCTCCATGTTTCGGTATAGTCGAGGCCAAGCTTCTTGCCGATACGGGCGATATCGCCTTTTGTGATATTGGTATAAGGTGCTTCAACATGGGCATTGACAAAGGTGCCGGCATAGGCCGCAGCATCTATGGCCTTGATGAATTCGGGGCGACAGTCAGGATAAATAGTGTGATCTCCGCCGTGATTGGCTATTAAAACCTTTTTAAGATTGTTGCTTTCTGCAATGCCAATGGCGATAGAAAGCATGATACCGTTGCGGAAAGGAACTACTGTTGACTTCATGTTGTCATCGGCATAGTGTCCTTCGGGAATGGCTTCAGCACCTTCAAGCAGTGAACTTTTGAAATATCGGTGCATGAAATCAAGATTAATCGTGATGTGTTTGATGCCTAACCGCCTGCAATGCATTTCGGCAAGTGGTATCTCTTTGGCGTTATGATTACTGCCGTAGTCGAAACTGATGCCGAGCGCTATCTCGTCTTTCTTGTCATAAAGCAGCGTGATGCTGTCCATACCGCCACTGACAATGATTACAGAATCTTTCATTTCTATTTGTTTTTATATTATCCGAATAATGTTCTCAAGGCCTCTTCTACCTTTCTTACAGGGTGGAGTTCTATCTTGTATTTGCGTTTGTCGAAACCTTTGAGGTTATGAGCTGGTATAATCATGTGGGCAAAACCTAACTTCTCGGCCTCTGCAATGCGCTGTTCTATACGGTTGACAGGGCGCACTTCGCCGCTTAGTCCTACTTCTCCCGCCATACACCAGCCTGCTTCAATAGCCGTATCAACATTGCTTGACAACACTGCTGCTATCACACTGAGGTCCATGGCAAGGTCGGTGACGCGTAGTCCTCCTGCAATATTGATGAAAACATCCTTTTGCATGAGTTTGAACCCTACGCGTTTTTCAAGTACGGCAAGCAGCATGTTGAGGCGCCGTTGGTCAAATCCTGTGGCCGAACGCTGTGGAGTTCCATAGGCCGCTGAAGACACCAAGGCTTGTGTTTCAACCAAGAAAGGACGCACTCCTTCTATGGCAGAAGAGATGGCTACACCTGAAAGTCCTTCATGATCTTGGCTTAACAACAGTTCTGAAGGATTGGAAACCTGACGCAATCCATTCTGTTGCATCTCATAGATACCAAGTTCCGAAGTGCTTCCAAAACGGTTCTTGATAGACCGAAGAATACGATACATGTAGTGTTGGTCACCTTCAAATTGGATAACGGTATCGACAATATGTTCCAATATCTTTGGCCCTGCCAGCGTTCCTTCCTTATTAATGTGCCCAATTAGAATGACGGGAATACCACTTGTCTTTGCAAAACGCAGCAAGGCAGCAGCACATTCGCGCACTTGAGTAATGCTTCCGGGAGAACTTTCAACGTCCGAAGTGGAAATGGTCTGTATGGAATCGATGACAACTAATTCGGGTTTTACCTCTTTTATATTGTCAAAGATGCTTTCAAGTGAGGTTTCACAGAGTATCATTACCTCACTGTTGCCCCCGATACGCTCTGCTCTCATCTTGATTTGGTGGGCACTTTCTTCACCGCTTACATAGAGAATGCGGCGTTCGTTCATGTGAAGAATGGTCTGAAGAGTAAGCGTACTCTTGCCTATTCCTGGCTCACCGCCTAATAGAACGATGCTTCCCGGCACTAATCCACCACCGAGAACACGGTTCAATTCGTCATCGTGCATGTCGATTCGTGGCTCATCTTTGGCCGATATCTCATGCAGGAAGAGAGGCTTGTTCTTATTCGTTATGCTGCTTCTGACGGCATGTGCTGCATTTTTTGCAGCCATAGAACCCGTGTCATTGGCAATACGTATCTCCTTAAAAGTGTTCCATTGGCCGCAACTTGGACATTTCCCAATCCATTTGGCAGACTCTTGTCCACAGTTACTACATACATATGCAATTTTATCTTTGGCCATTTCTTGGTTTGATTTTATCTGATAACCCTACAAAAGTAGTAATAAATTCTATAGTTACAAAATTATTTGTTACTTTTGCATGGTTTAGAAACGGATAGAAAATGCGGTTGAATAATGAGATTTCCGAATTATAAAGTACTTCTTTTCGCCTTGTTTTTGCTCGTTGTTGCCTGTGGACGGTCTTACGAAGAGCAAAGAAGAATGTCACGTGCAGAGCGCTATCGTCTCTTTCGTGAAGACTCCTTGGCTTTGAAAATAGCTGTGATGCCCACGCTTGATTGTCTTCCTTTGTATTTGATGAAAGACCATCAGCTTTATGATACAGCGCAATTGGATTTGCGTTTGAAGTTCTTTACGGCACAAATGGACTGTGACACCGCTCTGCTGAACAGGCGCGTAGAGGGTTCAATCAGCGACCTTGTGCGTACTGAACGCATGAAGAAACGCGGCCTACAGCTTGATTATCTCACGGCCACCAATGCCTATTGGCAACTTTATTCCAATCGGAAAGCCCGTTTAAAACATCTCAATCAACTTGGTGATAAGATGATAGCCATGACGCGTTTCTCGGCAACCGATTATCTAACCGACCTCACCCTTGATACTGTCAAGACGCGGGCACGGGTCTATCGGGTACAACTCAATAATGTCTTTATACGTCTTGACATGCTGCTCAACAATGAGATTGATGCCCTTTGGCTCACGGAACCTCAGGCCACAAAAGCCCGAATACTCGATAATCCGATGTTACGCGACAGCCGAGATTTCAGGCTTTCGCTCGGTGTATTGGCCTTGCGACATGCTGGAGTGGCTGATAAACGGCGCAAAATGCAGTTGAATGCGTTTGTCAAGGCTTACAATGCAGCTTGCGATTCTATCAATCAGAACGGCCTACAGCATTATGCTGATTTGTTGAGGAAGTATTGCAAGGCCGACGATAAGACCATTACAGCATTACCGAAATTGCGTTTCCAACACATCACTGCACCGAAACCGAGTGATATCCGTGCAGCAAAATCTTTCGAATAACCCCTCATCATGCATCCAACCTCACCTGAACTACAGCCTGTCTGGTCACAGCTTCTCGAACAGCAGAACCTGCCTTTGGCATTGAAGACACTTCGGCAATTCCTCAATGAAAAGGGAATACCGCAGTTTGATGCCCGTCTTGATGATATCATGTCAAGCTATCAGCTCATGAAAGACTATATGTTGCGTGGCTATCAAGACCCTATGCGCCCACAACTTTATCATTCCATGTTGCAGCAGCTCTATGCGGTGGCTTTTGATGTGCGGCTTCGTTTGGCTGTTATCAAAGGGGGCTATCATGGTCTGGCAGAGTTAAGTGCACGCAGAATTGATTTGAGCAATAAAGAGGTAAGGCTGCAACTTGAGGGGTATGTGCAGGATTTGGCGATGCTTTCTTTGGAGCCTGAGGGCATACGTAAGGAGAAAGAGCATTATCTCCGCCGTCAGCACCAACACTATCTATCCTCTGTTTTCGATGCCATTGTGGTTTCCTACTATTGGAACGAGGCTGTCTATGATGCCTTGTTGAAGTTGTTTTGCAGTCCGATGGTTGACACCTTTGATAGCCAGACACTGCTTTCTGCCGTGACACTCAGTGGCATGAACGGTTTTGATCCGTTGCGTTTCAAACTCTTGTTAGAGGTGTGGCAACAGACCGAAGCCGATGAAGAACTGCGCCAACGTGCATTCGTGGGGTGGGTGTTGTTGGCTTCTTCTGATGGAATGCAGCTTTTCGAAACCTCTGCCAAGCTATTGAAAGAGACGGTTGAGGCCCCGGATGCTGATGCTTTGCGTCGCAACCTGTATGCACTGCAATGCCAGATATTCTTTTGCAGCAACGCGCGACGCGACAATGAAAAGATGCAGAAAGACATCATTCCCACGCTGATGAAAGGGCAACAGCTGCATTTCAACCGCTTTGGAATAGAGGAAAAAGAGGAAGATACCTTAGAGGATATTCTGCATCCCGACAAGGCAGAGCAGGAAATGGAGCGTGCAGAAGAGAGCATAAACCGCATGATGGAAATGCAGAAGCAAGGTGCCGACATCTATTTCGGCGGTTTTTCACAGATGAAACGCTTTCCTTTCTTCTCGTCGGTCAGCAATTGGTTTGTGCCTTTCTCCAAGCAGAACCCTGACATGGAAGCAGTGTTAAACCAATTGGGCAACGCTAAAATCGTTGATATCATGCTCAACGGGAGTCCTTTCTGCAATTCTGATAAATATTCCTTTGGCTTTGCAATCAAGTCTGTCTACGCCCAGTTGCCTGCCAATGTGCGTGAGATGATGAATTCGGCCGATGGCATGATGTTGCGTCCAAGCTATGAAGATGCGGACAAACCTGCCTATAAGCGCTTGCAATATCTGCAAGACCTTTATCGGTTTTTCGAACTGAATGCTTATCGTGAAGAATTTAGAAATCCCTTTTGGAACGATTGTTCTGCAGAGCAAAATGACCAGTTCTTCCTGCATAGAGCCCTTTCTTTCTCAGCTTTCCACAAGGAAATCATCGCGTTGATGGCCTTTGCCGTGAAACGGAAAGAATGGAAATTCTTGCGTCAGTTGTATGAACGTTACCCTTTGTCGGAGACCGAGATACACCAGATGTTGGCTTCAGACAGTGAACGCCTGTTGCGCTATTACCGTCTGCAATACACGCTTTTCAATCATTTCCACGAAGAAAAGAAGGCTTTTGCCGCAAGCCGTACGGTGATTGTTGTCGGCCTGTTACGCCATGAAGAAAGCGGAGTGGGGGTGGAAAGTCTGGAGTTTGACGATGAAACAGGCCTGCCCACGCTATCCGACAAGCTTCTGAAATTGGATAATGCCAACGAGAAAGAACTGCGCAGTTACGCAGCTTCAGCATTGCGCTACGGTAGGTTTGATGAGGCTAACCGGGCCTATCAGTATCTCTATGCCATGAAAGATGACAAGCGTTTCCTTTGGTATCAGTCATTGGCTTTAATGAACATGGGGCAGTTGGACGATGCGCTTAAGCTGCTCTATCCCCTCGATATGGAGGACGAGAATGTGTCGGTGAAGCGTACGATAGCCTGGATTTTGTTGTTGCAATGCAAGCCCATGCAGGCCGAACGCTATTATGATGCTATTCTTTCCACACAGGAAGTTATTGATGAAGACTATGTGAATGCAGGTTACAGCAAATGGTTACAGAACAAAAACAATGAGGCAGTGATTCTCTTCAAGAGCTGGGTTTCACGTCATTCTGACGAGAAAATCTCCTCTGTTTTCGTGCAAGACCGTCAGTTGTTGATGGATAATGGCATCACGGCGATTGACAGAATGCTGATGGAAGACATGGTTGAAACCTCGTGATGTGTAGGTATTCGCTTCCCTTGTTATCGTTTTTTATCGTGCTTTCCACTTGATTTTTCAGTAAGAAATCTCTGTAAAAAGTAATTTCAATCCATCGTATTCATACATGAAAAGACTCACTGACTTTTATCATAGCCTGCCTATTGTAAGGAATAATAAGGGAAACAGGAGCACTTCGCATGCCTACTTCAACTTTGAAGGAAAGCGATATACGATTGCCATAGACAGCAGTTCGGTGCAACCGCTTATTACGTTGAAAGCTCATCTGTCTGAAGAAACCTTCTATAGGATACTTTGTGACAATGATTTATTGATTGACAACAATCCTTATGGCATAGAATATTATGGCTATGAGCCGGTATTTAAGGCCGAAAAGAAAGATTACAGGAGTGGTGATGTGCACTATATTCTTATTCAAAATCTTGTGTTTATTGTCACGTTTGGTAAGGAAATGCTGCATGTAGAAAGTGTTTATCGCTTGGCTGATGACGAGATGCCAGCCCCCGAAGATAATCGGAAAATCTGGCAGAAAACCATAGCTTTCCTCATAATCATGTGCATGGTATATCTCTTTCTGCATTATTTGACAGCGCATTTCTGGTAGAATGGAAGAATAGTTCTTTGGTAAGCAATTCTCAATAAAGCGTATGAAACAGGGAGCCTGTTGTGCATTTTAGTTTGACAACGTACAGTTCTTTGGAGTCAGCCAGCATTCTTTTTCCCCTGTTTTTCTGTGAGGTTCCAACTTGTTTTGTCCTTAATGGTTATCTGTTTTGACGAGACTTGTTTTCTTTTTTCAAAACCATTGGGAATGGCTTTGTAATTCGTTGAATGACAACAGATTGGAAGTGTGTTTCTGACTTGCGTCAGATGAGCGTGTGATTAGCGTCAGAATGCGGGCTGATCTGCGTCAAGTTACACGCTCATCTGACGCAAGTGAAAAGCATGTTTGCAGCATGTTGAAAAGCAATGTGAATAGCGTGGTGATTTCCTCCTTGTTCAGACAGCGTTTCGGTTGTGGCTGTTCAGCTCTGCTGCAGCATGGGGAAACGGCAATGTTAATCTATATAAAAAAGCAGCCCGCAACGTGTTATGTTTGTCATTTTATGTATCTTTGCACATCAAACTTATGGAATATTGTTGTCTGAAAGGTGATGCTTCTAAATAGTTTAAGATTTTTTGCAGTCTACATATTATGGGCACTGTTGTTCGTTTTACAGAAACCGTGCTTTATGTTGTACCACCATGCGTTGTTCAAGCAAAGCAGTTTGGCTGACTTTTGGCAAGTGATGGTGCATGGTTTACCCCTTGATTTCTCTGTGGCCGGCTATTTCTCAGCCTTTCCCGGCATATTGATATTGACAGAGATTTGGTATCGGGGACGCATCATAAAGTGGTTTTATAAAGGCTATACAGCCGTGGCTGCACTGATTTTCTCCATGACATTTGGCCTCAATCTCGTGCTTTACGGCTATTGGGGCTTCCCGCTTGACTCCACACCGATATATTATTTCTTCTCCTCTCCGGCCAGTGCTTTGGCCAGTGTCAGCATGTGGATAGTCATCGGGGGCGTGCTCGTTGTCTTGCTTCTTGCTGTGGGCATCTATCTGTTGATGCAGCGAATGGAGAAGAAATTGAATTCACTTTCTGCGCCAAATCATCATCGCATCTGGAGCACATTTTGTCAGGTTGTTCTGTTAGGCCTGTTGTTTATCCCCATTCGTGGGGGCATAAAGGTATCGACAATGAATGTCGGTGAGGCTTATTTCAGTAAGGACATGCGGTTGAACCATGCTGCGGTGAACCCCGTTTTCAGTTTGATAGAGAGCTTCTCCAAGCAGGTTGATTTTGCTTCTCAATACCGTTTTATGAGCGAAAAAGAAGCAGCAGAGGTGGTTGGTCCAATGCTTTACACGGAGAGTGACAGCGTCATGCAGTTGATAACCACGAAGCATCCCGATGTGTATATTGTCATTCTGGAAAGTTTCTCGCGTGAGCTGATGAAGACAAATGCTGTCCCGAATATGAACAGATTAGCCAAGGAAGGCGTTTTCTTCAATCATTTCTATGCCAATAGTTTCCGTACAGACCGTGGCACACTGGCAATATTGAGTGGCTATCCCGCCCAACCGACGACAAGTTTGATGAAGTTAACCCGAAAAACCAATCATCTCCCGTCGATTGCAGGCATGCTGAACAAGAGCGGATATGGGTTGAAATACTACTACGGTGGAGACATTGACTTCACTAATCTGCGTGGTTATCTGATGGGAATGGGCTTCACCGACCATGTGTCTGATGAGGATTTTCCACATGAAGACCGTCGGAGCAAATGGGGAGTACCCGATCATCTGTTGTTTGAAAAGGTGCAGAACGACCTGAAAGAAAAGCCTGGAAAGCCGATGATGCGCATCATACAGACGAGCAGTTCGCATGAACCTTTCGATGTGCCTTACCACCACTTGCAGGATAAAGTGCTGAATGCTTTTGCCTATACTGATGCTTGTGTGGGGCGTTTTGTAGATTATCTGAAACGCAGTGGGCGCTGGAAACGCTCGTTGATTATCCTGATACCCGACCATTTGGGCTGTTATCCTGAGGATATAAGTGAGTTCAAAGTGGAACGTTATCAAATTCCAATGATTTGGTTAGGCGGTGTAGTGAAGGCTCCTTATGTCGTAGAAAGCTATGGCTCTCAGCACGATTTGGCTGCTACATTGTTGGGGCAGTTGGGGATATCTCATGCCTCTTTCATCTTCAGTAAGGACATGCTTGACAGTCGGGCACCTCATTTTGCTTTCTTTACTTACCCTGATTTATGGGGAATGGCAACCGAAGAGCAACAGATGATTTATGATAATGTTGCCGGAAAGACGGTACTTAGTCGTGGAAAACGCGGGCGCTCGACCATGGAAAAACAGGGAAAGGCGTATCTTCAGGAACTCTATAATGATATAGCCCGCCGATGATGACCGAACTGACTGATTTACTTTCTATGCTGAAAGCCATGGACACCATGGCGTTTCTGACAGTGAACAGTCATCATAATGCCTATTTCGACAGTGTGATGTGGTTGGTCAGTGGAAAGCTGATATGGGTTCCCATGTATGTTTCTCTGTTTTTTGTGCTCCTGAAGAATTATTCCTACAAGGTGGTTTTCGCTATTCTTCTGGCCATAGGAGTTGTTATCTTGTTCACGGATAGCTTCACTGCGCAGGTTATTCGGCCGTGGGTGTGTCGACTTCGACCAAGTAATTTGGATAATCCTATGTCGAGTATGGTACATATTGTGGATGGTTATCGGGGAGGAGCTTATGGTTTTCCGTCCAATCATGCAAGCAACACATGGGGCTTGGCATTCTTTATCACCTTCCTGTTCAGACGCTATAAGCTGACGTTTTTCTTCTTCCTATGGGCATTGTTGGTATGTTACAGCCGAATGTACTTAGGTGTTCATTACTTTGGCGACCTTTTGATTGGAGGGCTGTTGGCTTTGGCAGGAGCTTCTACTGTTTTCTATGTGTTCAGAAAAGTGAGTGGAGACACTCGACTTCAAAAGGTGAAATTCATTTATTGGCCAGTGTGGATAGGAGTTGCAACCTTTTTAGTTATCATGGTTTCTTCCATATTTTATCGTGTATGACGGTAGGGAAGATAGTCAGATATCGACAGTTCGGATTTGTTTTTAAACGTTAGTTTCAGCCTATGAAGATAGAACCAATAGCAGTTTTTCATTCCCCTTTCAATTCCAAGTTTGGCATTCCGAAGCAGAGCGGTATTGTGGAGGCATTGAAAGGCGAGATAGTTTTTCTTCCAGCCTACCGCAATCCAGATGCCTTGCGCGGATTAGAGGCGTTTGATTATCTATGGCTTATCTGGGAATTCAGTGCCAACAGGCATCATGCCAACAGTCTGATGGTGCGTCCGCCACGCTTGGGAGGCAATGAGAAAGTAGGCGTGTTTGCGAGTAGGAGTCCGTTTCGTCCCAATGGTCTTGGTCTCTCTTCGGTCAAGATAGAAACGATAGAATGGGAGACAAGTCGTGGCCCGATAATCCATGTTTTGGGTGCAGATCTCATGGATGCCACCCCGATTTACGATATCAAGCCTTATATCACTTATGCTGATGCCCATGTTGATGCATGCTGTGGCTTTGTAGATAGGTACCAATGGAAGCGGTTAGACGTGGTCATTGGTAGCGAAGCACAGGATTTCCTCTTGTCACATGGTTTTGATGCAGCACGTATTGATGAACTCAAAAGCATCTTGGCAGAAGATCCGCGCCCCCAGTATCAAGATGATCCGGATAAGATCTATGGAATGCCTTTCGCAGGGATAGACGTTCATTTCCAAGTAAAAGGCAATGTCTTGACAGTTTTAGCCGTGTGAAATACTGTTGTTTGGTTATTGCAACCTTGATGTTTTCCAATGGTATTAAGTGAAGGTGAATTACTGTCCTATGATAAAAAGTAATGTAGTAAAATTCAAAAGGCTATCTCAATACGTTCCTCTAAATAATAAAATAGGTGTAGAGGGGTGTCTTTTTTCTTTCGCTTATCCGTGTTTTAAAAAATATTTTATATCTTTGCAAGATAATAACGGTTGCTACATTCCGTTAAACTGATTTGACTAATTATTTACTCCAATTAATATGAAATATGCGTTAATAACAGGAGCCTCACGGGGAATAGGCCGTGCAGTTGCTTTACATTTGGCAAGGAACTACTCTGTTATTATTAACTACCAATCAAATACAGCATGCGCTCAGGAAGTGAAACAAGAAATAGAAGCCCACGGAGGGCGGGCTGAACTCCTGCCTTTTGATGTTTCAGATCCTAAAGCTATTGAAGCTGCCATAGACCAATGGGAGACGGCACATCCTGAAGAATTCATTTCGGTTTTGGTGAACAATGCCGGTATTCGGCGGGACAATGTGATGTTTATGATGTCGAATGACGACTGGCATAGCGTGCTTGACACAAATATGAATGGCTTCTTTTATATCACCCGCAGGCTTCTGAAGCACATGATGCCCCGCAAACACGGTGGAAGAATCATCAATATGGCTTCGCTTTCGGGATTGAAGGGAATGCCCGGCCAAGTGAATTACAGTGCTGCCAAGGCTGCATTGATAGGGGCAACAAAGGCTTTGGCGCAGGAAGTTGCACCGCGTAAGATTACGGTTAATGCTGTTGCGCCTGGTTTTATACAGACAGATATGACCAAGGAATTGCCGGAAGACGAACTGAAAAAACTTGTTCCTGTTGGCCGTTTTGGTAAGCCGGAAGAGGTTGCTGCCGTTGTGGGCTTCCTTGCTTCGGATGAAGCTGCATACATAACAGGTGAGGTCATCAGTGTGAATGGTGGACTCTATACGTAATTTTATTTTATGATAAGAAACCATTTTATCGGATCAAGATACAATATATAAAGGAATGGAAAGAAGAGTTGTTGTAACGGGCATGGGAATTTGGTCATGTCTCGGCACAGATATAGAAACAGTAAAACAATCACTATACGAAGGAAAATCGGGCATCGGCATACAGCCAGAACGTTTGGAATATGGCTATCGTTCGGCCTTGACAGGTATTGTTGAAGAACCTGTTATTACGAAAAAGATGCTTGATCGTCACACTCGTGCCGGTATGCCAGAGGAAGCAAGATATGCTTATATGTCAAGTTTGCAGGCTTTTGCCCAGGCAAATATCTCTGATGAATATCTTCGTGAGCATGAAGTAGGCTGTATCTTTGGTAATGATTCCTCTGCTCAACCAGTTATTGAAGCTTCGAAGATTATGGATGAAAAGCATGATTCTGCCATGTTGGGTTATGGACTTATCTTCCAGTCGATGAATTCTACGGTGAATATGAACCTCAGCACAATCTTTCATTTGCGTGGTGTGAATTTCACAATCAGTGCAGCTTGCGCCAGCGGTAGTCATTCCATAGGATTGGGCTTTATGTTGATAAAGCAAGGTTTGCAGGACATGGTGCTGTGTGGTGGTGCTCAGGAAACAAATTATTATTCCATGGCTTCATTCGATGCTTTAGGGGCTTTCTCTATTCGAATGGACGAACCCACCAAGGCGAGTAGACCGTTTGACAGAGACCGTGACGGCTTGATACCGAGTGGTGGTGCTGCTTCATTGGTGTTGGAAGACTATGAACATGCAAAGGCACGTGGTGCAAACATCCTTGCCGAAGTTGTCGGTTACGGTTTCTCAAGCAATGGAGGTGGCATCAGTCAACCTTCAGATGACGGCAGTGTTATAGCCATGACACGTGCATTGGAGATGTCGGATGTGGAAGCCGATGATATTGATTACATCAATGCACATGCTACAAGTACTCATCAAGGTGACATGTATGAGGCCATGGCCCTTAATCGAATGTTTGAAGGTAAGCATGCCCTTATCTCTTCAACCAAGAGTATGACAGGACATGAATGCTGGATGGCTGGTGCTTCTGAAGCTGTATATAGTATTCTGATGATGCAGAATAATTTCGTTGCTCCGAATATTAACTTTGAAAATCCCGATGAATATTCTGAGAAGATGAACCTTGCTACGGCAACCGTAGAGACTGAAGTAAACACGGTGTTGAGTAACAGTTTCGGTTTTGGTGGAACGAATTCAGCTTTGGTTTTGAAGAAATTCAAAGGGTAGAAATTGAGAAAAGTATTTTTAAAATAAAGTATTAACTAATAATTCTTGTATTATGAAAAGAATAGTATTGCTTCTTTCTTTTGTGATGTTCTGCGTAGTAAGTATGTTTGCAAAGGCTGATGTGACATTGCAGAGTGGTTCACTTTCCAAGCTTAAGGCCTCTAAAGCCAAGGTTTATGTGGTTTGGGATTATACGCATGCAACTTTGGAAGGCAAGAATGTGAAGGAGTTCTTGAAAGAAAAAGGAGCTGATTGGGAGCGGGATTATAAAGCGGAACTTCAGCGTGCTGAAAAGAATTTTATGGATCGTTTCAATGAAAAAACCAAGAGTGTAACTGTTACTGATAAGAAAAGTGAAGCAGAATACACAGTTGTCATTGAGGTGAAAGACTTCCATTACGGTAGTACGGGCGTTTCTGTTATGATAGGTTTTGGTGCAGGTGATGCGCATATGAATGCCTTGATGAATTTCTATGAAAAAAGCGTTAAGGAACCATTCGCTGTCATTGATGTAGACGGTGTTGCCGGTGCAGGCTATGGCAATGAGAAGCGTCGTGTAGAAACTTATCGGGAATTGGCAGAACAGGTCACTAAACTGATTAAGAAAGCTAAGTAAGCACAAGGTCTTTTTTGAGTAAAAAGAAGATAGAAAAGAAATTAATTGAAATCTCGGCAGTATGAAAAAGTACATAATTGTCTTATGTTGTCTGGTGTTTTCACTATCAACAATGGCTCAGAAGCTTGAGCAAGGTTCTCTTGCTTTGTTGAATAATGTGGGAAAAGCGAATTTCCAGATAGAGTTTCTTTCTATCCATGGAATGACAGAAAACGATTTTAGCAAGTATGAGGCAGACTGGGAAACCGATAAACTTACAGTTGTTGCCATTTTTACTGATTATGCAAACCGAAAGTTAAAGGGAAAATTGCTCTTGGGTAATTTCCCTAAAGAAAAATATACAGTAAAAGCAATCGTGAATGAGATTAATCAGAAAGGCAATTATGATTGTGACATTGTAGTCCTTGGTTCTAATAAGCAGGTGATTGCTAAGATTACCGGTGTTCGTGCAAAAGGTGGTGTTTGGGGAACCAAACTCAACTTGATAAAGGATGGTGCAGAGAATACAGGAAAGAAGTTTGGAGAGATACTCAAGTCAGAATTGGCAAAATCAAAGAAATAACAATGAACCTTTTTCAATCAGAAAGTGACAGGTATACTCAAGAACAGCTATCTGCTCGGGAAGCACAACGTCTTGCCGAGTATATAGCTTGGGGACCTGTTATCTTTCAGGTATCTCGTCTTATGGTTAAGTGGGGGATACTGGAGGCATTGCGTGACAGTATAGAGGGCTTGACTTTGAAGGAATTGAAAAAGCAGACAGCTCTTTCAGAGTATGCTTTGAAAATATTGTTGGAAGCATCGTTGAGTGCTGGTACGGTATTGATAAATAAAGATACAAACCGCTATACGATATCCAAGACAGGGTGGTTTCTGCTCAATGATCCTGCCACTCGCGTCAATATGGATTTCAACCATGATGTAAACTATCGTGGTATGTTCTATCTTGAGGAAGCACTTAACGAGGGGAAACCTGCAGGTCTGAAGACTCTCGGTGATTGGCCGACTATTTATGAAGGCCTGTCAAAGTTGGATAAGCAGGTGCAAGACAGTTGGTTTGGCTTTGACCATTTTTATAGTGATCATTCTTTTGACGAAGCATTGGATATAGTCTTCAGTAAGAAACCGAAAAGCCTAATGGATGTTGGTGGAAACACAGGGCGTTTTGCATTGCGTTGTGTGGGATATAATCCTAAAGTAAATGTCACGATAGTGGATCTTCCAGGTCAGATAGGTATGATGCAGAAGAATATAGAGGGGAAAGAAGGAGCAGACCGTATCTGTGGATTCCCAACGGATATTCTTGATAAACACTCTGGCTTACCACAAGGGACTTGGGATGCAATTTGGATGAGCCAGTTCTTGGATTGTTTCTCAGAAAAGGAAATTTATAGTATTCTCTCCCGTGCAGCAAAGGTGATGAATGTAGGCACGACGCTGTATATCATGGAAACATTCTGGGATCGACAGAAGTATGAACCGGCATCCCTTTGTCTTACTATGACGAGTGTTTACTTTACGGCCATGGCAAATGGGAATAGCAAGATGTATCACTCTGATGATATGATTAAGCAAATTGACCGTGCAGGACTGAAAGTTGTTGCCACTCATGATAGTATAGGCCAAGGACATACGATATTAGAAGTAAAATTAAAATAAATTAATAGTAATGGAAAGAAAAGAAATTGAAGAGAAAGTAAGAAACTTCCTCATTGAGGATTTGGAAATTGAGGAAGAAAATATTGCCCCAGAAGCAAAGTTGAAGGACGATTTAGGTATTGATAGCCTCGACTTTGTGGATATAGTAGTTATCGTAGAGAAGAATTTTGGCTTTAAGATTAAGCCAGAAGAAATGCAGGGTATCGTTACTTTGTCACAGTTCTGCGATTATATCGAGAGTAAGATTGGCTAATACAACTTTTGGCACAGGTTGGATGCATAGATCATTAATTTGGTCTTTGCGGTGGATAGACGTGCGATTACTTTATGTGTTTACTTCACTATTCGTAATGCCAGTTTGTCTGCTGTTGAATACCAACCATAGCCGAACACATGCTTATCGTTATTTTCATCATCGATTAGGATATGGAAGGTTGCGTGCTGCATGGAATACATACATCAATCATTGTCTGTTCAGTCAGATAGTTGTTGATCGTTTTGCTGTCTTTGCAGGCAAACATTTCAAAGTAGAGATAGAAGGGTATGATCAGTTTCTTCGTTTAGAAGCGCAGGAGAAAGGCTTTTTAGTCTTTAGTTCTCATGTGGGATGTTATGAAGTCGCAGGCTATTCTTTGACTTCAAAACTCAAGCGTTTCAATGCTTTAGTGTTTGGGGGAGAGAAAGCTGCAGTCATGGAGGGACGTCAGGAGGTCTTGGAACAGCATAATATCCGAATGATTCCTGTAAAAGAAGATATGAGTCATCTCTTTTTAGTGAATGAAGCCATTGATAATAATGAGATTGTCAGCATGCCCGCAGACCGTATTGTTGGTTCAACGAAAGCTGTAACATCTTGTTTTTTAGGTGCACCAGCACGATTTCCTGCTGGTCCGCTTTCCGTTGCGACGATGAAAGGTTTAGATGTCTTGGCGGTCAATGTGGTGAAGGTTGCTTCAAAGCGCTATAAAGTGGTTGCCACAACACTGTCATACGATAAGGATGCTCCGCGAAAGGAACAGATGCAGCAACTATCAGATAGTTATGTGGCTGAACTTGAAAGAATCGTTCGTCGATATCCTTCACAATGGTTTAATTTCTATGACTTTTGGTCATAGATGAAGCATGAACGCTATGATTAAATTTGATGTAGAAAACCCGTCTGAGACTGATCTCCGTGCAATAGATATACATGAACTCTTGCCACAGCAGGAGCCTTTTGTCATGATTGGCTCATTGGTGTATTTCGACAAGACATTAATAGTTACAGAGACAAAGGTTCAACGTGATAATATCTTTGTGGATGGAAATCGTTTCTCGGCTTCTGGTTTAATGGAGAATATTGCTCAAACTTGTGCTGCTCGTATTGGATATGTCAATAAGTTTATCTTAAAGAAAGGCATTCAGTTAGGGTTTATTGGAGGGGTGCGTAATTTTGAAGTGATAGCATTACCTATTATCGGCGATGTAATAACAACTCGAGTTGAAGTGAAGGAAGAGGTTTTTGGCATGACCTTGGCAGAAGCTACGATTGTGTGTGGTGACAAGGTGTTGGTGACATCAGAGATAAAAATAGCCATAAAAGAGCATAATGAATAGAAAAGTTGAATAAAGTTGTAAAATATCCAGCATTAAGATGATAGAATTAAGGGCATCGAAAGAGTTTACAATCCGGTTCAGTGAGGTTGATTCCATGAATGTAGTATGGCATGGTTCTTATCCACTTTATTTCGAAGATGCACGTGAAGTCTTTGGAAAGAAATACGGATTGGAATATATGAGCTTTTTCGATAATGGATATTTTGCTCCTTTGGTAGAACTCACATTTCATTACAAGAAGCCTATAAAATATGGTATGACACCACGTATAGATATTATCTATCGTCCAACGGAGGCTGCAAAAATAGTTTTTGATTATGAGATACATGATACGGAAGATGATAGCTTGATAGCAACAGGCCATTCTGTACAAGTCTTTATGGATCTTAACTATCAATTAGTTTGGGATAATCCTCCTTTCTATCAGCAGTGGAAAGAGCGGTGGAAACAAGTGGAGGCAAGGAAATGAGAGCTAAAATGAAACAAAACGTAATGGTTTCCGTGTTAGCAGATAATGTCATTTCTCCATTGGGCGAGACATCAGAGGAGAATTATCAGGCTGTGAAAGAGGGGAAGTCTGCTATCCATGCTTATGCTCCTATGACTGCAGGTATACCTAATGGTTTTGTTGCATCTTTATTATCTTCAGACTTTGAAGAGCTTGCTTTTCGATCTGCACAAAAAGCAATAGATGCTTCTGGAATAAATATAAGTAGTACGCGCACTGTTTTTATTCTGAGTTCTACGAAAGGATCAATAGAGAAATTAGGTCAGACAGATGACGATAAACTTTATCTTGGTAATATTGCGCAACGCATTGCTACACGATTAGGTATACAGTTGAGTCCTATTGTCGTGTGTAATGCATGTATATCAGGGTTGGCAGCAATGATTTTAGCTTCGCGTCTATTGGTCTCTAAAAAATATGATTATGCGGTCGTTTGCGGAGGAGATTGTCCTGGTCGTTTTATTATTTCAGGTTTTCAGTCATTGAATGCTATGTCTGCTTTTTCTTGCCAGCCATTTGATATTGAGCGGCAAGGACTTAATTTAGGTGAAGCTGCAGCAACCGTTGTTTTGGGGCGTGAGATTACAACAAAGTCGGTCAATAATGGTTGCAGAAGGCAAGTGTGGCAGATAGGTCATGGCTACATCAAGAATGATGCATATCATATCAGTGCTCCGTCAAAGACTGCAGAGGGGTTGTATGAAGCATTACTGGAAACAAAGAATGGAATTGATAAAAGGAATATTGCTTTTATCAATGCACACGGTACGGCTACATTGTTCAATGACCAGATGGAGGCTATTGCCATTCATCGGGCAGAATTACAGGATATCCCAGTCAATGCATTGAAAGGTTATGTAGGCCATACGTTAGGTGCAGCTGGTATAATGGAAACCATTCTTTGTATGAAGTCTATTGATGACCATACTATTCTTGGTACACGAGGGTATGAGGAAATGGGAGTCTCCGGTAAAGTACAACTATCTTCGAAACATCAACCAACAAACAAAACATCTTTTATCAAGCTGTTGTCGGGGTTTGGCGGTTGTAATGCTGCGCTCTATGCCCAGTCTGTAGGAATAAAACCTCAAGAGTTTAGTGATAGTAAAACGAATGGTGGTGGGTCTGCTAATATTTCATATAGTGTAAAGAAGAAACATCGGGTGCATATTACTCCACAAGGTATATGGCTTGATAATAAAGAGTTTATAATTGATAAAGAAATCACTCAGAATGGTTTACTTACTGCGCTTTATAAGCAGATAATAGGTAACTATCCAAAATATTATAAAATGGATGGGCTTTGCCGTTTAGGTTTTGTTGCTTCAGAATTATTGTTAAAAGCAGAAAGGGATAAAGGCTCATTTACTGAAGATACAAACAAGACGAGAGCAATAGTTTTTTTCAATCGTTCGTCATCAATAGCTTCAGATAAGAAATATTTGGCTTCAATAGTAGAGAAAGATAATTATTTTCCCAGTCCTTCTGTTTTTGTTTATACATTACCGAATATTGTTACAGGTGAGATTGCTATCCGTAATGGTTATCATGGAGAAACCTCTTTTTATATTCTGCCTCATAAGAATGAGCTCTTGATGCAAGATATTATAGAAACAACTTTTATGGACGAACAGACCACTTCTGTATTGACGGGTTGGCTTGATTATGAAGATAGTGAACATTTTGAAGCAGATTTGTACATTGCTTATAAATAAAATGTTTAAGACTGAAATAAGATTAAAAAAATAATATTGCATAAAATAATAGTTATGATGGAAGAGTTAATTAAAGAACTAAAGGAAGAGATTATCAAGGTATTAAATCTCGAAGAGATGACACCGGAAGATATTGATGAAAATGATGCTCTCTTCGGTGATGGCTTGGGCTTGGATTCAATTGATGCATTAGAATTAATTGTCCTTATGGAGAAGAAATATGGTATTAAATTGGCTAATCCAGCAGAAGGAAAGAAGATCTTTACGAGCATTGCAACTATTGCTGATTTTGTGAGCAAGAACAGAAAGAAATAATATCTTTTCTTTATTAAAGTGTGAACGGATAAGATGAACATAGCAATCACAGGAGAAGGCATTATCTCTGCTATTGGTCTGAACAAGCAAGAGGTGCTACAATCATTGCTTGAGAAGCGGAGTGGGATAGGAGAAATGAAGTTTCTTCAATCAACTCATCATGAATTGCCTGTTGGAGAAGTTGGTCTGTCAAATGAACAGATGAAAGGAATACTTGGTATTCCTGTGTCTCAGATGATGAGCCGTACAGCTCTGATGGGTATCATTGCCATACAACAGGCTTTAGAGGATGCTGATATTAAGATTGCTGACATCTTAGAAAGGAAAAAGAATGGTTCTCCTTTACGTATTGTCCTCATCTCTGGTACAACAGTAGGAGGTATGGATCTTACAGAACTTTGTTTTGATGATCTTGATAAAGCAGATTTAGAATTCTTAAAGCATCATGACAGTGGAAGCTGTACAAACTTTATGGCTGATTACTTTGGAATCTTTACTGAAGTAACAACGCTGTCTACTGCGTGCTCATCGGCTGCCAATGCCATAATGTTTGGTGCGCGACTCCTGAAAGCTGGGGCTGCAGATATTGTCGTTGCAGGAGGAACTGAAGCTTTAACTCGTTTTCATCTCAATGGCTTTAATTCTTTGATGATACTCGATCATCATCGTTGTCGTCCGTTTGATAATACACGAGAGGGACTGAATTTAGGCGAAGGAGCAGCCTTTGTAGTTTTAGAATCTCAGGAGATGGCTACTCGTAGAGGAGTGGTTCCACATGCTTATCTAACAGGGTATGGGAATGCCTGCGATGCTTTCCATCAAACGGCCTCGTCAAATGACGGAGAAGGCGCGGTACTTTCAATGGAGTTAGCCTTAGAAATGACGCATTTGACTCCCAAAGATATCCAATATGTAAACGCGCATGGCACTGGAACGCCTAATAATGATGAGAGTGAGAGCGTTGCATTACAGAGAGTTTTCGGTGAGAATATGCCGTTGGTGTCCAGCACAAAGTCATTTACCGGTCATACAACAAGTGCATCTGGCGGTATAGAGACCGTTATTTGTATCTTAGCAATGCAACATAATTTTGTTCCAGCAAACTTGGGTTGGAACTGTCAGATGGCAAATGGCATTACTCCTACACTCGGAGTAGAGAATATCCACTTAGAACATATACTCTGTAATTCGTTTGGTTTTGGAGGCAATGATACCTCTTTGGTGATTTCAGCACATCCTGTTGAGGAAACTTCTGAACGAGAAGGCTGCGGAAAAGAGATTAAAGTTCTCTCTCATGTAGAAATGACCTCAGAGGCAGAGCTTGAAAATATTCGCAAATATGTTAAGCCTTTGGAAGCCCGTCGCTTAGGAAAAATCATGAAGGGCTCGCTTCTTGCATCTTTAGAGGCATTGGCTCAGGCTGGTATTGAAAAGCCAGATGCTATTATTACTGGTACGACGTATGGGTGTCTGGAGAATAGTGAACGGCTGTTAGAACAGTTAAAAGAAGAGGGAGAAGTTATGCTGAAACCCACCTATTTCATGCAAAGTACTCATAATACGATAGGAAGTAATATCGCTATCAAGACTCATTGTCATGGTTATAATGCTACATATACTCAAGGGATGCAATCTTTGAAATGGGCAATGCGTGATGCAGAATTACTCTTACAGAGTGGGAAGGTGAAAACCGTTCTTGTTGGTTGTCATGATGAGAGTACACCTCTTTTTAATTCTTTATTAAAGCGTATCGGACTTGCAGCAGAGCCTGCCATACATTCAATTGCAACGGTTTTGTCATGTGGAGAGTAATCATATTAGCAATCATCCAAAGTTCACTTTTGGCAGGAGGACAGGTGTTCTTGAAGTTTGCACTTCAGAAGATGCTTCCCTTTGGTTGGACACGAGCGTTTTGGTTTAGCTTACTGCTTAACTGGCAATTTGCATGTAGTGGTTTGTTTTTCGGGGCGAGTTCTATCCTTTGGATGTATATAGTGAAGCATTATCCATTGAGCGTAGCTTATCCGATGATTAGTTTGAGTTATGTGTTTGGGCTTATAGCAGCAATACTCTTTTTCCATGAGTCTGTATCAATGATGAAGTGGGTGGGAGTAAGCCTTATTATTTTAGGTTGCTGTTTAATAGCCAAGTAAAAGATGTAAAATGAAAAAGTTATTGTTATTTTTTATGGTTTTGTGTATAGCTAATGCCAATGCACAAAGTTTTAATGAGACTACTGTCAGGCAGCAGATAGAGAACGCTGCTGCAAATATGAAGACAATGCAATGTGATTTTGTGCAGACGAAGACACTCCGCATGCTTAATGATAAAATGGTGTCACGAGGCAAAATGTATTACCAACAAAGTGATAAACTTCGTTGGGAATATACTTCTCCTTATTCATACACCTTTATATTGAATGATTCAAAGGTCCTTATAAGTAAAGGTAAACGTAATGATGTCATTAATGTAGAGCAAAGCAAGTTTTTCAAGGAGATTGCGCGCATCATGATGAATAGCGTCGTAGGCAAATGCTTGAATGATAAGAAAGATTTTAAGGTAAGTCTTTCTGCAACACCGACAGAATACATTGCAACACTTTTTCCACAACAGAAACAGATGCAACAGATGTTTCAGAAGATAATCCTTCATTTTAACAGACAGCGAGCTATGGTTGCAAAGGTTGAACTTGTTGAGAAGCGTGGTGACCATACTGTTATTGAGATGAAAAACGTAAAAGTTAACAGTCCAATTAATGCAAAGGTTTTTACTATCAATTAGTATTCTCCTACTCTCTCTATCTTCTATGGTAGTGAGGGCACAGGAGTTTGTTGCGTCAGATCAGCAACCTTTACGGGATAGTATAGGTTGTAAGATGAAATATGCTACTACCATAGAGATGTCAAAGGGATATCTCAGTGGTATATCTGTGGTGGTAAGGGAAACTGATGTGTATCGTGGTGTGATATTTAATGAGTTTGGAATTACAGCATTAGAGTTTACATATCACCCTTCTGCAAAGAAAGTAAAGTTGGTGCAAGTTATAAAGATGCTTGACAAGTGGTATATCCGCCGCGTGCTCAAAAAAGATTTGCAGTGTGTGATAGAAAACTTACTGAAAGGAATTTCAACATATGAAGATGGGAAATACCATATTAAGTATGTGTTCTCATTGATGCATGACAGTGATAAACCTAAAGTAACGGAGGAAAACGCGAATGCAACTGAAGAATAATATCTATAAGATAATTGGTAAGGAAGACGAAAGCGGTGTCGTTGATTATACAATTCAACTCATTCCTTCTTGTTTTATCTATCAGGCTCATTTCCCTGGTGAACCTATCACTCCTGGTGTTTGTATTGTTCAGATTGGCAAAGAACTTATTGAAGAATTGTTGGCAGAACAAACATCAAAGCCTCAGACGTTGGAAATTATCAAGGTGAAGAATGTGAAATTTCTTTCTGTGATTTCTCCAAATGAAACGAAACAACTTGTTTATCAAGTTAAGAAAATGGACTTGTCAGAGGATGGAACGAAGGTTGAAGCGCAGGTGGTAGTACTTTCTGAGCACAAAACGATGGCTAAGATTTCTTTAGTGATGCAATGCGTATGATGAATGTGGATATAAAAGAACTATTGCTGTCCGGTAAAAACAGATTGGATGTCTGCAATCCGTTTGTCTATAAGCAATACAAACACTTTTACTCTGTGGGGGCTTGCATTTCACCAAGTATTAAAAAATGGTATCATCGTCTCGTCTCGGCATTGGGAAATCTCGGAAAACGGAAAAATGGGGCTTCGGGGCATCCCGAAAGGTTGAAATTCAGAAAAACAATGTTTCGGGATGTCCCGACGAGTTGTTTTCTTGAAAAATGAGCTGTCGGGGAGTCCCGAAACTCGAAAAATCTGAAAAACAGGTTTTCGGGGAGTCCCGAAACATATTTATCACTTAAATTGCAGACTTATGGAAATCAGAACAATCCAAAAAGACAGGAAAGAGGGTGCGTCAAAGTTTAATCTTCGACATACCCTTTTATACGCGGGAAAGGGTTTGCCGGACAGCAATATAAAAGAACAGTTAAGGCGCAGGTCTATCTGTGTTGTTATTCCTACTTACAATAATGGGGGAACCATAAAAGCTGTAGTCGAGAAAACTCTTTGCTACTGCGATGATGTTATTGTTGTTGCAGATGGTTGTACGGATAATACCATGGATATACTACATGGAATTGCTCATATTACAATTGTTTCATATCCGCAAAATAAAGGTAAAGGCCATGCCTTGAAAATGGGATTTAGGAAAGCATTGGAGGCAGGATTTTCTTATGCAATTACTCTTGACGGAGATGGGCAGCATTATCCTGAAGATATCTTACTGTTCTTAAAAGCCAATCAGGAATTTCCTCAATCATTGATTATTGGCAATAGGCAGTTAGAAGGTGCGGATCGTTCTGGAGGAAGTAAGTTTGCAAATCAGTTCTCTAATTTTTGGTTTTATGTGCAAACGGGTAGGGCATTAAAAGATACGCAAACAGGATATCGTCTTTATCCTTTGCGAAAGTTGCATGGATTATCATTGCTCACTTCACGTTATGAGGCAGAGTTGGAGTTGCTTGTTTTTGCATCGTGGCACGGTGTGAAAATTGTTTCTGTTCCTGTTGGAGTTTATTATCCTCCGCGTGCAGAGCGCGTAAGTCATTTCAGACCGGGTGTGGACTTTGCGAGAATAAGTATGCTTAATACTGTATTATGCATTTTGGCTGTTGTTTATGGTATGCCTTTACGTTTAGGTAGACTGTTTATGTTATTCCTGCGAACGGCTTATTCCTTATTATTCTTTCTTTTTTTTACGTTGGTAATCTTTACGCCCTTTGTTTGGATTTACACGAGGTTTGGAAAGATGACCGAGAAGAAGAGGTATCGTCTTCACCTGCTTATTTATCATGCATCCCGATTTGTGATGATACATCATGGTATACCAGGAACAAAGTTTCACTACAAGATGCCTGATGGCTTGGATTTTAACACCCCCCGAATTATTATCTGTAATCATCAGTCTCATCTTGATTTGATGTGTCAGTTGGTTTTCACACCGAAAATAGTTTTCCTTACCAATGCCTGGGTTTGGAATAATCCATTTTATGGTTCTCTTATCCGCAATGCAGAATATCTGCCGGTTAAAGAGGGAATAGAAGAGATTATGCCTCATCTACGTTCGCTTATAGAGCGTGGTTACAGTATAGCAGTTTATCCGGAAGGCACGCGGTCTAAGGATTGCAGGATAGGGCGGTTTCATCAAGGAGCTTTCTATTTGGCAAAAGAGTTTAATTTAGAGGTCCTCCCAATGTATCTTTATGGACCAGGAAAAATACTTCCTAAGACAAGTTATCATTTACATAAAGGAACATTCTGTATAGAGGTGGATAAACCTTTAACACAGAATGAACTTTCTGCAATGGGTGATTTGAAGAAACAAGCTTCAACGATGCGTAGGCGATATATACAGAAATATGAAGAGATAGCTAACAGATTGGAACAATGATAAAGCAAGAGAAGGTTGTTATTATAGGTAGTGGTCTTGGCGGTTTATCGTCTGGTGTAATCTTGGCAAAGAACGGCTACGATGTAACTGTATTGGAACAAGGAAATCAGATTGGTGGATGCTTGCAGTGCTTTACACGTCATGGTGCAAAGTTTGAAACAGGCATGCATTTCATTGGAAGTGCTGCACCTGGCCAGACCTTGAATAAGTTGATGAAATATTTAGAGATAGATGAGGAAGTGACACTTTCACAACTTGATTCTCAAGGATATGATGTTGTGGCTTTAGGTGGGAAGCAATATCAGTTTGCTAATGGAAAAGAAGCTTTTGTTAAGAAGATGTCTGAATATTTTCCAGATCAACATGCCAACTTGGTGAAGTATTGTGATTTGGTTGAAGATATAGCCAATGCATCTTCCTTGCATTCCCTAAAGTATGCCGAGTCTGATGCAGCGCTTAATATGGAGTATCAGTTGCGGTCTATCAATGAAGTAATAGATGAGATTATCACCAATCCCACTTTAGCTAAAGTGCTGGTTGGAAATCTCCCTCTTTATGCAGCAGAGAAGGATAAGACTCCTTTCTCCACACATGCCTTTATCATGGATTTCTATAATCAGAGTGCGTTTCGGGTAAAGGGCGGTAGTGATAAGATTGCTTTTGCATTGACTGATACCATCAAGCGTTATGGTGGGGAAGTGCTAACGAGGAAGAAGGTAACTAAGATTATTTGTGATGAAAGTCATGCGGTTGGCGTTGAAGTGAGTAATGAAGAGGTCATACCTTGTAATATTGTCATTTCTGACACACATCCAATGCGTACATTGGAGATGCTTGATACAAAATTAATTCGTCCTGCTTTTCGTAAAAGAATCAATAATATTCCGCAAACCGTAGGAGGCTTTTCTGTTTATTTGCATTTCAAGGACAAGACTGTTCCTTATCTTAATTATAACTATTATGGTTATCAGTATGAAAGTCCTTGGGATTGTGAAAAGTATACAGAAGAGAGTTGGCCTAAGGGGTTTCTCTATATGCATTTTTGTCCAGACGATGATACACAATATGCTTCCACGGGCGTCATCCTTTCGTATATGCAGATGTCTGATGTAGAAAAATGGAGAGGAACTTCTGTTGGTAAGCGGGGGAAAGCGTATGAAGAATTTAAGAAAGCAAAAGCAGAAAAACTTCTAAGCGTGTTGGAGATGCATTTCCCTGGGATACGTTCAAAAATTCAAACCTATTACACTTCAACCCCTCTTACGTATCTTGATTATACAGGAACAGAAGGAGGCTCTATGTATGGTAATGCTAAGGATATCAACTTGGGGAGTGCCTGCAGGGTTCCACAACGGACAAAGGTTCCCAATGTTTATCTTACAGGGCAGAATATCAATTCGCATGGTATGTTAGGTGTCTTGGTGGGTGCAATTGTTACCTGTAGTGAATTATTGTCAGCAAAGACAATCTATGAATAGATAAAGGAGGCAAATAAATGAGAACAGCAGTAATCATAGGTGGCGGATTAGGTGGTTTATTTACTGGAGCAATACTGTCCAAAGAGGGTTTTAAGGTTACGGTCTTGGAGAAGAATACAACAGTAGGTGGCGGCCTGCAGAACTTCAAGCGTTTTGGCTTGAAATTCGATACAGGGATGCATGTTATTGGGGGAATGCGTCCTGGAGGCAACATCTATCGTATCTGTCAGTATTTAGGTATAGTAGACAAGGTGTCATTGATGAACGTCGATGACGAATGTACCGATAGTTTGTATTTCGCAGAAGATAAGCATACTTATCATATACAAAAGGGGAGGGAGGGATTTGTAAACTCTCTGGCAGAGCATTTCCCTAACGAAAAAGAAAATCTTAAAGCTTATGTAGATGCCGTATTTGGTCTTGTAGATGAGATAAGTCTATTTCATCTTCGTCCATCTTCTGACATGCTGACTACGCACTCGGATAATTTCATGATAGCGGCAGATGCTTTCATTGCAAAGTATATCAAAGATCCTAAACTTCGCAGTGTTGTTGCTTACATGAATCCCCTCTATGGTGGACGGGGAGATGAAAGTCCTGCCTTTGTCCATGCTATTATCAGTTCGCTTTATATGCAGGGGGCAAGTCGATTTGTTGGCGGGAGTGATAAGTTTGCCGACTTGTTGGTTTCTGTCATCGAGTCGGCTGGTGGAACAATCCATAAAAACGAAGGTGTTGAGTGGGGCGAAGTAAACAATCGTCATATAGATTTCGTAAGGACCAATAAGAATAATCAGTATCAAGCCGATTACTATATCTCGGCAATTCATCCATGTGCTTTGTTAAAGCTCTTGCCAGAGAGGGCTTTCCCAAAAGCTTATCGTACAAGGCTTGATTCTATTCCAAATTCTTATTCTGCTTTTTCTGTATATATCAAGTTGAAGCCCGATACCTTCCCCTATATCAATCACTCTGAATATTATATGACGAGGTATGATGAGATATGGAATTTTGGAAAGCCAGATAAACAATGGCCTTTAGGATTTCTCTTTATGACTCCTCCGGAAGAACATCAAGGCCCTTATAGCACCAAGGCTTTGATAACAGCTCCTATGTTGTACGAAGATGTGGCACAATGGGAGGATACTAAGGTGGGCAGGCGTGGTGCCGATTATGAAACTTGGAAAGAAGAGAAGTCTCAATTGCTGTTAAACAAAGTAGAAGAGTTTCATCCCGGTTTCAAAGCTTGTATTGATGAGATAAATACGGCTACACCTCTCACCATTCGTGACTTCTACGGAGCGAAAGAGGGCACGATGTGTGGCTTTAGTAAAGACTATAAGAACATGGTCGCCTCTCAGCTTCCTGTGGTTACAAAGGTTGATAATCTTTTGCTGACAGGGCAGAATAATAACCTTCCGGGCTTCTGTGGTGTTCCGCTCACAGCAATCAATACTGTTGAGGCAATCTTGGGAAGAAATTATATTGTGAATAAGATAAACGCTATAGTCAATGAATAGGAAACGTTATGTGATATTATTCTTTCTTTGTCTTAGGCTGTTGTTCGTTGATGCACAGAACAACGGCGTAAGTGTTAATATCTGGCAGGGGACAGGCATCAGAAAGGCTGTTCCACTGACTCCTTATTTGGCAGAGGGGAATAATAATGCTGCTGTCATTGTCTGCCCGGGAGGAAGTTATTTTTGGCATGACATGGAAGCCGAAGGAAGAACAGTAGGGAAATGGCTGCAGAAAAATGGCATTTCGGCTTTTGTCCTGCGTTATCGTACGGCCGGTTTCTGGGCTTATTTCACTCATTTCCGATATCTTTTCAGAGGAAACCGATATCCGGATGCATTGAATGACTTGCAGCAGGCAATGAAATATATACGGGCTCACGCTCGGGAATATGGTATTAATCCAAACCGAATTGGTGCAATGGGGTTCTCTGCAGGAGGCCATCTCGTGATGTCAGCGGCAGAACAACTGTCAGCGGCAGAGCGCCCGGCTTTCGTCGTACCTGTTTATCCTGTTGTAACAATGGTCGATAGATGTGTGCACAAGCGCTCTCGTCGGGCTTTGTTGGGCGACAGCCGAAAGAACAATCAACAGTTAAGAGAGAAGCTCTCGCTTGAACGGCATGTTCCTCAAGATTGTCCTCCCGTGTTCTTGGTTAATTGTAAGGACGATCCGATTGTGAAATATCGCAATTCCGAATTGCTCGATTCTGCTCTGACAAGCCGCAAAATACCTCATCGCTATATACAGTATAAAACGGGTGGACATGGCTTTGGGGCAACAGAACACAAGGGAACGGCTGAATGCAGGCAATGGAAAACAGAGTTTCTGAAATGGCTTACAGCGCTTAATATGAATAATTCAGACCATAATGATCCGTGAATTCGGCTTAAGCATTAAGTTCCGATGGAGCGGCGGAGGTAAAAAAAGGTTCGTCCGAGGCCTCGGACGAGCAGAAAACAAGATAAATTGGCTTTCCGAGGGCTCGGATGAGCAGGAAATAGGAAAAAACAGCTTTCCGAGGGCTCGGATGAGCAAGAAACAAGAAAAAATGGCTTTCCGAGGCCTCTGATGAGCAGAAAACAAGAAAAAATGGCATTCCGAGGGCTCGGATGAGCAGAAAACAAGAAAAATTGGCTTTCCGAGGGCTCGGATGAGCAGAAAACGGAGAAAATTGGCTTTCGGCCACGGCCGAAGAGTAAAAAACAACGAAAACAGCGTTTCGGCCATGGCCGAAAGCTTAAAAACGGAGAAAATTGACTTTCGGCCGCGGCCGAAGAGTAAAAAACAACAAAAACAGCGTTTCGGCTATGGCCGAAAGCTTAAAAATGGAGAAAACTACGTTTCGGCCACGGCCGAAACTGAAAAAACGCCTCAAACAGGCTTTCCAACCCCTTGGATGAGCAGAAAACAGGAAAAATGGCTTTCCAACCCCTTGGATGAGCTGAAAACTGAAGAAAATGGCTTTCCAACCCCTTGGATGAGCAAAAAACTGAAGAAATTGGCTTTCCAACCCCTTGGATGAGCTGAAAACTGAAGAAAATGGCTTTCCAACCCCTTGGATGAGCCGAAAATAGAAAAAACAGGCTTTCCAACCCCTTGGAAGCGGGAAGATAGACGCTTAAACAGAATTCATAATAACAATGGACAAGAAACAATTTGACGACATCAGACCTTATAATGCTGAGGAAATACCTGCGGCTATGGTACGCATTGCCAATAGCTCTTCATTTCCGATTTTGGCATCTTATGTTTATCCCAACGAACCGATTGAAGAGGTGCGGCAGCGTATTGCTGACTATAAGACCGTAAAAGAGTTCCAGACTGAAACCATGCGCATGGTCAATCAGCGTGTGATAGAACATAGTATTTCAGAGTTTACTTGTTCCGGTTTGGATAAGTTAAGTCCTGATGAGCATTATCTCTTTGTATCCAATCATCGTGATATCATGTTGGATTCCAGTTTACTTCAGTATTTCTTGGTAACGAGAGATTTTGATACTACAGAAATAACGTTCGGTGCAAACCTGATGATGAATCAGCTGGTAATTGATATCGGGAAAAGCAACAAGATGTTTAAGGTGGAACGTCCAAGCAATAACATAAAGGATTTCTACCGAAGTTCAAAGCATCTGTCAGAATATATCCGATATGTCATCACGGAGAAAGGACAGTCTGTTTGGATAGCTCAACGCAATGGACGGACAAAAGACGGAAATGATGCCACAGACCAAGGTATCATCAAAATGTTCTGCATGTCTTGTCCCGAAGATAAGATAAAAGCGATTGATCAGCTGCATATTGTGCCGGTGGCAGTTTCCTATGAGTGGGAACCTTGTGACATACTGAAGACACTCGAACTCTATGAGTCTCAATTCTCCAAATATACCAAAAAGCCGGGAGAAGACCTTAACAGTATTCTCACGGGAATAATACAGGATAAAGGCAGAGTGCATTTTGAACTTTGCGACCCTGTAGCCTATGTAGAATTGGCCAAGTTTGAAACATTGACAAACAATGAATATCACAAGTCTGTGGCTAAGCTTTTAGACAGTAGGATTAACACGGCTTATCGGCTTTATCCAAACAACTATATTGCCTATGACCTGCGCTATGGGACAACCAAGTATCAGGAATGTTACACGCAGGAACAGAAAACCGCATTTATGAATCATCTTAAGCGTCTGGAGCAATATGACACTTGTGATATAGAAAAGCTGATGGATATATTCTTGGGAATCTATTCCAACCCGGTAAAAAATAAATAGGATGACAGAAACAGTACAGAGGTTATATGATTATATGAAGGCGCATAGAATGCTCTGTGTGCTTTCTTTCGTGGTTGTGACTTTACTCTTGGTTATGTCGGTACTCCGTCTGAACTATAAGGAGGATATAGCCGACTTCCTGCCCGTTGACAGTGAACATCACAATGCATTGAAGGTTTATCAGGATATATCAGGAGCCAACAAGATATTCGCGGTTTTCCAATATCGTGACACAACTAAGGCCGACCCGGAGATGATGGTGGGGAGTATAGATGCTTTCGTTGAAGATATACAGAGAAGTGATACGGCCCATATGATATCTAATATCGTGTCGCAGGTGGATTTAGAGAAACTGTCTGAGGTAACCGACTTCGTTTATAACAATATTCCCTACTTTCTTACAGAGAAAGATTATGCGCGGATGGACAGTGTGCTCAATGCGCCCGATTACATGTCCGGACAGTTGCAGCAGGATAAGCAGATGCTGATGTTTCCTGCAGGAGGCATGCTTTCTGATAACATACAACGTGATCCTCTTAATCTTTTTACCCCTGTCGTACAGAAACTGCAGCATACAGACACAAGTCTTAAGTATGAGTTGTATGATGGTCATATCTTTTCTCCCGATATGCAGAAAGCCATTGTGATGATAAATTCTCCGTATGGAGCAAGTGAAACGGAGAACAACACGCAACTCATTTCATTGCTGCAGGCATGTAGCAAGAAGGTGATTTCTCACCATAAAAATCTTGATATCCATATTATCGGTGGCCCTGTTATAGCTGTGGGCAATGCTTCCCAAATCAAGTCCGACAGTATTTTGTCTGTCACCATAGCCGTAATACTCATCATGGCGCTGCTTCTTTTCACGCTGCGCAATCTACGTAATATCTTCTTGATAGCCCTATCCATAGCGTGGGGCTGGCTCTTTGCTATGGGAGGATTGGCTTTACTTCACGACAGTGTTTCTATCATCGTTATTGGAATAAGTTCAGTTATCTTGGGTATTGCTGTTAATTATCCATTGCATTTCATCGCTCATCTCTCTCATACGCCTGATAAGAAAAGAGCTTTGCGCGAGATTGTGATGCCTCTCCTTGTGGGCAATATCACGACCGTAGGTGCGTTCTTAGCATTGGTTCCATTGCAGTCAGTAGCTTTGAAAGACTTAGGTTTGTTCAGTTCTTTCCTATTAATAGGAACGATAGTCTTTGTTTTGATTTATCTCCCGCATGTTTCTAAGGAAACCAAGGAAGTGAAACATACGTTTTTAGATAGGATAAGTGATGTTTCTTTAGAAAACAAACCGGTTGTTGTTACGATAGTCGTTGTTTTGACTTTGGTTTTTGGGTATTTCAGTTTTCAGACAAAGTTTGATGCCAACATGTCTAATATCAACTATATGACAGAGGAGCAGAAGGCTGATATGGCTTATTTCCAACGCACTATGGCCACTAATGGTGAGTATCAAAAGGTTTATGCTGTGACTTCCGACTCAACGATGAATGGCGCATTGGATAAGAATCTCCGTTTACAGCCGACCCTTGACAAGTTGGTGAAGTTGAAGATGATTCATGATTACAGTTCTTGCAGTCAGTTTATTGTTTCTACAGCTGAACAAAAGCGTAGGCTGGCGCTATGGCAGGACTTCTTGCATCGCCATAAAGAGAAACTTACGTCTTCTTTGCGCTCTTCAATGCAAGCGGAAGGTTTTGCTGCAGAGAGTTTTGAAGACTTTTACGCGTTGTTAGACAAGACTTATCAGTTACAGCCCATTTCTTATTTCTCTCCGCTGACGAAATCTCTCTTTGCCGGTAATCTCAGCACAGACAGTATCGGTAAACGGTATAGCGTTGTAAATGTGCTTTCTGTAAAAGACAATGATGTCAAGAGAGTGAAAGACGCATTGTCTGATACCGATAGTTTCAGCTTTGATATTGTAAGCATGAACAGTGCCATAGCCAATCATTTGTCAAATGACTTCAACTATATTGGCTTGGCTTGTGGTTGCATTGTGTTCTTCTTCTTGTGGTTATCCTTTGGCAGTCTTGAGCTGGCGCTGCTGTCTTTTATCCCGATGGCAGTGAGCTGGTTGTGGATATTGGGCATTATGTCATTGTTTGGAATGCAGTTCAATATTGTCAATATCATTCTTGCCACGTTTATTTTTGGTCAGGGTGACGACTATACCATATTTATGACAGAAGGCTCGATGTATGAATATGCTTATCGGCGCAAGATGCTTGCATCTTACAAGCATTCAATTATCATTTCTGCCTTAATCATGTTTATCGGTATTGGCACTCTGATTGTGGCTCGCCACCCGGCACTACATTCTTTGGCAGAGGTGACAATTGCGGGAATGCTCTCGGTTGTTTTAATGGCTTATATTTTCCCTCCACTTATCTTTAAGTTTCTTGTGAAGTCATCAGGGAAATACAGACAACGTCCAATCTCCATTATCAACCTCGCTGTAATGGGACTCAGTGCATTGGTATTCTTTATCCAATTGTTTACGGTCTATCTGTTGGGAATTGTTCTTTTGGAGCTTTTGCCCCATTCCGAGAGACGTCGTTTGTGGCTCAGGCGTTATCAGCAGCGTCTGTTCTTGTTTGACTTAAAGCATATTCCGCGTGTGAAGTTTTCAGTGGAAGGCATTACAGATGAGACTTTCTCAACGTCTTCAATCATCATCAGTAATCATCAATCGATGCTCGATGCAGCCATATTCATGGCATTAAGTCCAAAGACAATTCTTGTTTCAAATGAGAAAGTAAGCTGTAATCCCATTATCAGGAGGATATTCAAATGGAATGGTTTTATAACGTTGTGCGATATGAATTCCATAGACGATAACCTCATCAAGAGCTATGTGGCTAATGGTTATAGTCTTGTTATCTTCCCCGAAGGCATACGCAATGCACATTCTTCGATACGCCGTTTCCATAAAGGTGCGTTCTTATTGGCTGAACGATATCAGCTTGATATTCAGCCGTTCATCATTCATGGATTGAATATGGTACTTCCAAGGAATAGCATCCAGGTGTTCCCTGGTCAGATGACGATAAGGGCTTATGGGCGGATGAATCACAAAGGGAAAACACCTTATGCAGAACTTACGTCTCAGTTACATGACTTCTACAAGAAGGAGTATGCCCAGATAGCCCGTCAGACAGAGACGGCATCTTACTTTTCGCCTCTTGTTTTGGATCGCTATCGCTATAAGGGTGAGGAGATTTTCCGCGCAGTGTGTAGGAAACTGAAGAACAATAATAATTATACACAATACGTTGACTCTATGGATGAACCTCCTGTTGTCCTTGTTAAGAACGGTGGATACGGTGAGTTTGCCTTGCTTTATGCATTGGTACATAAACAAACAAAGGTGCTGGTTTATGAAACGGATGAAAACAGAAAGGCTTTACTGACTTATTGTGCCAAGGATTTGGTTGATAATCTGGAGGTAATAGAATGTTTGGATGTTGAAAAGGAAGGGCATAACGACCTAAAAGTCTTTTCTTTATAACTCCATTTTACATATAATTAAACGAAAATAAACATAGATATGAAAGAAGATATTCGCAGAAAGTTAGAAGAAATCTTACCAATAGTTGATTTCGATTCAGAATTCCTTTTCCAGGAACTTGACTCGTTGGGAATAACGACAATCTTGATGGTTCTCTCTGAAATGTATGGTATAGAGTTGAGCCATTCAGATGTAACGCCAAGAAACTTCAAGACACTTGATAGTCTGGTTGAATTGGTGAAACGAAAGCTGAACAAAGATGATGATTGAAGATAAGCTGCGTGAGAATGCCGAACTTCATCCTGATAAGCTTGCGCTTCTGTGCAATGGCGAGTCTTACACCTATGGCCACTTGTATCAATTGGTTTTAGATAAGGCTGCTTCAATGAAGGGAATGAGGGGGCAACTCATTCCGATGATCGCCACTTCAACGGCTGATTTTCTCATCTCTTACTTTGCAATCCATCTTTCGGGAGCTGTTGCCGTTCCTTTACATAAGGATATTCCTGCACAGAAGTATAATGAATATTCCCGCTTGTTGTCGCAGCAGACGGCTCCACATGATGTAGCAGATATTCTTTATACCACGGGAACTACTGGCAATGCAAAGGCTGTGATGATCAGTCATCAAGCGATTTGGGCGAATGCAGAGAACCTTGTGCATGCTCAAGGGTTTAGTTCTGATCTGACGTTTATCATCAATGGGCCGCTAAATCATATAGGCAGCTTGTCGAAGGTTTATCCAACGATTTACGTGGGGGGCACTATTTGCATTATTGAAGGAATGAAAGATATCCATAAATTCTTTAATGCTATTGAGGATGCACCCACAAAAGTGGCGACATTCTTGGTTCCATCGGCAATCCGAATGCTTATAACATTGTGGAAGAAAGAGCTGAAAGCCAGTGCGGATAAAATTGATTTTATAGAAACAGGAGCTGCACCAATGGCTGCCTCTGATATGAAGTTGTTCTGTGAGTTGCTGCCCCATAGCCGATTATACAATACTTATGCTTCTACCGAAACGGGTATTATCTCTACATACGACTATAATGATGACGAGTGTCTTGCCGGCTGTTTAGGCCTTCCGATGAAGCATTCCTCGTTCTTTATCACCGAAGATGGGCATGTTGCCTGCAAGGGAAAGACCCTCATGTCGGGCTATTGGAATGATGATGAGGCAACGGCGATGGTGCTGCGTGACGGAGTTATCAAGACTGCCGACTTGGGGTATGTTGATGAAAAAGGTCGCCTGCGATTGCAGGGGAGGGGTGATGATACGATAAATATTGGTGGATATAAGGTCGCTCCGACAGAAGTTGAAGATGCTGTGCTGGCTTTTCCTGCAGTGAAAGATTGTGTTTGCGTTTGTGCTATGCATCCTGTCATAGGCAATGTCTTAAAGCTTTTCGTTGTTCCTCGTCATGATTATGATAGGAAAGAACTCATCGCTTTTCTCAAAACAAGACTCGAAACCTATAAAATTCCGGTTCTTTATGAGGAAACTGACAGCATTCATCGAACCTTCAATGGTAAGATTGACAGAAAGACTTACCAAAAGAAACCGCAGGAAAATATATCTATTCAAGTGTTGGAAAAGAAGAAATAAAAAGGAAAGGAAAAAGAGAAGGGGGAGAGGAGTATTATATATTTCTAAAGATAGTCTTTTAGATTGCAATATATTGATTGTCAGTTTATTATGATGTTTGATGCAAAGAGGAGAGGAAGTCCACATGAGAATGCGGTGTAATCTCTATTGAATCACCATGCAATCTGCGTCAAGTTATCACGTGTTTTGACTCAAACTGCGGTGTGTTTTGCATCAAATTACAACGCATCCCAAAAGGATATGAATAATAAAGTCTTCAAAATCGAATTATGACTTCTTTTTGTTTAGTGCATTTTGCGTATGAATTGGCGAAAGACATAATGCTGACTTTCTCTTTTAGTTCCTTGTCTTTCTTGATATTCATAGTTGTTTTCTCGTGCTGATATTATATTTTTGTATTAACCATTGTGATAAGTCGAAAAATTTATGTAAGTTTGTAGACGTTTCAACCAATGTTTTCATAAACCTTGATTTTTAAATTACGATCACTTTATACCATTATCTTTGGTTGGCTTTGTTGGCTATCAGTAGTGCAGGCTGAGGCTGCTGACTATTATTTCAAGCGCTTTTCGATTGAACATGGTCTGTCGCATGCCACGGTCAATACTATACTTCGGGACCACCGTGGAACTTTATGGGTGGGCACTCCTTTAGGATTGAATCAGATTAATCGTGGCAGTATCAAGAAATATTTCTATCCTTCGGTGGAACATCCGTTGTCGCAAACTGGCGCTGTTGTTCGTCTGTTCGAAGGTCGCGACCATCAACTTTGGGCCATTACCAATCATGGACTCTACTGTTACGAGCCTGCCAAAGATGATTTTTCTGTTAGAATAGAACGGCCTATTCAGTCTGTTTGCGAGGTGGGTGGCGGTGTTCTTTTCGGTGGCTATTCAGCTCTCTATCGATGGAATTATAAATCTCGCGAGCTTACTCGGTTACCTTTTCTTAAAAAGGACTTACCTACAGGCGATTATTTGATTACTTTTCTAAGGCAGATTAACCGTAATACTATCTTGGTGGGTACAGAGAGCAATGGCATCTACACTTATTCGTTGGCTGATTTTCGGCTCCGTCCACTTATTGTCAAAGGCGAAATGGTGCTCAATGCAATATATTGGGATAGCAGTAGGCATGAATTGTGGCTCTCGCTTTATGATCAAGGGTTGTTTTGTTATAGTCAATCTGGTAGGCTGCTTCACCACTATGATACCGGCAATAGTGCGTTGACCAATAATATAGTATTGACCATCTTGAAACATCAAGGACGGCTATGGGTGGGCACAGATGGTGGTGGCATCTCTGTCATAGATCAACGGACGGGTGCATTTACAAATATCCGTCATATTCCCGGTGATGGTAATTCACTGCCGGTTAATTCCATTAAGACACTCTATGAAGACACTTATGGTAATCTGTGGGCGGGTACGGTGCGTGATGGTTTGTTTGAATTTAAGGAAACATATATCCGAACCTACACCGATTGTGCTTTAGGTAAAGGGAACGGATTGAGTGATCGTGTGGTGAATTGCATATTTAGAGGTGCTGACGGCAAGCTATGGATTGGTACCGATGGTGGCGGAATCAATGAATTGAATCCTGTTACAGGTGTTTTCACTCATCATTTGAATACCTATAATGATAAAATAGTTTCCATTACAGATTTGTCTGCTGTAGATTTATTAGTCTCTCGTTATGGGCATGGATTGTCCGTTTATCACACGCAGAGCCGTACGTATAGTCCTTTCCCAATAGTCAATGCATCTGTGAATATCGAGGAATGCCGCTCGGGTTTTGTACCCACAGCTTATCGTATCTCTAAAAATATGCTTTTGATATTGGCGCGCAATGTTTATATTTATGAAACCGATAGCCATCGTTTCTCAAGGTTGCGGTTCGCCCATGGCACAAAGCCCCGACTGTCACTCCAAATGATGCTTGCTGATGGCCTTACGCTGCTTTCAAAGGATAACTGTTTGTATCGTATTGATACTTTAGGCAATATTCGCTTGTTATCTGCATTGAAAGACGATTTACAAATTACAGCTGTGTGTCGCAAACAAGCAACGGACCGCTTGTGGATTGCAACTTCAGATGGGCTTTATACGGGACTGATGTCGCATCCGCAGGGTATACGTAAAGTGGCAGGCAATCTTTTTGGACGTATATCTGCGATGCAATTAGATAATCGAAACCACCTTTGGATTAACTCTTCTAATATGCTTTTCTCCTATGATATCCTTAATGGGCGGTGTATGATGTGGGATGACACTGATGGCTTTCTGCCTAATGATATCCTTACTCATTCCATCACGTTTCGTGATTCCCCCTATATCTATATGGGAGGTATTAACGGACTGGTGAAAATTGATAAGTCTATTTCGGGGGGAAAAAACGATGCAATGATGATTTATTTGCAAGCAGTGGACTGCAATGGCAAACGTTATACGGCAAAAACTTTTCCACATGAGATTTCGCAGAACTTTAACTCATTGCACATTCACATTGCAGTTAATGAGAATGATGTTTTTCGGCATGTGCTCTTTCGCTATCGTATACGGGGTGAACAGCAAAATTCTGTCACCGAGTCCTATCGCTCAGAATTCAGTATTCCCTCGTTGACTCCAGGTGATTACACCGTTTCTGTAGCTTGCATGACAAAGAATGGGAGCTGGACTCCAGAGAAATCACTTGTTGTCTTTCGCGTATTGCCGCCTTGGTATCGTCGTCCATGGTTTTTAATCTTGGCATTTTTAGTGTTGGTAGGCATGGGCGCATTAGCAATAGGGTGGACCATTCGGCGTAATCAACAGCGCATGAAATGGAAGATGGCACTTCATCAACAGGCACTCCATGAAGACAAGATAGAGTTTCTTACCAATGTCAGTCATGAGTTGCGTACACCACTGACATTGATTTATGCCCCACTCAAGCGCTTATTGACAGGTAGCGATACTTTGTTTTCCGAACCTCAACGTCAGCAGCTTGAGCAGGTGTTGAGGCAGGCGGGATATATGAAAAATATTATCAACTGGGTGTTGGAATACGACAAGACAACCTCGCAGTCGAGTTCTCTTACACTTACTTTTACTGACATTAACCATTTGTTGGAAGAAGTTGTGGAAGATTTTGCGCAGGAGTTTGCAGAGAAACATATTCTTATGGAGTTTGATTTGGATGATACGTTGCGGCCGCTTGAAATGGATCGAGCGAAAATTCGGGTCGTAGTATCAAACTTATTGATGAATGCGCTTAAATTCAGTCGTGAAGAAACTAATGTGATACTTCGAACATCACTGCATGAAGGTTGGCTTCGTGTACAGGTTGAAGACCATGGTGTGGGCTTTGGACATCTTGATAGGGAACAGCTCTTTACACGATTCTATCGGGGACGAATCTTGAAGCCGGGCAGTGGCATTGGGCTTGCTTATTGTCGTGAGATTATTGAGCAACATGGTGGACAGATAGGCGCTGAGGATAATCCTGGTGGCGGTGCTATCATGTTTTTTAGTCTGCCTTATAGACAGGCTGTTTCTGCGGAAGTAACCAATAGCCAAGCAGAAAATAAAGGTGAGGTTGTCTGCAAGACAATATCCCACATGCTCGATCTTTCGGCTTTCTCGGTATTAGTGGTCGATGATAATACTGATTTTTTAAGCTTTCTGCACACCTCTCTGCAAGCATATTTCAGGCGAGTTTTTCGTGCTCATGACGGAAAAGAGGCGTTGTGCTTGTTACGACAGCAACAACCTGACCTTGTAGTGAGCGATGTCATGATGCCTATCATGGATGGTTATCAACTTTGTCAGACAATCAAGGAAGATATTGAAATCAGCCATATTCCTGTGGTGTTGCTTACAGCAAAGAGTGATGCTGAGAGTCAGAAAATTGGTTATAAATTAGGTGCAGATGCCTATATAGCTAAGCCTTTCGATATAGAACTACTTTTATCGGTCATAGAGATGCAGCTACGTCGCAGAGAATTATTCAGACAGAAATATCAGTATAACCTACTGACACTTTCTCCCCAACAGACAACGATTAGCAATGCTGACGAACAGTTCATGTGCAAACTTCAAGCAGCTGTCAAAGAGGGGTATGCCGATGCAGCATTCGATACAGCTCAAGTTGTGGATATCCTCGCCATGAGTCGTGCATCGCTCTATAATAAAATGAAACAATTGACAGGCTTAGGTGTAAACGAGTTTATAAACAACTATCGTATCACTATTGCATCATCTATGCTCAAGGAAACAGATAAACCTATTGGAGATATTGCTTTTGAAACAGGTTTTGCATCATCTCGCTATTTTAGTACAGCTTTCAAAGCGGCTACGGGATATACGCCTACAGCTTATCGGAAACAGCATTATAAGGGTGATGATAGCTCTTCAACTTCTGAGCGGGAGGATTAATGGAAGAACTTCTTTCTGTTGTTATTCTATATAAAACCTTGAAATAAGTTGTTTTAGACAGAAACGGAATAACTTTAGACGTTTTTAGACTTTGGTTGAAAGACTTTTTTCTAACTTTGTGACGGAAAACCAAAAGCCATTTTCTATAAACCTAAAAAACATTTATTCAATCTATTTTATTTATTATGACATGAGAAAAGTTCTTCTGTTATTCATTTCCATCTTTTTTTGTTGTTCACTTTATGCGCAGCAGAAAAATCTTAGCGGAATCGTGAGTGAGGCGGAAAGCGGTGAACCTCTCACGGGTGTTTCTGTAAAAATCAAGGGAACAGGCAAAGGTACTGTTACTGATGGCAAGGGACAATATAAGATTGCCGTGGATGTAAATCAAGTATTAGAGTTTTCGTTTCTCGGTATGACAACACAACAGATCGTAGTGAAATCCTCTACGGCTGAGCGATTAAATATCGTGATGCGCCCCGACCAATTAGCGCTTGAAGATGTGGTTGTTGTCGGCTATGGCGTGACAAAGAAACGCGACTTGGCTGGTGCAATAATGTCGTTGAAACCTGATAATATTCAGGCCGGTGTGGTGAGTGATATGTCACAGTTTCTTAAAGGTAGGGCCTCTGGTGTACAGGTGAGACAAAACTCCCTCGAACCAGGTGGTAGTGTATCGGTGCGTGTACGTGGTGCTTCTTCGGTTAGTGCAGAGAACGAGCCTTTGTATGTTATTGATGGTTTTCAAACAGACAATATGACGCAACTTAATGTTGATGATATTGAATCAATTGAAATTCTCAAGGATGCCTCTACGACAGCAATCTATGGTGCACGAGGAGCTAATGGCGTTATTCTTATTACAACAAAGAAAGGAAAAGCCGGACAAATCCATGTGGAGTATTCTAATAGTTCTGCAGCCAAACTGATGTATGATCCATGGGATTTATTGGATGCAGGTGAAACAATAGCGTTAGAGCGTCGCTTGTATGAGCAGGATCCTACGATGACCAGTAGCCGTTGGACGGCAGAGCAAGCTAAGTTTCGTGGTAAAGGTACCGATTGGGTGAAAGAAACGACGCGTAACACAATCACCAATTTGCAGCAGTTGTCTGTCTCTGGAGGTAGTGATCGGATTACAGGTTATGCTTCGGCTAACTATCTTACAGAGCCGGGCATTCTTTATAATACGGATTATAAACGGTTCGGTGGCCGTACCAATCTGTCTTTTAAGCTCAGCGACCGCATACGAATAGGAGCGAATCTCAATTTTGCGCAGTCAAAAAAGAAGTTCCTTGATATGGGAACTATCTCGTCTGATAAGAATATAATGTATCGCATATTCAATCTTGAACCCTGGAAAAATACGGAGGGGTATGATGTGTTTGGCGTGAAAGCTCGTCGTCCAGGTGTATTCGATGAAATGAATGGAGCCTCTCTCAATCGTACTTTTACCACTGTTTATGCTATCATATTTGCAGAAGCAGATATTCTGCCAACGCTGACAGTTAGTGGTCGCTACACATATGCCTATGATCATTTGAAAACGCAAAAATATTACGATCGTTCTACAACCATAGGACAATCGTATGGTGGTCAGGCATTTGTTGGGCATGAAGAAAATGCAAAACACCAAATTGAAGAAGTTCTCACTTGGACACCAAACTTAGGTGCACAGCATTCATTGAAACTTATTGGTGGTACATCCTATATTCATCAAAAGGGGTGGGGCGATGAAGTGCAAGCCTATGGATTCGCCTCTGACGTGTTCCGTTATCGCAACATTGGTGCTGCAGAACATTTGGATTGGATAGGTTCTGGTGAGTCTGTATTGAAGAAAGCCTCATTCTTTGGACGTGCTGAATATATCTTTGCTGACAAGTATATAGTTAATGCATCTTTGCGTTCTGATGGTTCTTCGGTTTTTGGTGCTGATTATCGTTGGGGTGTTTTCCCTGCAGGTTCTTTTGCTTGGCATATCGGTGACGAACCTTTTATGGCATTTACGAAACCACTATTCTCGAAAATTAAATTGCGTACAAGTTACGGACTCAGTGGTAATGATGGTATTCGATTTGGACTTTCACAGTATCAGTACTCTGTTCGTGATGTACACATTAGTGGCAATGAAGCACAAAAGGGTATGTACCCATCTAATCCTTACAACCATAAACTGCGTTGGGAAACAACTCGACAGTGGAATATTGGCGCAGACTTGTTAATGTTTGACGGACGAATTGAAGCAAGTTTTGATTATTATATCAAGCGTACAAAAGACCTCTTAAGTCCTGATGCTATTCATCCTTCAGGTGGTTTCCCCAACTATACTAATCCAGATGGACGTCGTTTCGAATATACGGCAATGATGTTGAATGATGGTGAAATTGATAATCGCGGTTTCGAATTCTCAGTTAAGTCTACCAACATCAGTACAAAGGACTTCGTATGGACTTCTATGTTTAATCTTTCGACCAATCGTAGTAAAGTGTTGAGACTCAACAATGGACAAGCTCGTTTCCAGTATATTCGCCCTCATGGTTCATATGAAGAAAAAGAATATATCATATTAAAGGAAAACGAACCGTTGAGTGCTATCTATGGGTATGTTTTCGATGGTATTATCCAGCAGGGAGAACACTATAAGCCGCAACCCAATTCTGTAGCTGGTGATCCAAAGTTCAAAGATCTCAATAATGACGGAGTCATTGATGCACGTGACCGTAAGGTGTTGGGTACAGGCATTCCTAAAACAATCTTAGGTTTACAGAACACTTTAACTTATAGGGATTTTGATTTCTCTATGTTCTGGGAGGCTTCTTTGGGAGCAAAGATGCTTAACTTAACGCGTATTTATCTTGAAGATAATAATCGTATCAAGGAATCAATGGACCGTTGGACTCAAGGTGGACGTATTATGACCGATGCAAATGGAAAGACTTATACAACAGAGGGAAATCATTCTATCTCAGTTCCACGTAAAGGTTATACTCGAAAGGCCGAGGTACAATACGGATCGTATATCAATTCACGCTTCGTAGAGAATGCCAACTATTTGAAGTTACGTAATATCGAGTTGGGCTATACCCTAAAAGGAAGTTTGCTGAAGCTTAACTTTATCAAGACCGTACGATTATTTGTCGGTGCCCAAAATTTAGTAACAATAACCAAGTACAAAGGTTTTGATCCCGACATCAGTACTAATGGCAGTAGTGCAGTTTCACAAGGATTAGATCTTAATTCATATCCTGCATACCGAACATTTAATTTTGGTGGTAAAGTAACATTCTAACAATAAGATTATGAAGATTATTTGTCAAAATAAGATTGCGTGGATTATTTTATCTATTGTAATGATGGGCAGCTTGTGTGCCTGCAATTTAGATGAGGATCTGGCATCAGTGTACAATGCAGATAATGCCTATGTGACTGAGCAGAATGCCCAAGAAGGTGTAAATGGAATTTATCGCTATCTCAAGGAAGGTACGCATCCTGCAACGTTTTATCTCAATGATGTATCGACTGATGCGGCTTATAAGGCAGGATTGGACTATGAAATCATGAATGACAACAATCTTTCAGGGAACGTCGATGTTGCCCGTGCTTACAACGGCAACTGGCAGATGATAGGGTGTGCCAACTCTGCAATCGACAATATCACGCCAATGGCAGAGGATAAGTTTAAGATTGCCGCACATAAAAAGGAGCTTCTAGCCGAGGCTCATTTTATGCGGGCATTTGCTTATTATCAACTTACCAACGCTTTCTATCGAGTTCCATTGATTACGAATGGCTTTTATGATGCCGTTTCATCGCCAGTGCTGGCTTCTGTAGAGGAGCTTGATACACAGATAGAGCAAGATTTGTTGATTGCAGCATCTGGTTTACCCGACATATGGGATAAGAAAAATGTAGGTGGTGAAGGTGGAAGACCTACTTCGGGGGCTGCTTATGGCTATCTGATGCGATTATATATGCGTAAGGCAGGCTATCTGCGCGAACTGGGGAAAGATGCAACTGCAAGCTGGCAATTAGCACTAAATTATGCTAATCGTGTCATTGCAACTGGTCGGTATGCACTTCAACCCAAAATCTGGGATGTTTTTGATCCTACTTCTGAAAAGAGTTTGTACAACAATGAGATAATTTTTGCGGTGCGTTCCAGTGAGCGAGTTCCTTCGGGAAGCTCGGACATTGCTTTGTATTTCACACCATGGAGCTATAACTATGGGTGGGATATTTTTAGCATTCCTTTAGAATTGTATTGGAAATACGACATGTCCGATGAGCGCTTTTCCAAGCTCTTGGTAGGTGAATATACAGATGTGTATAATGCTAACAAAAAGTATAAAGTGCCAACTCGTACACAAGTGGGAACCCTCAACAATGAGAATAGTAGTCCTATTGTCGTGGAATTGGGACAGGCTTATACCAATAAATATTTTTATGAGAAAGCTGGAACCTATAATTATAATACGCCCAATAACTTGATTCTTTTACGTTATGCTGATGTTTTGTTATGCAAAGCCGAAATTTTGAACGAATTAAATGGGCTTAATCAGGCTTCTGTCGATTTGTTGAATCGTATTCGTGAACGTGCCTTCGGTAATACTGCCCATAATTATAGTTTGGCTGACTTTGCTACTCAGGCTGATTTTCGGTCGGTACTTTGCGACGAACGCTTGTTAGAATTCAATAATGAAGGATGTCGGCGTATTGATTTAATTCGAATGGGGCTATGGAAAGATAGAATGGATACTTATATGGATGCAATCAAAGCCAAGATTGAAACCAAAGAACATAATATGGGATTGGCTTCAGGAGCATTGAGTGCAGAGTGGTCTATCTATCCCAAGTTCTCAACAACGCCACTTAAACGTTTCGATAAACGGCGCTATTATCCTATTCCTAAGGTATACAGCAGCAAGTATCCTGATTTGCAGAACAATCGCAATTTTAAAGAAGAATAAGTGTTAATGTTGTAAAGATTAAAGCATATGATGAATTATAAAACTAACATCTTTTTGATGTCTGTGATGTTATTGCTTGCCGCATGTAGCAGTGAAGGCAAAGATAGTCGTTTCACAGAGAATCCTGTCAGCCATGTAACGGCTCCCGAAGTTGGCGAGTTGGTGAAGGAAAAGCAGACACTTTGGAATTTCGATACCATGAAAGATTGGGTGGTTGCCAATCAAGGTAGCGACCAGGTTAATCATGCATCGATTGAGAATAACGCAGGATGTAAAGACGGAAAGGCGCTCAAGATATACACTGCTGCCAATACGCAGCAGCGAAAGAAAGTACGTACCGTGCAGCAATATGGTTCTGGACTTTATACTTGGCGCACTTATATATCCGACTTGGGCGAAGTAGAGCGCACAAGTATCGGCTCATGGTTATGGCATGACGACAAGCACGAGCTTGATTTCGAAGTGGGATCAGGCACGGCTGCCGAGCGAACGGCACTCGGACTTGCCTCTGATGAGGTGGTTGCTTATATCACAAGTCAGGATAATCCATGGTTGCAACAAAAGGTTGGTATAAAGAAAAATGCTTGGCATGAATTTCAGATTGATTTGAAATTGGTAGGCAATAAGTATTTTGCGACTTGGCTTATCGATGGACATTCTTATGCAATTCAGCAATTATCGTATGGTGAAGAGGTTCCTTTCTACATCTTTTGTAGTACAGAAAACTTGAAGTTTATAGGCGATACATGGCCCTATCAAACTAATTATGGATTGTGGGACTATGTTTCCTATGTTCCTTACAGTTATTCTGCTGCTGCAGTTACTCCCGAAAAGCCTGTTGAACCTATAGATCCGGCACCCGAACCCGATGAAGGAGAGGTGAAGAGGTGGACTTTTGACAGTATGCCTGTAGGTTGGAATGTGTGGACAAATGTAGGTGCTGACGGTGTGGGCTATTATGGTGTAAGCGACGGTCACTTGGTACTTTCGAACGATAGTTACTGCATTACATCGAAGATAGAATACTCTGCGCCCGTAGGTTTCGGTAAGTATGTGTGGCGATTGCGCTTCCCCAAATTGGCTGGAGCCGAGAAGTTCATGGCTGGTGGAACGCTATATACTGCTAATGAAGCTAAAGGTCCACACACACTGACTATTGTTGGCTGGTATGGCCCAGATACAGAACGAACCCGTTTGGGTGCCCAAGCTGGTGATTTATTACTGCGTATCTATTCTGAAATCCCTGCTTTGGATCGTTGTATAAAGGTATTGAAGCCTGATACCGACTACAAATTGAGTATAGAATTGAAGAAAGTGGGTGGAAAATATGTAATCGTATATGCTATTGACGATGAAGTAATTCAAACACTTCCTGCTAATTATGGTGCGGACTTAGTGAAGTTCCTGTTGATAGCATCTGCAGAATCCAATCGTGGATGGATGCCTGGAAATCCACTGACAGCAAAGTATGCCGCTAAGTTTGACTATATTGAATACACGGCTTATTAAGTTACATTATGAAAAAAATCCTATTATGGATGCTAACTGCTATATGTCTTCTCTCTGCTTGCCAGGGAGAAGACCGAAATAGCGGCGATAATACTTCCTTAGAAACATTTAGTGTGCAATTGAATCCCCAAAATACTTTGCGCGCTGATGTCGAAGTTAACATGAAGACTGCGACGACTTATCATATCGAGTATTGGGAAAAAGACGTCCCAAAGACCATACAAAAGACACTGCCTGTAGTTGGAAATGGATTTGTGAAACGTACGCTTGTTTTGCTGAAACCTCACACGCAGTATGCTTGTCGATTGGTTTGTGCCGACGGGAAACAGTCTGCTGTGCGTACATTTACAACGCAGGCTGCACCGGATGATATTGCTCATGCAACGTTATTAACCGACGACATGCCTCGCGAGTTGCCCGGCTATCTGTTAGTTTACATGCGTAAATCGCCTGGCTATATTTATTTGCTCAATGCCAAGGGAGTTCCTGTGTGGTACGAATCTATTAAGGAAGGTGTATTGGTGGCAAATTTCGAACCGCGTACTCATAGGCTTTATATGATTACTAAACCCGTACAGAACGATTTCAACGAGGCCTATACCGGGCGTGTTTTCAAAGTGATTGATCTGTGGGGAAATACTATCGTTGAGAAGGAGCTTGCAACATTACCCGAGATGGAAGGACGGAAAGCACATCATGAATGTCGCCCTCTACCTGATGGAAGCGCAGTCTTAGTGACAACTGTCGACCGCAAATTCGACTTACGGGCGCAGGGTGGTTCCGACTGTGAGACTGTAACAGGCGATGGTTACGTCGTCATTGATTTGAAAGGGCAGGTTGTAAAGCAGTGGGACTGTTTCGGGACACTTGATCCAAAGACAGATTTGCAAATCATGCAAACCAGAGAAGATTGGCTGCATGCTAACTCTATCAACTACGATAAAGAGGGGAATTATTACATGACCTTTAACCGTCGGAGTGAATTGTGGAAGATAAACCCCACAACGGGGCAGGTAATCTATCGAGTTGGTAAGGTGGGTACTATTGCACTCCCTGCCGAAGGATGGGCTGACGGCATGCACTGTGCTAATCCTGCTGCACCAGATGATGTGTTGGTTTTAGACAATGGACGCAATAATGTACATGGTTCGCGGGCATTACGTTATCAGGTAGATATGGCAACACGGCAGACTCGACTGTTGTTGAACTGTGAACTTCCTCGTCAATACAGCACTCCCAACCGTGGAAATGTGCAGCAAATCAGCTCCGATATGCTTTTATTTGGAATGAGTGTGAAGAATTTAATCGTCTTCACAGATTGTAGCCGACAGGCACATATCTATCGTATTCTGTCGCTTTCGCATCTGCCTTATCGTGTGGAGTATATTCCTGAACTTCAATATTAGTTCCCAATTGTCGGTGATAGCATAATATTATGAGTCTCTATAAAAACAGAATAAGGGAAGCCTCAGCTCAATAGTTGTATAAAAGAGAATAACAATAATAGCCATTCCATAAACGTGGGATGGCTATTATTATTCATCATGAATAATAATGTCGTTCAGAACAATCTGAATTTTGCTGCTTATAAAAAATGATTATATTCTCTTTCACTATACGTGAGTATTTCAAATGAGAAACAATCTCACTTCAAATAAGCACTGTGTTTTGATATTTTGCAAATTGTTGATTATCAGGAAGTTATTATATATTAAGTCAAAATGTGGAATAAGTCCACATGAGAATGCGGTGTAATCTCTATTGAATCACCATGCAATCTGCGTCAAGTTATCACGTGTTTTGACTCAAACGGCGGTGTGTTTTGCATCAAATTACAACGCATTCTGAATTGAATTGCGTGATGAAGTTGTTAGAGTTGAAGAATACACCTTATATTTTCGCTTCTTTTCTTCTATTTGGTAGTGTCTTGAAAAGTTGAGTTTCAACCAACAATTTTTACAAAAAGGGTCATGATGTACGTGCTGAACAGCAGATATTTATATAGAAAAGGGAACTTTGCATGTTGTAGGTATCGCTTTTCATTGTTTGCAAATGACGATTGATAAATGTAGTTTAATAGAGAGTTTCAAGTTTCCTTTGTTTATCGTATATCTATAGTTTCCCCTTCATGTGCTATGGACCAAAAGACTATTCCTTTCTCATCGGTAAATTCTTTCATGCGCCAAGCACTCTCAAATCCGCTGGCGACAAAGTGCATGGGGACGAAGATGCCAACATTGAAACGGTCAATGAACTGTCTGGCACCACGTGTATATCCATTGCCAATGCGTGCATCAACGGGAAACATTACAATATCAAAAGCGTCTGTAATCTTTCGAATATCTTTTAACTCACCGAGGAAACGTTTCTCATCTTGGCATGGATTAATCAGTCCGAATTCCTCAGAGACAATGGTTCCACTCTCATAATTGTCATTAAGGAAACGGGCATACCAGTTATTAAGGTCGCCCGCATGGAAGATTTTCCTGTCAGAAACCTCTACAACCCATGAGACTCCACTGTCGTTACTGCCGGTGGCATACACTTTAATATGCTCGTCGTTCCATATTCCTCCCTTTGCCAACCATACGTCAGCACTTGTCTTTTCGGTCCTTCTGTGCCTCAGAATATCCTTGGAGAGAATATAGGTAAAGGTGATTGAAGGATATTCATGCCGCCATTCCAAGATTTCTTTGGTGAAGTGATCTTCGTGGAAATGGCTTGCAAACACGTAGACAGGCTTTTGGGTAGAAAGGGTCTTGGGAATTACACCTGTAGGATCTAACCAGTAATCGAAGATGAGAATGCAGCTTTGGGTCTCAATGACAAAACCGCTGTGGAAGATATAGGTGAGTCTCATTTCTGTAATTCTTTGGGAACAAGTCTGCAGAGATGGTCTTCTCTGATGATTTTAGGAGCCGCCTTTCCTGCAAGTACTAATATTTTCTTACCGTTGCGGTAGATGTGCAATTGGCGCGAACGCACCACGGCCGTCAATCCTGTATCATTCTGCATGGCAATCCAAATGGCATGGTAAGTGCCATTTTCTTCGAATAGTTTCTCCCGGAGATGTGAGCAGAGATCAGCTGTATTTAGATTTATTGACATGCCTGTTTGTCTTTCTGAAAGGAGTATATTCATGAAATGGGCGTAGCTTCGTATTTCCCCTTTCATGCTTAGTTTCTTGTTTTAAAGCATTTCATCATTTGCAGAAATCAGAGTCTATAGGGCAAAAGGTCTTGATAACTTAGCATGATTTTAGCTGTTGATAAAGGAAAAGGCGCTAAGGGAAAAAGTATTACCTTAGCGCCTCTTTTCTCTCAATCTGCAATAAGTATCTTATGAATTCATTGATAGCAGGAACTCTTCATTATCGCGTGTGTGCGCCATTCGGTCGTGAATAGAGTTCATTGCCTCTATTGGATTCATGTCGCTGATATATTTGCGGAGAATCCACATGCGGTCGAGTGTTGTCTTATCCTGGAGCAAATCATCACGGCGTGTGCTTGAAGCCACAAGGTTAACAGCAGGGAATATACGCTTGTTGCTGAGCGAACGGTCGAGTTGAAGCTCCATATTACCAGTGCCTTTGAACTCTTCGAAAATCACTTCATCCATTTTGCTGCCTGTATCAATAAGTGCAGTTGCAATGATCGTCAATGAACCACCGCCCTCAATATTGCGGGCCGCACCGAAGAAACGCTTGGGTTTTTGCAGTGCGTTGGCATCGACACCACCCGTCAGAACCTTGCCACTGGCAGGACTTACGGTATTGTAAGCGCGGGCCAAGCGTGTGATAGAATCAAGGAAGATGACAACATCATGTCCACATTCAACCATGCGTTTTGCCTTCTCAAGTACGATGCCGGCTATCTTTACATGGCGTTCGGCCGGTTCATCAAAAGTTGACGCTATGACTTCTGCATTGACAGTACGAGCCATATCGGTAACTTCTTCCGGACGTTCATCAATGAGTAGCATCATCAGATAGGCCTCGGGATGATTAGCGGCAATGGCATTTGCTATGTCTTTCATCAAGATTGTCTTACCTGTTTTAGGCTGTGCTACGATGAGGGCACGCTGTCCTTTACCGATAGGAGAGAAGAGGTCGACGATGCGAGTCGATAGGTTTGTGGTGGCATGATCACCACAAAGCGTGAACTTCTCTTCAGGAAAGAGTGGTGTCAGATGTTCAAATGGAATGCGATCGCGCACTTCTGTTGGCTGACGGCCATTGATTTTGTCTATTGTTGTCAGTGGAAAATACTTCTCACCATCGTGAGGAGGACGCACATGACATTGAATGACATCACCCGTTTTGAGTCCATATTTCTTGATGATATTCGTGGCAACATAGATATCGTCGGGCGAAGAAAGATAGTTATAATCACTCGAACGAAGGAAACCATAGCCATCTGGCATTGCTTCGAGAACTCCGTTGGCTGTGATGAGGTCTGAAAAATCGAAACGTTCTACATTCTGCTGTGCAGGAACAGAGTGCTGATAGCCTCCTTGTTGAGGCATTACTCCTGTTGTCGGATTATCAAACATGTCGAAATTTGGAACGACTCCTTGATCTTCGATAGGTAGATCAACGACCGTGATGAAGTCTGTGCCGTCAGCGGGATCGCCTTCCCATACACCATTGATAGGAACCTTAGCTTCTTCAGTGTCCTTGTTATGGTCATTCATCTTGGCCTGAAGCTGTTCGAGGAGATTGTTCTTTTCTGTATCTTCCACAGCTGGAGAATTTGTAGAAAAGGCAGCTTCGGGAACGATTTCTTCCTGTTGATTGGTTGTTTCTGCCTCTTCTGTGGGCTGTTTGGGTGTTTCTGCCGTAGCTTCCGTACTTTCTGTAGCGGCTTCTTTTGCACGTGCAGCCTCGGCTGCTGCAATTAATTCAAGTTCTTTCTTCGACTTTCTGCCACGATGTTTCGGCATAGCAGCCAGAAGTTCTTCAGGGTTGGGAACTTCTTCCGAGGTAGGCTCTTCGTCCTTAAAAAGCGATTTCTGTTCAGCAGTTGCTGACTTGCTTTTCTTTGTATCGAGGTTCTCGCCCTCTTTACCTTTTACAGTATAGACACGATCGGTATCCTTTTTCACAATTCTTGTGCGTTTTCTTTTGGCGCTTAATGGATTTCTGTTACCTTCTTCTATGGCCTGTTTATCCAGAATAGCGTAAATGATATCTTCTTGACTATCTTTTTGGTTAAAGGTGACACCTAACTCGGAGGCAATCTTAGCCAGCTCGGTGACGTCCTTAGATAATAATTCGTCCTTGCTATACATACTAAGTATATGAAAAATATTGATTGAATAGAAGTGTGTTTCTCGAACGGAAACACAACTGTATTGATTTCACTGCAAAGGTAAGAAAAATATTTGTAAGTGCAAAAAAAGAGCCCGCTTTTTTCAAAGCAGGCTCTTGTTATTATTGGTTAAGGCATGAATTATTCGCCTTTTTCCATCTTAGCTTTCAGATCAGCAAGTACGTTGAGGTCGCCAAGAGAGGTACCTGCAGCTACATTGTTAATCTGGGCAGCAGCGTCAGACTTGTGAGCTGTGTGCTTACGAGCCGGCTTAGCTGCGACAACATCGTCCTTACCCTCTTCAAATGTACGGCTGTGAGAGAGGATGATGCGCTTGGTTTCTTTCACGAACTCAATCACCTTGAATGGGAGTTCCTCACCAAGCTGAGCCTGTGAACCATCTTCTTTTACAAGGTGCTTAGGTGTAGCAAAGCCTTCACCACCTTCGTTCAAGGTGATAACAGCACCCTTATCCATCATCTGAGTAATCTTACCTTCATGAACAGAACCTGGAGTGTAGAGTGTTTCATAGGTGTCCCAAGGATTATCTTCAAGCTGCTTGTGGCCGAGACTCAGACGGCGGTTCTCTTTGTCAATGTCAAGAACTACAACGTCGATTTCAGCACCAACAGTCGTGAATTCAGATGGATGCTTTACTTTCTTGGTCCAAGAGAGATCGCTGATGTGGATTAAACCATCAACACCTTCTTCAAGTTCAACGAAGATACCGAAGTTAGTGAAGTTGCGAACCTTTGCCGTATGCTTGCTACCAACAGGATATTTGCTTTCGATAGCCTCCCATGGATCTTCCTTGAGCTGCTTGATGCCGAGGCTCATCTTGCGTTCGTCGCGGTCGAGAGTCAGAATGACTGCTTCCACTTCGTCGCCTACATGCATGAACTCCTGTGCTGAACGCAAGTGCTGACTCCATGACATTTCGCTTACATGGATAAGACCTTCAACACCTGGCTGGATTTCAACGAAAGCACCATAATCTGCAATAACGACAACTTTACCCTTTACATGGTCACCTACCTTCAGGTCTGGGCTGAGTGCATCCCATGGGTGAGGAGTGAGCTGCTTCAAGCCGAGAGCAATGCGCTTCTTATCTTCATCGAAGTCAAGAATAACGACATTAATCTTCTGATCGAGTGCAACAACCTCGTGTGGATCGCTTACGCGGCCCCAAGAGAGGTCTGTAATATGAATGAGTCCGTCAACACCACCGAGGTCAACGAATACACCATAAGAAGTGATGTTCTTGACTGTACCCTCGAGTACCTGTCCTTTCTCAAGGTGAGAGATAATCTCTTTCTTCTGTGCTTCCAACTCAGCTTCAATCAAAGCCTTATGAGAAACGACAACATTGCGGAATTCCTGATTGATTTTTACAACCTTGAACTCCATGGTTTTGCCTACGAATACATCGTAGTCGCGTATAGGATGAACGTCAATCTGGCTGCCTGGGAGGAATGCCTCAATACCGAATACATCAACAATCATACCACCTTTAGTGCGACACTTGATGTAACCCTGAATGATTTCCTCATTCTCGAGCGCTTCGTTAACCTTGTCCCAGCTCTTGTTCAGACGGGCCTTGCGGTGAGAAAGAACCAACTGGCCTTTCTTGTCTTCCTGGTTTTCTACGTAAACCTCAACCTTGTCACCGACCTTCAAATCTGGATTGTAACGGAATTCAGAAGCAGGAATGATACCATCGCTCTTGTAACCGATGTTAACAACCACTTCTTTCTTGTCGAGAGAGATAACAGTACCCTCTACAACCTGATGCTCCTGAATCTTGTTCAGGGTTTCGTCATAAGCCTTTTCAAGGTCTTGCTTGCTGACGTTTGCGCTTGAACCATTCTCAAACTCGTCCCAATTGAAGTCTGCCAATGGCTGTACGTTCTTTAATTCTGACATAAAAAATTTAATTTAATAAAGTTAGACTTTATGTGAATGTAGCGTATCTCTAATAAAGAGCATACGCTCGAAACGGGTGCAAAGGTACGGCTTTTCATAGGAATGAGCAATTCCTGGAAAGGATATTTGTAAATTGGTTAAAGTTATTTAACATTATAGTGTGGTATGTTTGGTCTAACGGATTTATGCATTCAAGCAGAACCTTCAACGAATATCATGGTTACATTTAAATCAGATGACGCTATGCCACAATGTCTGCTACTGTGTGTTTTTATGCTGTATCGTTTTCATTATCAATTGTGTTGGGCTTTCGATTCAAGGCAAATTACATGGTCATTTGATACGAATTATGCGGTTATTTCATAAAGATTGTAGCATGATTTAATAGTGTTTAGTGGGTTCTTTACAAAGAATTTATGTGCAGAAACGACACTTTGCCTTGGTGAGTGAATTGAATGTTTCGTGGCAAAACGCCTTTTTTATATTATTTTAAGTATCATTAAATATCACTATTATTGAGTATTGCCAGATCAATTGGTTCTTTATAATTTTGCATCCATAAACGAATCTTACAGTTTGTTTCTGATCAAACAACCACGATCTTTTGGACTTTGAGTGTTGCCAATATCATCTTTGAGATGGAAAAATGCATTGAGATGATTTATACTTATGAGTAAAGAGGAGAAGAGAAGTTGTTGTAAAGAGAATCTTATCTTTCGTTTTGGATAAAGATCTCAGATCTTTTAATCATCAATCTCTTGTAGTGTATGTTGCGAGGGTTATGGGAAAACATAGCTGAAGCTTTAAAGACATCATCAGAATGCATAAAAAATAAAGTATAATTTAACAGATAATAGAAATGAAATTCATGAGAACAATCTTCCCGTTGATTGTTATTTTCTTCTTGGTAGTGGCCTGTAGAAACAATAACGAGAATGATGTGCAGATGTCAAATGGCATAGCCCTTTCTGTGGTTGGCAATGCCTTTATGTCTGAAGATGATGCAGAGGGCGTTACACTCAATGTGTTGATAGCCTTTGCTCCCACAAAAGACGAGACCATAGAGTTGACTTTGGAGGGCAATGAAGACGACATCGTGCACTTAGACCATAATGTTTTGCATTTTAAGGCAAAGCAAAAGGAGGCTACTGTGAAAGTGATATCCAATGCTAAGCATGCGCTTTCAGTACCAAAGACGCTGAGTATAACCATCGGAAATACATCAGACCCACGAATGAAAGCTGCAGATGAAGGGGTGAAAATCGTGGTTACACCTGATGCCGACATCCCCGTTTTGACGCCTGAACAGCTGCAACTCATTGCAGGATATAAAGAAAAGTTTGGTTTTGACCTCACTTCTCTATTAGGCAAGGTGCCTGTTGAGGTCACAGTTTTATTTAACACCAAAGATAAAGAGGAATTTTTCAAGGGGCAATCCAAGGCTTCTTTTAAGGGGTTCAGCATCATCACGCTCAGTGAGAAGGCAACAGCCGATGCGCCGATACTAAAGATTGTGGACAATCCTATGGGGCTAACGTCATTCTTTTACGATGTGTTGAAAGCTAAAACCGTGGAAGATCATGAGTTCTTTTTGCAGCAACCTTATGGCAGTGCGATAGTGCAGGCTATTAATTACGATGCAACAAAGGAACAATTCAGCATGAGCCTCGACGATATTAAGCTCATTCCGTCCTCAGGTGAGGTGGAGTTTGTGGTTCAACGTTCTAACCACTACGACGAGATGATATCCGCTTTACCCTTTGTTTATTACTTTTCAGCATGGGAAAGGGTTAAGGAACTACGTGACAAAGGAACTTTGGTATATGTGAAAGAGAATGGAAAGATTGTGGGTTATCAAATTACCGACGAGTTTCTTTTAGCCGGTGGCTCGATTGATCCCCAACGTTGGCTTGGTATAAGTGATATAAGTCGCGACACATATAATAACACTCCTTCTGATTGGGTGACGCCAAAAGGTCATGTAGATTTTACGAAAGGGACGATGACATTTGTGTTTCCATGGGACTTTGAGGCGGCAAATGGCTATCAACAAGTGAGTGTCACCTATACGATGCACAAGTAAATCGCGAATATCTAATCATCATTGACAACGGCAACATCATTTAGTTTGCAATCCAACTTACTCTTGTAATGATAAGTTATCAGGTGATTTACAATGCAGCTATCAAGCATATAAACAATGAAAAGAAACATAAAATTCAATCAACAATGAAAAGTAATCTAATCAAATTATTTCTGTTCGGATGCTTAGTCATGCCCTTGGGAGCGAAAGCAGCAGGGCCTGTGAAGTTCTTTTGCATAGAACTCCGGAACGGAACGAAGACAGAGTTTGCACTTTCTGACACACCCAAAATCACTTTTGCTAGCGGAAGCATGACCGCTTCGACAGAAAAACGAAACATTACCGTGGCTTTATCGGACATCGTTCATTACAGTTTTAGTGAGAAAAGTCTTACCGATGGTATTTCTACACCGTCCCAACGCCGTGTGGATAAACTGCAGGCAGATTACGATGAGGGGCATATTCGCTTGCGAGGACTCCTTGCTGGAGCACCAGTTAGTGTGGTAACAATCGGTGGGCGATTGGTTTTTAAGACACAGGCTTTATCAGATGGTTTGCTCGACATCAGCCTTTCGTCCTATCCAGCAGGCGTATACATGGTATGCACACCAAATGGTAATCTCAAGATAGCCGTTAATAAATGATGTAAGTATCAATATATTACACAGAATTACAACTTAAAACAATAATAAAAATGAAGAAGTATCTACTCTCAATTGTTTTCGCTTTCACCTTTGTAACCTTGTCTGCACAAACTTATCAGATGAAAATTGTAAAAAAGGGAGGTGAACTCGTGAAACTATCTGCTGATGATATCCAAGAGATTTCTTTTGAAGCAGATGAAAGTTCGCAACAAATTCCAAAGCATGTAACGCTATTTGGAGTGAAATGGGCAACGGGAAACCTACAATATGACAAAGGAACATGGAAGTTAGCCGACCATCAGTGGGATTATTTTAATCCTCGTTATGGATTTCATAGAAGCTCATCAGAGGCTTATAAGTTTGAGAAGATACAGGCTGATGACCAGATAGACCACTTCAACTTTGGTGTTTGCGGTAAGAATGCACTCACCTATTCGAAAGATGTGTATGGAAACACAACAAAAACAAATATTGCTGGGAAGATGTATACAGATGATAAGTTCCTGCACGAAACCACTGATTTCAGCCAAGCAGCCTTTGGTGACATTGCTTATTGGGCTACAAAAGGAAAGTATCGCTTACCATCTTATGACGAGATTTACAACTTAGCACAGCGCGGGAAGTGGCAGCTTGGCTATGTAGTTGTGGAAAACAATGACAGGATATATGGTTATTTAGTAACCGAACCAGGTGAAGGTGACTTTGCAAGAACCATTACTCGCCCTATACAACTGACGCAAGATGATCTCTCAAAAGGCCTATTTCTGCCTTTCGCGGGCTCTCGATATGATGACACAAAGGGAGTGAAATATGCAGGTTATGGTGGATATTACTCGGCATCTATTCTCTTTGAAGACAGTAAAGACTATGCACGCATGTTGGGTATAGATTGTGATGGCGTTAATGCTGATAATGGAGATAACTGCCGATATGGTCAGTCAATTCGACCTGTAGTAATAGAATAATTGCATGATAATAGGAAAAGACCACTCAAGAAAGTCTAATTGGCTCTTTTTGAGTGGTCTTTTTTTACCTAAGACTTATATAAAAATAATGAAAATGCTTATAGGGTGGTAGCAGAACTTGCTAGTATAGAGATGTTCATACGTTGCTGTTTTTGAAGCCCTTTTCCAAAACATTCCGATAAGCTATTTGCCTATATGTTGCCATGTAACGGTTGTGTAATTTCAACTGTATCAAGGCTCTAATCCTTCATATTTCACCTCATTTTGGATAATACGATTTTTAATCGTGTTGGCCAGATGAGAAACCTTTCTTCCGAGGCAAAGTTACATGATTTCAAAACGTTCTCCAAATTTTATTGCTAATTGTTGTGATAACATGTCTATAATTTGATCCGCCATACCTTCTGCAAGGATCGTTTCACGCTTTTTGACGGTCTGAGGTTCAAAGGAACCGTCACGGTCACGAGGAGTTTCTACTGTGACCTCACCATAACGTGTCTGCACTTGCTTAGGTATCTTACCATTACGGCGATTGCCTTTTGAGCGTTCTTCAAGAGAGAAATGGACATTCATCTCACCTTCAAGGGCAGCATTCAAAATGCGTTCCAACATTGGTGCAAAGCACCATCCTTACCAAATAATAGCTCTCCGTTACGAAGCTGTTCCACAGCTCTCTTGTAATTAATTTCGTTGTTGTCCATAAAAAATAAACTGTATAAAACTGTTTCTTATTGTAGCCTGCCACTGTTTACTTTACACTCTCAAATTTAAAGGGGGCGACAAGTGTTTGATACCTGTCGCCGTCTTTCGTGGGGTAATACTTGAAGTAAGCATCCATGTTGATTACCTTATTCTGTTTTTAACTGCCTATTGATGTAATCTCGCAATACAACAGCTTGGTTGTGGACTTCATCTTTGGCGCCGAACAGAATAGTTACATTGCTCTCTTTGAGTTGTTTTCGGCAAAGCTCAATGAATACATTTGTCTCTGGGTTCGCCTCAAGTTCTGTGATGTAGCGTTCTGTGAAAGTAGGGAAATTCTCAGGGATATGGCCGAACCATTTCCTTAATTCTGCTGAAGGAGCAATATTTTTCTCCCAAAGATCAATGTCAGCTTTTACTTTTGCAATTCCTCTTGGCCACAATCTGTCAGCCAAAATGCGATAGCCGTCGTGTTCATCGGCAGCATCATAAACCCTTTTAATCTTTATTTCGTTCATGAAAGCAAAGATACTAATATATATTAAAAGCGGGTAAGAATGAGGCAGAAAAATCTATTTAATTTGTAATTTTGCGGCTCATTAATATATTAGTTGTCGTGGAAATAAAGAATAAGAAGATAAAACAATTAGTCTCTTTTGTTATCTGTTTCGTAGTAATGGCCGTTATAGCTGTTGTGCGTGATGGGCAGATTTTGGGGCATAAAATGCGTGTAATGCCAGGTGATTCAATAGCAAAGAATATAGCTGTTGATACAATGTATCACACAAAGGATAATGTGACAGTTATCAATACGGCTTCTCTTGCAAAAGATGTGACGGGATTTGGAGGAACCGTTCCATTAGAGATTTACTTAAAGGATGGTAAGATTTTGAAAATCAAGGCACTGAAGAATCATGAAACACCAGAGTTCTTTGAACAGGCAAGTAAATTGCTGACAGCGTGGAATAGAAAATCCGTTGACGAGGCACAGCAACTGAAAGTCGATGCCATTAGTGGTGCAACATTCTCATCGCGTGGGATTATCGGTAATGTGGAACGTGGCCTTCAATATGCTGCAAAGAATGTGCATGAGAAGAGTTTCTTTGAAAAAATGGATCTTAATACCAAGACTGTTGCGGGTTTGATAGTCGTACTTTTAGCGGCTGTTGTTCCTTTGTTCTATCGTAAAAAGACCTATCGAACGATACAGCAGATACTGAATGTGGCCGTATTGGGCTTTTGGTGTGGCACGTTTATATCTTATTCCCTCATGGTTGGCTATATGTCAAGTGGTGTAAATCTATGGACTTCGCTTATCCCTGTCATTATGTTGATAACGGCATTTGTTTATCCTTTGTTTGGTAAAAAGTACTATTATTGTACGAATGTGTGTCCTTGTGGAGCACTTCAGGAGTTGGCAGGAAAGGTCAATAAGCATAAAAAGTTGAGAATGAGCCAGGAAACAGCCAAGCAGTTGGGACGCTTTCGCGAAATATTATGGGCCACACTTACGATGTTAATGCTGTTAGGCGTTGGCTTCCAATGGATGGATTATGAGGTGTTTGCAGCCTTTATCCTGCAAAGTGCATCGGTCGTTGTGTTGGTTTTGGCAGTCGTAGTGCTTGCATTGTCAATCTTTATACCACGCCCTTACTGTCGCTTTATTTGCCCAACAGGTGTTTTGTTCAAGATAGCTCAAAACTCGAAGTCATGAAAATACGTTTGATTTTATTTGATTTAGGTGGCGTCATCTATACCAGTGACCGCCATGAAGCGGTGAGACGCTTTGGAAGTTTAGGTCTGAAAGATGCTGAACATCAACTGAGTATGTACACCCAGACGGGCCTTTTTGGTGCACTTGAAGAAGGAAAGATTAGTGATAAAGAATTTGTTGCACAGCTTTCTGACAAAGTCGGGAAATCGCTTTCATGGGATGACTGCAGGCTGGCGTGGTTGGGTTATGCCACCTTTTTGCCGCAACGTAATCTCAATGTGCTACTTCGCTTACGTCACATGGGTTTTCGTTTGGCCTTGGCCAGCAATACCAATCCATTCATGATGTCGTGGATTGACAGCTGTGATTTTGATGGGAAAGGCAATAGTATTCGGTCTTATTTAGATGAACTTTACGTCAGTTATAAGATAAAAGCGTTGAAGCCTTCACCTGTTTTCTTCGAATATATCCTTCAGAAGGAGAAGATACAAGCCGAAGATGTGCTGTTCATTGATGATGGACCACGCAATGTTGAGGCTGCCCATAGCTTAGGCATCCATACTGTTCTGGCTGTGAACGGGGAGGATTGGACAGAAGATGTGTTGCGTTTGTGCACGCAAACAGATTTTTGATATAAATCAAGAAAGTAGCTTTTAATCAATGAAATGCGTCATGATATTTGGAGCATTCATGAAACTTGCCTAACTTTGCACATACAAAAGGTTAATAGATTGTTTAGGTTTTTAGTTATTAGGTTTAAAGATTGTGATTCTGAAAGGTATTAGTTTAAGGTAAAAGTCATAGATTGTGGATAACACCGAGTGAGCAATCACTCAACAATGAAATTTCAAATCACAAAATATAGCAGTCTTGGAAGTGATTCCGGGACTGCTTTTTTATGTCTGCTAACCAATGAATTCATTCTTAACTCTATTGATGACAGATGATGATGACTTATTGTTATAGTGGGAGATAAGGTTTCTGTATGCTGTAAACTCAAACGATAAGCTGAGTCTTTTGATGCATATGAACTCTAAGATGTTTACAAGTCCCGTCATCATTTACGCTTTCCCAAAAGCCTTCCTGTATCAAGAATAGTTCTCGTTTTGTAAGGATTATTGGCCAAAATCTATGACTAAAAAATTGCACCAAATAGAAATAGAAAAGCAGGAAAATAGGTTAAATCTTCCAATTTCAAAGTCTGCAGTGTGTAATTTGAGGCATACTACAGTGTAATTTGATGCAAAACGCGTGGCTATTTGAGTCAAAGTACACGATGAAATGGCGCATATTGCACTGTGATTTGATGCAAATTATGGCTGTTTTTTACATGATTTCACTTCACTTTTTCTCTTGAATTCAGTAACATGTTGATTGTTAGGAGCTTATAAACTATTGGAAAACAGCGGTTATTTGGAGCAGGGAAGACTCTCGTTTCAAATACGCAAATCTGACAAGGGTATTTGTAAAATCATTTGATAGCCTTGATTTTAATAGAATGGAGTTCGAAAGTTAGATTTTGTTCCCTTTGTCCGGACATGTTTTTCTCCGTGCATATGCACTTCAATGTGCCGATGATGTTAGGTTATAGTATTGCAGATGAAGATGTTGATTGGGCTTAAACTTTCTCTGCCTCTTGAATATTTATTAGCGATATCAACATACTTCCAGAGAAAATTCGTATTTTTGCAGGGTATTATTAAATAAAAACAATGACAGACATCATTACGAAATATTTCCCTCATCTTACGGAAGTGCAGTCCCGACAGTTTGCAATGCTTGATGCACTCTATCGTGACTGGAACAGTAAAATCAATGTGATTTCGCGTAAAGATATCAACAACTTGTATGAGCATCATGTGCTCCATTCCTTGGCAATTGCCAAGGCTATCCGCTTCAAGGAGGGTACGGAGATACTCGATTTTGGCACGGGTGGCGGTTTCCCCGGCATCCCTTTGGCCATCATGTTCCCACAATGTAGGTTTCGGTTGATTGACGGAACGGGTAAGAAAATACGTGTAGCCACCGAGATTGCACAGGCAATTGGACTGACGAATGTCGAGGCCTTGCATCGTCGTGGAGAGGAGGAGAAAGGAAAATATGATTTCATCGTGAGTCGTGCTGTAATGCAGTTGCCCGATTTGATGAAGATTATCCGCAAGAACATCCGTAAGGAACAGCGGAATGCTTTGCCTAATGGTCTGCTGTGTCTGAAAGGTGGAGACTTGCAAGAAGAACTCAAACCGTTCAAGAACATTGTAGAAGTGACTCCGTTAGCAGATTTTTTCGACGAGGAATGGTTTCGTGAAGACAAGAAACTTATTTATGTCCCAATAGGCTGATTATGTTAAAGATAAAACGCTTTTTGTGCAACATGTTGCAGGAAAACTGCTATGTTGTGAGTGATGAAACTGATGAATGTGTCATCATTGATTGCGGTGCTTTCTATGAAGAAGACTTAGCTGCAATCAAAGATTATATTCATTTTGAAGGGTTGAAACCGGTGCATCTTCTTGCCACGCATGGTCATATAGATCACAATTTCGGCAACGGAATGGTTTATAAGGAGTATGGCTTGAAGGTTGAAGTGCATGAAGGGGATAAGCCTTTGATGCTGAAACTCAAGGAACAGGCGCTTCAGATAGCGGGTGTGAAACTTGAGGAAGATCTGCCGTCGGTAGGAAAATATCTCACGGGTAAGGACACAATTGCCTTTGGCTCACATGTGTTTACGATTATAGAAACACCGGGACATTCTCACGGTAGTGTGTTCTTCTACGATGAAGAGGAGCATGTTGCTTTCACGGGCGATACTCTTTTTCAGCGTTCCATTGGGAGAACAGACTTTGAAGGAGGCTCAATGTTCCAGATGATACAGAGTCTTCGCATTGTATGTCAGCTTCCTGATGACACCAGAGTGTATCCCGGACATGGCCCGGAAACAACAATTGGCGCAGAACTTGCCACTAATCCCTATTTAGACCGTTAGTTTATGGCGGTGAACAAAGCAGAAAAAATCATCTTAGGTATTGACCCTGGAACGAATGTTATGGGCTATGGTGTACTTCGTGTGAATGGAAACAAGGCGAAGATGGAGGCTATGGGTGTTATAGATTTACGAAAGGTGCATGATCCTTATTTGCGTTTGGGACATATTTTCGAACGTGTAACAGGCATTATTGAGTCTTATCTTCCGGATGAGTTGGCTATTGAGGCACCGTTCTTTGGTAAAAATGTACAGTCGATGCTGAAGCTCGGACGTGCACAGGGGGTAGCTATTGCTGCTGCAATACGGCGTGATGTGCCCATTCACGAATATGCTCCGTTGAAGATTAAAATGGCAATCACAGGGCAGGGGCAGGCTTCTAAGGAACAGGTGGCGGGCATGTTGCAGCGTGTGTTGCATCTTGAAGAAGAAGACATGCCAAGATTTATGGATGCAACGGATGCTCTTGCTGCAGCCTATTGCCATTTTCTGCAAATGGGAAGACCCGAAACTGATGCCCGACATTACAGCAGCTGGAAAGACTTTGTCGTGAAAAACAAGCAGGTTGTTTCTAAGACTTCAAAGACTGTGGCAAGTGTTGTGAGACCGCATAAGATACCTTGAAACAAGGTCTCATGATGTTTTAGTAAGATATATAAAATAGCAATGAAAAGAGAGGTAAAGGCAGCTTTGTTTGATTTGGACGGTGTTATATTCAACACCGAACCGCAGTATACGGAATTCTGGAGGTCGCAATGCAGGTTGTATCATCCCGAAAAGCCCGGATTGGAAAATCAAATTAAGGGACAAACGCTCGTTGAAATCTATGAGAAATATTTTGCTGACGTGAAGGAAGAACAGGTAAAGATAACCGAAAGATTGAACGAGTTTGAAGCCAATATGCATTTTGATTATGTTGATGGCTTTCTGGATTTTGTTGCCGATCTGCGTCATCATGGTGTGAAGACGGCTGTTGTCACGAGCAGTAATGTTGCTAAGATGAACACGGTTTATGCGAAAAGGCCTTCTTTCAAGAGTTTGTTTGACCGCATTTTAACCAGTGAAGACTTCACCGCGAGTAAGCCTGATCCTGCTCCTTATTTGAAAGGTGCTGAATGTTTTGGCTTATCTCCGTTGCAATGTGTAGGATTTGAAGATAGTTTCAATGGCTTGAAAGCTGTCCGTGGGGCTGGAGTGTTCACGGTTGGTCTGTCAACTACCAATCCGAAAGAGGCGATTAAACCTTATGCAGATATTGTTATTCCCAACTATGTCGGCAAAAGCTATGACTGGTTGGCAGGCGAATTAGATTGATATATATTTTGACATGTCGTGTTTTTGATGTACTTTTGCATGCTGAAAAATAAAATGACATGGGATATTTATCAATTGACAAGAAAAAGATTACATCGAAAACCTTCGTGGAATTAAAGCAGGTTGGTGAGAAAATCACAATGCTTACCGCCTATGATTATACTACTGCAGGCATTATTGACGCTGCAGGCATTGACGGAATTTTGGTGGGTGACTCGGCTTCTAACGTCATGGCTGGCAATGAGACCACTCTTCCTATTAGCATAGATCAAATGATTTATCATGCAAGAGCTGTGGCTCGTGCTTGCAAGCATTGTTTGGTTGTCTGTGATATGCCTTTCGGAAGCTATCAGGTGAGCCGTGAAGAAGGTGTCCGTAATGCTGTCAGGATGATGAAAGAGACAGGCGTTGACGCCTTGAAAATGGAGGGTGGCATTGAAATTGCAGATACCATAAGAGGCATTATCGATGCAGGTATTCCTGTAATGGGACATTTGGGATTGACGCCACAGAGCGTACATAAGTTTGGTGGTTATGGTCTTCGCGCCAAAGAAGAAGCTGAAGCAGAGAAACTTCTGAATGATGCGCGGACGCTTGATGCTGTCGGTTGTTTTGCGATTACCCTTGAGAAAGTGCCTGCAAAGCTTGCGGAAGAAGTCACAAAGTCTGTTAGTTGTGCAACTATTGGTATTGGTGCGGGTAGCGGTACAGATGGACAGATATTGGTTTATGCAGACGCTTTGGGAATGACACAAGGTTTCAAACCAAAGTTCCTGCGTCATTTTGCGGATGTGAGTAAGTGTATGACTGATGGTGTTCAGGAGTATATTCACACCGTGAAGGCTTGTTCTTTCCCGAATATTGACGAAAGCTATTGAACTTATGGATACTCAAAACACCCCAATACATATTAATCTGTGGCATCGGGAGTTCTGGATGCTGTCGTTAGCTAATCTCTTTCTGTGCATGGCAATTTATATGTTGCTTCCCATTGTACCGAAATGGTTGATGAAAGTGCATCATACTGTGCATTGGCAAGTGTCATACGCTTTTGCTTTCTATGCCGTCGGATTGTTTTTCTTGGGTGGGTTCTGTAGTTATTTTGTTCAGAAATACCGACGCAACAGAGTTTGCAGAGTCGGTATTTTCATAATGATAGTGTGTCTGTATGCCATGACATTCTTCCATAGATTGGAGAGTTCTTATGTTTTCTGGGCAGTCAATATGCTGAGTTTTTTGCTTGGTGCTGTGTTTGGGTTAGTGCAAATGGTACTTTCAAGTACGCTGATTATAGATGTGTGTGAGTCATTTCGGCGCACAGAAGCAAACTATGCATCTTCTTGGTTCGGTCGTCTTGCACTCTCACTTGGCCCCATTGCAGGAATAATCATCAGCAGATTTTTGGGTTTCAATAGTTTTATTGTGGCTTCAGTATTGCTTTGTTTGGCGGCAGTTTTATTGATTTACGGTGTGAAATTCCCTTTTAAGGCACCTGATGACAATATTCCTCTTTATAGTCTTGACCGATTTTTCCTCCCACAAGGCAAGTGGCTGTTTGTCAATTTGATGTTGGTGTCGATGCTGTTAGGTGTTCTTCTTTCCATTTTTCATACGCTGACATTCTATGGAATGATGTTAGTCGGTTTTGCCTTTGCTATCTTAGCTCAGAAGTTTGTCTTTGTAAATGCCGATCTGAAGAGCGAAGCTATTACCGGACTTCTTGCTACTTCAATGGCTTTGTTGCTGTTATTGACACGTCGGCAATTGTCTGTTGATATTCTGGCACCGGCACTTATCGGGTTTGGGGTGAGCCTGATAGCTTCCCGTTTTCAGTTGTTTTTCATTAAATTAAGCAAGCACTGTCAGCGTGGAACCTCTCAAAGCAGCTATTTCTTAGCTTGGGAATCGGGGCTTGCATTGGGCCTGTCAGTGGGTTGGGGCTATCTTTATAGCCAGGAACAATTGGCTTTGTTTGTAGCATTGGGACTTGCAATCCTTGCTTTTCTCTATTATCAATTCTTCACTCATCGCTGGTATATGAAAAATAAAAACCGATAAATTGCGTTATAGCAATAATGAAACGGTTTTTATCAAGCATCTTTATTCTTGGTGCTTTGTTTGCAATAGCGTCCTGCAATGATGAAGAGACATTCTCTTTGTCGAGGGCAGATAAGCTGACTTTCTCAACAGATACGGTCAGTCTTGATACGCTCTTTTCTACTACATCATCTTCAACGTATCAGTTTTGGGTTTATAATTTGAATCGCTCCGGATTGCGGTTGGCTAACATACGGTTGGCACATGGTAATCAAACAGGCTTTCGGGTTAATGTGAATGGAACTCCCTTGAATGGCAATAATGGCTTTCAGGCGAGTGATATGCCCATTTATCATGGTGATAGTCTGCGTGTATATGTTGAAGCTACCGCTCCTAATACTGGAGTAACTGCACCGCAGGCATTCACAGAAGACCTTGTTTTCACTTTGGAAAGTGGGGTGGAGCAGCGGGTGAAATTACGTGCCTGGGCATGGGATGCCACGCACTTTGATTTCTTGGATGTACGCCATGACACTGTTATTGACAGCCCCTCGCGTCCAATTATAATTTCCAAGGGGATTAAGGTGAACGAAGGAGCTACATTAACTGTAAAGGCAGGTACAACGATTTACTTTAATCATTCGGCAGGTGTGGATGTTTTCGGTCGGTTGGTGCTTGTTGGAGAGGCGGGGAAAGAAGTGCTAATGCGTGGTAGTCGATTGGATAAGATGTTTGACTATCTACCTTATGACCGTGTTAGTGGGCAGTGGCAGGGATTGCATTTTCATAGTCCTTCCTATCAAAATCAGTTGAGTCATGCTGAAATCCATGGTTGTTTTGACGGGATAGTTTGTGACAGCAGTGATGTTAATCGTGAGAAATTGAGACTTGAACAGGTCACAGTGCATAATTGTCAAGGTGACGGTGTGCGATTGACCAATAGTAAAGCAACACTGGTTAATACGCAACTGACAAATACATTGGGCAACTGTTTGGTTGTTGATGGGGGAGATGTGGCTTTGAATGCTTGCACATTGGCGCAGTTTTATCCTTTCGACAGTAATCGAGGTGTAGCCCTACACATTGCCGCCAAACATGCTTTGGTGAATTTTATGGTAAGAAACAGCATTGTTACGGGCTATGCAAGTGAGCAGGTTGAAGTATCCTTGAGCAGGCTTTCTACGTCAGCTTATCGTTTTGCACATTGTTTGTTGCGTGCCTCTAAAACTCAGTCGGCTGATAGTGTGAACTATACTAATGTCATATACGAAGTTCCTACAGACACGGTTTCTATGGGAGCGAAACTCTTTCTGAAAGTTAATGGCAATCGTCAAGACTATGATTTTCATCTCAGTAAGCAGGCTTTTGCTATCGGTAAGGCCGATAAAACAACGGTTCCCTCTATTGATAGGGATGGAAAAAGACGCAATACTGTGCCCGATTTAGGTGCTTATGCACATCATTGAAATAAGAAGATAATACTCATGTTCGGGATATGATAAAATAAGGTCCATTACATGGTGTTGTAATTTGTATCGAATTACAACGCAATTTGAGTCATTTTACCGTGTAATTTGAGTCAAAATTGATTGTAACTTGCATCAAGTTGCATGGCAATCTGAATTAGGTTACACCTCAGGGCATTTGACATTGTCAAATCACGTCTGTTTTCTCATCTTCTGTTTCTGTAGATAGTTGTTCTTCATCACTAAGCGTCTGTCTTGTTTACGCAAGTTCGGAAAGTTCCAACCACCGCATGCTTTTCTCATCTAACAGCTCTCTCAATGCAGGGAGTTGTTTGCTTTTCTCTGTCAGTTCGTCTACGGATAAAGCGCCGGAGCATAAATCTTCTTCTATTTTCTTGCATTCGTTTTCCAACTGTTCGATTTCTTTTTCCAACTGTTCAAACTCTCGCTTTTCCTTGAAAGTCATCTTTTTGCGGTCGTCATGATGATAGTTGACTTTGGCTTTCACCTCTTTTGTCTTGCTGTTTTTCTCTGCTTCTTCCTTTGATTTCAGCTGTGACCACTCGCGATACTGCGTATAGTTGCCTGGGAAATCGGCTATCTGACCATTTCCCTTGAACACCAACAGGTGGTCGATGACTTTGTCCATGAAGTAGCGGTCATGGCTGACAATGATTACACAGCCAGGAAAATCCTGCAGATATTCCTCTAATACCTGTAAGGTTTGAATGTCAAGGTCGTTGGTCGGCTCGTCTAATACAAGGAAATTAGGGTTTTTCATCAGAACCGTACAAAGGTAGAGCTTGCGTCGTTCGCCGCCGCTGAGCTTGTAAACATAGTTGTGTTGTTGCTCAGGAGTGAACATAAAATATTGCAGGAACTGGCTTGCCGTCATGTGTCGGCCACCCCCTAAGTCTATATAGTCAGCAATTTCCGTGATAACATCAATGACTTTCTGTTGTTCGTCAAACTTTAATCCTTCCTGTGAGAAATAACCAAATCGAACGGTTTCACCAATATCAAACTTGCCACTGTCGGGCTTTACCAAACCCAACAGCATTTTAATGAAGGTTGATTTTCCTGTTCCGTTATTGCCTACGATGCCCATTTTCTCGAAGCGGGCAAAGTTATAGTAGAAGTCCTTCAGAATGACATTTTCCGGGCTCCAGGCTTTGCTGACATACTGACATTCAAAGATTTTAGAGCCAATATAGACATTGTTGGCTTTCAAACGCAGTTGCCGTTCTTCGATACGTTGCTTGGCTTTGGCCTCCAAGTCATAGAAAGCCTCTTCTCTGTAGCGTGCCTTATGACCACGTGCCTGCGGCATGCGCCTCATCCAGTCAAGCTCTTTACGATAAAGGTTGTTTGCACGGGCAATCTCTGCTCTTGTGTTGTCAATTCGTTCCTGCCTTTTTTCAAGATAGTAACTGTAGTTGCCTCGATAGGTATATATGGTTTGATTGTCGAGTTCAAGAATGATATTGCATACTCGATCAAGGAAGAAACGGTCGTGGGTCACCATCAACAAAGTTTTATTTCCACGGTTCAGATAGCCTTCAAGCCATTCTATCATCTCTAAGTCAAGGTGGTTGGTAGGCTCATCCAAAATGATGAAGTCGGGTTCTGTAATGAGAACATTGGCCAAGGCCACGCGTTTTTGTTGCCCACCGCTAAGCTGTCCCATGGGCTTTTGCAGGTCTGTAATCTTCAACTGCGTAAGAACCTGCTTGGCTTTCAATATCTTTTCAGGACTTCCTTCATGATTGAAGCAGGCATCAAGCACGCTCTCTCCCATATCAAACTTAGGACATTGCTCGAGATAACCGATGCGCAGGTCATTGCGGTAGATGCAGGCGCCACCGTCCTTGCTTTCTTTCCCCGTGAGAATAGAGAGCAGTGTGGACTTCCCGGTACCGTTTTGTGCAACGAGTCCGACCTTTTGTCCCTCGGCAATTGAAAAGGAAATACGGTCAAAGAGAACCTGGGCGCCAAAATGTTTCGTCAGTTCCTGAACGTCAAGATAGGGTATCTGTGCCATTATAGCGATTTGTTTATTTCGTCAATATAGGCAAGGAGTTCTTCGCGCCCCAGCTTTTTCTCTGAAGAAGTAATATAGTAAGGTGGGAGCGTTTCCCATCTGTCCTTCAGTTGTTCCAACCATTTCTGTGCATTCTGTTTAGCTTTTCCCGGGCCTAATTTGTCTGCTTTTGTAAACACAATGGTGAAAGGAACATTGCTTTCTCCGAGCCAATCAATAAACTCACGGTCTATTTTCTGCTGTTCATGCCTTATATCTATCAATACAAATACGTTGATAAGCTGCTTGCGTTGCAGGATATAGGATGCAATCATCTGTTCCAATTTCTGCTGTACAGTCTTTGAACGTTTGGCAAAGCCATAACCTGGAAGATCAACAAGATACCATTCATTGTTGATGATGAAATGATTAATCAGAAGTGTTTTCCCTGGAGTTGCGGAGGTCTTGGCCAATCCTTTATGGTTGCAGAGCATATTGATAAGGCTCGATTTTCCAACGTTTGAACGCCCGATAAAAGCATATTCGGGTTTGTCATCCTTTGGACATTTGCTCACTGTTGGGGCTGAAATGACGAATTCAGACTTCTTGATTTCCATATTATTATCAGTTTTTTATTTGCAAAGATAGTAAAAAATATTATCTTTGCAGGTAAAACAAGGATAATATGAAGCTGATCAGTTGGGGATTTATCGGTTGTGGAGAAGTGACGGAAAAGAAATCCGGTCCGGCCTTTGATGAGGTCGAAGGTTCACATGTCGAGGCCGTGATGAGTCGCAGTGAGGCTAAGGCCCGTTCCTATGCTGAACGTCATCATATTCGTAAATGGTATACTGATGCACAGGAACTTATTGATGACCCTGATGTCAATGCCATTTATATTGCGACACCTCCGTCAAGCCATGCCACGTTTGCTATCATGGCAATGAAGGCTGGCAAGCCTGTTTATGTGGAGAAACCCTTGGCAGCAAGCTATGAGGACTGTGCCCGGATTAACCGTATCAGTGAGCAGACAGGCGTGCCATGTTTCGTTGCTTATTATCGTCGTTACCTTCCTTATTTTCAGGAAGTGAGGAATATTCTCTCTCAAAATGTTATAGGCAACGTGACCAATGTACAGATACGTTTCTCCGTTCCACCGCGTGATTTAGACTATCAAAGCACAGAGAAGCTTCCTTGGCGACTGCAGCCGGATATTGCCGGAGGCGGTTATTTCTACGATCTTGCCCCACATCAGTTGGATATCCTGCAGGAACTGTTTGGTGTAATCACCCGTGCACATGGTTATTGTGCCAATCGTGCCCATCTGTATAAGGCCGAAGATACAATCAGTGCGTGTTTTCTTTTTGAAAGTGGACTGCCGGGAAGCGCTTCCTGGTGCTTTGTCGGACATCAGAGTGCAAGGGAGGATTGTATTGAAATCATTGGTGAGAAAGGGTCACTTTCATTCTCCGTGTACAACTATGACCCTATCAGACTTGTTACAAGTGAGGGAACAAGCAATATCGTTGTGCCTAATCCTCCTTATGTTCAGTTGCCGATTATCAAGTCGGTGATAGAGGATTTGCAGGGATTTGGTGCCTGCACATGTACTTCGGTCAGTGCGACTCCCGTGAATTGGGTAATGGATAGGATATTAGGTAAATTCTAATGATGTAATGGACATAAGGAAATTATCTGCTATTACCATTTTTCTATGTTTTTCGATACTGTCCTTTGCAGGTGGATATCATCTTAAGAACCGTTTCCTCGATAAGCTTTACAGCATAGCAAAGGACTTCTCTCGGATTGATACAGCCTATATTGAACCTCAGAAATATAATTATGCAGTCATGCTTCAGAATACCAATACCTACGAAATGTATCGTATTGCGAACAGTCTGCATCAAAGTGTGGATTTAGCTCCAGACCCAAGTTACAAGATTGGGCCGTATTTCGGTTGGCGTTGGATATTCTTGGGTTACACGTTGGACGTAACCCATCTGTCAAGCAGGAATAAACGAAAGGGAATTGATCTCAGCCTTTACAGTAATCAGTTAGGGATTGATCTTTTCTATAGAACAACGGGTGATGACTATCATATCAGGAAGATAGACCTTAATGATAACCAGAAAATTGATGTCAGTTCGTTAAAGGGAGTGAACTTTGCCGGCTTACATGCTGATATACGTGGGTTCAACTTGTACTACATTACTAATCATAAGAAATTCTCATATCCGGCAGCTTTCAGTCAGAGTACTTGTCAGATAAAGAGTGCTGGTTCGCCTATTCTGGGCATAGGTTATACGCATCAGAAGCTTTCTATGGATTGGGAGGCTCTCTATGATGTGGTGACCAAGCATTTGGGACCGGTTGAAGGGCTTGACAAAGCGAGGTTAGACAGTGCCGGCATATCTGTCAGTCGTGTCAAATATGATAACTATTCTGTCATGGGGGGCTATGGATACAACTGGGTTTTTGCCCGCCATTGGCTCTTTGATGTGTCTCTTTCGGCTTCTCTTGCCTATTTACACACGATCAGTGAGGCCGAGAAACAGCAGAATTTCTTTCGCTTCAATAAGTTTACTATTGATGGTATTGCCCGCTTTGGTGTTGTTTATAACAATTCAAAATGGTTTGCCGGGATGAGTTCAATCTTCCATACTTATAATTATCATGAGCGTGAATTCTCTACCAACAGTGTATTTGGAAGTGTGAACTTCTATATCGGTTTCAACTTTGGAAAGAAGAAGTAGTTCACTTATTTGTTCTTTCCAATCCTAACGATGCGTATGCCAATCTGCATAGGATGCTTTGACATATAGGTGCGTAAGGGCATCGGTTCTTCGACAACCTTATGCCTGATTTGGCTTGCATTGAGCATATGCAGACCGTCTTTGTGCCATACCGCAATCCCAATATGGCTGGTATCAAGCCCTTTCTTAGACGTGATAATGGCAATGATGTCTCCATCTTTTATGGTCTTACGATAGAGACTGGTATTGGCTATCTGCGCTTTGGGTATATAGTGAAACTTCTTCCCGGTCAGCTGTTGTTCCATTTTAGAAATTGCCTGTATCCATTCCGGGTGTGCTTTCAGCATAGGATAATTGTCAATATGCTGGCTCATATAGTCCACATCCAACGTCTGTACTTTTGTGAATGGTGCACTGTTCGCTTGAATTTCATGAACGAAGCCAAGTTTTGTGTTGTCAGAAATCCACGCTGTAAAGTAGTGCAGACGGGTAGGGTAATCCACTTTTCCTCCTTCGTATCTAAGCATTCGGAGATAATAACAGAAGTCTGCAAATGTCGGTAGCTTCTTGTTTTCTGTGCATAGTGTGAGTGCGAGTACGTTTTCTACGTAAGTAGTACAGTCCAATTGCCGTAGATTAACAATCAGCTGCTCCTGTTTGTTCACTTCTAATGTCTGTGCAACATATGGAACACCAATCAATTGCCGGGCATAGAAAAGTATAATATTTTTGTCTTTCGAAAGTTTTTTCCCCTGTTCCAACAGCTTCATGACTTTGATGCTGTCTGCTTTCGTATAGCAAACAGCAGCATTCAAATGCACTGATACTATGAAGAACAATGCCAAGAAGATTTTCCTTATCACTTTGTTTATAATCTAAATTCTTATAATCTGTTTGACTCCTTTTACCGTTTTCAGTTTTTTGATAAGTTGATTGAGTTTGCTGTTGTCTTCAATCATCAATACTACGTTACCACTGAACAACCCATCGTGTGAGTCAATATTGATAGATCGCATGGTAAGTTTATCCTCTTTAGAGATGATATTGGTGATATTGCTGACAATTCCGATGTCATCATTGCCAATGATGCGTAATGTAATGGCATACTGACAGCTTCCTTTTCCACTCCATTTAGCTTTCACAATGCGGTAGCCGAAGCGCTTGCGGAGTTCTGGGGCATTAGGGCAAGTGTTGCGATGGATAGTAATCCCCCCGCTGACTGTTACGAAACCGAAAACATCGTCGCCATAGATAGGATGACAGCATTGTGCCAGTTTATAGTCAATACCTTTCAGGTTACGGTCAATCACCAGTACATCATCTTCCTTATAGGCAAATTTCTCGTTTGGATTCTTGTATTCAAAGTTCTCTGCACTCTCTGCTTGTCGGGTGCCACTGTCATGGTCGCGAACTTCTATATAGCGTTCAATAACCGTGTTGGCATCCAGTTTTTCATCAGCAATATCTTTATAGAAGTCTGACGTTTCCTTATATCCTAATTTCTTGATGATATGCGACATCAGGCTTTCTTCTATCTCAATCTTCTTATTCTTGAATCTTCTTTCAAGAAGTTCTTTGGCATAAAGTCCATCCTTAGCCTGCGTTTCTTTCAGTGCAAGACGGATTTTTGCTTTTGCTTTTGAACTTTTCACAATGTTGAGCCAGTCGCGTTTAGGCTTTTGGTTGCTCTGTGTCAGAATTTCAACCGTGTCACCAGAATGCAGCTTTTCCCTGAAACTGACAGCCTTTCCATTGATTTTCCCACCGGTACATGTGTTGCCAATATTGGAATGGATATAGTAAGCAAAGTCTAAAATGGTTGCACCCTTGGGGAATTTCAATAAATCTCCCTTTGGTGTAAACACATAGACTTCGTCTTCATAGAGGTCCATTTTGAACTGATCCATCAGTTGAAGGTCATCATTATTTTCCAAGGCAGACCGTATATTGGCCAACCATTCGTCAATGCTGCCTTCACTTTTGATGCCTTTATACCGCCAATGAGCTGCCAGTCCGTGTTCGGCAATTTCGTCCATGCGCTCAGTACGGATTTGCACTTCAACCCATTTGTTCTCTGGCCCAAGTACAGTGATATGCAGACTCTCGTAGCCATTGCTCTTCGGTACGCTGAGCCAATCGCGCAAGCGCTTGGGGTTGGGTTGGTACATGTCTGTGATGATAGAGTAGACCTGCCAACATTGCATCTTCTCTTTCTCTAAGGGAGAGTCCAAGATGATGCGAATGGCAAAGAGGTCGTAGATGCCTTCAAACTTGCATTTCTGTTTCTTCATCTTCTGCCAGATAGAGTGAATGCTCTTCGTTCGTCCCTTCATGTGGAACTTCAGGCCTGCATTTCTTAGCTGTTCCTCTATTGGCCCGATAAACCGTTTGATATAAGCATCGCGGGAAGTCTTGGTCGCATTCAGCGAATCCTTAATCATATAGTAGGCATCATGCTCAAGGTATTTGAGGCTTAAATCTTCTAATTCACTCTTCAGTTTATACAAACCAAGTTTGTGAGCGAGTGGAGCATAGAGATAACTTGCCTCTTCGCTCACTTCCTTTTGGGCCTCTTTCGCTTCCGTATCACGGATTTGACGCATGAGATTCACTCTGTCTGCAATCATAATCAGAATGACACGCATGTCTTCAGAGAATGATATCAGCAGGTTTCTGAAGTTCTCACTCTCTATGATGGGGTTCTTCTTGTAGAGGTTATGGATTTTAACCAGACCATGAATAATGTGAGCTACGCTGGTTCCGAATTTTGTTTCTGTGTCCTCAAGGGTCAGATGACCATTGAGGACAAGTGTAAAGAGCATGGTGGCAAGCACGCCATCGCGTTTCAGGCCAATCTCGTCTACGGCAATCTGTGCCGTGCGTAAAGCCTGGAGTATGGGGTTAAGTCCGAAAATGTCACGCTGTATGTGTCCCTCAACGATAGCTGTTGTCAACTGTTCACGCAGTTGCTGTTCGTCATCGCTCTTCAAAGTCTCACCTATAATATCACGAAGATGATTGAGAATCTCCGTTGTTTCTTCGAGTTCTGATTTTGTAAATTCGAATTTCTCCATGTTTATTGATGTTGTTCCCTCAGAAGATCGTTCACGGTCTTGACGGGATTGAACGTTTCAAGAGGTACTTCTACGAATATTGTGTTCCAGTCGCTCATAGCACCATTCCACAGACCTGGCAGTTCAAGCGCTTTCAGTTCGCGTCCGTCCTTGCTCTTGTTGCTGATGAAACCTGTTGAATGATCTATGTAATCTGGTAAATGGAAAGCATGTCCCTGATAGTCTTTGATAGCACAAACCAAGTCGACGGGATTGAAGTGTGTGCCATTTCTGAACATCTTCATATATTCTTCGTTGGCGGTATCAATCTGACTGCTCTCTAAAATCTGTAGGCTCACAGTGCCGTCCTGATTATAAGTAAGGAAAGGTCCACCGCCAGGTTCGCCTACATTCTTCACGACACCACACACGCGGATAGGGCGATTAAGTTTTGTTCTAAGGTATTTTGCTAATTCTGCATCAGTCAGTTTGTCAATGTCGGGCTTTCTGCAGCATAAGTCATTCTGCACGAAACGTTTGATTTCTTCAAGCTCTTCATGACTGCATTTCCCTGCGTCGAGCAATGCAAGATAGTTGAAAATCTTCTGCTGTATGTCCACGAGTATGCCGGCAAGCAGTTGCTTATAAGTCACGGTCGACGGTTTGAGCCTGTCAGGTACGACGTTGTCGATATTCTTGATAAACACGATGTCAGCGTTAATCTCATTGAGATTTTCTATCAATGCACCATGTCCGCCGGGGCGGAAAAGCATACTTTGGTCTGCATTTCTGAAAGGAGTATTGTCCGTATTGGCTGCAATCGTATCCGTACTTGGCTTTTGTTCGGAAAAACTGATATTGTATGACACTCCGAACTTCTTTGCAAGATGGTCTGCCTTCTCTTTAACCTTAGCCTTGAACAAAGCCAAATGGTCATGACTTACAGTGAAATGAACATTGGCCTCACCGTTACAGCTGGCATAGAGTGCCGCTTCCACAAGGTGCTCTTCCATTGGAGTGCGTGGGCCATCCTCATAGTTGTGGAATAACAGCAGGCCCTTTGGAAGGCTGCCATAATTTAATCCGGCCGGTTGCAATAGATTGGCAACGATATCCTTATAGCGTCCTTCTGCAATCAAGTCAACAATATCTTTGCCTTGGTTGGCTTTACATGCCTCGTTCAAAGCATCTTTGAAAGCGAAATGTTCTATCTCGGCAAAGAATGTCTTCTCAAAATCTGTGGTCGGAACTTCATAAGGTGAGGAGAGAAAAGCAAATATATTCTTGAACATTCTGCTGGCTGCACCGCTGGCAGGAACGAATTTTACAATCTTATGCGGACGCTCTTTATATTGCTTCCATTGTTGAATGAAAGCGTCACGTTCCTCATTTGAGGGCGCAACTATGCCATTCCCGACAGACGCTGCAGCTTCAAGGCGCAGAAAGGGAAAGCCTTCTGCTATCTGTTTCAACTGTTTTTCCACTTGCTTCTCACTGATACCACGTGAAGCTAACTGTTTTAGGTCTTGCTTTGATAGTGTCATATTTCTTTCGATTAGATTAAAAAAATCAATTATCATCTACAAATTTACAATATTTTTTATTATTCCTCACAAAAGAAGATGAAATGAATATTAAAATCATCATATTTTCTTTATTCGTCAATTTGCATCATCTTTTATGGCAACATTCTACGTTTAGCATGTTGGAAAGGGATGATTTGCAGAGCAATGATTTTACCTATAGCTGTCAATGGCAGCGATGAGAGTTGAAAACTTTATTTTTTAACGCAGGGTAGTTTCAACTACCAAATGCGAATTTACTTAAGTTTTTTGTAAAAAACAAATTTCGGTGTCCTAAAGTTAAGTTTCTTCCTGGGTCTGTCATTTAATTTTGCTTCTATTGCGGCAATATACTGCGTTGAGAGTTTGTTTATATTACATTTTTTATCGATATACTGCCTGATTAACATATTCAGATTTTCTACAGCTCCCTTCTGCCAGGGGCAGTGTGGATGTGCATAATATACGCTGCATCCTAAAGATTTTTCAATGTCCTCATACTGCATAACCTCCGGTCCGTTGTCTGTAGTTATGGTATGTACAGCATCCTTTATGGGTCTCAAAGCCTCTGTTACGGCCTTGGAAACCTCCCGGGCCGTCTTGTATTTAGCCAACTTTCTGATAATCCCAAGGTTGGTACTTCTCTCCACCATGGTTAATGCCGATGAGTTTCCCGGGCCGATGATCAGATCCATCTCCCAGTCTCCGAACCGCTTTCCGTCAGCACAGGCAGGACGTTCGTCTATGCTTTTCCGATTCCCAGAGAGTGACTTTTGGTCTCTTTTAAGCCAGTGGTTCCTGTATTTGAACTGGAAACGACAGAACCTATAGATGTCTCCACCATCATTAAGGTCCCGCCAGATGTACTTGTATATGGTCGTGTGAGACACACACTTCCTTCCAAGTGTCTTCATACGCCCGCATATCTGCTGTGCAGACCAGCCCATCCTTAGATATTTACTGATATTCCGCCACATCTCAGGAGTCATCTTGCGAGGTCTCTGATAGCATCGCTTGCTCCTTCTTGCTCTCCTGACGGCAACCGTATAGGTGTATTTACCCGTATATTCAGAAGAGTTACGCTCTATCTCACGGTATACTGTACTTCTGTGGACGCCTATTGCTTCTGCAATTGCTTTCTTGGACATTTCTTTTTGGAGTAAGACAGAAATTGTGTATCTTTGCTCCGAGGTTAATTGATGGAACTTCATAATACAAAATTAATTAATCTTGGGGAGGCCGTGGTCTCCCCTTTGTTTAATATATGTTTAATCGTAATCTTCTGTTTCGCTCTCGGGGGCTGCGAGCCCCCGCCGCTGGGCACCCCTCGGTGTTTTTCATAGTTCTTTGTAAACTATTTGTCACCGAAGACTATCCATTTACTAATTTAAACTACACACCGTTAACAAATGTATTCTTAGAATATTGTGTTAAAGAGTGTCGCTTTTTTCCTGTTCTTTCTTTTGCACGTTTTTGATATCCTCTTTATTTAAATAGGGGATTGGAATAAACAACCTGTCCTGCTTCTCGCATAGAGAGAATTTATATAGCTTTAGAAAATTAAAGATCTATAGTTTTGTGAATTTTCCTTTATCATTAATAGTATATCTATCAACCACATCTTTTTTTATAATTTTTCCTTTACGTAATCTATTCCTATACACAGTTATATTAAGATTCTTAGATATTGTAAAGGAATTAGCATTCCAATCTTTGCTATTTTCTCCGACTTGTGAGAAGACTGTTACTTCATCTATTATGCTCTTATTAACTGATGTTATTAGTCTGTAGATTAGTGAAGGAGTATTCTCAAGATAATAACAAATCATATCAAGTTGATACTTTTTTCCTGTATGGAAGCGATAGAATAGGCTTGGCAAAGAATTGTCCCATCGACTTTTATAGATTTGCTCCAATTCTTTATTTCCCCTCACACTGATAGGATGGTATGGCATTTCATCTTGTTCTCCCATGTCATAGCGTTCTTGTTCTTTCTGGAATTGGCTAAAATCAAAGGGTAATAGGATTTCTTCCATATCTATTTCAGATTGTCCTTCAGCAGCTATCTTCCTTTCTTTTAGAGAGTCAATAGCTTTAATTTCTGCTTTATATTTATCTGCATTATAGCGTGTTAACAGGACCTTCTCTGGTAGGTAAAATACCCCCTTACATTCCATTAACTTCCAAACAACATCACTATTTTTTTGTTTATATATTTTTGCTTTTCCCCTTGCATGATCGTCATAGAAACCATAAAAAGAGAGATAAAGTGTATCATTTTTGAATATCCCTCTTATATTATTTACATTTTCCGTGGAGCAATCTATCCTACTTCCACTTTCCAATGCACTACAGTAGTAACCGATAACAGAATTTTGTTTTGTTTTTTTCAATATAAGATGAAAAGTTTGATTAGTGTGAGATTGCCTCCCATCATATCGGTAATATATCCAGTTTCCTACTAAACTATCTATTGAAGTTTCCAATGTAGCCTTCAATTCAGTTTTGGCTGTACAACCACTGATAAAGAGACTTACTACCATTGATAATATAATCTTTTTCATTGTTGTTATAATTCATCGAACTCACGTTATAATAGCCAATTCAAGCATCATTTTCTCCAACTTAGCGAGCATCGCAAAGGCTTTTTTCTAGGTAAAGTTGCTCTTCAAAGTGACAACTGTTTGGTTATAATTCACTCCGACACTGCGGAATTGCCCGTACAAAGTCGTCAGTTTCTGGTAATAATCAAGCAAGGGAACGATCCACTTTTATCACCCGAAAAATCTCATTAAAGATTCTTACCTTGATGAATAGTGACAGACTTGGTACACCGCTTTCCTCTTTCATCGTGAGAAAATGAGCGTATTCCGTCGGTGTGAAATTGACCGAAATACACTTTTCTGTCTTCTCTTTGGAGCGTGTGCTCCGAATTTTCTTCATTTTCATTTCTTTCTTTGGATTTTAGTGTTTCACGACATCACTGGCATTTGAGACATTGATTCTCCCTTTCAAAAAATGACTTCGGAGTTTTTTCAGCTCTCTGCAAGAGCAAGGGTTTTATGCTGCAAAAACGAAGTTTCGGCACTGTCTTTCAAAGTGTGTAAATATTCCTTCTATTCTATTCTATTCTCTCTTTCCATTCGTTTTCTATTTTCTGTTTCCAGTTTTTAAATTGATATATTCTTCTGGCATATGTCTTCTTTGTTTCCTCCACAGCCACAGCAGCCAATAGGAATATCACTGACTTGTCTGACGGCATAGAGGTCCTCATGCTTACGGTTCTCTTGTATTTTCTGTTTAACCTTTCAATCCAGTTGGTCGTGTATATGCACCTTTGTACTTCTATGGGGAAGTCCATGTACGTGAAGTAAGCTGCGTTACGCTCCGCCTTATACCTTCTCAAGGTTGGGTACTTCTTTTCCCATTTGGTTACAAAAGTAATGAAATGTCCGTATCCCTGCAAGGATTTCATCTCTTTGTTCTCCAAGGAAAACACTTCGCCAAGTTCCCGGGCCACTTCCGGCTTATCCTTATGGGATACGCTACCAAGTATCTGTCGCTTGACATGTGCCACACAGAACTGGTGGGCTGCCTGCGGAAAGGCAGCACAGACGGCATTCTCTATGCCTTGCAGCGCATCGGAAACGACAAGGTCAATTCCCTCGACGCCCCTTTCTTTCAACGCCTCAAGCTCCTCTTTCCAGCATACGGCCCCTTCTGTGGGATGGTTGACTACGGTGAGCACTTCCCTGCTTCCGTCCTCCAACACCCCCAGCATGGTATAGTAGGCCTCCTTGGATACCTGCCCGTCCCTGCGGGTGGAGATAAAGGTGGCGTCAATGTAGACGGCTAAGTAATGCGGGGACAAGGCACGGCCGAGCCACTGTTCAACGTCTTCACGGCAACACCTGGACAGATAGGAAACCTGCTGCCTGCTGTAAGCGCGGCCATAGATGCTGTCGGAGAACTCGCCTATCTGTTGCGTAGTAAGTCCCTTGGTGTAGAGAAGGTTGAACAGCCTCGCACGTTCCTCGCTTTCATTGCGTATCAGGCCCAGGAGAACGGGATAGAAGTTGCCGCTGCGGCTGCGGGGGACGCGCAGGGAAAACTCAAAGCCGTGACTGTACCAACGTCGAGAACGGAAACCGTTGCATTGCTCATTGCCGTTTGCACTGACGAAAAGCTCCCGTTCATGAAACATCAAGGAGTTCATAATTAAAGACTGAAGGGTGACAAAACCCTCGCTGCTGCTTGTGTAATTCGAAAGAATTTCCGAAATTTGTGAATGTGTAAGTTTCATTTGTTCGTTTCTTTATTGTTTTCAAGTACAAAGATAAGAATTAAATGGGCTTACACACTTTTATAGGATACTACCGAAGTTGTGCTGCATAAGACATACTTTGCTATTTGCTCCGACGCAAATAAAATCGCCTCGAAAGGCGGTGCTTTATCTTATCGAAATGTATATTTTCAAAGCCATGAAATACCGACTTATCGCTGCTGCAAAGTTACTATCTCTTGTCCCCCAATCCATTAAGAGGGACGAAGCCACAACTATCCAAATCGAAGGCACAAGTACGCACTAAAAAAATCACGCTGATTACAGCATCACCGAGCCATATATTTGCACTGTCGAATATGTCGGTGGGGGTATGCGTCTTCGATAACATCACGTTTCGATGGGCGATATGAGCGATGGGCTATATCAAAGGACATGCCCTTATTTCTCTCATCCGAACGTGGGAATGTGCGAAAGCAGATACAATCGAACGATTGTATTGATGAGCACTAATCAATATCTCCACAGAAAGGATATGAACGAAAGGATGTAGCCCTACCGGTACAAGCCTATTATTAGCCATATCTTCAATAGCGGATGTATTTATCTTCGTCGGTAAAGATATCGGCAATGAAATGAACAGTGAATTGTATAACAATAAAAAATAAGGAAGTATGACAGAGAACCAGAACGGCAAGATAGATCTCGTTGCCATCCGAGAACTTATTTCATAGGGTATTCTCATGAAAAGAAAAGAGAGTGAGATGAAACGCTCTCAATCAGAAGAACTGTGTGTCGAACCAGAACGTCCAAATGACGAACCAATATCAAAGGATTTTTCAAGAGTCTCAAGAAGAGAGAGGTGAAAGTCTAATAAGGGCGATTATGAGTCGCTTTTCATCTGTCGCAACACTTTGAAAAATCGAAAGACCATCTAGATTGCCAAAGAGTTGCAGGACACATTGGCGGAGATAGTCATGTCAATGAGAAACAGGGATATGACCATCGGTATCTATGTGGGAAATATCATCCTTCATCATCTTGAAACCTACAAAGATGAAATCAACAGATTAGCGGAGATTGAGTTCAAGAAATTATTGTGAGGCATTTAGCAATGGCTTTTTGTTACTTTTGAGCCGTATCAACTCACTGTCAAAAGTAATGAGGTGCTTTTTCATTGTGGGGCTTTGTCCGTCCAAAGCTCACGAAAGAAAAGGAGCGGTTGGCAAATCTGCCGACCACTTTACTCCATCTATTCTCTTGAATGATTATTTCTGATTTTATGCGGATTCCAGAGGTGAGGGAGTTGAGTTTCAACCTTTTCTCTTTCCCTGCTTCTTGCATATCCGACATTTTTTATGCGTTTTTCCGTCGGTCGTTTTCGTTTCAGTGGTATAAAAGGTAGGGCTTAGGACAAACAAGGTTTTATGGCGAGAATACTACCTGCAATGAAATGGAAGTGTGGAGATTGTCGTCTAAACGGCTTACCACCTTGATCTTTTTTGTTCGTAGAAGCCTGGAACTACCTTTGCCGCTGACATTGAACAACCGATCCTGACATGATACACGAACATAAGTGGAGGATGTGCAGGGAGAGAAGCTGGGAGAAAACAAAAAACGCTGTCTTCGGAGACTGCATTTCATCATAAGAATAGAATACACAAAAAACCAAAAGCCGTCCGTTGAGACGGCTTTACGAAAAATTTAAGAGAGAAAATTCTTTTTTCTCACGACATACCTTTATCTTTGCAATAGGTTCTTTGAGCCATGCGAAATGCTGTATATCATTGTTATAGTTTTATCGACTAATTGTTTCTACAGCATTCTATAACTCAAGAATTTGTTGACATTCAATTAGTAATTTAAAATAAAAGAGAAACATCTTATGGCAAGAAAAATTAGTTTAGCCCTCTATCAATTATCGATAAACAGAAAGGGAAACAGGGATGACCGAATAGTGCTTTCGGACTTTATGAATGGATTTGATATTATTGATATTGCTAATGAATTATTTAATACCTTAAGGTATAACTCAGTAAATGAAGATGTTGCTCAAAATCGAGATGAAGAAAAATTCTTTCGAATTATGAAAAGAGATGGGAGGGATTTGCTATTTACTGACGGAAGGTATATCTCTGGAATTATTGAAACAGGTGATTGCGGAACAGAAGAAAATATGGTTAATGTTTTAACAGGAGAAGCAACACATACCAAAAGTGTAAATGAAGCTCTTCTTATTCCTTTCTATTTCCTTTTTATGTTCCTGAAGATTCTAAAGTTGCTTTTTTGCTTTTAGAAAGAATTGGGAATCTAGGTATCTATAGCTTATTGGAAAGTAAACTGAGAGGATATTTAGCCCCCCGAATTATTGAAGATGATGAAAACAATTTTGTTTTAAAAATCAATCCATTAGTTTTACAAAGACTCATAAATCAACATCTTGGTTTTATAGGAGGAGGGGCAAAGAAGATAACTTTCGAACAGGTGCACAAGGAAGATCTCAAAGTTTCGCGCATGACAAACGATGAAATATCTAATGATGAGGTGGGAAATACAGAAATTGTTTATACTGCTAAAAGAAATAATTCCTTTAATATCAGAAGTCTTCTTAATAGAATACAGTATGTTGATTCATCTAATGTTTTTAGCATTGAAGGTGTGCAATATGGAGATGTTAAATTTGAAGTAATAATTGAAGGGCAAGCAAGGCAGTTATCAGTAAAAGACATAGAAAAACTTGGAACTTTTATGGATATAACAGACAATATTGAGCTTGCTCCAAACAATTATCCTACTTATGAGTCGCTTAATAGGCAAGCACATCTGTTGACAACATTTATTATAAGGGAAATACAGGAGGATAATTAGAATGAAGAAAAATTTGATGTTTTGGATGGCTATTATTTTTTTAGTTGCAGGCATACTCCTATGTGTATACTTTTTGTATATGGGTATTTCACAAAAGGTTTTTAGTAATAGTTATGTTGTTGAACAACTAAAGAATAACCTTGGAAGTTTTATTTCAGGTACGATTGGTATACTCTTTACAATAACAGCAACTATCTTCTTATTCATAACATTCAGAGAACAACGGAAACAGTTTGAATTATCTAAACAGTCTCAAGAGCAATCTCGCTTTGAAACGACATATTTTAATCTCCTATTAATGTTAGATGATGTTAGGGATAATGTGAATAAAAACATTGCTCAACACTTTAATACCCCCGACATTACAACGATATGGGACTATTATGGATTAATGAAAGAATATTACACAATCTATCCGAAAGAAGAGAACAAGGATAATTTTGAAACTATTATGGATAGGCTGTCAAGCAATTCATTGAATACCGAGAAAGATATGGCTCAAGGTTGTATATTAGATTTTTTTGATTCATTCGTTGGAAAGCATAATTTTAGTATAGGCTATTTTTTTAGATATATTTACAATACGATCAACTTTGTCGTAACAGAAAGGAATGCAGTTCAAGATAAAACCGAGAATACTGACATTCAACGTTATTTAAATATTTTACAAGCACAATTGTCAGACGAAGAATTAGCCTTGATTTTTTACGATGCTCTTTCATCCTTTGGAAAAAATAAGCATGGGTATAAGCAATTTCATACTTTATTAAATACATACCAATTTTTGGAAAATATTAACGAGCACTTTTTGCTACATAGAAATCACCATGTATTTTATCAAAAAACATTTTTCAAATTTTTAAATAGAGATGAGAGGCGTTTAAAAAAGAAATGCCTCTAAAGAGAGATTTCTTTCATAGATAACTAGTAAAAAAGTAGAGAAATATTTGTCTTTCTGACTTATACTGCTATAAGTAGACACATTTAGAACTAATAATAAATGTGTAAAAATTATGAGTAAAAGTATGAAACATTACAGTGAGGAACTCAAATTATCTCTGATTCGTTCCTACTACGAGTCGGGCCAATCGAAAGGTAAGTTTTGCAGAGAGCATGGTCTGTGTGACACTTCATGGCTAAATTATTGGCTAAAGACCTATGAGAACAGCAAAGAAATGTTACCTTTGCGTTCAGAAGCAAAATCAGACGGTGATATGACAAATCGAAGCAAAGACAGCTACCGGGAAGAGATTCATGAGTTGAAGAAGCGTGTCAGAGAATTGGAGAAGGCCTTGGACTACTCCAAATCGGAGACGTCAGCCCGTGACTTAATGATTGATAAGGCTGAAGAATATTTTGAGATTCCTATAAGAAAAAAATCCGGGGCCAAGCAGCGTTAGAACCGGTCAACGGGCGAGAGCAGAAAATCTCGGTCGTCTGCAGGCTGTTTGGCCATTGTCGTCAGGCTTTCTACCAGTTACGGACTGACATTATTCAGAAGGCAGAGCATGAACGCAGGGTCATAGAATCCGTCAGGGAGATCCGTGCAGAAGATGCCGGTATCGGCGGTTATAAGCTATGGCTGATGCTCATAGCCATGTATGGTCGAGACTATGTTCCCGGCCGTGACAGCTTCTTTGCACTCTTGCGATGCAAGGGGTTGATGCTTCCCAAGCCCAATCCCCGCCATACGACAAACTCAAATCATCGTTATCACAAATGGAAAAATCTCATCAAGGGCTTTGTGCCCACAGCAGCCAACCGGCTTTGGGTGGCAGATATCACTTACATTCCCATAGCAACAGGCGATGTATGCTATCTGTATCTCATCACCGATGCCTATTCTCACAAGGTAGTCGGATGGGCCTTGGCCGACACCCTTCGTACAGCCATAACAATTGAAGCGCTGAATATGGCTGTTGAAGAAGCCAAGGCAATGATGAATACGGATACCTTGACAGGACTGATCCATCACTCTGACCGTGGTGTGCAATACTGTTGTGATGCATATGTGAAGATACTCCGGGACAATGGCATATCCGTTTCAATGACCGAGGATTATAATCCGACAGACAATGCTGTGGCAGAAAGCATCAATGGTAAAATAAAGGTGGAATGCGTTTATCGGACCCGCTTCAACACCTTCGGGCAGGCCCGCGAGGTTATCGCACGATACATCCACTTCTACAACTGTCACCGGCCGCACATGAGCATCGGATATAAGGTTCCCCAGGTAGTCCACTTCGAGCAGGGGGCACAGGAAAGAATGTGGAAGAACAAAGTTTATCCTCAAAAGAACAGGAGGATTGAAAACAATCCACTATCTTTGCGGACAACAGTTCCATAGCCGAGGGGTGAGCGAACAGGCATAAAACCGAATACCTGTCGAAGGGTATAGAAACGCTTACGCCTATGTATTACCATAAAACCGACTACCCGTCAAAGGGTATCCGGTCTGCCTGCTGAGCAAAGCCACAAGCTTTACGGACTCAATGAAGACCGAGTGTCTGTCATTTCAGCATGATGCTCTGCTTGTGTCTATCATCATAGTATGGATTCGGAACTTGTGTCTAATTATTTAGTAGACCTGAAAAAGGGTGTCTATTGATTCAGTTAATGTAACAAAAAGGTGTCTAGTGAAATCAGGAAAAGTCATTCGTTTAGAAAATAATATTTTTGCAAAACTAAAAAGCGGTTCTTTGAAATGGCAAAATAAGGTGGAGTATAGAAGTTCGCTGGTTTCCTTATCGTTACCTCCCTTCATTCATAAGCAATTTAATCTATTGATTATTTGGTGTTTACAAAATTCTCTATGCCTTGCAAGATGAAAGATTAGGTTCTTCTTGATACCGCAAAGGTCGGCAATTTCCTTGAGATAAGCGTTAATCTTCTGGTTTGTAAGTACCGGAAGGAGTTTACCGTCCCGATAGGTCTTATGCCCATATTTGGTGATGATACGCTTAGGAATGTCAAGAAGCAGCACATTGGTTTCCACGCTTGTCTTCTGTCGTTTGGTCATAATCCATTGCTTGTCGTCAAGCGTAACGATGTTGTCCGGCGTAAGGTTGGACACGTCTATATATGCCAGACCTGTAAAGCAAGAGAAGATGAAAACATCCCTTACCAGTTCCAGGCGGTTGATACCGAAATCCTTGTTGGCAATCTTCATGATTTCCTCGTCAGTGAGGAAGCCACGGTTTACCGGTTCCAAGTGGAAATGATGATTTATGAACGGGTCGTGGTTCAACGCGCCCATCTTCCTTCCCAGTATGGTGATGGTCTTGAAAGTCTTCATCGTTTTCGTGGCCGTATTGGGATTCTGCCCAGCGGTTGTACGCAGATAAATGTCAAAGTCATGAATGACGGTGAATGTCAGTTCAGACAGGCGAATGTCACAACGCTTGTACTTTTCGTTCAAGAAGGCCGCAAAGTGTTTCTTACACACGTTGTATTTCTGCAACGTTGCCACACTCACCGAGACACCAACCTGTTCCTGTATGTCCGTATTATGCTTCTCGAAAAGCTGCATGAGTGTGCAGACATTGTCCTGCCTGCCGAGATACTCAGACTTGATGCGTTCCAAGCACAGGTCGTCCGTCATTTCCAACTTGCGATAGATGGTTTGCAGGTCGTTTTGGATGCTGTCCAACTGCAAGTTCATGCTTAGGGCTTCGGTATTGCGTCCTTTCACCCGTTCTCGCGTACTGTCCCATTAGTTCTGTTCAACGGCGACCCCGGCTGAGCCTATGCACAACCGTTCGTTGTTAAGGTAAATCCTCAACATCACAGGGGTCTTGCCCTCCTTGTTTACATAGTTGCTTCTGAGATAGAAGACTGTTCTGAAAATTGATTTCATACATTGACTGTTTTTAATTGTAGCTGGATTCATGGGAAATTGTTCCACATCGAAAGGAATTTTATCGCCTAAATGGATGGAATGAACTTCCATATATCCCACTGCAAAGTTCTACATAATCATTTGAATAACAGCAACATATAAGTACTCTAAACAATCTCTGTACGTACTCTTGGTTACAATTTTTATTCGGCTCATCTTTTTGTAACCAGATTGTAACCGTAGGAGAGTATTTTGGGCGTTTCGGCACCCTCCTTACGTACTCTGAAAAAACATGTAAGTATAAAACAAAAGTATCGTAACTTATTGAAGCTACGATACTTACTGATTTTGTGAAGTGTTTTCTGAAGTCTTCTCCAGAGTACTTCCTGCGGAGAGAGAGGAAAATGAATATTCCTCGTATCTCCTTGTATCATAGTTATTTATAAACTTTCTTCTTTTCTGTGTAGCCAGATTGTAGCCACAACAGAGTATTTTGAGAGTACACGTGGATACTGCTGCTTGAAACACGCTCTTGTGTTTCTTGGGTTCAAAAGTACTAAAAATATGAACATGCTCCAAATATTTGATAGAAAATGTTTTATAGATTCTTTGGCTACAATTTTCAGTGCAAGGTGCAAGCCTATATATATAGATAGGTCTTGCACCTTGCACTGATGGTCCCTACCTTATATTTATACCGTTGATTATCAATATGTAAAATGGTATTATACCACCAGAAAATGGTATTTTAATATTCTATCTAAAGCCTGTTTCATTAGGAACTTTGCAGCCATAATAATTACAATTATATATATATTATGGCTAATAAAAACAAATTAAAACCCAAAGGGCATCTTTATATTAGTAGCCCTACACTTGAGGGTTTAGCTCTTTTATGTGAAAATGCAAAAGAAGCAGCTCATATAAGTGGCATCGAGTATTCAAATTTCCTTAAAGCTTGCAAGATGGAAAAGGATATAAGATTTAGCACATATCGAAAGTGTGCTGCAGGCTTGGGGAAGGAAGTTCTGGTTATCCATCTTCCTTTGGGAACCATAGAGTCAATGATTGAGCCCAAGACTCATATGAACGGTTTTTATGAAACTATAGAGCAAGATAAATTGATTAAGGTGCTGATGGCGGTTATGCCGAGTGACGGAATAAAAATTTTTAACTTCATGGAGGATTTCAAGAAACACCTAACAAGTCACGATAAAGAACATCTAATGAAACCATTTTTGTCTGCTATCATTAATCTTTGCCAAACCCTACTTAAAGAAGATGGAACACCACGAAACACTCTCCCTAATAAATGAACTTCAAACACTTCATGAAGAATTCAGACAGATAGCCTGCTTTATCAGGGAGCTAAAGCGTGATTATTCCGTTTTGGAGGAAAAGATAGAGTTGAGTTCGGCAGATGTTCTGCACCTGCTTGGAATATCAAAGGCATCACTTGCAAGATGGAGGGAATCTAATTCTATTCCGTACAGATATGTATCTAGTAATCATGTAGTTTATCCATTTAAAGGACTCTATCTCTCTGTCAAGACGGGTAGAGCCACTTTCAAGGGCTTTCGTCGTTTAGAGGCTTTGCAGCGTCTAAACGCTTACAAGGAAGGTGTGCTAAAAGGCTATATGGGAGAATCTCAAACCTTATTCGAAGAGCTATGAACATCAAAGAAGAAATATTATTGCGTACCAACAAAGGACTTGAAATATTCTGTTTCTATATGCCTATTGATTTCGTGATTAAGCGTAATTTCCGTAATCCTTTGTACGACGATAAACGTGCTTCATGCAATATATATCTTGATAGAAAGTCAGACTGCTATCGCATGAAAGACTTTGGAAATGATGCTTATTCTGGAGATTGTTTTTGGTTTGCTGCCACAATGATCGGATTGGATGTTAAGAAAGATTTTATTAAGGTACTTGAAACTATTATACGAGACTTGCAACTAAACATCTACATAGGAAAGCAAGAACGCTTTGAACAACGATCTACGATAATGAAACCTCCTAAACCTCCTATTTCACAACCAGCAGACCAACCAAAGTTAATGGAAGAGAAGAAGTGGTTTAAACTAATAGAACAATCTTTTGGTATCGAGGAAATGAAATATTGGCAACAATATGGTATTGATTCCAATACCTTACAACGTTTTCATGTAAAGTCGCTTGCTCGTTATGAGTCTATCTCTAATCAAGGTAAGCCGTTTACATTAGGGTCGACAAATGAAGAGCCGATGTTTGCTTACAATATGGGGGAGTTTGTAAAGATTTATCGTCCTAAAAGCAAGCTACGCTTTCTTTATGGTGGCAAGAAAGTGACCGATTATGTCTTTGGCTTCCAACAGTTGCCCAGTAAAGGAGATATCATATTCATCACTGGTGGAGAGAAAGATGTACTATCTTTATCTGCCCATGGTTTTAATGCTATTTGTTTCAATAGTGAGACGGCAGAGATTCCTGAGAATATTATCGAAGGGTTACAGCTTCGTTTTCGACATATTATCATCTTATATGACACTGATGAGACGGGAATAAGAGAAGCCAAACAACAAACAGATCACTCAATATAAGGTTTTGAGTCTGACCTTGCCGTTGCAAGGAATTAAGTCGGAGAAAGATATATCTGACTTCTTCGCCTTGGGAAATAACTCGAAAGACTTGAAAGTCCTCCTTTCTGATATGTTTACCAATATGTATTCGCAGACAATGATGATATTAAAATCTTGTGAAATCGACTACGATAATCCACCTGATGCTTCAAAATCAGTTGTGGCAGTCAATGGTGTTCCACTTGGAACACAGGATAATTTGTTTTGCATCACAGGTGGAGAAGGAACAGGTAAGAGCAACTATATTTCTGGAATCCTTTCAGGCACACTTGGTTCGGAACGATTACAAGCTGAACAGACATTGGGATTAGAGATAACTGCTAACCCAAAAGGATTAGCGGTACTCCACTATGATACGGAGCAGTCTGAAGCACAGCTGCACAAGAACTTGGGAAAGACACTTCGTCGGGCAGGAGTAAAGGCAGTGCCAGAGTTCTACCATTCACTCTACTTGGCATCGCTATCCCGCAAAGACAGGCTAAAAATCATTCGTGAGAGTATGGACTTATTCCATCACAAGCATGGTGGTATCCATATTGTGGTAATTGACGGTATTGCTGACTTGATACGCTCTGCCAACGATGAAACGGAAAGTATAGCCATTGTAGATGAACTGTACCGATTGGCAGGCATATACAATACCTGTATTGTTTGTGTGCTTCACTTTGTGCCTAATGGCATAAAGTTGCGTGGGCATATTGGTTCGGAACTTCAACGTAAGGCGGCGGGTATTCTCTCCATAGAAAAGGACGACAATCCTGAATATTCGGTCGTAAAGGCATTGAAAGTCCGTGACGGAAGCCCATTAGATGTTCCAATGATGCTCTTCGGTTGGGATAAAACTGAAGACATGCACGTCTATCGTGGCGAGAAATCGAAGGAAGATAAGGAAAAGCGCAAGACCGATGAACTCTTGCTTGTCATCAAATCTGCATTTCGGACCAAACTAAGGCTTTCATACCAGGAACTTTGTGAGGTGCTGATGTGTGAAATGGAGATCAAAGACCGAACTGCAAAAAAGTACATTGCATATATGAAAGAGCAGCGCATATTGACGCAAGATACAAGTGGAAACTATCAAAAAGGAGAACTATGCCATACTTAAACGATACTTCAGAAACAGATTGGTGCAAACAATTGTTTGATAAACTAAGAACTGTCGAGAATAAACTCGACCAGTTACTTGTCCTGCAAGAGCAATCCGTCGATACAACTGTCCGTCCACCTTTGAAACCGGAATATCTGGATATCATAGATGTTTCTATAATCTTGAAAGTTGAGCAAAAGACTATCTATAACTGGGTTTGGGCGGGTAAGATCCCATTTCTCAAAGCTAATGGTAGGCTGCTGTTTCTTCGTGAAGAGATTGATAGTATACTACGTAAGCGAGAGTGTAGGTAAATTCTCTCAAAAATTAGATTCTTTCAATATTCTTCTATTGTTCACTATTATTGAACAAAATTAATTTATTGAACAAAATATTTGGTGGTTTTGTATTTGTTCATTATCTTTGCAGTGTTCAATATTATTGAACAAGTAATAAATAATGAACAAGTATGGGAGAAATACATATTATAGAACAGGCAGTAAGTGCAATGAAGCAACAATGGGGAGAAAGTGGACTCAATATCACCTATGATTTAACCCCACAAAGTAATCCTATACTTAAAGGACGAGTTAACATCATAGGAATAGACTTTCCTTGCCTTGTAGAAAACGAGGTGAATAGTATCAACATTGGCCGCATTCAGGATTTGATAAAGGGGTGTGCTGAACTACAAAAGATACCTATTTTGCTTATTGCACGATATGTTCAACCAGGTGTTTATAACATTTTACGAACGGCAGGCATTAATTTTGTAGATACTGTTGGTAACTATCAAATCCTATATACAAAAGGTAAGAAGTTGATTTTTCAACTTTCTCACACAGGTGAAAAAGCACCTATAGCGCTTAACAAGGCTTATCCAATCTTTCAAGAAGCGGGCTTAAAAGTCATTTTTTATTTGTTGCAAGATGTAGACAATGTGGGTAAAACTTTTAGGGAAATCAAAGAACAGTGCGATGTTTCGTTAGGTACTATAAAAAATGTACTTGATGAATTAGAAGCTCGAAAGTTTGTATTGACTACTAAAAGAAAGCGTATACTGAAAGACAAACGCAGGTTGCTTGACCTATGGGTGGAAAACTATCATCATGTTCTTAAGCCAAAACTTTTGGTGAAGCATTTTGCCTTTCGAGATGAACAGTCTAAAGCACAATGGGATAAAATAGTGTTGCCCGAAGGAATATGCTGGGGTGGAGAGTGTGCTGCTTATCAAGTAAACGGATATTTAACTCCACAAAAGTTTGAAATATATACCGATGTAGCTTGGGGTAATCTGATGAAAACAGGTGCCATGCGTGCTACAGAAGGAGAAATTACAATATATCAGAAGTTTTGGAAAGGCAGTACAATGCCAATAATTCTTATTTATGCAGACTTATTAGGTGATGGCAATAGTCGTTCAATAGAAGCTGCAAATAAAATATTGAATGATGAGCTTTCAAATTTCAAGTAATAAGATAGACAATCCATTTTTGGTTGAATTATTAAGAACCGCCAGTGAATGTTTTAAAGAGGTAGGACAAGACTTCTTTGTAATTGGTGCAACTGCACGTGATATACTGATACAGCAATTAGTAGGCATTAGCTCTGGTCGAAAAACGAGAGATTTAGATTTAGCTATTGCTATCCCTAATTGGGAAGCCTTTGACGAAATAAAGCAGATGCTTTTGGCGCATGGTTTCACTAAGGATGAGAAAATGTATCAACGCTTCTATTATGGGGTTTATGAAATGGATATTGTTCCTTACGGAGATGTTGCAAAAGAAGATGGATATATTTATTGGCCACCAGAAGAAGATATAGCCATGTCTGTGAAAGGTTATGAGGAGGTACTAAAAGATGCTATAACCATAAGTATTGATAATGAATTTGACATCAAGCTAGCATCACTTCACGGACTTTTTATTCTAAAGTTTAATGCTTGGTTAGATCGTAACCTGCAAACAAATAAAGATGCTGATGATATGGGGTTTATCATTGAGAACTACTTCATAGCCAACTTAAATAGGAGTGTATACCAAGAAGTTTTTGATTGGGACGATTTTGATGAGTTTATTGTCGGTGCATATTGGCTTGCCAATGACATTGTGGGTTTTCTCCCCATAAAGTATTTGTCCTATTATGAAAAATGCCTACAAAAGGAAATCGCAAAAGAAGAGGACAGTAGGCTTCTTCAACAAATACTGGACAGTAACTCAGTTCTTCAGTATGAGCAAGTTTTATATGCATTCCAAAAAATGATAGAAGTTTTTAATAAGTTTACCCGATGAAGATATGTATTGCTTTTCAAAGCATAGCTGCTAACGAAAAGAATGGAGACTTTATTCTTCAGAAGAAAATAGCAGACGGAACTTTGGTTTTACTTGCTGATGGTATGGGAGGATTAGATTTTCCTGAACAGGCATCGAAAATCGTTTGTGAAGCAATCCTTGATTACTTTGAAAGTTACAATGCGTCTGCCCCCTCAAAGATTATTCGAGAGAGCTTAGAATATGCCGATAAAACCTTACGTAAGGCATGCTACCAAAGAAAGTGTAAGATGGGTACTGCCCTCACGCTTGTGTATCTGACGGATAGCTTTCTCTATTATACTTCATTGGGTGATGTTCGTCTATATCATGAACACATTAATGGGACAATCACACTGCTGACGTCCGATGATGTAATCAACATTGGAGGTGAGAGTTACCTTACAGTCTGTATTAATGGAAGAGGGTACAGAACTCCAATAGAAGTATATCAAATGTCAGTACAAACAGGAGATCGCTTCATACTTTGTAGCGATGGCTTCTACAAACAATATGATGTAAGTGAGTACTTGCAACAGAGAACTTTACCACCTTTACAATGCACGGAAGATGACTGTTCTGTGGTTGATATTAATATAAAATAAAATGTTAGATTTCGGCAGCAATATATATACTACCGAAAATCTACTCTTCTATATATTGGAGAATTAGTGCCTCCATTTTGGACGAAAACCTTGTGAACGACCATCCTCACTGTCTTCATGTATCTTAGATTGTTTATTATCTATTTGGTTAGGTAGTCCACTTATGGATATGGATTTGTCTTGTTCTACATCTCCTTTTGCCTCTTTATTGGTAGAAATTGTCAATGCAATCTTTCTGTCCAATTCTGCAGCTTCACTTTTAAGTGAGCGAAGTTCGTCCTCTTTTTTCCAAGAACTGTTGGCAATGTTGGTGTAAACTTCTTTATTGGCCACAACCTTTGCCATTTCCTTCTCATGCGATTCTATCACCTTTGGAATACGCTCCAAGGCATTAATGAAGTTCTGACACGCAAGTTTCGGGTCTGTTGCCAACTTACCGTTATTATAGGTATAGTAGATACTCTCCTGTCCTTTGACGAAGAAGCGGTTCACCGAACAGTCAAACAAATCCTTGGAAGTGCTCTCTGTCTTGACCATAATGGAGAAACCATAGATTTCGCCAATTTTGTGGTATTCCCCTTTGGTGCGAGCTTTCTCGTCAATCTCCTGCAGACGTGCAGCAATGGCCTTGATATCGGTGCTGTCTTCCACACCTTTGATAGTCAGTTTATTTATAGGTGTACCTTCATCATCACGCTCCACACACTTCTCAAAGAGAGCTAAGTCAGACTGTGCCTCCTTGATTTTATCCGTATGGAAGGACACGGAACTGTTAATCTCTGCCAACTTACCCGTTGCGGCATCACGCTCACGAAGGAAGTTCTTACGTTCTGATTCCAAGGTGGTAATCTTCTTATCCAATCTTGCTTTCTCTAAAAGGTCGGTATTACCTGAAAGCACTGCTACATACTCTGAGAAGTTCATGCCGCTGTCCTCATCCATCGAACCCTCATCAATGGTACGACTACCAAGCGTGTTTGTCTTTAACTGATTAATGAAGAGCTGCTTGTTATGCAGCAGGTTAAACTTGTAGCTATCCAAGGAACGTTCCACGGCATAGATAATCACATCGACTTTGTTGTCGGCAAACTCTTTGGCGACAAGGTTTCCCTTGCGCACGGCTCGCCCGTTACGCTGCTCCAAGTCCGATGGTCGCCAAGGCGTATCCAAATGATGGATTGCCACGGCACGCTGCTGTGCGTTCACGCCCGTGCCCAACATGGAAGTTGAGCCGAAAATGATGCGGATGTCGCCCCGATTCATGGCATCCACCATTGCTTTCTTTGCCTTCTCATTCTTGCATTCCTGAATGAAGCGTATCTCGTATGCTGGGATATGGTAGTCTTCCACCAACTTTCTTTTGATTTCCGAATAGATGTTGAAGTCTCCACCGGGCTTGTAAGTCCCCAAATCAGAGAAAACAAACTGCGTTCCTTTCTGTGCATCGTACTTCTGATAATAGTCATTCAAGAGTTTCGCACAATGACTTGCCTTGTTGTCAATATGATCTGAGTACGCATTTTCATCAATCATGCGTAAATCAAGGCTCATCTTGCGGGCGTAATCCGTTGCGATGAGCATCTTTGCTCTTTCCTCGCTCTCACTCAGTGGCGCTCGTCCCAAGATTGTGGCATCGCCACTCTTGGCAAACTCCATCAGTTTGCCGATAAAAACCTCCTGCTCGGGCGTGGGCGGTATGTTGTGTAGTATCTCGTTCTTTTCCGGGCGGTCGATACCGATGTCCTTGGCTGTGCGAAAGTCACAAATCTCCGCATAGAATGCAGCCAGCTCAGGCACCTTAATGAATGTCCTAAACCGCTCTTTCTGAATGATGTCGTTTGTGATGGAGAACTCATAGTCGGTAGACTTCTTGGCAAAGACGGCTGCCCAGGCGTCAAAACTGTTGATACCTTGCTTCTCTAAAGCCTGCGGGCGCAGATACTTGAACAGGAGATACAACTCCGTCAGGCTATTGGAAATAGTCGTTCCTGAAAGGAAAGTGGCTCCTAAGTCCTTGCCGGACCGTTCTTGTATGGTACGAATAGCAAAGAGCATGTTTAAGGCACGCTGTGAACCATCAGGATTGCCCAAGCCCGACACACGGTCGTGGCGGGTATTGAACATCAGGTTCTTGAACTGGTGGCTTTCATCGACAAAAAGGTGGTCGATACCCATCATCTTGAAGTCCACGGCATCGTCTTTTCTTTCGGCGATGCTGTCCTGTATGTTCTGCAACTTGGCTTCAAGTGTCTGCTTGCGCTTCTCCAAGCCTTTGAGCATACCACGGGAGATGTCTCTTCCTTGTTGTCGCAACACTTCGAGATTCTCTTCCACGGAGTCCAGTTCCTTTTGCATAATCGCTTCCTGTATCTCCAAGGCCTGCGGTATCATACCGAACTGTTCGTGCGTCAAGATAATACAGTCCCAGTCGTTGTTCTTGATGTCGTTGAAAATACGTTGGCGGTTCTGCTTATTAAAATCGTTCTTGCCCGGATAGAGTACCTTAGCATTAGGATAAGCTTTCCTAAAGGTGTCGGCAATATCAAAGACGTTTGCTTTCAGTCCGATAATCATTGGTTTGTTCGCCAGTCCCAAGCGTTTCATCTCGTAGGCTGCCGTACACATAATCAAGGTCTTACCCGCACCCACCTCGTGGTCACATATACCGCCACCGTTGGTCTTGAGCATCCATACCGCATCCTTCTGACTTTTGTAGAGGTCGGCAATGCCCAATCGTCTGAGGTCAAGGTCGGGAAACGTCTGGTGCGTGCCGTCAAAGTTGGGTCGCACAAAACAGTTGAAAAGACGATTATAATGGTCAGATAACTGCTGCTTGAACGTGTCAGGTGTCCGTCCGAGCCAATCGATAAAGCCCTGCCTGATTTCCTCAATCTTGGCATTTGCCATCTGGATGGCATGCCCGTCCCTTACTTTGATAGTTTTAGTCTCTCCCGTAACCTTATCCGTCACCTCCTTACTCTTGTTGATGTCGGGAATGGTATTGTGCAAGGCGTGCTTGAGGAGATTGATACCGTCATAGCGGCGGAACTCCCCCTGTACGGCATACTTGTGCCAGATATTGGCATTCTTATGGTCACATACAATGCTGTACTCGTCCATATTGGAATGGTAGGATACGCCAATGTCCGTCTCGAAAAACTCCGAAGCGAACCTGCCATAGACCTTGGCAGGTATCCAGCGTTCACCGAGATTGAAGTCAAGGTCTGCAAATGGAATGGGTGTTGGTGTGGCTGCACGCAAAGCGGCAAGGCTCTGCTTTGCCTCTTCGTGGTCGGGATGGTCCAAGAGCCACGACTCGATACGCTCCGCCTTTTCTATTACATTGCCCGAAATGAACTTGTCCGCCACTTCGTAGGCATTCTCTTCGGGATTGTAATAGATGCGACCTTCCAAGGAAGAAATGATGTCGCTTTCCTCCATATCAGGTAAAAGCGAACTCATGTAGCCAAGTTCCACCGTGCCGTACTTGTTGAGCGATGCACCCAGTGCCTCCATCGGGTCTGTGGCAACGGTCAGTTCCGTGGTAGAAAATGCCGTGGGATGGTCGAAGATGTCCGCCTTGATGTACCTGCCGTTTTCGGAGCGTTCCAAGAAGAGCATTTCCACGCCTGTAGCATCCATCTTGATAATGTCAGTGTTTGCCTTCTGGTTAAAGTAGCCCCAGCGTGCAACATAGTCATCATACAGGTGATTGAGCCTGCTGCGGTCTTCCCTGTCTTCTGCATGGTTCTCTGCCTCGTAGTCATAGAGACGATGATAGCACTCCCGTATCTCGATATAGCTTTTTAGACGGGAAAGCTGCGCATACGGCAAGTCCATCGGGTTAAAGGTCGGATGTCGCTTCAGATCAGAAAGAAACCCCACCTGCCCTTTCTGCACGACAATGGAGCCGTCTCTTAGGTGTGAGTCCGGCGAAGAGAGAAAAGGGCGTGGGGAAGCGTCAAACTCCTTTCTGACTTCCGCTATCGGTTTTGGCTTGCGCTCCTCGTCTTCGTTCATGAAGTCGAAAAGGGATGGCTCACGTGAAGATGAAGAAGCTGCTTTCCTGCTACTACGGGTACGCCGTTGAGGAGAGGTTACTGACTTTTGTATCTTGGACTCCGATGGTTTCTGGGGAGCAGTTTGTGTTATAGGACGGTGCGCCTGTGAAGTTCCTGAATTATCCTTGATTTCATTGTTTACACGGCTTACCTCTCTTGTCCAAAGGCTGTATTCCTCTGGGGCAAACAGTGACAGTTGCTCCGGTTGTCCGATGTCTTCCATGTTGTTGTCCACCACTGGATGATGATCGTCGTCAAAGAACACCGTCTGTCCGTTCATCTCTCTTGGGGCTTCAATATCCGTACGGATTTCCGACCTTTCCTGTTCGTATTGTCGGTGAAGTGTCAAGGCGGGTACACCTTCGGGTGCAGGTTCAACGTTTATGGATGGTTGCTCTGACACAGATTGCTGTGGTACAGACTCCGATGATGGTGGTTGCAATGGAGTAGTCTCTCCATTGGAAACGGTATTTTCTGTTGCCTGTGCCTTGGTAATGGTAAAATCGTCCGGTTCTATGACTTGCCCGACATTAATTTCTGTTTCAGTTTCCAACTCTTCCTTGGATATCTTGATTCCAGAAGTACCGTTCACAGTCTTCTTAACCGTGTCTTCTGTATTTGTTACCGCTTCTTCCTTAATTTCCTCTGCCACCACTTCTTCTTTGGTATATTGTTCCCTGACGATTTCTTCCAACTCGGCTATCTCGTGCAATTTCTTAGGAGAGAAATACAGGTCGCGTTCAATCCCCAGTCCTCTTACCTTCACGCCTTCCATCTCATCAAGGGACATATTGCCAAGCTCCCAGCCGTAACCCATTGTCACGGCACCGAAGCCAATGCGGCTCTTAGGGTCATATTCCAGAAGGTAGGCTGTGTATGCTCCCATAGGGAAGAAATAGCGTGCATAGGCTATCTTATCGCCAATGAGTTCCTTTTCCGTGCTGTAAAGTTTTGGCAACTGTTTCCTGATACTGTCGGGCATGAGGTTATAGGCATCGTTTATTCCCTTGTCTTCTGTCTTTATCCTCTCTGTTTCTTTTTCCCGACTTATGGTAATACCCAACTTGCGGAGCTGTTTTTCTGCTTCTGCCTCTCGCTCTACCTCTGTCATAGGTATACCTGTTTCATATAGCTTATGGTCGACACGTTGTCCCATTTCAAGGGAGAGTTGTGTTCGGAGACTTTCTACCATTTCCTCAATCCCTCCCGTGAACCGATACTCCCATGTAGGTCTTCCATAAGGGTCTGTACCCATTATGCGCTCTGTGGCAATGGTGCGATGAGATATGTCCTTCCAATCTCCTACAAAAAGAGAGTTATGCTTGAAGACGACAGAAGAGCCTTCTTCCTTGGGAACAGAAACAGTTTCTACGAACTGCTGCTCAATTCCCTTGCTGATTTCTTTACCTGTCTGCTTCTGTAGTACGATGAGGTCACTGCCTACGTCCGTTCCTGCATTGTCAGAAAACATACCCGATGGTAGTCGGAGAGCGGAGATAAGGCGGCTGTTCTGCATGAGGTAACGGCGTATGGATTCATTGCGGGGACTGTCCAATACACCCTGTGAGGTGATAAATGCCAGTAAGCCACCTTCTTTGATGCAGTCCAGACCTTTCACGAAGAAGTAATTGTGAATGGCACGTGTGGACTCGCGCTTGAGAGTGTCCTTGCCTTTGCTATACTCTCGGTCATAGACCATGAAATCACCGAAAGGAATGTTACTTGTAATAAGGTCGTACTTATCTTTCTCTTCCAGTTCTCCAATAGCTTCAAAAGGCTCGTTTCTAACGAACACGTTGCCTTTACCATAGGGGTGCAGGGCTTGGCTGATGCGAGCAGTGAGCAAGTCCTTCTCCATTGCATCTACAACTCCTGCTTGCTTTGCAAAGGTCTCGGCAAAGGCACCCATACCCATAGAAGGGTCTAAGCATCGTCTTACCTGCAGGTTTGTGGATACAAGTGCATCAGAGATGGCAGAAACGATACGGGTATCGGTATAGAAGGAGGTCAGTACGCTTGCCTTGATGCTCTCCCAATACCGCTTGGCAGTGTTGGCATCTATGGCTTCACGATAAATCATCTGCTTGAGCTGCTGGGTAGGTTCAAAGAGATTCTGCTCTGACTTGCTCCAATAGCGGATGTCATCGGGATTATCTGTGCGGTTGAGTACACATTTCAAGCCACCGAATCCTTGATAGTTCCGTAAGATACTTTTCTCAGCTTCGGTGGCTTCGCGGCGTTCCTTCTCTAATCGCAAGACCACTCGGATAGCTTCCGTGTTGGCTTGCAGGACTTCTTTCTTTTTGTATGCCATAAGGTATAACTTGTTCTATTATGGGAATAACTACTCTGATACCAAAGCTTGACCGTAATGTCAGACTTTAGTATCAGAAATGAAGTAATATGCTATTTCCGTTTCTTGTTTTGTTCAAACTCAAAGGTGGTGGTATAATCATCCTTCAAAACAAGTCGGGCATTGAATGTCTTGCCTACCTTGCTGGTCAGCCCTTTAAGGATAGGCGTACGACCGGAGCTTATCAAGTCACGGATGTTATCTTCAGAGAGATGTATGCCGCAGACTTCACGAAACATGTGGAAGCCACAGGTTTCATGTCTGCACTTGGCTACCTTGGCATAGATGCCGACACTCTGCTGTCCGCACTTTGGGCAGCGGTATACAGGATAGGACTTCTGCTCTGAAGAAAGCGAGAGGAGTTCCTCGCAGATTGTTCCCACGTATGAGTTGATACCCTGTGAGAACCTTTCAGATGGCATCTTTCCTGCTTCAATAGCGGCAAGTGCAAGTTCCCAACTGCCTGTCATTTCCGCATTGGCAATCTTCTTATCCTTGACAATCTCATAGACAGCTAAGCCTTTCTCGGTAGGTATGATGGATTTCTTGTCCCTTCGGATATAATCACGGAGAATCAACGTTTCGATGATGTTGGCACGGGTGGCTGGTGTTCCAATACCACACTCTGCCATTACCTTGCGCTTATCGTCTTCCTTCACTTCCTTGCCTGCGTTTTCCATCGCAGAAAGCAGTGTTGCTTCTGTATAGAGAGGTTTAGGTTTGGTCTTATGCTCGGTGATTTCGGCAGAAACAAGTGACAAAACCTCTCCCTCTGTAAAATCATGCAATGAAGGTAAAACCTGTTCATTGTCGTTTTCCTTTTCCTTTTTCTCTGCATCAGTAACCTGCTCTTTCTGCACGACTTTCCATCCCAAGGAAATCTGTCTACACGCTTTCCAAGTAAAGATGTTGGTACCGTCAATGAATCGCACCTGTATACGCTCTTCCTCGGAATCGGGAGAAAAGGCTTCTATGAAGCGATTAACTACCATTTGATAGATAGTTGTTTCATCTGCCGACAATCCTAAGGGTGTTTCACCTGTTGGAATAATGGCGTGGTGGTCGGTAACTTTGGTATTGTCCACCGAGTGGCGGTTAAGCGGATTGGACAGCGTCTTGCCTATCTTGCGTAGCAGGGCGGGGATTTCCTCGAAGATATCCTCGCTGATGTATCGGCTGCCAGTGCGGGGATAGGTCGTGATTTTTTTCTCATAGAGGCTCTGAGCTATCGAGAGGGTTTTGTCTGCAGAAAAGCCGTGGCGTCTGTTGGCATCTTTCTGCAAGGCAGTAAGGTCGTACAAGAGTGGTGGCGGTGTACCAGCCACCTTTCTTACGACCGATTCCACTGTAAGCTGGCTCTGACTGCGAAGTGCAGCGAGAGCACTCTGTGCCGATGCTTCACTCTCATAGTCTGCACTGCCAATGGCTTTCAGCGACAAACCCTCTTTTTCTGTGTGAACGGATAATTTCCAATAGGATACGGAAGAAAAATCACGATTCTCTATGTACCGACGGCAGACCATAGCAAGAGTTGGGGTCTGTACCCGTCCCAAAGAATAGCCGCCTTTGCGGACGATGGACAATGCACGGCTGGCATTGATACCCACCAACCAGTCGGCTTCGCTTCTTGCCTTGGCGGAATGATAGAGATTGTCGTAACAGTTTCCAGGTTTGAGATTGGAAAGTCCCTCACGAATGGCTTTGTCCGTGAGTGAACTTATCCAAAGGCGGTCAAAAGGCTTTCGGCATCCCAAATGTTGATAGATATAACGGAAAATAAGTTCACCCTCCCGTCCTGCATCAGTAGCGACGATGATACGATCTGCCTTGTCAAAGCAGGAGCGTATCACTTTGAGTTGTTTTAGTGCTGCTGGGTCGGATATATACTCCTTGTCCTTGCGCACTTGGCGGACGATTAATTGGAAAGGATTGGGACGGATGGGCAGGTCTTCCGCTTTATAGGCTGTAAAACCATAGGCTTCTGGCATAGCAAGGGCGATGAGGTGTCCCATTGCCCAAGTAACGACATAGCCGCAGCCTTCCATATATCCGTCTTGCTTGCTCGTTGCTCCTACGATGTGGGCAATATCTCTGGCTACCGAGGGTTTCTCGGCAATAATACAAGTTGTCATAGTGCTGAATGGTTTTAAGGTTACAATCTACGTCCACGGGACTTCTTCTGCTTGTTCTCGTCCTGCTTTTGCTTCTGCTCGGCAGTAGGTTGTGTCTGTCCCGTTTTGAGAGGCTCTTTCACATCCTTGGTGGCTTCGTTGGTCTTGCCGTGATTATTCACGGCTACCTGCGTTTTGTGTTCTTCGGCTACGGCAACCATCTTTTCTTTGCCAGTTTCCTGCTTCTTGTCAGGATTCCACTTGTAAAAACGTGGGCGGTTCTGTTCCTTGTCCATGCGAACGTATGCGTTGAAAGGTTGTCCCTGTTTGTCCACCATATTCTTTAGATATAGTGTACGACCGCTATCCAAGGCTTCACGCTGTTTATCTGATAGTTCCAGTCCGCAGAGCTTATGGGGTACGCCTTGCTGCTGTGTCTGTTTGTGTTCCTGTCGTTCTCTTAAACTCTTGTTGTCGCCAAAGATAAACTCAATGCCCTTTCGCTCGGCATTGATCTGCAGGGTGGCGTTGAAAGACTTACCGCTCTTAGCAGTCATACCTTCAACCTTTACTGCTTTGCCCTCCACAAGGTCTTTATACTGAGTGTCAGAGAGCGTCACGCCCTTGATTTCTTTGGGGATGTTCACACGGTCGGCGCGCAGGGCTATGATTTCATTCGTCTGCGGATCGATAGAGACGTAAGCAGAAAAAGGCTCAGCGTTCTTAGGTGTTACCTCAATGGTCTTGCCAAGATTACCCGTAGCAAGGAGTTGCTCCTTTTCTTCGGGAGAGAACTTGTAACCCATATAGGGAAAGTCAAGCTGTGGTTCTTTTCTCAAAGGATGAATTGCCAAACCGATATTGCCGTTATCGTCCGTGCGAAAAGCAAGGCGAGCTTCGGTGTAGATGATTGTGTCGCCAATGGGAACGGCAATCGTCAAGAGATTGCTCTTCTGCCAATTGAGCATCTTTTCCAATTCTCCACTCTGCTTCAATCGCTCACGGGTAAGTCCGAGATTATCGAGTTGCTTCCAATCAACCTTCGACTCATCGATAGCAGTAGCATTCTTCTGCTGGGGAAGATAGTCCTCAAAGGGAACGCCCATCTCAGCCAGCTGCTGATTGCTTTCTGGCTTTTCACGGCTTTGTAGCATGGTGCGCAGATTGTCCACGCCCTGCTCCACATTGTCTGCCAATACCTTGTACAGTCCAAAATGAGTCGGGTTATTGAACTGTTTGAGGAAGTTGGCCATGAAGTTCTTCAGCAGTCCGTCCTTGTTGTTGAACTTCAAGAACGCTGCCTGATTGGCAGCAATTGCCTCAGTGGTTTTAAGGTTTCCCTTTTCGTCAACACTGGATACGACGGACAATTTACCCGCTTCCTGTTCATTCTTTACCTCCGTGCGGTCTTCCAGGACCAGCACGTAATTGTCATTACTGTTTGATTCCATTTTTTGTATTTAAGATGAATAAATAACTATTTTCTGCAAAAATACATGTATAAAACAAGCCTTTTATAAGGCAAGGATATAGCAGGAAATGATGGGGAAATATTGGAAATATGAAGATTTTTCGGAATTTCTGTGAACGTTCTTGCTTAATCTGATCAGAAAAGAGTACCTTTGTGTGGAATTTAATCATTGTCCAGATAAATAAAATCATCGTATGGCGATAATAAATAGAATCAAAATTATGCTTGTTGAAAAACAACGAACAAGCAAATGGCTTGCAGAACAACTCGGAAAGTCGGAAAATACTGTCTCGAAATGGTGTTCCAACAAGGTTCAACCCTCTTTGGAAAATCTTTACGAAATTGCTAAGCTGTTAGATATAGAAGTACGTTCTTTAATTTGTTCTTCAAAAGAATAAGTATGAATCTATTACGTATTCTTTTGATAATAGATACTAAGAAATCTATTAGTGATAGACATTTTGCTAAAAGCTTTAATTGTAATTCTAACTATGGTTATAACTAAATATACATTTTCAGGACACGAATCATTCCCCTGTAAGACATTGTGGCTTAAAAAAGGATATGATTTTGTTCTAGAAAATAATGATTGGAACAATCTTTACTCTGTTGTTAAACTCGGAGTTGGGAAAAATATGGTAGCATCTATACGTTATTGGATGCGATCTTTTGGTCTAATAAATAATGATGGGGTAACTGATGTTGCTCATCTAATTTTTGATTCAAATAGTGGTACAGATCCTTTTATGGAAGATCTAGGTACATTATGGCTTTTACATTACCAACTTGTAAGATCTAATGAAGCAACCCTTTATAATTTATTTTTTACACGATTTCAGCGAGAACGTATGACTTTTGACAGAAATCATGTTGTTGCATTTGTCAAACGTTTTATGCTTGAGAATGGGAAAATAAAACAGTTTAACGAAAATACTATAAAAAAAGACGTTGGCGTTCTTTTGCAAAACTATACTCTTTCACGCACACCCTCTTCTATGGAAGATTATTCTGTTCTATTAGCAGATTTAGATTTAATATCGTTATCAAGTGATGAAAAACAATACTCTTTTAATATTGAAGGAAAGAGACAATTACCTATTGAGATACTCCTTTACGCTATCGTTAAGGAAAAAGGTAATACTGATAGTGTAGACTATGATACACTTCAGATGATAGGCAATGTATTCTGTCTTAACGATATGGGGCTCATCAATATACTTATGAAACTACAGACAAAATTCCCAAATATATTTCGTTATACCGATACAGCAGGATTGAGACAAGTACAATTTCTCAAGAGAGTGCTACCCTACGAAGTTCTTAAATATTACTATAGAAATGAAGAATTATAGTCCATCGGCCAATATAGAATCCGGGGTTACAGGTAATGAAAAATACATTATTACACCCAATGTTCAAAAAGTAGCGGGCGAAATCGTTAATCAGTATCAAGCAGGCATTCATTCTTTTACCATCATTGGGACATATGGTACAGGAAAGTCGTGTTTCCTTCTGAAATTAGAACGAGACCTAATTGGATTTGATTCTGAGGCTGCTTTGATAAAAAGCCTAAGAGTCTTAGCTCCAGTTAGCGGAGTTGACATACTAAACATAATTGGAGAGTATTCTTCATTAGAGCGGCTAATAATTGATAAATTAAATAAGAAGGCGAATGGAGATACTGCGATAGAACTATTAAAAAACTATTACAATAGATTGAAAAGGCAGAATAAAATGCTAGTAATAGTCATTGATGAATTTGGTAAACTTCTTGAACACGCAGCAAAAAATGAAGTTGAGAAAGAACTATACTTTGTGCAACAGCTGGCAGAGTTTGTCAATATGCCTGAAAGAAATATTCTTTTGCTAACAACTCTCCATCAAAATTTTAGTTCATATGCATCCAAACTCAGTTCGGTTCAAAAGAACGAATGGACAAAAGTAAAAGGACGCTTCCAAGAAGTGGTGTTTGCAGAACCTGTAGAGCAGTTGTTGTATATGGCTGCGGAGTCTCTTAACAATGAGGTTATCAATGCTGACATGCAGGTATCTAGTATTTATGCAATGGCTCTAAAGTGTAAGCTTATAGTGCCGACACTCAAAGAAGAGACGATACGAAAACTCTTTCCTTTAGATGCATTTTCTGCAGTAATACTCACAAAGGCTATTCAAAAATATGGCCAGAATGAACGTTCTTTGTTTTCATTTCTGAATGCTAATGGATCTCATGCTCTGAATTCTTTTGAGCCTACGCCTACTTGTACATATAATTTGAGTATAGTTTATGATTATCTTGTAGCTTATTTCCATTCATATTTGTCTGATGCAAATGCAGATTCAATGGGATGGAGAGCTATCCTTGTAGCCATAGAACGTGTGGAAACTGCCGACTGGAAGACTACTCAATTAATGGAGGAAGCAATAAAGACAATAAAAGCAATCGGTCTTCTCAATATTTTTGGAGGGGCGGGATTCTCTATGTCAAAGAATGAGCTTGTCGATTATATGAAACAAGCTATGTCAATAGATTTTGCAGAAAATTTACTAGATGAACTGATTCGACGTCGTATTATAAGGTATGCAGAGTACAAATCACGATTTATCCTGTTTGAAGGGACTGATGTAAACATTGAAGATGAAATTATAAAAGCTTCGACTATTGTATCTATTCCAACGAACCCTGTTGATTCTCTTAGAGACATTTTAGGCAATCATATAGTTCCTGTTAAGGCATATTATTACTATAGTGGTACACCTCGCTATTTTGAGTATCTTCTCTCTGAAAGTCCTTTGGATTTAATTCCAGTTGGAGAAGTTGATGGGTTTATTGAATTAATTTTCTCAACAAATGAAAATACAACAGATGAGGTACGAAAGTTTAGTGCAAATTGCGAATATGCACGTGTATTTGCAGTTTTCAACAATACAGAATCTTTTATTTTACATTTGCACAAAATACAGATTTATGACTATATCATTCAAAAAACTTTGATAGATAAGACTGATCATATTGCCTTACGTGAAATTAACAATCTAAAGTCATATGAACATAACTTGTTAAAAAAAGAGCTTAAAGAAAGCCTATTCTCATATAATGGACACGTCGTCTGGTTCTACAAGGGAGAAGAAAAGATAATAAAGAATCAGCGAGACTTCAATTCTTTATTATCTTATGTTTGCAAGGATGTTTATCCTCTTAGTCCTGTTATAAGTAATGAACTTATTAATCGTCATAAACTGAGCGGAAGCATATCTGCCGCACGTATAAAATACTTACAAGCCCTTATTGGTGAATCAGAAAAAGACGATTTTGGATGGGACAAAGAGAAATGCCCTCCAGAGAAATCAATCTATTACACTCTACTCAAAACGACGGGCTTACACAAAGGCGGAGAATTTGCAGAAGAGCCGACAGTAGATAGCATTATGCCCTTATGGAATGCCTGTGAGAGTTTTCTTCGTAGTACTCAAGATAAATCGCGAAAAATATCTGAACTGATTAAGATGCTATCCGAAAAACCCTACAAGGTAAAGATGGGAGTATTGGATTTCTGGATTCCTACATATTTGTATATGAAGCGGCTTGACTATTCTCTATTTGGAAGTAATGGTATGTATATCCCGGAAGTCAATATGGAATTCTTTGATTTATTAAAGAAGCATCCTTCAGATTTTAGTATAAAGGCATATACAGAAGATGGTGTAAAAATAAAATTCTATAACCAATATCGAAGGTTTATCAATGTAAGTGAAGACGAAAAGATTAAAGGAGACAAGTTTATAGAAACAATAAAACCTTTCTTTTCTTTTTATAGCCGTCTGAATGATTATGCTAAATACACACGTAAATTTGACAATATTACAACTCTTCGTTTTCGAGATGTATTGGCTAAAGCCAAGGATCCGGAGAAGACGTTTTTTGAGGATTTACCTGAAGCTTTAGGATACGATAAAAAATCTCTTGACAATGAGGTGTTTGTAAAAAATTATTGCAATCTCATCCAAAAGGCTGTGAGAGAACTTCGTTCGTGTTATAATGCGCTAATAGATCGAATAGAAGGACAATTAATCGAAAGGCTTGAACTACAAGGATATGAATATTCAGATTACATCATTGAGATTCGTCATCGTCTTTCACATATAAAAGAACATCTCCTGTCGGACAAGCAACATGATTTTTATAATCACGTTATGACAATATTCGACAATCGACAAGAATGGTTTCAAAGTATTGCATATGCTGCTCTGGATCAACCTCTTGAGCGTTTAAAAGATGACCAAGAGGAACAACTAATAGATAATATCGTATATCTCTTCCGTGAGTGTGAGAAACACTCTATTGTTTCTGAAGCCATGTCTTTTCAAATAAATGCTGAAGAGAGAAAACGCTCTAAAGAGTTAGAAACGAAAATAGAGAAGCTATTGTCAGAGGATGTTAATCTCAATATCTATGCTTTGATGAATTTATTGAAAAAGAAAATGAAATGACAAACGTAAGACATATACTCGGCATATCAGGAGGCAAAGATAGTGCTGCCCTTTCTATCTATCTAAAGCAGAAATATCCTCAGATGAAGATAGAGTATTACAATTCTGACACGGGTTGCGAGTTGGAAGAGACCGAGAGGCTAATAGATAAACTTGAAGCCTATTTAGGGAGTATTAAGCGATTACGTGCAGCAGAAAGGAGTCCCGAAGCAACTCCCTTTGACCACTTTCTGAAAGCCTGTGGTGGATTTCTTCCATCTCCACAAGCTCGATGGTGTACGCAAAAAATGAAATTAGCTGAATTTGAACAATATGTTGGAGATGATTATGCGGTATCTTATGTCGGCATACGCGGTGATGAAAATCGTGATGGATACATCTCCTCAAAGCCCAATATCCAAGCGGTCTTTCCTTTCCGAAGAAATATTTGGAGCATTGACATTATTAATAAGATTCTCCATAATGATCAGCGGGAACAACTAATTGATATCTATAATCATTTTTATTCGGAGTCCCAGCAAGAAAAAATTATGGGAATATTAAAAAGACCACTTAGTAAACAGTTTTATTATTCTAAAACGCTTAATGCTTTACTTGACATTGACGTAAAATTATTCAACCGCGTAGTTTTTGAGTATCTAAAGACCACAGACTACCCAGTGGGAAAATTGGATTCATTTCCACTAATAGATAATGATGAAGTTCTCGTCAAGGAGGATATATTTCGTTTGTTGCACGAAAGTGGAGTTGGAGTTCCTGCATATTACGAAAAGATACCTTTTGAAGTTGATGGAAAGATTGGAACATATTGTCGAAGCCGTTCAGGCTGTTATTTCTGTTTCTACCAGCAGAAAATTGAATGGGTTTGGCTTTATGAACAGCATCCTGACCTATTTAAAAAAGCAATGGAATACGAAAAAGATGGTTACACCTGGAATCAAGGTGAGAGTTTGGAAGACTTAATTAAGCCTGAACGTATACGTCAAATTAAGTTAGATGCTATTAAACGACAAGAACAAAGAGCAAAGATGAACAGCAATTCTTTGTTGGTAGATATATTCACGGACGATGATAATGACGTTTTATGTGCAAATTGTTTTATATAGAAAGTATGGATGCGCAGAAAGAAATAAAGAAAGTCGGTTTTACTGTAGATGCTGGACTTATTCAAAGATTGGGATATGAATTGGTCGGTCGTGCAGAAACAGCTGTATCGGAATTGATTAAAAATTCCTATGATGCTGATGCAACGGTAGTTGATGTAGATTTTATTGATTCAAATGAAATTGGCGGAAAACTATTCATCTCAGATAATGGTGCCGGTATGTCAGAGAGTCAGTTGATTAATGGATTTATGAGAATTTCATCGACTGATAAAGTGCATAATCCTACTTCTGCAAGATTGCATAGGACAAAAGCTGGTAAAAAAGGTATTGGTCGATTCGCGGCTCAACGATTGGGAGAAAAATTGGTTATTGTTACACAAACTAAAGAATCTAAAAGTGCTATCCGGATTGAAATTGATTGGAATGAGTATTCGATAGACAGAGATTTAACATCTATCACTTTCCCTATTGAAACTGTTCAAAAAGAAAAATCTGAAGGTACAGTTATTGAGATCCACAGTCTTAGAGAGAGATGGACCGAAGCTGCTATTAAACGCATTTATAGATATGTCTTAGATTTATTTCAACCGGATTATTTGTCTGAACGAAGTAAAATCGACAGTATTGCAGTTCAAAACGAAGAGTCGTTCAAAGTGAATTTCAACTTAGTTTTCAATGATAAAAAGTATCCATTTCTAAACGACCAAATTTCTGTGTTCGATAAATCCTTAGCTGTTTTTGAAGGCTATATTAATAAGGAACATTGTGGGCTGGTAAACGTAAAAAGTGATAGTTTACACATCAATGATATTCTTGAAATTGAACACAAAGAAGATGATAACAAGTTTTCTGCTCTTTCAGATGTTTATTTTAAAATTCATTACTTCATTTACGATAGACCTCAATATTATGGAGATAAGCTTTCTGGTCTTGAATTAAAAAAAATACAAGAATTATCAAAAACAATTGGTGGTGTTAGGTTATATAGAAATGGATTCAGAGTATTACCATACGGAGAACCAAAGGATGATTGGACAAACATTGACAAACGTTGGAGCACGGAGTCTGGAAAAACAAATATCCCTCTAAACAATCAGAATTTGTTTGGCTTTGTGGAAATAATTGACCCAACAGGTGATATATTTGAAGAAACAGCTAGTCGAGAAGGGCTAATAGAAAATGAAGCATTCCACCAGTTGTCTGATTTTATTAACAAATCTCTTATTGCCGTTAGAGGTCGGATTGCAGAGAAAATAAAATGCTTCAAAGGCAGCCAAAACAATGATGATTTTACTCAAAATTCAGAGAAAAAAGAGCAAACAACTCTGGAAATGTTCGAAAAATTAAAGAAGATCCTTGACTATAAATCTGATCAAAATACAGAAAAACAGAATAGCGAACAATTCTCAGAAAATGACAGAGAAGAAGGGTTGGAAATTATAAAAAAACTGGAAAATCTAATTGAAGAAGCAGGAATGCTTCGAGTATTAGCCGGTTTAGGTCTTACGATTGGAGAATTTACACATGAGATGAAGCAATTCCATTCATCTGTTTATGGATATATCAGCAAATTAAATCAGATGCAACTTGCGGTTGAGGTACAGAGCCAATTAGATGGAATAAAAACAGATTTCGATAACCTATTTAGTTATACTGAGTATTTTGGAACAACGATATCTCAAAATATAAATAGAAAGAAATCACCAATAGATTTGTTGGCAACTTTGGATAGATTTTGCAACATAATAAAAAATGACTTGGAAAAAAATCAAATTGAGCTCCAAATTACTGCATTTGACTTTGATGCTATCACAATACCTATGCACAGTTCTGAATGGAATTCAATTTTGTATAATTTATACACAAATTCAAGAAAAGCCATAAAGAGGGCAAAAGTGGCAGGTAAAATTTTGGTCGAAGTTGGCGTTGAAAATGAAGATACGTTTATCAACTTTCACGATAATGGAGACGGTATCCCAAAGGAAAATGAACATAGGATTTTTAATGCATTCTTTTCAACTTCTACACCTGCAAGTTTTGACGCTCCTAACGAAGAACAGTTGATTGGGACAGGTCTTGGACTAAAAATAGTAAAAGACATTGTGGTTTCATACAAAGGGAATGTCTGTGTTGTATCCCCCAATCAAGGATATTCTACGTGCTTAAAAATTACGATTAGTAAAAACAAATAAACATTTTCTATGACAACAAAATTCTATTATATTGACGACGATCCTAATTCTCAAAATAAAGTACAAGGTTTTGAGAATGAAGATTTAGACATTGTTGCAATGCAACATAAAGACTCTTGGGAAGAAGAATTTTCGTTCTTGAACGATGAGAAAGACCAATTTGATGGGATAATTCTTGATTTGAAACTTGATGATTTACCAAATAGTAATGGTAAAAGAGCCGATTTTCGAGGAACTTCTCTTGCACAAGAAATTAGGACGAGACAAAAAGAGGGAAGCATGAATAGTTTCCCGATTATCCTGTTTTCTGCGAATGATAAAACCCAACAAGCATTGGAAAATTCGGGAAAAGATTTGTTTGATATTCTTATCAATAAATCAATGTTGGATGACATTGCATTTTCTCGTTTTACTCCTCAATTAATTGATTTATCTGATGGCTACAAGCGTTTGACGGATTCTTCATTAGCAATAATAAACGAGGTCTTGCAAATTGATGAAATGATTCTTGACAGTAGATTTGTTGGCGAGTATAATAAAAACAAGGAGTGTCCAGTACATATTCAATCAAGATTCTTAATTACAGAATTTTTGACAAAACAGGGATTAGTAATTGATGAAGATGTACTTGCAGCAAGACTTGGTATTGATAAGTCTAATTCTGATGATTGGCCTAATTTGTTGAAAAGATTATCGGAAGCCAAGTATCAAGGTGTGTTTTGCAATGGGTGGCCTCGTTGGTGGATGCAATTGGTGGAACAATGGTGGACTGAAACTATCAAAGCTGAAACTTTTTTGCGTTCGACACCTGCAGCCGAAAGAGTTGAAAAGATAAAAGAAGTTACTGAACTACCAGGATTAGTTGCCGCAAAAAAAATAGACAAGTCAGAAAGTGACGAATTCTGGACTGTTTGCAAAGGTTTTGGTCAGCCATTAGATCCAATAGATGGAATGTTAATCCAAGGCCAAGATAATTTGTATTCTTGGCAAGAACCTGAATATGTTTCAATTGAAGCTGCACTATGGAGAAAAAACATTGATAACTGGGTAAGCGTTGCAGATATTGAAAAAGAAAAATATGAAAATTTGAAAGTATTGTATTCACGCAAAAAGCAATAAGATATGGGAAACTATGCAACGGAAATACAAAATATTGCAACCATTCTCAAGAAGAATAGACTATGTTCTGACACTTCCCCATTAACTAATGGTTACAATAATGGAAAATGCAATGTCGCAAAGCTGAAATTCAATATAAGTAATGTTCCACGGAATACGAAACCCGCAGTAGATTTCTTGGCTGTTATTTTAGATGTTGCTTTCGATGAAAAAACGGGTACAGACATTCCCGTTACTAATTATTTTTTTAAGGTAACAGTTGAAGGACTAGATGGTAGTAATAATGTAAAATCGTCTTGGCATTTGGATTATGATAGCAATAATGGGCAAGATTATGTTCATCCTTATTTCCATTTAACTTGGGGTGGTGATACAATAAAAAAAATGAATTTAGGGAATGTATTGCTTTTGCCAACTCCTCGAATTTCATACCCGCCTATGGATATTATATTGGGGATAGATTTTGTACTTTCTAATTTTGTAAAAGCAGAAATTTACAAGAAAATTCAGAGTGATTCACAATATAAAGCTGCAGTGAAAAAGGCACAAGAAAAACTATGGAAACCTTATATGTTGTCATTAGCTCATCATTGGTGTAAAAATATATGTTCTAATGTTCATTTGAATACTATTACTGCTACGAATTTCCATCCAACATTGATATAGGTTAATTGCAATGCTAAAAGAAGTGATATTTCCAGCACACCGCCATTTTAAATCGCGGACAGAGTGGGAACCTATAGGCTTCTTCTCTGATTGTTTGTGTAATGCCACTAGATTTGATTTAATGTTAGGGTTCTTTTCCTCTTCTGCAATTAATATCTTAGCTGATGGTTTCGCATCGTTTCTATATAATGGTGGACGTATGAATCTAATTGTAAACGACATTCTGACTGAGCAAGATAAAAATGCCATTGCCAGTGGTGAACTTGATTTGTACATACCATTTTTCGATATAACTGACATCGAAAAACTAAAAAATATATTGTCAGAACGAGATACTCATTTCTTCGAATGCCTTGCCTGGCTTATCCGCAACAATCGGCTTGACATTAGAATTATTGCCCCAAAAGATGGCATTGGTATTTCGCACACCAAAACAGGTATTTTTAGTGATGGAGTGAATAAAGTCTGTTTCGATGGCTCTTGCAACTTTTCACGGTCGGCATTGATTGACAATATCGAAAGCCTTACGGCTTTCTGCGATTGGGACGGCAATCCAGCATCCGCTACCATAAATAAAATCAACGGAGAGTTTGAACTTGTGTTTACAGGCAAAGATGAGAATGTTGTTTTTGTTCCAACCGACAGAGTGAAAACCCATATTGCAGAATCGTTCAAAAATAAGGAACTGAAGGATTTACTGGAAGATGAATACAAGTTTATTCAGCAGGATATTGCTGATAAGTTATTGCCAAAATCTGTGACTAAGGCGTTGGAAAAAGCCAAAAACAAAGTTGAGTTCGAGATAGAGAGAATCAAGAAGCAAGGCGAAACTATTGAGTCAATTGATTTTGGTAAGCCTAGTTTCCCATACGAATCTGGTCCACGTGAATATCAGAAACAAGCATTTGAGAATTGGAAGCATAATAAGCAGAAAGGCTTGTTTGTAATGGCGACAGGTACGGGCAAAACTATTACCTCTCTGAATTGTCTTCTTGAGATCTACAACAAGTTAGGCTACTACAAAGCCATTATCCTTGTTCCGACCATTACACTTGTCGAACAATGGGAATCTGAATGTAAAAAGTTCAATTTTAGAACAATCATAAAAGTTTGCTCAAAGTATAACAATTGGAAATCGGCGGTGGCTAATCTTCGCTTGCTCGAAATGACGAACGCCAGCAATGATTTGTCATACATTATCATATCAACTTACGCATCGTTTGTCCGTTCCAATGTTTTTATGGAATTGAACCAATTCCCCAAAAATAAACTTTTATTTATCGCTGACGAGGCTCACAATATGGGTGGCGGATTGATGGCTCAGCGCCTTTCTGATATAAAATATTTGCGTCGCATAGGACTTTCTGCTACACCCGAAAGGCAGTTTGATGATACGAGTAACCGAAAACTGATGGATTTCTTTGGCTGTGCCAACAATTACACCTTTGAATATTCAATGGCTGAAGCCATTCAAAAAGGTGCTTTGTGCCGTTATTATTACTATCCACACATTGTTCGACTGACCGAAAACGAAATGGCTGATTATGTTGAACTTTCAAAAAAGATAGTCAAAATAATGGGCTTTCACGATGAGGAAAGTTTGAAACGATTGAAAATGCTTTTACTAAAACGCAAACGTATCATTCACAAAGCAGCCAACAAGTTGTCCGCTTTCCAACAGATTGTTCAACAGCGTATGGAAGAAAAGAACAGTCTGAAATACACGTTGGTCTATGTTCCAGAAGGCAACAAGCCCGACAATTTCGAGGCAGATATTTTCGATCAATCCGACACCATCGATTCCGACCCTGAAACAGAACATCTGATTGACGTTTTCACTCGCATTGTCCGTGATATGAATTCTCATATCATTGTCCGTCAGTTTACTTCTGAATCAACCGACCGCGATGCCATGCTCAAAGGCTTTACCGATGGCAACATTGATGTGCTTACCTCGATGAAGTGTTTGGATGAAGGTGTTGATGTGCCGCGAAGCGAATTGGCTATATTCTGTGCAAGCACAGGGAACCCACGCCAATTCATTCAACGCCGTGGTCGTGTCCTACGTACACACAAAGACAAACGCTTCGCCATCATTCACGACCTCATCGTAATACCTGACAATGTGTTTGATGAAGAATGCTACGCTTTGGAGAAAAGCCTTGTGCAAAGCGAGTTGAGACGTGTCCGTGATTTTGCATTATTGTCAGAGAATCTGAATGATACCGACAACGAACTGCAAGAAGTATTAAATCATTATAATTTATCCATATTTAATTAGTGAAATATGAGTACATATAAAACAAACGGTGATAAGATTTTACAGGCTGTAATTGCTGATGAACAGCTTCTCAATTTCTATGGCTACAATCCCGATAATTTCAGGTCAATTTCAGAAGCCTTGGATTCTGAAATAGCAGTAATCCAAGCCATAGCACAAATTATCAACCGAAATGAGCAAAAAGCTACCGAAAGGGAAATCTACAATGAAGTCAGTAACTTTTTAAAAGCAAACATATGATTATCAAAGATATAAAAATAAATAACTTCCGTAGTTACTACGGAAGCAATAACCTTTCGTTATCAAAAGGTCTAACTTTGGTTATCGGAGATAATGGTGATGGTAAAACGACCTTATTTGAAGCGTTGGAATGGCTGTTCGACACGACGGGCGAGAACAGAAAAGATTCACACATTTCCGAAAAGCGTAAATCAGAATTAGAAATTGGTGAAAGTGATGAGGTCTCGGTAAGCATAACCTTTGAACATGATGGTGAGAAAGAGATAGAAAAGAGTTTCACTTTTGAGAGAATATCCGGAGACAACATTCGTACAAAGGATTACAAGTTTGTCGGATATTCCATTGTTGGTGCGGAACGTCATTCCATAGCCGGCGACAAGCTGTTGAATGGGTGTTTTGAGCCTGTCTTACGCAAATATTGTTTGTTCAAAGGGGAAAACGAACTCAATGTTTTCGACAATGACACTGCGTTGAAAACGTTGGTTGATACGTTTTCGGGAATCAGGGATTTTGACAAATTGGTTGATTTGACATCAAATTTTGAGCAAAGCTCTGCAAGAGCGGCAAACCGTGAATTGCAAAACGATAAGAAAGTATCGAAGCAAGCGAAAGAATTGAATACACAACTGAATGATGTTACAAACGACATTCAAAGCATCAAGACAGAACTCAATCAAAAGAAAATCTCAATCAATGAATTTTCGTCGAAGTTGGAATTGCTAGAAAAGAACCAAGAAACATCGGAACGCTACCAAGCCATAAAAGAACGTATCAAAGGGTTGAAAGACAAGCAGGCGAAGTTGGTGGCGTGGTCATCGTGCGAGTACAGCACTAACTTGTTGGATGAATATTGGATTTTACGTTCCTTCCCTGCAATCATAAAAGAGTTTTCCGCAAAAGTTTCTGCTTTGAGCAAAGAGAAACGAAGACTTGACAAACAGGAAACAGAACGTCGTGCGAAAGAGGCTGGAGAACGTGAGGCTATTTCAAAAATTCAAAAACTTGCCAATGATGCCGTTCCTTTGCCATGGAATTTGCCCGATGAGGCGACAATGAAAGAAATGATTGATGATGAAATCTGTAAAGTCTGCGGTCGCCCTGCCCCCAAAGATTCGGAGGCTTACGAATTTATGTGTAATAAACTGAATGAATATCTTGCCCATATAGCAGCGGAGGCCAATAAAAATTCAAGTTTAAAAGAGGATGATGATAAGCCGCTGTTTCCAAATTCTTTTATCAATGAATTACATTCTCGCCAAATCAAATTAAGTGGCGACACAGAGCAGGAGATTGCAAAGATTGCAACAACAATTTCAGATCGTTTGGAATTTGTTGCGAAAAGAAAGGCGGAATTGGCAGAGGTAGATAAACAGCTGCAAGAGTTGGAAATAGAACAAAATGATTTGCTGATGCAATCAGGTTTAAGCACAGATTTGCTAGATAAGACTATATCTGATTTAAGAGGTTTCTTTGATGCTAAAAGTCGTGCTGAAAGCCGTGTTTCAGAATTGGAAACCACTCTAAAATACAAGGAGAGTGCAAGAGACGAAATACAAGAAAAACTGTCGCAACTTGAACCGACAAGTTCTATGACACAGGTATATCAGCGTGTGCATATTGCATTTGAGAAGATAACCAAAACATTCGCTAACGCAAGAGAGCAGAATGTTAATAATTTTCTTCAAATTCTTGAGAATGAATCAAATAAATATTTACAGAAGTTGAATAAAAACGACTTCTATGGAATAATTCGCATCAGAAAAACCCTCAACAGTTCTGCACGTATTGAACTCTATAGTGATAACGGAACTCGAATCGAAAATCCAAACGGTGCACTGAAGACAACTATGTATATGTCGGTCCTGTTTGCCATTTCTCAAATCACAACATTGAAACGCGAACAAGACTATCCATTGATCTTTGATGCCCCAACATCCTCATTCGGCGGTTTCAAGGAAGATACTTTCTACAATGTAATAGATACCATTGATAAGCAATGTGTTATCGTTACGAAAGACTTGCTCAATATCGACAAAGTAACAGGAAAAAAGGTGTTGGATTTCGACACAATCAATATACTTTCTTGTTCTGTCTTCCGGATTGAGAAAGTAGAACCATTCAATGACAAGGATTTGTCAACCATTCAAACAATTGTTAAACAGGTAAAATAACAAATTATGGCGACAGAAAAAATATATGATTTGTGGGCAAACCGAAATCCACAATGGGAAAAAAGATACGAAGACAGCATCATCAAAAACTTTTGTGACTATGGCCGTGGTGCAACTTCTTTACGTGAAGACAGAGGAAAAGTCTTTGGTGGTGGTTATGAAATATTCATTGTCGCATTTTTTATGGGACTTTATTTCAACCAAAAGCGACCACTCATAGAGGACACACAAAAACGCAAGACTTTCGGACAGCCCATTCAATATTGGGGCAATTTAGACTCTGTCAAAGGACGAAAAGCCTATCCGAAACTCCGGGAGTATATTTTCACCGCTCTTGTTTCCCGTACCGACATTGATTTCATTGCTTTGGAAAAAGGCGAAATGACATCACGAAAAGCGGTTGACATGCTTATGCAGACAATGGAGGAGTACGCCAATTGGGGGTTTCATTTTATGGAGGATAAACTGACCGATGCCCCTAATTATTTCTTTCGTGAAACTGCATTTTTAGAAGTATTTTTAGCTTTTGATGCCGCAGCTTCTGAAAATATAAATGAAGATGAACCAGAATCATTAGATTAAGCATATTCATATTGATCAAACACAGTAGAAGAGAATGTCTTATTTATTTTATATCTAATTGAATTTATTGTATATCAGATTCTATTACCAATACGGGATTCTGAACTTAGGCTTCACTAATCTCCATTCTTTATTAGATGACATAAACTTGGAGTGGTCTTAATTATTCTAATCTCATTATCAACAAGTGTTAGTATCTCTTTTTTTACACGCTTATAGTTGGCTTCGATGGTCTCGTTGAGAGCGTCGGAGCCATTTTCGTTTGTAAAGTCTGCTATCACAGGTATGGGTTGGTAGGCTTTCATCTCGGCAGATACCTTGACACTGTCCACCACAATCTCTGCATGAAAAATCTTCTGGTTGATGCGTTCATCAAAGTTGTCTGATACTGCCCCCACAAACATTCCTTGCGTAAGGTTACTGATTTTGGATGCAGGGATAAGGCTATCCATCTGAGTGGAAATAGATGTGGATTTGTCATTGCGGTTGATGGTCATAGACTGCCGTTGCTGGAGCACATTACTTGTCAAAGATGAACTTAATGCCTTTTCGCTCGGCATTAACCTGCAACGTGGCATTGAAAGTTTTTCCACTCTTGGCGGTCATGCCCTCCACCTTCACAGCCTTACCTTCCACAAGGTCTTTATACTGTGCATCGGAAAGGGTAATACCCTTGATTTCCTTGGGGATATTCACATGGTCAGCACGCAGGGCTATAATTTCGTTGGTCTGCGGATCGATAGAGACGTAAGCAGAAAAAGGCTCAGCGTTCTTGAGTGTTACTTCGATAGTTTTACCGAGATTGCCCGTAGTGAGAAGTGCCTCCTTTTCTTCGGGAGAGAACTTGTAGCCCATATAGGAAAAGTCAAGCTGTGGTTCTTTTCTCAAAGGATGAATTGCCAAACCGATATTGCCGCTATCGTCTGTGCAGAAAGCAAGGCGAGCTTCGGTGTAGATAGTCGTGTCGCCAATAGGTACGGCAATCGTCAAGAGATTGCTCTTCTGCCAATTGAGCATCTTTTCTAATTCTCCACTCTGCTCCAATCTCTCACGGGAAAGACCGAGATCGTCGAGTTGCTTCCAATCAACCTTCGACTCATCGATGGCAGTAGCATTCTTCTTGGTCTTTGATTTTTTCGTCCATATTACAATGTTTTTAATGACATTAACAGCGGTGCACGGACAAAGGAAAATCAAAGAAATAGTATGTGTTAGCAATTGTAGATAACTGCGTACTTGTAGCGTTGATATGGATGGAAATGGTAAAAAAGAGGTATGGTTCAAATACCATATCTCCATATTTTTCATTGATTAGGTTATTGCATAGACAGCAATTTGCAGTACATTCCGTTTTTTGCTGCAAGTTCTGCATGCGTCCCGTTCTCTACAAGGTGTCCCTTGTCCATCACAATAATTTGATTAGCATTACGGATGGTTTGCAAATGATGGGCAATGACCAAGACTGTGCGATTTCGGATAAGGGCAGACATTGCCTGTTGTATCTTATATTCATTGACAGGGTCAACATTGCTTGTTATCTCGTCCAAAAGAATGATGGGAGCATCTTTGAGGAACGCACGGGCGATTGAAAGCCTTTGTTTCTGACCTCCGGATAATCCCAAACCGTTTTCTCCGATTTTTGTTTCATAACCTTCCGGCAGATTGATGATAAAGTCGTGTATCATCGCCCTACGTGCTGCGTCTTCGATTTCTTCCTGCGTAGCATGTTGATTGCCTACTTTGATATTATTGGCAATGGTATCTGAAAAGAGAATAACATTCTGCATCACCACACTGATTTTACCGAGTAAATAATCATAGTCCATTTCTCGAATGTCTATACCACCGATACGGATACTGCCGATCTGCGGTTCCCAGAAACGGAGTAACAGGTTGGTAATGGTTGTTTTACCTGAACCTGACGAGCCAACAAGTGCCGTTACCGTTCCTTCGGGAACATGGAACGTGAGATTTTTCATCTCAAAACCTTCCTTTTCATAATGGAAATCCACTTTGTCAAAGGAAAGATTGAAATGGGTTGCTGTTTTCGGCTGTTCAGGATTGGTGATAACAGGAGCATTCAATAAATGGGAAATGCGTCCGTAACTATCTTTTACCTTGATATAATTCAACCAATGATTCTCCATATTGACAAAAGGTTTGTAGAATTCTTTTGAGACGATGATAAACATTAAATAAGCGAAAATAGAAAGTTCCCCCTGCTGTGTCCACCAAAGACCGATTGTAGCCATCAGAGCGAAAGCCAATTCTATCAGGAAAGTGTATCTGCCCACACTCACAGCTGCCAAACGAGAAGTATTCTTACTGCTTTCTCCAAATTCACTGACAGAGTGGTAAAGTCTGTCACGGAACATTCCTTTTCCTCCAAACACTTTCAAAACCGGAATGCCCTTGACGTATTCTACAAAGAGGCTGACCATATCAGCCAGATTGTCCTGAGACTCTTCCTGTGCTTTCATTCCCGAGCGAATGCCCCGATACAGAGAAAACAGGGCAATAGGAAGAATGGCTACCATTGTCAATCCCATGCGCCAGTCCACACAGAACAGTCCGATGCCAAGTATCAGAGCTACAATGAAATCAGCAGACATCCGTGTCCATAGATGTCCTACTACCATTTCCATGTTATCCACGTCTTTGTGAATGACTGTACTTATCTCTCCCAGACGCTCATTGGTATAGAAACCGAGTGAGAACATTTTCAGTTTCAATATGATTTTCTCGCGGATACGTTCCACAAGATCAAATCCGGCAAAATGCTTGCTCATATCGGCAATGGCATTGGATAGGGTTTTCAATACCAGCAGACCGCCAAGTAACCATGCTGCCGAAATGAAAGAGATGCTTTCTCCTTGTATATGACGGTCGATAAGGAACAAGACGGTTAGCATGATTGCCGTGCCACAAAGAGCATAAACCACGAAAAACAGTGCAGAGATAATCAGATGCCGCACTCCGCGAGCGGTCAATTCATTCAATATATTGCGTACCATTGTTTATACCTCCTCTTCTTTCAGTTGCCATTTACTTACTTGTTCTTGCGTCTCCGTCATATTGCGGTACAGAGAACAGTCTTTCATCAGTTCTTGGTGTGTTCCTTTTGAGACAACCTGCCCTTTGTCCATCACAACAATACGCTCCATATCCTGAATCGTATTGAGACGGTGAGCAATGGTAATGACGGTCTTGTTGCGCTGCAATTCGTCAAGAGCTTCTTGGATTAGTTTCTCATTCTCTCCGTCCAAAGCAGCGGTGGCTTCATCGAGAATAACTATTGGAGAGTCTTTGAGCAACATTCGAGCAATGGAAATACGCTGTTTTTCTCCGCCAGAGAATTTTATGCCGGCTTCGCCTGCCAGCGTATCATAACCATTCGGCAAGCCCATGATAAAATCATGAATACGAGCACGCTCTGCTGCCGTTTCCACTTCCTTTTGTGTGGCGGTAGGTCTTCCAATACGGATATTATCCCGAATGGTTGTGTTAAAGAGAAAAACCTCCTGCTGTACCATCGAAAAATAATCAGCGATATTACGTTCGGAGAGTTCCGTAATATTCTCTCCTCCCAATCGGATAGTACCTGTTTGGGGGTGCCAGAACCCCATCATCAGACTTGCCAACGTGGTTTTTCCCGACCCTGACTCGCCGACGATAGCAGTATGGCTTCCTCTCGGAAATTGAAGACATACATCTTTCAACGCATTGTCTTTCTTGTTTGGATAGGAGAATGTAACATGCTCGAAACAAACATCCGTCTGTGTCGTATCTGTTTTCTTGTCCGCAGTTTCCTTTGTCTGTACCTCTGTAATGGACTGTACTTTTGCCAACGACTGACCATAGATGATTCGGAAATGTTGGAATGTAGCCAACTTAGCAAAGGAGGACGAGAACAATCCGCCCAATATCAAGGCAAGGATAAAACGAGCTACAGTTAATTCGCCCGAACTCATCATCCATAGTCCAATAAGAGTCATTACCACGATACCACCTTCTAAGAACATCGTTATCAATGTCATGGGAACGGTAACGCTAAACATGCTCCGCTTTACCCAACGGATGTAGTTGCGCATACCACCAAGTACCTGTTCCGTTCTGTTTTCCTCGTTACTGAAGGCTTTGATTACCGATATGGTAGCCACATATTCTAAAAGGTCTTCCGATATTTTTTGCGTACTTTCCATAAAGTGTTGAAAGCTCTTTCCCCAAAGTGTTTTGACAGCCATTTGCAGAAGAAATGCCACAGGCAAAAGAGAAATGAGCGACAGCCCCAAACGCCAATCTAACACCATAATGATTACCCAGAGTAAGGCTGGAAAAAGCGTAGCCGAAAGGATTTCGGGTAATCCATGTGCTAAATAAATTTCAATTTGTTCCACATCGTGGTTAATAATATTAACCAAGTCGCCAACTTTCCGTTCTTGAAAGAAACCGAGCGGCAAGCGTTGCAGATGACTTATGATACGCAACCTCAATCGTGTAAGGGCATTGTAAGCCGACCGGTGTGCGCGCCAAATCGAGGTTCCATAGAATACGCCTCTAAGCATTGCCAACAGTATCATTATTCCTCCAATACCCCAAACTATTATGGGAGAGAGTGTACTATTCATCAACTTGTCAACCGTCCACACTACAAGCAGTATAGGGAGTGTGCCTAAAATAAGGTGCAATATAACCACAGCATTGGAGAGCAGGCTACGACTCTCCCGTTCCTCATCAAGAGGTCTGACTTTTTGTTTATCCATATATGTGTCGTTTTGATTTTTTTCTGCTGCAAAAGTACGGCAACAAACAGGGATAAAATAACCCCGATAAGCATTACACTGCCCCAAAACAACAATTTGCTCGCATATAAACACAACAGGGGTATAAGCGTGTATAATAGGGTTATTTGTTTGCTCGGAAGGTAAGTACCTTTGCACAGAATCTCACAAACAAATATGATATGTCAATCAGCTCAATAGTCCATTTATACAAAAGAATGCTTATTGTCGACTTTCTTTCGTTGTGGTCTTTTCCTATGTTTGCACAACTGCAACCAACAGAAGTAAAAGTTATTGATTCAGAAAATGGGAACAGTATAGAATTTGCCGCCGTACAATGGAAAGCTTTGAATGCTCCAACGTACACGAATGGTACGACTACAAACAGGAAAGGTATTGCAAAACTAAGTGCATCAAGTAATCAAATACTTATGCTTATGGTAAGTTATGTCGGTTATCAGACCATTACCGATACGATTACTGCAAATGGGAAGCGTTATACCATAAGACTACTCCCGGAATCAACAGAGCTAGCAGATGTAGTCGTAGTAGGAAAAACAAGAGCACAAATACTCAGAGAGTCGCCTGAAGCAGTTTCTGTAATAAATGCAAAAGAACTTCAAGGCAGATCTATTTCGTTAGAAACCGTTTTGAATAAAACCATAGGTTTGAAAGTTGGGCAGACTGGCGGTTTGGGAAGCAGTTCGAGAATTATTGTTCATGGATTGGAAGGAAACCGCATTCAAATCTTATGGGACGGAATACCAATGAGTACTTCTGACGGGGCTTTTTCTCTTGATGAAATTCCGATAGACATTATAGAAAGAATAGAAGTCTATAAGAGTATCATACCCGCCCGTTTCGGATGTGATGGATTGGGAGGAGCCGTCAATATCGTTACTAAAGAGTTTAGTACGGATTATTTAGATGCCTCGTATGAATTCGGATCTTACCAAACACACAAAGGAAGTGTCTTCTCTCGCAAGAATTTTCCAAAGAGTGGCATTCTACTCGGTGCGGGAGGTTATTATACATCTGCAAAGAATGACTACTCTTTCAGAGTTCCCGAGAGAGAAAATTTGTTGGTAAGACGTGACCACGACCATTTTCGTTCGTATATGTTGAAGGGAAAAATTGCTTTCACGAAACTTTGGTTCGATGAGATTAGTACCGAGGTCGGGTATTACAATCGTTTCAATGAAATCCAAGGTATCTTAAAAAACATACAACATGCCGAAAACCAATCAGGAATGTTTATGTTGGAAAACAAATTGATAAAAAGCGGAATGCTGAACGACCGCCTTAATTTTGAGTCCCATTTCTCCCTTTCACATACAACAAACAATTTTGTGGATACGGCACGAGTTAATCACGATTTCGAAGGAAACATATATCCGAGTCCGAATGGACAGGGAGAAACAGGGGATGTTCCTCACAACTCGAATGACAAAGGATTGGAAATCAATGAACGTATCAATTTTGATTACAAGTTGTCCGCCAATCACAGTTTGAATCTGAACACACTTATTAACTACGCCAGAAGACAACCGAGCGACAACATTGCAAGTCAGCATGCAGGTTTTGTTATCGGAGGATTTCCCAGTAAAAAGACCAGTTTCATTTCGGGGTTGACTTGGGAGTCAAAACTCTTTGATAAGAAACTGACGAATATGCTCTCCGCAAAGTATTTCCACCTCCATTCCGAGATAGAAGATTTGACTTCATACGAGATGATTGAGGCTCCGAAAAAAAAGAACAATACGACCTCACAAATAGGCTGGATAGAGGCTATAAAATACGAGCCCTTCAGAGGTTTTCACTTGAAAGCATCTTACCAGCGGGCAATACGCCTTCCCAATTCACAAGAACTATTCGGTGATGGTATCATCACCTTTCCTGCAGCCAGATTGAGACCAGAGAAAAGCCACAACTTCAATCTGGGGTTCTTAATAGACAAAAATGATGTCCTCGGATTATCGCGATTGCAGTTTGAAGTGAACAGCTTTTATATGCAGGTAAGCGATATGATAAAACTGATGAAACAACACATGGCAGCCGGATATGTAAACGCAGAAAAGGTACATATTAAAGGTATAGAAACCGAAATAAAATTAGACATATCGCCAACGGTCTATGCTTACGGAAATCTAACATATCAGGATGTGCGTGATGTCTTGAACTATTTACCCGGTACCCAAGCCCCCAATCCGACAAAAGGATTGCGACTACCGAACATTCCCTATTTGTTCGCCAACTTCGGGGCGGAGTATCACAGCAACCGATTATTCAAGAATTGGTATGTCAAGGCTTTCTGGGACGGCAAATTTACTGAGGAGTTCTTCTACTTCTGGGAACTTACCGAATTACAGAAACGACGTATTCCCCGCAGTTTCGTCAATGACATGGGGCTATTGTTGACCTACAAAAGCAAATATTCCGTAGCCTTGGAATGCCATAATATAATGAACAAAGAAGTTTGGGACCAATTCCGCCAACCATTGGCAGGACGGACACTTCACCTCAAATTCAGATATGTCTTCTCAAAAGGAATTTTCTAATTTAACAAATATAAAAAGATGAGTACAACAATTTTCAATCGTATAGCTTTTTCTGCTATGCTGGTCGGCTTCATAGGGCTGACATCTTGTAACAAAAATGATGAACCTACGCCTACTCCTCAAGAGGTTCAGCAACATTTCACCTTTGTGCATTATGTGGACAAAAGTGCTTATGTAGGGACATTCAGTGATTTGACTCCTCAAGCAACCGACAATAAGAAAGCATTTGAATTCGGGTTCGGTTGCTATCTCTTTGCTAAGGGTAATACAGTGCTTGTACCCGAAGGGAAATTCGGGGATAAGATACATAAGTTTACAAGAGGTGCCCATGGAGAACTGATAAAAGCAGGTACTATGACATTTGAACAGATGGCTCAACCCGGAGAAATTAACTTCGTTGATGAACAGCGGGCATACGTTGCTTTGCACGGACGTGGAAAAATTGCGTTAATCAATACTTCAACATTGCAAAAGGAAGATGAAATTGACCTCTCGTCTTATGCGGTTCAAGACAACAATCCTGATCCCGGCTGTAATGTCATCCGTGATGGAAAGATGTATGTTGCCCTCAATCAGCTCAATTCGCCTCATACCTCCGTACCGGGTACTGGAGCAGAGGTTGCTATCATTGACCTCAAGACGAAAAAGACTGAAGTTATCAAAGATAACCGCACAAGTGTTGTAGGATTGTTCCGCCATTCTGACGCATTCATAGACGAGCGGGGTGACATCTACTTTTACAGTGCGGGTAACAACTTCAATGTTGCCAATAAGGAAGGTTTCCTGCGTATCCGCAAAGGAAGCGACAAATGGGATAGCGATTATCTGTTCAACCTATCGAAGACAACCATAAAAGGAATAGGCAAAACAGGGCAGTATATGATTAAGTCTTTCTATGCAGGTAATGGTATTGTGTATAGTTGCGTGAAAGTAACGGATACAGAATTTGGAATACTCAAGAAAGACTTCCAACCTGTGAAAATCGACATTTGGAACAAAACCATCGAAAAACTTGATTTGCCAATGACCGACAGCAATGGCTCTTTTGCTATAACTCGCTACAAGGACTTCATCGTCTTTGGAATGATATGTAACAATGGTACGGGGTATTACACATACAATACCAAGACAGGCGAATGCTCGCAAAAGCCAATTGTTACTGCCATAGGAGTTCCTTCAAGTTTAGTCGCATTTGAGTAAACTCTCATTAAAAACATTTCTCATGGAGCTATTGGTTCTTTTTTGAGAGTAATACGGATAAAAACTTGCAATAATTCAAGTTTTTATCCGTGTTTGTTTGTAACTTTGCAAAAAGACATGATAAAATGACCATAGAATTTTGTGCAATTAATAAGCCTGAAGATTGGATGGAGATGGTTGCCGAACAATTTGGCACATCAGTAATAAACGATGGATTTACCATTCCTTCTTCTATTGGTAGTGGATTCTTCAAACAATATTATCCTCTGCCATGGCTAACATTGACTTATATCAGTTTCGTAGCATACGAGCCGATAACTATGATACGTCGCTCGGTAGAAAACTCGAAATGGATTCCTGTCATGTTCTATATCAATGAGCATAAACACGAGCAGATAATTGGAACAAGTACAAAAACGGTCGGAGTGGACACACTCGATGGCATTTTCATGCCTTCAAGTAGCATCCCGACTGAGTGGAGTTTTCCTCCAAAGAAACGATACGAAAATATTACACTGACTTTCAATAAGGATTGGATTGAAAAGATTGATGCAGCACATGAAACCTATATCGGTCGGCTTCTCCAATCGGACAAGGCTTTTTATTTGTTTGAGACCATTACACCTGCAATGCAACAGGTCTTGGATAACATTAAGTCTATAACTGAAATCGACAATCCTTTTTCAACGCTTCATTTGCATGGAAAAACTATGGAATTACTGACAATGTTCCTTGAAAAGCTCGAAAAACGTTCGGAAGTAAAATCTCTTGCCAACCTAAACTTGAATGATGTTGAATCAATATTCCGTGTTCGTCGCCAGATTCTTCAAAGTCTTAGTAATGTACCGAGTATTCCCAAATTGGCGCATGAAGCCAATATGAGCAGTTCCAAATTACAAAAGTGCTTCAAGCAGGTTATTGGAAAAGCCATCGCAGAATATGCCCTATCCGAAAAGATGGAATGGGCAAAACGACTGCTTTCCACTCGCCTCTACTCGGTGTCAGAAGTAGGCTATAAAGTTGGATATACTAACCTCAGTCATTTCACAGAGGCTTTCTGCAAATATCACAGGATGAAACCTAAGCAATATCTTGATTCATTATAAGTTTTACACAAATATTACTTGCATTTTGAGGGTTATTTTGCCCTAAACAATCTTTCGAACTTAGCCTGCAAAAACATCAGGCAATGAAAATAACGACATTTAAGTTTCATTTTTTTGCCGGAGTAACAATTTTATCATTGTCTTCTGGTATTTCTGTTTATTATTTAGTCGAACTCTTGTATGCTCTCGATACCTGCAATTGTATCAGCAATGGAGAAATTGGTATGGAGGAATTGGCACACACTCTCTGAAATCTTCGGAGTGGAGATAAAGAACTGCTACAACGTATATATGAATATAAAGCATCGCAAAGATGACAGTCGCACTTATTTTTTTGACGAACTCCGTGAAAAAATCAATAAGCGGATGGTGGGGAGCGACCTGAAAGGCGGCAAGTTCAAGAAGTAGTAAATCAAAAGGGAGATATTCCGACTCTGGAATATCTCCCTTCATTCATTCTTTGATAAGCACTTCCAACTTTTTGGCTATATCCTCTGGGGTTGGAAGCACTTGTTTCCGTATTTAATGCATTATGAGAAAATAGGCTATAATATTAATATACTCAATTTTGAACGAAATCGTTGTGAGATTTACAGAGATCATACCTTTGATTCTTATTGGGAATAATCAAATCCATAATTAATGATGTATAGATGAAAGGATTACATTTTGATTAAATGAGCAAGTTTCGGATCATTCTTAATACGCATAATCTCTAAATCAACTAACGAGAGAATTTCTTCCTTGACTTTGCGATAGTTAGCTTCGATGGTCTCTTTGAGATTATCGGAGCCATCTTTATTTGTAAAGTCTACTATCACAGGTATGGGCTGATAGGCTTTCATCTCCGCAGAAACCTTTGCACTATCAACTACTATCTCTGCATGGAAAATCTTTTGGTCGATGCGTTCATCGAAGTTATCGGACACAGCCCCTACAAACATTCCTTGCGTAAGGTTGCTGATTTTCGATGCAGGGATAAGACTGTCCATCTGTGTGGAGATAGACGTAGACTTGTCGTTGCGGTTGATGGTCATAGATTGGCGTTGTTGAAGCACCTTACCAAATCGCTCGGAAAGTGTTTTAGCTGTTTCCCCAACTACCTGCCCGGAAAAGACATTGCCCACAGTGTTCTGTATCACCTTACTCTCTTTGTCGCCATAATCACGGGTAAGTTGTGAGAAGTCCTGAAAGCCCAAACATACGGCCACCTTGTTGCTTCGTGCAGTAGCTATGAGGTTGTCAAGCCCACGAAAGTAGATAGTCGGCAACTCATCGATAATCACTGAGGATTTGAGTTGCTTCTTCTTGTTGATGAGCTTCACGATACGACTGTTATACAGACCAAGTGCTGCAGAATAGATATTCTGACGGTCGGGGTTGTTACCCACAACAAGGACTTTCGGCTCATTGGGATTGTTGATATCGAGTGAGAAATCATCACCCGTCATCACCCAATAAAGGGCAGGGCTTATCATACGGGATAGCGGTATTTTGGCACTGGCTATCTGTCCTTGTAGCTGATCCTGTGCTCCACCTTCCCAAGCATCCATAAAGGGGGAAAGGTAGTTGGCAAGCTCATCGTAGGAAGTGAGTATCGGGAAAATCTGTGCATAGGGACGGTTCAAAAACTCGATGGCGTGAGGGAATGTGCAGTACTTACCATCCTCATAGATTTTCAAAAACCAAATGATGGCCGCAAGCAAGATAATCGGTGACTCCACGAAGAAATCTCCCTGCTTTTGTATCCACGAGCGGTTCAGATTGAGCATGATGGTGTAGGCACTCTCATAGGCGTCCGATATATCCGTCATAAAGACAGGATTGATAGGGTTGCAGCGATGGCTCTTGCGTGGGTCGTCGAAGTTGATTACAAAGAACTGCGGTTTTACCTTATAGGCGTCCAAATGCTGGAGCAGGTGATTATAGGCTATCTCGGAAAGGTCGGGAAACTTGTAGTCATAGATATACATCGCAAAGCCTTTCTCTATCTGCTGCTTGATGTAATTGTTTACGATGGCGTAGGACTTTCCCGACCCCGGTGTTCCAAGTATCATCGAAGCACGGAAGGGGTTGACTACGTTTATCCAGCCATTATTCCACTTCTTCTTATAGTAAAAACGTGTAGGGAGATTGACAGAGTATTCATTCTCCATCAACCTTGTTTCTTGCATAAAACTTTCATTTTCTGTATTGAACACATCGTCCATCAGGTTGTTTTTGAGTAGTCGGCTCATCCATACACCACCCATCAGCAGGCAGATATAGCCAACAGAAAGCGTAAAGATATAGAGTGAAGCTGCACTCACCTTTCCGATAGGCAATGCCAACAGCCACCAGTTGAGAAAGAAAAAGACAAAGCCTGAAAAAAGCACTGTCCAAATCTTTGGCCACGTGATTTTCTCTTCCTTTACTCCCTTTGTGCCAAGACAGGACAGTGCAAGGAATACCACACAAAAGAGTTTCGTCCAAAGTATGGACGAAAATAAGCCCGCCGTGCGTTGGAAATTCATCAAAATCTTGTCCACTACAGCTATTGTAAAGTGCCATGTATGGAAAGCTTCATAGCAGAACCAATAACAGTTAATCAAGAGGAATATCACCGATATGCCCCGCATAAAGTCCATAACTTTTCCCAATGCCCTTAAATCATCTTCTTGTGCCATTACAGTTTTATTTAGAATATCGTTTGAATACTATTTGAAAAGTTTTTGAATATTATTTGAACAGTGTACTTAGCGCTTCCTGCGTTTAAGATTTACCTTATTTTGTCTGCGGAGCTTACGCTGCCACGCCGCCTCCTTCCAATCATCGTTGCCCGTAGATAGGAATGAGCCATCTGCCATACTTTCGATAAGTTCATCGACAAGGTTGTCGCTTTCCTCCGTATTTGGCTGCGAGGGTTGAACGGTTGCCGATTGTTCCAAACGGACAGACGGACTGCCATACAAGGTTTCGTCCAAGAATGGGTTATGGGCAGGATTGGAGAAATAACCATTGAATATATTAGCGGCATATCCCTTGCCCAATCGTGAGCCATTAAGAGCAATGCCCTCCTTGTCGTCAATGAACGTGATGCCATATATTCGCCCGCTTTCGTTCTTTCGGATAAACACACACAAGCCTTGTTCCTCCAGTCTTTGCTGAAGTTCTTCCTCTGTCTTTGGAGAGGTACGCATTGTTTGTAACACCCTGTACCTTATGATTGATATCAATGGCTTGATAGCTTGTTTGGACTTCTGCATCCTGTTCTGCACGGCTGTATAGCCCACACCACGTCCAATGTCCGAGGCGTGGATAGGGCTGCTTACCTTGTCTCCCTTATCATCTGTTGGGACATAGACAAGTCCATCGTATTTCTTTCCCCGAAACTCCGTCTTCACTTCTTCTACAGCAAGGTTATATTTGTTCAGAATGGCATTCAGTTCGCCCAATGAACAGAACTTATAATGCTTAAGCACCATGCGGATAACGCTTGCCACCTGCTCCTTGATGTTTCCTCTATCAATATCCACCTTGGGCGTTTCTGTTTCCACCTTACCGCTAACCTTTGAACTTGGAATGAGATTGTACTTCCTCTCCAAGGTATCAGTAATCTGCTTGCTCCTTCGCTTTTCAAATTTATCGTTGATTTTCTTTCCTTCACTATCCACCCGAAGCGATACGATGTGTATATGCTCACGGGCGATGTCGTTGTGCTTGAACACGATATAAGGCTGTTTGCCATAACCAAGTGCTTCCATATACTCCTTGGTAATCTGCATAAGCGTTTCATCGGATAGTTTTTCGTCCGGGTGCGGATTGAGCGAACAATGGAACACCGTCTTCTTCGTTCGGCATTTTTTAGGTATCAAAGCCTGCATATCGGCCAGTACATCCTCCATCGTGTAATTACCATCGTTGCTTTGATACAGTTCAGCGGCAAGAAGGATGCTCGCTTCTCCTTTCTCCACTTTCTTGAAGTTGTAGTCGAGTGCCCCTCCAAGGTTCTCAGTACTTGAAATCTTCGCTATCATTTCTTACGGTAATCTATGGTAAGACTGTTAGCCTGTTCCTGCAAGACAATGATTTGAGCAGACAATTTCTCCAACTTTTCAAGCAGTATCTGTGCAGTTTTTACGCTGTGATAGCTGTTGATGGCACGCACGGTTTGGTTATATAGTACACCAATCTTATGAATTTGTGCCGTCAGTTCCGAGAGTTTTCGATAATATTCCACGGCAGATTTATCCACCGTAATCACTTTGAAACTCTCTCCAAGAATACGACCACGCACAAAATCCGACTTGGTCTGCGCACCCGAACGCTGAAACAAATCAATTGCCCTTTGCTGGTCTTTCGGGTTGGGAAGACGAGTGTCCCATCTGTCCCATCGTTCAATCCTGTCATTCATTGTCTTTCCTTATTATAAGTACGACTTTGGAGTAATTCATCTCCCCTTTGGGGCAAGGGTCTTTGTCGGCAAAAACGCAGTTTGTCGGACAAAGACACACCTTGCCAATATCAAGAGTTGATACGATTGAAGTATCCACCCTTTTGGGGTGTCTGCTTCGGGATATTACCTCCATGTGTTATTCTCGCCTGCAAAGTTACGGCGAGTTTTCAAATATCTCATTATCAGTGATGTTCACTCTTTTTCCTTGCATTTCCTTGTACTTCTATCGCATAGAAATATCTATCGAAAAAGCTTTTATTTTGCAGATAAAACGAACGTGATATCGTTCGATAGAACTATTTAAATAACGATATGACGAACTCTATTTCAATCGTTCAATATATCGTCAGATAGAACTATCGAGATGTCGATAAATCGACAAATAAAACGATAGAGACTTCGGTATTTCGACAGATAAAAGAATTAATAATTCGCTGTGACGATTATTCTAACGAACTACCATTCAAATTATAGTTTAAACGATTAAAATATCTATAGTATGGAACAGATACAAACATCGCCCATATTCCTGGGCTTTTCCTCTCAAAAGGGAGGTGTTGGCAAAAGCACTTTGGCTGAGATTGTCAGCAGCATTCTTTACTACGAAAGAAATATCCATCTTTTTGTAGTAGACTGTGACTTGTCTCAGGACTCATTCTATAAACTCCGTGAAAGGGAAAAGGCTTGCATTGAAAGTGATCCACAGCTTTCTAAGCAGATGAAGCAACATTTCTACTCTTTGAAGCGTACAGCCTATCGCATCCTCAAGGCAGACCCTAAGGAGGCAATAGAAAAAGCTAACGAGTATATCCGTAAACATCCGTCTGAGCGGTTTGATTTGGTTATCTTCGACTTTCCTGGTCATGCTGGCACAAGTGACCTTTTGCAGCTATCACTGGAGATGGACTATATTCTTTCACCTTTAGAGCCTGACGTTCAGTCAATGGTTGCCTGTCTTACCTATATCAAGGCAGTAAATGACTTGGGTGTATCCATGTCAAGTGTCCGTATCAAGGAGGTCATTCTCCTATGGAACAAGGTTGACCGAAGAGTTAAGAACACGCTCATAGAACACTATAGTAGGTATATCAAGAACGAAGATTACACGCTACTTAATCAGCATGTCTATGCTGCTCACCGCTTCAGCCATGAACTGGAGCAATACGGATTCCGTGGAGTATTCCGTTCCACTTACCTACCTCCCAATAAGGCTTTACGAATTGGGACCGGCATTGAAGAGCTGACAGAGGAATTACTTACCCATATTCAAATTAAATAAGACAGCACTATGGCAAGGATACAGGAACAACGGCAGAGATTGGAAGCCAAGCTTAAAGAAATGGCAGAAGACGGGGTGATGAAGACACCACCCAAGGAAACAGTGGCTTTTGACCCTCCTGATGAGGAAGAGGATATGAAAACCGAGGTCAGTACCAACCAAAAGGAAAACCAACATCTGGTAAAGGAGCTTATGTCTACCTCGGACGATAAGCAGGACAAGACCTTGTGTAAAAGCCACGAGAGAGGAAATGAGAGAAGTGCGGAAACACCTCGGATTTCTTTAGAGGACTACCGGACACGCTATTTATACTCAATCCGCCTTCGGGAGCGAACCAATTTTACTATGAGTGCTGATACACTCCAAGTGCTGAGAAACATTTTACAGGACTTGGGAGAGCGGGTATCGATGGCTTGTTATATTGACAATATTCTCCGTGAACACCTTAAAGAACATAAGGAACTACTCAATAATGCTACAGCAAAGCATCGCCGCAAGGTGGCAATAGACTTTTGAACATAGAATAAATGACAAACAAACATCACCATTATGCAAACAATACTATTCAACATTCTCCTGATTTTGATAATAGTATGGGTGTTCATTGGAATACTCTTCCTTTGGCAGCAGTCCCGTATAGCGTGCCGCAGATTGGAGAAAGCGTGCGAGAATAAAAATGAGCAGAAACAAAAGCAGAATGTTTCTTCTGTTACGCAAGACCAGCTTGAACAGGCACGTCAAGTGCTTGTCGGTAAGAGTAAGTCATATAGGGAAGGCTATGACGAAATCTCAAAAGACATTACGACAAATTCTCAAAAAATCCCTGATGTTCCCGATACTTCATCAAAAGAAAAACCAGCTGATAATCCTAATACCTTTGTAGAGAAAAACTCATCTGTATCCGAAGAAATAAAAGAAGCGGAAGGTACAGAAGAGGACAATGAAATGCAGGTTGACTACACAATGGACGAATCTGACGAAGACACTATTATCCGTGAGGAACTGCAGATTGCAGACAATTCCTTACCTGAAGTTTCACCATCGGCTATTCTTACAAGAGACTTGTCCCGTGTAAACGGCTGGCACAGCAATGACGATGTACTCAATGAGGAAAACGAAACTGACGTTCACGAAACACTGCAAGCAATACGAGGCACACAGCTCATGGACTACATTAAGGAGGCAACGCTTAAGCAGGAGAAAGACCATCAAAAGCTACTTGCTGCCATTCGCAAGGCGGAAGAAGCGGAATTAGAGGAAAGTAATATAAGCTCTTCTCCTGATTCTGAAACAGACTCAAACATAGAGAGCTGCAACAACGATGTTACGGAAGATGACGAACGTCCACTTTCATACTATCTGTAAAACTATTGTTTTTGTTCATATTGTACAGTGTTCGAGGGGTGGCTCAAAAGTAAAACAATCAACCAATATCAGTCATACAATAAAACCGAGTCACCCCTTACCACCTCTATCTAAAAGAAAATAATTCATTTAACAACATAAAATAAAAAGAACAATGAACAACAAAAAGAAAATCACAATGCTGTTCCTGCTGACGGCTACTGCCATAGGAGCATACGCACAAGGCAACGGCATGGCGGGTATCAATGAAGCCACAAAGATGGTAACAAGCTATTTTGATCCCGGAACGAAGCTTATCTATGCCATTGGTGCTGTGGTAGGTCTGATTGGAGGTATTAAAGTCTATAACAAGTTCTCAAGTGGTGACCCCGATACGAGCAAGACCGCAGCCTCTTGGTTCGGTGCGTGTATCTTCCTCATTGTGGCTGCCACTATCCTGAGAAGCTTCTTCCTGTAAGGCGATGGCAGCATTTGAAATCAATAAGGGTGTAGGCCGGACGGTAGAGTTCAAGGGCTTGAAGGCACAGTACCTCTTCCTCTTTACAGGAGGGCTGCTGGCTGTCTTTATTCTTGTAGTCATTCTCTATCTCTGCGGCATCAGTCAGATAGCCTGTCTTGTCATAGGTGTAGTGGGTGCCAGCCTTGTGGTATGGCAAACGTTCACCATGAATAGAAAGTACGGGCAATACGGGCTGATGAAAAAGGGAGCAGTGCGTATGCACCCACGCTACCTTGTGAACCGCCGTACGGTCTGCCACCTTATCCGTAACCTTCAACCAAAGAAAGCAAAGAAATGAGAAACAAAAGCAAGATAACGACCCTTGAATCAAAGTTCCCGCTGCTCTCCATAGAGCAGGGCTGTATGGTGAGCAAGGATGCCGACATTACGGTGGCTTTCCGTGTGGAATTGCCCGAACTCTTTACCGTTACCTCTACAGAATACGAAGCAATGCACTCTGCTTGGCATAAGGCAATCAAGGTGCTACCCAATTACAGCATCGTACACAAGCAGGACTGGTTCATTAAGGAGGACTATCAAGGAAATCTCTCCGATGACGGACTGAGCTTCCTTGCCCGTTCCTCTGAACGGCACTTCAATGAGCGTCCGTATCTCCACCACTCAGTCTATCTCTTCCTTACCAAGACGAACAAGCAGCGTATGGCACAACAGAGCAATTTCTCTTCGCTCTGCCGTGGACACCTGCTGCCCAAGGAAATCACCAACAAAGATGAGGTGATGAAGTTCATGGAAGCCGTCGATCAGTTCGAGCGCATCATCAACGACACCGAGCAGCTAAGGATTGTCCGCATGACAGAGGAAGAGTTGGTTGGCACAAATGAAAAGGGTGGACTCTTGGACCGTTATTTCTCCCTCTCGGAAGAAGGACACGCGTCTTTGGAGGACATCCGTCTGGGCGCAGACCTTGTGCGTGTGGGCGACAATATGCTTTGTCTACACACACTCTCCGACACGGATGACCTGCCGACAACGGTCAGCACGGACAGCCGATATGAACGACTGTCCACCGACAGAAGTGACTGCCGTCTTTCCTTTGCCTCTCCCGTAGGGTTGATGCTACCCTGCAACCATATCTATAACCAGTATCTCTTTATCGAGGACAGCGACGCCAACTTGGAACGCTTCGAGAAGCAGGCAAGGAATATGCACTCGCTGGCACGCTACAGCCGTAGCAACCAAATCAACGAGGAGTGGATACAGGAGTATCTCAATATTGCCCACTCGCAGGGATTGACCTCTATCCGTGCTCATTTCAATGTACTGGCATGGAGCAGCGATAAGGAAGAACTTCGCCAGATTAAGAATGACGTGGGCTCTGCACTTGCTCTTATGGAATGCCATCCTCGCCACAACACCATTGATGCGGCAACGCTCTACTGGGCAGCCATTCCCGGCAATGCGGCAGACTTTCCAGCAGAAGAGTCATTTTATACTTTCATCGAGCCTGCCCTCTGCTTCTTTACGGCAGAGACGAACTATAAGGACTCGCTCTCTCCCTTCGGTATCAAGATGGCAGACCGCCTTTCAGGAAAGCCCGTCCACTTGGATATATCGGATTTGCCGATGAAAAAGGGAGTCATCACCAACCGTAACAAGTTCATCTTGGGACCTTCGGGTAGTGGCAAGTCTTTCTTCACCAACCACATGGTACGCCAGTATTACGAGCAGGGGGCGCACGTCCTCTTGGTTGATACAGGTAACTCATATCAAGGCTTGTGTGAACTTATCCACCGCAAGACCAAGGGTGAGGACGGTGTGTATTTCACCTATACCAATGAAAATCCGATATCCTTCAACCCTTTCTATACGGATGATTATTTCTTCGATGTAGAGAAAAGGGAGAGTATCTGTACGCTACTGCTTACACTTTGGAAGAGTGCAGATGAGCATATCACTAAGACCGAGGCTGGCGAACTTGGTTCTGCTGTAAACTCCTATATTGAGCTGATATGTGCTGACCACAGCGTTACACCCTGTTTTAATACCTTCTATGAGTATCTGCGGGACGTGTACCGAAAGGATATGGAAAAGCGTGACATTAAGGTAACGCTCTCAGACTTCAATATCAATAATCTCCTTACGACACTCAAGCAATACTACAAAGGCGGTCGTTACGACTTCCTTTTGAACTCGGACAAAAACATCGACTTGCTCAGTAAACGCTTTATCGTCTTTGAAATCGACCAAGTGAAGGATAACAAGGACCTCTTTCCTGTGGTAACGATTATCATCATGGAAGCCTTCATCAACAAGATGCGAAGACTCAAAGGTATCAGGAAAATGATACTCATTGAAGAAGCGTGGAAAGCCATTGCTTCGGCTAGCATAGCAGACTATATAAAATATTTGTACAAAACGGTGAGAAAGTATTTCGGGGAAGCCATTGTCGTGACGCAGGAGGTGGACGACATCATCCAATCACCCATTGTCAAGGAGAGCATCATCAACAACTCCGACTGCAAGATACTGCTTGATCAGCGCAAGTACATGACCAAGTTCGACGGCATACAGGCTATGCTCGGCTTGTCCGAAAAGGAAAAGAGCCAGATTCTCTCCATCAACCAGAACAATGACCCGAACCGACTCTACAAGGAAGTGTGGATAGGGCTGGGCGGTATGCAGAGTGCCGTCTATGCCACGGAAGTGAGCATGGAGGAGTACCTCACCTACACCACGGAGGAAACCGAGAAGGTGGAGGTGATGAACAGGGCGGCACAGCTCGGTGGTGATATCGAAACGGCTATTCGTCAGCTTGCACAAGAGAAACAGGCTGCGCGAAACCGTTGACCGGACAAAATTTATAAAGGATGTACTAATTTAACCAAACGTGTCCAAACAATTGGATTAGTTTGTCCAACGAATTGGACAGGCGTGTCCAAAGACTTGGACTAACTTGTCCAACTTATCTATATAACAGCAAGCTGAATAGACATCCCTTAGTGGACATTCAGACAAACATAGTATTCACATCATAAACAAAAAGAACAATGAGAACAAGAATTTTAATGCTGCTGATGGGCACCGTCCTTTTATTCAGCGGAAAGGCCCACGCACAGTGGGTGGTGACTGATCCCGGTAACTTCGCCGGCAACATCGTCAATTCGGTCAAGGAGATAGCCACCGCCTCCAAGACGGTGAAGAACACCTTGGACGGATTCAAGGAGGTGGAAAAACTCTACAACGACACCAAGAAGTATTACGATGCGCTTAAGAAGGTGAACAATCTCATCGGAGATGCCTACAAGGTCAAGGAGTGCATCCTGATGGTGGGCAACATCTCGGAGATTTACGTCACCTCGTATAAGAAAATGCTCTCGGACAAGAACTTCCGCCCTTCAGAACTTGCTGCAATGGCTTCGGGCTATGCCAAGCTTCTGGAGCAGAGCGGTGAGAGTCTCAAGGAACTCAAGTCCATCGTCAAGTCGGGTGTTCTCTCGATGAACGACCACGAGCGTATGCAGGCCATCGACCGTATTTATACCACGCTTAGGGAAAACCGTTCGCTCGTGTCGTATTACACAAGGAAGAACATCTCCGTAAGTTACGTCCGTGCCCGTGAGAAGAACAACCTTGCCTCTGTCAAGGCGCTCTACGGCAATACGGCAAGCAGGTATTGGTAATTAAGTTATTGGTAATTGGTCATTCATACATCTAAACACACTTGCTTATGGATTTTGCCAGTTTACATGAGCTGCTACGCTCAACCTATGACGAGATGATGCCACTCTGTGCCCAGATGACGGGTATTGCCAAAGGCATTGCAGGCTTGGGTGCACTCTTTTATATTGCCCTTCGGGTATGGGCTTCCATTGCCCGTGCCGAGGCGATAGATGTTTTCCCACTTCTCCGACCTTTTGTCTTAGGCTTTTGTATAATGTTCTTTCCGACAGTCGTACTGGGTACGATGAATGCCGTTCTCTCGCCCGTAGTGCAGGGAACGGAGATGATGGTACACCAGCAGGAGGGGAACCTTGCCGAGCTTACTGCCAAGCGTGACAAGTTGCAAGAGGAAGCCTACCTTAGAAATCCTGAGACAGCCTACCTTGTCTCCAACGAGAAATTCGATGAGAAGATAGAGGAGATGGGTATCATTGGGCCTGAAGATGCCGTGACGATAGCGGGTATGTATGCCGAGCGTGCTGCCTATCAGACCAAGCAGTGGATCATGAAGATGGTACACGACCTTTTAGAACTTCTGTTCCATGCTGCAGGGCTTATCATCGACACGCTACGCACCTTCATACTCATCGTCCTTGCCATTCTCGGTCCGATAGTCTTCGGCATTGCCGTATGGGATGGTCTTGCTGGCTCACTTACGGCATGGTTCTCACGCTATATCTCTGTCTACCTGTGGCTGCCTGTCAGTTCTATTCTTACGGCACTGCTTACGAAAATACAGGTGCTGATGATAGAGAAGGATATCGAAGCACTCAGTGACCCTAACTACCTGCCTGATTCGGGAACGTGGTACTACATCGTCTTCTTCCTTATCGGTATTGTAGGCTACTTCTGTGTACCTACTGTGGCAGGCTGGATTATCGAAGCTGGAGGTGGTATCGGCTCATACGGTCGTAATGTCAACCAGACAGCACAGCATGGTGCGCAAGGCGCATATACTGGTGGCAAGGCTGCTATGGCTGGCGCAGGTGCTGCTGTGGGAAATGTCGGTGGACGTATCAAGGGTGCACTGCTCAAAGGAAAATAGAAATGGAGCAACTATACTTAATAAATCAACAGATATAAAAGAAAAAAGAAATGGAATTCAAATCACTTGGTAATATCGAGACTTCATTCAGGCAGATAAGACTCTATGCCTTTGTCTTTGCCATCGTCTGCGTGGCAGTAAGCGGTTATGCCGTCTATGCCTCGTACAGCTTCGCAAAGGAGCAGCGGGAGAAAATCTATGTGCTTGACCAGGGAAAGTCGCTCATGCTGGCTCTCAGTCAGGATGCAAGCCGAAATCGTCCCGTAGAGGCAAGGGAACACGTGCGTCGTTTCCATGAGCTGTTCTTCACCATCGCACCCGACAAGGATGCCATTGAGAAGAACATGGAGCGTGCCTTCGTGCTGTGTGACAAGTCGGCTTTCAACTATTACAAGGACTTGGCAGAGAAGGGCTATTATAACCGCGCCATATCGGGTAATGTCAATCAGCGCATAGAGGTGGACTCTATCCACTGTAACTTTAATACTTACCCTTATGCCGTAACGACCTATGCAAGGGAGTTTATCGTCCGTCAGAGTAACGTTACAGAGCGTAGTCTTGTTACGACCTGCACGTTGCAGAACTCTGTCCGTTCGGACAACAACCCACAAGGCTTCCTGATGGAGAACTTCCTCGTCAAGGAGAACAGGGATATACAGACTTATAAACGATAAGGCTATGGCAAGGAAAAGAAACTTCTTACTCTCACGTCAATATCTGCGCTTTCACCTATGGCTTCGACATCGGTGTGAACGGCTCACGATAAGGCAGAGAAAGGAAATCGTCTATGGGCTGAGTTTCATCTATCTGCTCTGCTCACTCTGGATGATAGCGCAGTTCTTCCTTCCTCCAAAGAAGGAGAAACTACCCATCCCCACGGGAAAGCTGACGGACAGTCCGATACGGACGGACAGCATTTTACAAGAGTTACACGGCAATTTTTACCTACAACATCATCAAACAATCAAAGAAAATGGATAATAAACAGAAAGAACAAATGAAAAAAGGCTTGGTCTTCGGAGGACTGGGACTGCTGTTTGCCCTCTCGATGTGGTTTATCTTCGCCCCTTCGGGCAAGGATAAGACTGCAGCGGAGCAGGGACTCAATGACAGCATCCCGCAGGCAACGACAGAAAAGCTCACCGAAAACAAGCTCAAAGCCTATGAATTAGGCGACAAGGCACACGAGGAGGAACAGACTCGCGAGGAGATGGGCAGACTATCGGACTATTTTGCACAGAACACAGCTCCATCAGAGGAGCAGCGTGCAGAAACAGCTGCTTCTACGGCAAAGATAGAAAACTCCATGCATCGCTATGAGGAGAACAATCGCCTCTTGAACTCCTTTTACGCTCCCGATCCACACGAGCAGGAGCGTGAAGCCTTGCGCTCGGAGATAGATAATCTAAAGAAAGAACTATCTCAAAAGGATACTAAGGAGGACAATGAAGAGAAACGACAGCTTGCACTGATGGAAAAGAGCTATCAGATGGCAGCGAAGTATCTTCCCAAAGCATCAACTCCACCTACCTTCAATAATGGTCTGGCGGCAGGAAATGAAAAAACGGAAGGAGCAGCAGGTGGCTCTGACGCCGCTAAGGGCAAGACCATGCAGAATGAAAAGCCTGCAATGGAAGTTCTGCCGGAGCGTAGACAGATAGTATCTTCACTTAATCAGCCTATGAGCGATGTGTACTTTATGGAGGAATACGGCAAGAAGGCTCGTAATATGGGCTTTCATTCGATTACCAATAGTTCTCCATCTTTGATGCGCAATACACTGAAAGTTGTAGTGGACAGGACTACTATTCTTAAGGAGGGTGACAATGTCGTACTCCGTCTGCTTGAAAGTGCCAAGGTACAGGGCTTGCGCATTCCACGACAGAGCCGACTCATAGCTGTCGCCAAGATTGAGGGTAACCGTATGCACCTGCTTGTCAAAAGCATTGAGGTGGACGGACATATCATAGCCGTCAAGCTCTCGGCATACGACACAGACGGACAGGAGGGTGTGTATATCCCCGGTTCGGAAGATGTAAATGCGCTTAAAGAAGTCGGGGCGAACATTGGCGGTTCAATGGGAACATCTTTTACCTTTGCTTCCTCTGCCAAGGACCAGATTATCTCCGAGGCTGCCCGTGGGGTGATGCAGGGTGCAAGTCAGCTGCTTCAGAAGAAACTGCGCACTATCAAGGTAACGCTTAAGGGTGGCTACCGCCTTTTCTTGGTTCAGTCCAAATAAAACAATCGAAAATGATAAGTAAAAAATAACATCAAATCAAAAGGAACAATGAAGAAAATTATTTTATCAATGGCTATGCTTACCTTGGTGGGAGCAACAGCCACAGCACAGGAAAACAATGATGGTCTGACACCAAGCCGTCCGCTTACTTCGGGTGAGCTTTTTCAAGGTATGAGCCGTTCCATTCCTAACGGGCGTGTCGTCCTGCCGTATGGTCTGGACGTTACCTTTGACAAGACCGTGCATCTTATCTTCCCTTCTACTATCCGCTATGTAGACTTAGGTTCACAGAACATCATCGCAGGGAAAGCGGAGGATGCTGAGAACGTACTGCGTGTAAAGGCTTCGGTGAAGGACTTTGAGACGGAAACCAATATGAGTGTCATCTGTGAGGACGGCTCTTTCTATGCTTTCAACGTAAAATATGCCGATGAGCCAGAGAAGTTAAGCATTGAGATGAAAGACTTCTTGTCACCAACGGACGGACGCCTGCCAAGCAATCGCTCTGACATTTACTTCAAGGAACTCGGCAACGAGTCGCCCGTATTAGTAAAACTGATGATGCAGACTATCTATCAGAATGACAGACGCTGCATTAAGCACATCGGTGCACAGCAGTTCGGTATGAAGTTTCTACTTCGTGGTTTGTATGCCCATAACGGCTTGCTGTATTTCCACATTCGTATGGAAAACGGCACGAATATGCCATACTCGGTGGACTTCATCACGTTCAAGGTGGTGGATAAGAAGATGGCAAAGCGCACGGCCATACAAGAGCAGGTGTTACAGCCACTTCGCGCCTATAACCAGGTGATGCAGGTGCGTGGCATGGGTAGTGAACGCGCTGTGTTTGCGCTCGAGCAGTTTTCTCTTGCAGAAGACAAGCAGCTTGAAGTGACGCTCTATGAGAGAAATGGCGGTCGTACGCTGACCTTCTATGTAACGGCAGAAGACCTGCAGCTGGCAAAGAAGATTGATAACCTCAAACTGAAATGGTAGACATTATGAAGAAGAAAATCATTTTATCGGTTTGTGCAGCGGTAGCAATGGCTTTTAGCTTGCCATCGCAGGCACAGCGGCTTATCCCCAAACAGCGTGGGATTGAAGTCTTAGGGAGTGTTCCGCTTATCAAGGGTGAAAAGTTCCTTGCAGCTGGCAATTTCGGCATGGGAGCATCACTCACCCGATATCTGGGGCGTGAGAACTATACCTTTGTTATGGCAGAGTATGAACAGCAGAATATGCCGTACAGAAGTTATAACGTAAAACTCAAGGATGCACTCTTGCAGGTGGGCTATATGTACCCTGTTCTTTCCGATAGAGGTAAGAATGTGTTTCTCTATGGTGGCATATCCGCCTTGGGTGGTTATGAACAGCTGAACGAGGACAAAAAGCTGCTGCCCGATGGGGCGACGCTGCTCGACCGCTCCCGCTTTGTCTATGGCGGTGCCGTGCATGGTTCGGTGGAAGTGTTCCTAACAGACAGGGTTCTCTTTCTTGTAAAGGCGCAGGGCCATTTCCTCTTTGGCTCGGACGTGCATCGTTTCCGTCCGGCTGTTTCAGCAGGACTAAGGTTTAACTTTTAAGTAGAAGAAAAGATGAAGAAGATATTGAATACGATTTGGGTAATGGGTGTGCTGACCCTTGCCGTGTTTTGCCTATCTGCTTGTGATAGGGATTTGGATGTTCAGCAGTCTTATCCGTTTACGGTGGAAACAATGCCAGTTCAGAAGGACATTATAAGGGGGCAGACGGCTGAGATACGCTGCACGCTGAAGCGAGGCGGTGAGTTTGCCGACACTCGCTATACGATACGTTATTTCCAGTCTGATGGCAAAGGTTTGCTAAGAAATGATAACGGTATGGTGTTCAAGCCTAACGACCGCTATCCGCTGACGAAGGATGTGTTCCGCTTGTACTACACTTCGTTGTCATCTGACCGTCAGACGATTGATGTATATGTGGAGGATAATTTCGGCAGGGTTCAGCAGCTGACCTTTAGTTTTAACAACGAGCGGGAAGAGGGCAAGGATAAGCCTGCATCTTCTCGCCACTAAGACCATAATTGATGCGAACGATAAATGCTTTCATTTTACTTTGTGTATTCTGCCTGTTCTGTCAGCCGACCCTTGCTCAGCGCAGGGTGCGGCTGGCAGACTTGCCACCTTTTGAGCGTGCAGTTGTCGTAGTGAAATACTTTGAGGGTATGCACGGCTGGAAGAATTATCCGTATGTTGGATATGGGCATCAGCTGCAACCAGGAGAGCGTTTCACAGCGGATATGACGGAACGGCAGGCAGACTCCCTGCTCCGTGCCGACCTTTGGAAATGCTTTGAACACTTCAAAGGGTATGGTAAGGATGCCCTGCTGCTGACCTTGCTTGCCTACAATGTGGGTGTAGGGCGATTGCTTGGATATGGTAAGCACCCAAAGAGTAAGCTACTGCGAAAGATAGAGGCTGGAGATAGAAACTTCTATTGGGAGTATGTTTCGTTTTGCCGATATAAGGGTAAAGTTTTGAATGGGTTAGTCAAACGCCGAAAGGTTGAGTTTGCGTTGTTCTTTATCATCTGACTATATTAAACCAAGAATTATTCCTATGATGTTGTTTCTATTTTGCTGAAAAATTGTAACTTTGTATTACGATTAAATAGGATAAGCAATGAATAAAGAAACAAAAAAGGTACTTTTCGTCTTATTGAATGAGTACACAGATTGGGAAGGTGCTTTTCTCTCTACAGCCCTTCATGTTGGCGTAATACCAGGTAGTGAAATCAAGTACAGAGTGCATACAGTTGCTCCGACATTAGATGCAGTCTGTTCCATTGGTGGATTCAAAACGTTACCTGATTATTCTTTTGAGAATATGCCCAAAGACTATGCAGCCTTAGTCCTTATCGGTGGCAATCGATGGGATTCACCTGAAGCAGAACTTGTTGCGCCATTGGTACAAGAAGCATTGGATAAGGGTAAAATAGTAGGAGCGATATGCAACGGAGCATCGTTTCTGTGTGCTCATGGCTTCTTGAACAACGTAAAACATACGGGTAATGGTCTCGACCAACTTAAACAATGGGGTGGTGAAAGATACACGAACGAAACAGGATATGTGAACGCACAGGCTGTAAGTGATAAAAACATCGTTACAGCAAATATTACTGGTCACTTGGAGTTCACTCGTGAAATGCTCTTACTTCTGAAAGCCAATACCTCGGAAAAGATTGCAGCTTGGTATGACTTTTATAAGAATGGATTTGTAAAATAGTAGTCATACTACTAAATAAAATTGATGCGTGGAGTACATCGTCTCCACGCATCAATTTTATAGTTAGCAATCACACATACATCTTATTTTATGGATGCGGTTCTGGCTGAGGTCCTGGATTGGGATGTTCCTCACCAGACTTCTTGTCAGGTGCTGAAACACGTTCGTAGCTCACGCCAGTAAGTGTAAAATACTTCTTTGAAGGGGTGAGATGTACCACAGGTTTCGTAATATGAACCTTTGGGTTGAACTCCGTTTTTCCCTTCTCAACCAATTTACTCTGGAAAGAAGGTGTAAGTGTCCCGATGTCTCCGAAGTCTACAATGTCTCCGTTCTCAACGTGCTTCTTTGCTATCTCAGCTGCAAGTCTGAGAACAGCCTCGACTTCTGCACCTGTGAACGTTGTAGCGTGTGCCACTTCATCACAGAAACTACGATGATCAACTCTCTTTCGTCCTGTAGGATGAGCCTGCACAACGATTTTCCCTTTCAAATTTCCAACTGTTCCTTTACGCTCCTTTAGCGTATAAGCAATGGGTCTGTTCGCCATAGTCATTAGTGTTGCCCCCGATTGTTAAGCCTTTGGAGGCTGGGGCTTTATCCTCCTCAACTTGTTAATAGATTTATATCAAAAAGGTAAGAAATTTCTTGATTATCTCCAAGAAAAGCACATATTTCTTTTGACACTTATCAACCCTTTTTCGCAAAGGGGTTCACCTAAATGAGTAAAACTATCTACCTATTATCAGAAAAGGGTCTACCTTTTTCGTCAAAAGGGTCTACCTTTTCAATTAAAAAGGTCTACCTTTTTTGCCGAAAAGGTAGACCCTTTTTGAAGAAACTGACAAACCTCTTCTGTAGATTTGGATATGGTTAATTAATAACCCTAATGAGAATATGCAGTATTTGGCTTTCACCTTGTCCGCCAATTTTCAATTCATCCGCATAGTTGTAGATGATGTCCTCAATCTCTGTCTTCATATCTCTGATAATTTAATGGTTCATACTTTATGCTGTTGCTTTCATTCTTCGGCTTATAAGACCTCGATTGGCATTGACAAGGTTTACAATTTGCTCGTGATATTCCGTATTCTTGTTGCATACCCCACGACTTTGCACCACTTCCAAAGTTCGTAATGATACTTCAATGGTTTCTATTCGCTTGCCTTCAATGGTAGCCGAAAGGATAAGGGAGTCTTCCTTAAGGTAGTATGCATTAGAAAATACGCAATGGTGCATTGATACACCTTCTTCCAAATGTTCCTGCACGCTCTCCAACACGTGGACTTGGATTATGCCGTCCGTAAAACAGATACCGAAAAACTTGGATTTGAGTTCCTTGAAGCGTTTCTCATCTTCGATTGCCTTCTGCTGCTTCTGTTCTATCTCCTCCCTTTCACGCAGTTTGAGAAGTTCCTCGTGCCTGCGGTCGTGTTCGCCTTTAAGGTCTGTGGGGCATAAATACTTTGGATTATGAATATCCTTTCCTAATCTTCTAAGTGTATCTACATAATCACTCCAAAGAGAAATGTCTGCTATCTCATAGCCGTTACGAACTGCAATTTTGTAGGACTGCCATAGTTCCTCAAAAGTCCTCCTGTTGCCAAGAAAGTAACGTAAATGGTCTGTGCTACCTGCCTTTAGTAATGTTTCCACACGGCTGTCTGTAAGCAATGCAGGAATAAGTTGGGTAGGCACGATACCATAGAAATTATCCTTAAAACCATTTCTACGAAGTATGTCTGTAACCTTGAACTTCGGATATATCGGTGAGTAGGCAATATGCTGATAGGCTTCATTATCGTTACGGATTGCCATAGGACTATAATAGGAAAAGGTATCAACATAGTGTCCCAATACCCTCTGTATGGCAACCACGGCTTTTCGTCCCTGCATATTCCACCAACATTGCCCAATCTCAATTATAGAAGTCTGTGCTTTGTAACCTTTCTCCATACCCACAATAAGTAGGAACATACGCAATACTTGAAACTCTCCACAAGTGGTAAGTATGGTGAAATATTGCTTCTGCTGCAACTTGCGCTCATAGGTTTCTTTGACCTGCAACTTTGCCCTACAATGAGGGCAAGTGCAAGTTTCTCTATGTTTGTTCATTACCCAACTATGCCCACAATCCATACAAGTGGTACGATCTTTTGGCAAGCGGTAGGAGAAGTGGTCTATGCACTCACGGAATGCCCACTTGCTTTGTTGCTTGGTTATCGGGCGAAGATGCTTGCTTTGTTCCAAAACCGCCTTTTCAAATTTGTTTCTTGGTTTCATAGGCTTAAAAATCAAATAAGGATGGTTGTACTTGGGTTACTACACTCTCAGTCTTCTTCACTCGTGCGTTACGGCTCTGTATCTTTGCAAGTTCCTCACGCTGATATTGCTTAATGGCTTCCTGCCTTGCTTCGGCTTTTTCTTCCTCTGTGAGTTCCACAATGTGATTGACGGTAACTTGGCAAGAAACAGCCTTACCCACCTCTATATCGTCCTCATCGTAGTAGTGAACAGCCATAGAGAAGATTTCATCATCATCAAAGCCGTTACAACCGCTTTTCTGCACTTCATTAAGAATGTAGGTGATGCACTCCTCGATATTCTTGTTCGGCTTCATCAAGTTAGGGGCAAACAAGGGGTCTGCCATAGCACGCTGATTGAGATACTCGGCTATTGTCCGTGTGAAATGTTCTGTTCCTTTCATTGTCGTATATGTTTTGATGTTGTTAATACTTGGGAATTTCTACTATTTGATTGATGCGCCCATATAGGTAGGCTCTTAGGCTTGTTCTGTCGGGTGCGTAATACTCTGTCCATTGTCCGTACTGATTGACAAGGTATTTCTTCAGTACATCAAAGAAGTCAAAGCGATAGCCTTGCAGGGGAACGGCTGTACGGAAATAGGTGTTTGAGTTCACAGCTTCACAAAGCCAATTCTTTTCTTCACGGCTCATACGCTCGCCACGATTGAGTTTCACACGCAGGAGATATACTTTGCTGTTACAAAGGCTCTCCAAAGGGGGAACGTCCCATTGTACAAACTTAATTGCCAACACTTGCTCACTCTTTTCAGCCGTAGGGTTAATGCGGTAATGAGAGGAGGAGCTATATCCTTTTCTGTTCATCGAAGATGTTGTATTTACTTTTTGCTTATCCATAGCGACATTTTTTTTATGCGTCCAAAGATCGGAGTATGCTGATTCCTTTTTGTAGCAAAATAGAGGTAGCGGGGCAGGCTTACACAAGGTTTTGGCGGAAAATACAACCCGTAGGTGTGGAGATTTTCCAGACAAACCAGGCGGCGCAGACCTTTTGAAAGCCACAAGCCCCGTACTACCTTTGCGGATAAAAAGGGAACAGCATCCGTCTCCTTGACTTCGCATCATGTGGAGCATTGGAAAAGAAGCAAAAGTGCAACGCTCGTAGTGGAAAATAGAAAAGGTGGCTATCTCAATATGCGAGATAACCACCTGATGAAATAACATGAAAGGTTTTACAGAACTATGCTTCTCAAAGCACGCATAGCAGGATGGCACAGAGAATTGCCAACCAGAAGAGAATGCTCAGCAGCGTAATTGTCACTTTTAGAATTACCCTGACTATAAAGCGCAGTATCAGAAAACCTGCAATGACAGAGACGGCAGTTACGACTTGCGGCGTTACAATCTTCGAGATAAGCCAAATGACACCGATAACGACGGAAAGCAGGATAGTGAGTTCGATGAAGCGTGTCCAACCGAAGCGGCGGACTTGCTTGGGAGAAGTCGGTTGCTGCTTGATATTATCGGTTTTGTTCGATGCGTCTGCCTTGATGAAGGCAGGTGTGTGAACGTCTTGATTCATGATGATTGTATTCATATCGGAGCTTTTAATAGTTCAAGAGCAATAACAAGATATTCTGCCTCACACGAGTTGTTGAGAGCTATGCTCGAAAAAAGCCAAGTGTTTGCCCAAACTCTTGGTGTGTGGGGAAGAATAGTTATCTTGGCTCTTGACACTACAAAAGCTCCGTGTGGTGTTGCATCAAGTCATGTTCTCACCGCCTATCGTTGGCAGACCATTGACCTCAATGATCAGAACGATTGTCCCTGTCAGTTCAGTGTAGAGTTTCTCATACTCTGGAGTTGCGCCAAAGTCGTCTGTCAGTTCGTACTTATTGAAAACGCTTTGCACAGCCTTATTCTTCAGAAGCATTGGTGTTAATCTTTCTGGAAGAGGAGAAGGGAGTTCTTTCTCGAACTCATTCTCTAAGACAGACACAAGCGTGTCATACTTGGAAAAATGCAAATTTTGGTATAATACTTCGCTTGCCATTGTTTCTGCCTCTGGGTGAGAAAAACCTTGTGCTATAGCATCGCAGTAAGTTGTCAATGCTTCGTCTGCGCGAGCAGTTATAAACGTATTTTCATTCACTCTCTCTGGAAAATGCTCTCCGAGATACGCTTCCAACTTCAAACGGAAGTAAGAAAGCTCTTTCTTTGTTGTTGTCATAATCTTCTTAGTTTAGGGTTGTACATTATTTTGAGTTGATGCCCATAGCAACATTGAACTTGTCTAACTTGCCAGCCAACTGTTCCATATCGTGTTCTATCTTCTTATTGGTTATACGGGCATAAATTTGTGTCGTTTTAATGTTGGTGTGTCCCAGCATCTTCGACACACTTTCCATAGGAACGCCCTTGCTGAGCGACATGGTCGCAAATGTATGCCGGGCAAGATGGAAGGTCAGATTCTTCTTGACACCGCAAAGGTCGGCAATTTCTTTTAAATATGCGTTGGTTTTCTGATTCGTTAGGATGGGAAATAGTTTGCCGTCCCGATAGGTCTTATGACTGTACTTGGCAATGATACTCTTGGGAATGTCAAGCAATAAAACATTTGTCTCCACATTTGTTTTCTGCCTCTTGGTCATAATCCACTGCTTATCAGCAAGTGTTACGATATTGTCTGGTGTGAGATTGGAAACATCAATATATGCCAGACCTGTGAAACATGAAAAGATGAAAACGTCCCTTACTAGTTCTAAGCGGTGGATATACAGTTCTTTGTTGGCAATCTTCATGATTTCCTCGTCCGTAAGGAAGCCACGGTTTACCGGCTCCAAGTGGAAACGATGATTGAGGAATGGGTCGTGAAGAAGATAGCCACGCTTTTGCGCATAGATGGTCACGGTTTTCAGTGCCTTCAATTTCTTGACTGATGTGTTATAGGCACACCCAGCCGCCGTACTCAGATATAACTCAAAATCCTGTACTACGGATGGCGTGAACTCTGCCAGTCCAATATCTTTCTTCCCATACTTATAGATAAGGAATTCTGCGAAATGCCTTCTTAAAACGCTGTATTTCTGCAGGCTGTCCTTGCTGATGGTATGTCCGACACGCTGTCTTACATCTTCGTTGAACTTGTCGAATATAGGGAGAAAGGTCGTGTACTCCCTGTCTTTCCCGACAAAGAATGAGCGGATTTTATCCAATGACAAGGATTCATCATCCTCGAATTTGTGGTAAATGTTATTCAGCATTGTGGAAATGGAGTCCAATGCGGCATTAGCGGATAAGGCTTCTGCCGTCCGACCTTTGAGCCTGCTGGTAGTGTTATTCCACAGCGACTTGTCCACGAATATTTTCGTAGATCCGAAATTAGCCATCTCTCCGTTAAGGAATACACGGAGCATTACAGGCGACTTTCCTTCTTTGTTCTCATAGTTTGAACGTAGGTAGAAGGACACCTTGAAATTTGTTCTCATAATGCATCATTCTTTTGTGTAGCACTCGGCTGCAAAGTTAATACTTAATACATTGAAAAAGAAAGAGTTGATGCCGTCAATATGGTATTCAAAATCCCGTCACTGCTACATTTTTTGCTACTGCAATTTTTGTGTAGCAGTAAGTGTAGCAGAAATTGACCGAAAGATGACTGTCAAAATATAGGGTTATGCCGTCAGGCAATGGAGGTATATACAAAGAAAAATCGTTGTAAAACCTTGATTTTACAACGATTAGCTAATTTTGAAGGCTAAATTGACAACCCTTGTGAAGTCCTTTTGAAGCCTATTAGCGGAGAGAGAGGGATTCGAACCCCCGGTGCCTCTCAGCACGACGGTTTTCAAGACCGTTGTAATCGACCACTCTACCATCTCTCCAATGGTTAGTAACCAAATGCTTTGTTAAAAGAGCAGTGCAAAGGTAGGAACTATTTTTGAAATAACCAAATGTTTTGCAAACTTTTTTGCAGTTTCAATAGTTTCTTTCGGCAGACAGATGGTGTTATATTTTATGTCATCATTTATGAATGTTGCTGTGACATATTTATAATCTGTCTAATTCCTCAATGTTTTTCTCCACCTTATTGAACTTCTGTTTACCAAAGCTATAGCTGAAGCGCAGGATGACTTTACGGCTTTCTCCATATCCCCACGACGAGAGGTTCAGGGCATCTTTTACTCCATAACTATCCCAACGTTCTGTATGTAAAATGTCGGTCATCAGTAATGAAAGTCGAATGCGATTCTCAAGCCAACTCTTATTGAAGCCCAAATCAATGCTTCCTGTAGGTTTGCTAATCTCATAACTTCCTCCTTGGCGTTTTGAGTAATATCGTCCGGAGAGTTCAAAGTTTATGCCCCAAGGCAGAAGAATGTTATTGCTTGCCGAGAGGGAACAGGATGGACGCTTGTATTCTTGTTTGTATCTTTCGTAATCCAACTTATTCACAAAGTAGTAAAGTCCTACGTTTGTACTGAAATCCCACCATGAAGTAAGGCGTTTAGAGAAAATCGCTTCCAATCCAACTTGCTGTTGTGTTCCGATGTTTTTCGTTGTCATTATCGTCTTGTTGTTCTCAAAAACATCTGTGAGGGAAGTGAAATAGTCATCAAGTTTGTTGTAATATAAGTTCAAAGACAAACTCTTCCGTGTATAGTTCAATGTTATTTTATTGCTAATCTGAGGTTTAAGGAAGGGATTTCCTTTCCAATAGGAGAGTTCATCAAGCAGATATTCAAAGGGATTAAGATCTTCATATCGCGGTTTATCTTGCCGTCTGCTGTATAACAGGGCCAATTTATTCTTCTCATTGAACGTATATGATACAGACATATTGGGGAATAAACGCAATTTTTTCCTATTGTTTTCTTCTGTTTTGTGATTGGTATAAGCGTTTAACTTGTTGTGGGTGTACATATATTCCATACGTAGGCCTGCACTTAACTCCAATTTATTCCAAGTGTGCGTATATTGTGTGTAGCCTTCAATATTATGTTCATTGTAATCAAATTTGTTTGAGCGTTGCAGGTCAATAGTCCCATTTCTCTTGAAGAGGAAGGTGTTGTTGCTTTTAATAAGCGAAGTCTTGATACCTGCAAGCCACTCGTTCTGCGCATTAGGATTATACTTATAGTCTGCTAACAAGGCATAAATGTCAATGTCTTTATCGGGCTGGGAATAAAACAAATCAGAACGAACAAGCTTGTTTGTCGGTGAAAAATAATCATTAGGTTGCTCGCATCGGGCTTTACCATCAAAGTGGGTCCAGTCTGCCGAGAGCGACAGCTGCTGTTTTTCGGAGGGTTGGTACAGGTAGTTCATGCTGTTACTGTATCGAACTGTTTTCTGCTTCAGGTAATTGTTGCGTGCTTTCAAAATGCCATCTAATGTGGAAGTCCCTTTATACACTCTTGTCGTTGTCTCTGTCAAGCCAGGCCCAACAAGCAAGTTCACCGTGCTGTTCAAGAACAATTTGCTCTTCTGATTGGGCTGCCAGGAAAAGTCAATGCCTGCCGAATGCGTGTTTCGTTTATCTGTATCTATGGTTTCAGATAAACTTTTATCTCCGTTCTGAATTTTCTCATAGCCATAATCCATGGCATGATGTCCTATACTGTGGTTGTAATTCAATCCCAATTGCCATTTATTCGTGTTATAGGATAATGCGATGTCAGAGTTCTGTCTCACGTTTTCCCAATAGGCAACACTGTGTGAAGTGGTCAGAAAAAAGCCTGATTTCTCCGTGGTTTTCAAGATGATATTGATAATTCCTCCGGCTCCGTCGGCCCCAAAACTCGCATTAGGATTGGGCGAAGTTTCTATCTTGGAGATTTTCGATGAAGGCAGAGAGCGCAGATAAGCCGACAGCTCTTCACCTTGCAACATCAGTTTCTTTCCATTGACATATAAGGCAGTTCCTCCGAGTGATGCCAAGGAAATGTCGCCTTTGCTGTTTACAGAAATACCGGGAGAATGCTTCAAAACATCCAGTGCGTCTCCGATGTCCGTAAGATAAGATTGCGCCACGTTAATCTGTATTTTCCCGTTAGACGAACTTGTCATCGGCCGAGATTTCCGCGCTGTTATGACTACGTTTTTCAATACGATTTCATCCGGTTCTAATTGCATGTCGGGTATTTTCGTGTCTTCACGGATTGTGATTTCCCTTTTAATCTCTCTGTAGCCCAACATTCTTACGCATAAAATGAATTTTCCTTTCCGCAATGGGAACGAGAACATTCCGTTGCCGTCGGTGAGTGTTGTCTCTGCAAGAATGCTGTCAGGTTGGGTAAACAGCATGACGATTGCAGCATCGGCACCCTGGTGGTGCTCGTCTAAAACTCTTCCATTTACAGTGTTTTGTGCACTTACAGACAGCGCATAGCCCATCATAATGCAAGACAGGATAATTTTTCTGAGCCAGATTTTCATATAAGTCGGTTTCTGATAATACTATATTTAAGGTGTCGTTTGATGATATAGACTTATTTCTTAAAGAGAAAGCCTTGTGTCCTCTTGAAAGAAATAAACTTCTGTTTTCCGCAACAAAGATACGTCTTAAAATATGAAAAGCCAAGGGAAAAGGTTGTCATTTCGTATAATTTCATGTTAAAAGATAATAAATCATTCTTCTCTGTGCTGTCTTTTATGGCTTTACTGCATGTTAAGCATATTATGGAAAAATTCAAAAGATTTCATGGCTTGAATGATGTTTGGAGTCAGGGGGTAGGAGAGGGCTTTGTAATTTGCGTCACTTTATGCTGCGAAATGACTTGAGTTGCCTTGTGATTAGCGTCACTTTATGGTGTGAAATGACTTGAGTTGCAATGTGATTTGCGTCACTTTGCACGGTGAAATGATGCATGTCAGAATGCAATATATCATAGGTTGATTTGCCTTTTATGTTAATGTCTGCAGGTTATATATCCTTGGGAAGAATGAAAGAAAGCTATATGCTTGTCCGGTAAACAGTTGTTTGGGTGGCAGAATGACAAGAACGGAGTGGGAGAGTCGTGGAAGTGTGCCAGCCTGTCAGTTGGCATGGAGTTTGCATAAAAGGGTGTTGGAAAATTAAAATATCAGATAATATGCAAAAAGGAAACATCGGGGTTACAACAGAGAACATCTTCCCTGTCATCAAAAAGTTTCTCTATTCAGACCATGAAATCTTCTTGCGCGAGATGGTCAGTAATGCCGTTGACGCCACTCAGAAGCTGAAAACGCTGGCCGAGAAAGGCGATTTCAAAGGCGAATTGGGTGAGCTGAAGGTCAGCATCAAGCTTGATGAGGCTGCCAAGACCATTACAATCAGCGATAATGGTATCGGTATGACCGAAGAAGAGATTGATAAATATATCAATCAGATTGCTTTTTCGGGCGTCAGTGACTTCTTAGATAAATATAAAGATAATGCAAATGCCATTATCGGTCACTTCGGATTGGGTTTCTATTCAAGTTTCATGGTGAGCGATCGTGTCGACATTATCACGCGTTCTTATAAGGAAGGAAGCAAGGCCGTGAAGTGGACTTGTGACGGAACTCCTGCTTTCGAAATCAGCGAGGCAGAGAAAGAAGGGCGCGGAAGTGACGTGGTTCTCCACATCAGTGATGACTGCAAGGAATTCCTCAATAAGCAGAAGATTGAAGAGTTGCTTAATAAATACTGCAAGTTTATGGTCGTTCCAGTCATCTTCGGCAAGAAACAGGAGTGGAAAGACGGCAAGATGGTTGATACCGATAAAGACAATGTCATCAATCATATCGAGCCATTGTGGACCAAGGCTCCGTCAACACTGAAGGACGAAGATTATAAGAAGTTCTATCAAGAGCTTTATCCCATGCAGGATGAACCGCTCTTCTGGATACATCTGAATGTGGACTATCCGTTCAATCTCACGGGTGTTCTCTATTTCCCACGCATCAAGAACAACATTGATTTGCAGCGCAACAAGATACAGCTCTATTGCAATCAGGTCTTCGTTACCGACCAGGTAGAAGGCATCGTGCCCGAATTCCTGACGCTGCTGCATGGTGTCATCGACTCTCCTGATATTCCTTTGAACGTGAGCCGCAGCTATTTGCAGAGCGATGCCAACGTGAAGAAGATTTCCACTTACATCACGAAGAAGGTGGCAGACCGCCTGCAAAGCATCTTCAAAGAAGACCGCAAGGCATACGAGGAGAAATGGGACAACTTGAAACTCTTCATCAACTATGGTATGCTTTCGCATGAAGACTTCTACAACCGGGCAAAGGATTTTGCCTTGTTCAAGGATGTTGACGGGAAGTATTTCACCTTTGAGGAGTATAAAACGCTTATCCAAGGCGAACAGACCGATAAGGACGGCATGTTGGTTTACCTTTATGCCAACAATGTGGAAGAACAGTACACCTACATTGAAGCTGCAAAGAACAAGGGCTACAATGTGCTGTTGCTCGACGGAGACTTGGATACGCCAATTGTAAGCATGCTCGAACAGAAGTTTGAGAAGTCGCGTTTCACCCGCGTTGACGCTGATATTGTGGATCGACTCATCGTGAAAGATGATCAGAAGAAGAGTGAACTTGCGGCTGAAGACACTGAAAACTTGAGTCAGGTGTTCCGTTCACAGATGCCGAAACTTGATAAAGCAGAGTTCAATGTGGAGGTTCAGGCATTGGGTGAGAACGGTCAACCCGTGGTTATCACACAGAATGAATACATGCGTCGTATGAAGCAAATGAGTCAGTTCCAGCCTGGAATGAGCTTCTATCAGCAAATGCCCGACAGCTATACGCTCGTGCTCAACAGTGATCATGCACTTGTGAAACAGGTGCTTGCCGACTGTAACAGCAACACCGCAGAAGCCTTGAAGCCTATCTTGAGCGAACTGAAAGGACAGCAGGCACGCCTTGATGCACTGCATCAGAGCCAGGATAAGAAGAAACCTGAAGAGCTGACACAGGAGGAGAAAGACGATTTGCAGAACACTGAAAAGGCTGTCAATGAGCAGAAGAACAAAAAGACTGAAGTGCTTGACAACTATGCCAAAGGCAACAATGTCATTCATCAGCTCATCGACCTTGCCCTTCTTCAGAACGGCATGCTAAAGGGAAAAGCGCTCGATGAGTTCTTAAAGCGCTCGGTAGAGATGATAAAATAAGTTGTAAGATTAGACCTACGGACTCTTTGTCCCATGGAAATGAATAAGTGAAAAGCCTGTTGGGTTTCTCTTTAATGGAGGAAGTGCAGCAGGCTTTTGTTGTGCGCAATTCTTTTCATCTGTTGTTTGCATATTTCAAAGAAAACGCTTAATATTGCAGATGAAATCCGATAAAGGAAGACAGAAACGGTTAAAGTAATGTGATGAAAAAGAGATTATGCTGCTTATGTTCCATGTTGATAGGTGTTGCTATAGCCTGTCATGCCCAACGGACAGAAACATCACGACAGACCATAAAGGGAGATTTTGACAACGACAGACGTGGAGACAGGCTCTCTATGGTCTGTAAAACACACTATGAAAAAGGTGAGGAAGACTCGGAAACATGGTATTTCTCGAGAATAACTGTCGATGGCAAGATTGTTCTTGGAAACGAAAGAACATTGCATTTTACGGACACTGAACCTTTAGATGCCGTTATGGGTGGAACATTGAACTATTTTTCTCCTCGTTCAGGAGTTTTACTCAGAGTCTTGCGTGTGTCACGTGGCAGTACGGTTGTCTTAACCTACGACTATTATCTCTATGATGTAGCGCTGCAAGATTGGTATAGATATAAAACGGCAACGTATGACCAAGCTACTTGGAAAGAAGTTTCTGTGGGTTTTGAATATTATGATAAAGCCCGGAAACCATTGGTAGGAACGGAGCTACAGTCACTTCCCGTATCTCATAAAGACCCGATGTTGCCTAAAAATCCATTGAAATATCTTATTCGAGAGACAGAAAAGAAGCATTATCCAAAATCTTATTATGATTTCGTTTCGTGTATTGAAGTTCTTAATCATATAGATAAGAGGCGGTATCGGAAGGAAATAAAGAACTTCGCGAAACGTCTGAAGTCACATGATGCAAGATGGGGTAATTATATCGTTTCCACTTATTTAAAATAGATGTAGCTGGATTTCAGCGTGTTGGAGATTTGCTCCTGTGTCATCCTTAAACTTATTGTAGCGGAAATAATGCTTAATAAAAGTTAACTAAAGAAATAATTACAGCTTGCTTTTCGGCTTTTCCAATAAAAAGCATTACCTTTGCAAACGCAATTAAGGAAATGGCTTCGTAGCTCAACTGAATAGAGCATCTGACTACGGATCAGAAGGTTCCGGGTTTGAATCCCAGCGAAGTCACTTTTTATTGCAAGCCTTTATGGATGGCTTCGTAGCTCAACTGAATAGAGCATCTGACTACGGATCAGAAGGTTCCGGGTTTGAATCCCAGCGAAGTCACAGCAAAAGAGAAGTTCATTTTGTAACTTCTCTTTTTTGTTTTTTATGCTTCTCGTCTATCTGTTTGCTATGTTTTGTGAATGAGATGATAACAAATCATCCTCCTATTTGTATGAATGATGAGGTGAGAATTTACGACAAACATTTCAAACTTTTGAAGGTTTTTGGGATGCAAGATGACATGAACAACGTGCTCGCTATCACTTGTGACCATCAAGGGCAAGTGTGGTTGACCACCTGTGATGCACTTTTCAATGTACGAGTAGACAGAAATAGAAACAAGGACTATCGCTTTCATTTTCGAAAATTCATTGATGCTGACGGCTTAGCGCATATCACCTTTTGTAAAAAAGCCATTTACTGTACGGATAAAGGGGATATTCTTGCAGGCGGATGTGGAAAATATCTTCGTCTGACTCCTGCTGCTTTGGAAGATAGGATGACGAGCCGGAAGTTGTATTTCACCGAATTGCGAGTGAATGGTAAGACGGTTCCTTTCGATGGGTATAGGCTAACGACATTGAACTTTGAGCATAATGATGATATAGAATTGTTTGTTTCCACTTTAGATTATGTTCATGCCGCTCCACTTAAGTTTGCATATAAGCTTGAAGATAAATGGATTACGGGCAACGACAATGGCATAAACTTAGGACAATTGCCCTTTGGTCATTATACCTTGCAAGTGAAGGTGCTTGACGGAAACGAAGACATCGTGACCACTTTGCAGCTTGATGTCAAATCTCCTCTTTGGCTATCGTGGTGGGCAATCTGTTTATATGTTTTCCTTTGTGGCCTTGTGGGGTGGTTGATGTCGAAGCTTTTTATGTCCTATCAAAAACAACTTGCAAAGCCTTCTGTACCGGATACTTCTGCTGTTACTACCCGTTTGATGCCGGATGAAATGCCACTACTGCCTGAAGACGACAATCGTTTGATAGCCCAGGCTACAGAGACTGTCGAGGCACATTTGGCTGATGCAGAGTTCAGTGTGGAGCGTTTCAGTGAGGAGATGAACCTCAGTCGTAGTGCACTTTATAAGAAACTCATGAATGAAACGGGGCAGTCTCCGCTTGAATTCATGCGAGCCATTCGATTGCGGCATGGACTTCAGTTGCTCCGCCAAGGGAATATGTCGGTCGCAGAGATTGCCTATAAGACGGGATTATCGCCAAAGCAGTTTTTGAAATTCTTCAAAGAGCAATATGGTTGCTTGCCATCGCAGTATAAAAAGAATCGTACTTAGGCGTATGTTTGCGTGTCTTTTTCTATCAGGTGCTGTCGTGTTGCAATATGTTTGGTTGTTGGTAGAGAAATGACTGATAATGAGTTGATTATGCAAAAGGAAAGTCTTGGTTTCTCATCTCATTTCACATGGTAAAGTAAAGTGACGCATTTCATCTCGTGAAGTGCGTCATTTTATCTTGTGAAGTGCGTCATTTTATCGCCTCATTTGACTTGTTTCATCGCGTGATTACATTCATTTCACAAACCGATGAGTGGGGAATGAGGTCATCAGATAATGCAAAACATACTGAAAAATAACGTATTTTCTTTGTTATTCTCACTTTTTAGACTATATTTGCATCTGTAAAATTGCAGAATTAGAGATTAAAGAAAAGAATGAAGAATGTAAAAAGTTTGATGCTGATATTGGCCACTTCGTTGCTGATAGCAGCATGCGGAACGACACAGACTGTGCCTGTGACAGGTCGCAAGCATTCGCTGTTGGTCAGTGATGCACAGGTGTTGAGCCTCAGTAAGGAAGAATATAGCAAATATATGAAAAGTGCAAAGCTGTCTGCAAACGCTGCTAACACTGCCATGGTACAGCGGGTGGGCAGGCGTTTGGCTTCTGCTGTTGAGGCATATCTGCGTAATAACGGTGCTGCAGATGAGATTAAGAATTTCTCTTGGGAGTTCAATCTTGTTGCTGACAAGAATGTCAATGCCTTCTGTATGCCGGGAGGAAAGATTGTTGTCTATGAGGGCTTGTTGCCTGTGACACAGGATGAAGCTTCTTTGGCAATAGTCCTTGGGCACGAGATTGCACATGCTGTTGCCAAGCATAGTGCTGAACAGATGTCGAAGAAAATACGCCAGAGCTATGGCACTCAGATAGGAAGTCAGATCCTTGGAGCTATTGCAGGTCAGTCGGTTGGTGATTTGGCAGGTGCTGTTGCACAGCAAGGTTTCAGCTTTGCCAACCTCCGTTACAGTCGTGACAATGAGACAGAAGCCGACCATATCGGTCTGATTTTCGCTGCTATGGCTGGTTATAATCCGCAGGTGGCAGTGCCTTTCTGGAAGCGAATGGCAGCTTTGAGTGGAAATAGTAATCAGAGTGACATGTTCAGTGATCACCCCAGTGATGCCAAACGCATTGCAGCTATCCAGCAGTGGATGCCTACAGCCATGAAATATTACGAGGCTTCGGGCTATGCTTCAAAGTCTGTACCGTCCGTAAAGCTTAATCCAGCAAAGAAGAAAGCTTCTCATCGAAGACGATAAAAGCAGTGTTTGCCGTCCTTACCCACTTCAGAAGAAAGGGGTAGGGGCGTAGCCTGTTCCTGATAGGAACGGCTTTTTTGACAGAAGATATTATTTTGTTTCATCTTTAAATGATCATGACCATGATAGATTACATTGTAGGAAACTTATGGATAATGTGGGCAGTCATCATGTTGGGTTGCCTTATTCTCGAACTGAGTTCGGGCGATTTCTTTATCACCTGCCTTGCTATCGGTGCCTTGGTAGCTACAGGTGCCTCATTCGTTTTTCCTTTCTGGGCACAGATATTGATATGGGCAGTCTGCTCGATACTGAGTATTTGGCTCATTCGTCCTAAGCTGCTCCGTCGCTTGCATGCTGCCGGTGAAGAGCGTCTCAGTAATGCTGATGCCTTGATAGGACGTATTGGGATCGTGATCGAACCTATTCTTGCTGACGGAAGTGGTTATGTGAAAGTGGATGGCGATGAGTGGAAGGCAGTCAGCAATGTTCCTGAAACAATAGAAAAAGGTAGTAAGGTGGAAATCATTGCCCGGGATTCAATCATTGTAACAGTAAAGTTGATATAATGAATAACTGATAACATAAATAAATTAGCGTATGGGAATCTATTATGCAGTGGCGGCCTTCGTTGTTCTGGCCATCATTTTCATTAAGATGACTGTGGTGATTATTCCACAGAGTGAAACGAGAATTGTAGAACGTTTGGGTAAGTATTATGCGACACTCAAGCCGGGTATCAATCTGATTATTCCTTTTGTAGACCGTACAAAGACGATAGTTGCGATGCATAACGGTCGCTATGTCTACACCAATACGATTGATCTGCGTGAGCAAGTGTATGATTTTGCACGCCAGAATGTAATCACAAAAGATAACATTCAGATGCAGATTAATGCTTTACTCTATTTCCAAATCGTTGATCCGTTTAAGGCTGTCTATGAGATTAATAATCTGCCGAATGCCATAGAGAAGCTGACACAGACCACTTTACGTAATATCATCGGTGAAATGGAACTTGATCAAACCCTCACCAGCCGCGACATCATTAATACAAAGTTACGCGGTGTGCTTGATGATGCCACCAACAAGTGGGGAATTAAGGTCAACCGTGTGGAGCTTCAGGATATCACACCTCCTCAAAGTGTGCTTCAAGCCATGGAGAAACAGATGCAGGCAGAGCGTAACAAGCGTGCAACAATCTTGACAAGTGAGGGAGAAAAGCAGGCACAAATTCTACAGAGTGAGGGTGACAAGGCTGCCATTATCAATAAAGCTGAGGCTGCCAAGCAACAGGCTATCCTCAATGCAGAGGGTGAGGCGACTGCACGCATACGCAAAGCAGAAGCCGAGGCAATCGCTATAGGCAAGATTACTGAAGCCGTTGGCAAGAGTACGAACCCTGCCAACTATCTTCTTGCACAGAAATATATTCAGATGATGCAGGAATTGGCACATGGAGACAAGAACAAGACCGTGTTCCTGCCTTACGAAGCTACCAATATGTTGGGAAGCATTGGTGGTATCAAGGAACTTTTCAAGGCTGAATAAAAAAAATAACACAGCATTTGTTTTATGGTCTCATAATATTTTCATACTTTTGTGATAAAATGTCAGGCGTATGAATATTGCAATCGTTTGTGGGGCACGTCCTAATTTTATAAAGGTGGCTCCGATTATCCGAACCATTAGAAACAATAAGAGTTATAGTGCTGTAAACTATCAGCTTATCTATACCGGAACCGCGGACGACCCTTCACTTGAGGCTTCACTCTTCACTGATCTTGAGATTGGTCGTCCCGATGTGTTCTTGGATGTTGACTGTGAGAACCTCAACGAACTTACCGGTCAGGTGATGTCAAAGTTCGAACAATATCTGCAACAGCATCCGACTGATGTCGTCATCGTTGTTGACGACCTTGCAAGTACAATGGCAACGGCTATCGTTACCAAGAAACAGGGCATCAAATTAGCACATATTGCAGCTGGAACACGCAGCTTTGATATCAATATGCCGAAAGAAATCAATCGTCTTGTCATTGATGGTTTGAGCGATGTTCTCTTCACGGCAGGTATCAGTAACAACAACATTGCCAACAAAGAGGGTGCAGAGTTGAGTAAGGTCTACATGGTTGGCAACATTCTTATTGATAATCTTCGCTATAATCACGGTCGCTTGAAGCGTCCTGCCGTACTTGATAAACTTAGACTTGAGGAAGGCAAGTATATTGTATTCACGCTCAACCGTAAAGCCCTTATTGACAACAAAGCACATCTTGCCCAGCTCGTCAAGGCTGTTATCAGTGGCATGAACGATGCAACACTGCCTATTATTGCTCCTCTTCGTGGTTGTGCAGCTGGTGTTGTCAAGGAAATCTTGGTTGAGACCAGTTACCCTTCTGCTATCACGTTGATAGAGCCCCAAAGCTATCTTGACTTTGAATATATTACGGCTCATGCCTGTGGTATCATCACTGATAGCGGTAATGTGGCCGAAGAAGCAACATTTAATCAAATCCCTTGCATTACACTCAATAGCTATACGGAGCATATCGAAACCGTGAAAGTGGGTACGAATGTCCTTGTTGGTGAGGATCCAAAACTTCTTTCAGCTTCGGTTTCCAATATGATTTCGGGGCAGTGGAAAGCATCTGGTATTCCCGAACGTTGGGATGGACGGAGTGCTGAACGTATTTTGCAGATACTCTGTTAGTTACTTCGTTTAACGGATACATGTTTATTAGAGTTGTTAAGTATAAACTTGTGTCCGTCAACAATGTTAAATAATGTATTAATCCTTGCTTTTCTTTTTTCCTTTCTCTATTTTTGTAGCGAAAGGAAAGGATTTCCATTAATTCCAGAATATATTGAATTAGATGACATTGAAGTATTAAAGTAAGAAGCAAAACATCTCTATTTAGCGTAATAATTAATTTTCGCATTAACAAGCTTCAATTTAGATTCGATAGGTTATAGTTGTAAAGGAGATTTATTCAGGAGATGTTTTATCAGAAGCCGTCGGGCTTCAAATCCCATAGGCGCTGTGTGCTTAGGTAGCATGCAGCGTTTGATACGTTTGGGCTTTCAGCTATTTTTCCCTATAGTATATGGGATAATTGAAGGCATTGAATATGAATTCAGGTTGCTATATCTGTTATCTCATGGGCGAATGATTTGTTTTTTCAGGAAATTCAACCTGTTGTTTCTTTATTATTACTATTTTTTTTATCTTTGCAATGTATCTGCTGATTTAATGCTTTCGTTAGATCAAATGTGTGGTGCCAAGCTTGCTTGCCCATTTCCATAGTGTGGAAACGCTCTTTTGGAAAGCAGAAAAAGAACTTTGATAGTTTTAATTAATAATCATATGAAACGAAAAATGATAATCCTGTTGGCTGCATTATGTTTTGCATTAACAGGAAATGCGCAGAAAAAGACCATTGAACACAACTTCTATCTGGGAGTTGGAGTTGCGAATATGATGGAGGGTGGCGTCTATTATGCTTCGTGTGTGGGCTATGGACTGAACTGCTATCTGTCACCCCATTGGTCAGTCATGCCTGGTGTAGGCTATCGTGGCCGATTTGGGAATCCATTTGAAAGTGCTATGATAGGTAAAGAATACTATGATTGCTCTTTCTTAGATGTGCCCGTTTTGGTGCAGTATCATCAGCATGCATCTGAAGAAAACGGGTGGGTTGCAGAACTCGGTCCGGTATTTTCAATCCTTACATCGAATGATTATCATTATGTTGATGCCGACCCTACTGACGAATTAAATGGAAAGAAAGTGTACCGAAACTTTGATTTCGGCATCCAGCCCGGCATTTATTATCAAGTGGGAAAGCATTGGCGCTTTGGTGTTTAAGCCCATGTAGGTTTTCTAAATATAGTGAAGAAGTATCCGAATATGAGCGAAACCCTGTATACACATGATGTTATGGCCACCGTAAACTTCCACCTCTGATGAAATTGGAAAAGTGAAAGGCTGAAAATTGTAGAAGTACAGATGAAGAACAAGCAGGTGAAAGGGTAGGCAAGTTGCTTTTTTACCTGTTTGTTTTTAATCTTTTCTTTTTTACATTTTCACCTTTTTAGCTTATCAATACTCCCTTGTTCCCCATTTTTCGGCTATTTCTTTCATGATAGCAGGCTTGCATATTCCATAGAAATTATGGGCACGTGCAGTTTCATAAATGTTTTTGCAGTCTTTCATCAGCACGGCTGTCCATGCAGTTTGGTCCCATGTAGCATCAGGATCATCAGGCATCATATATTCTTCAAACCTTTTGCGCATCTTGTATTCTGAACTGGCAAAATAGCAGAATATGTGCGCTTTCTGCTCAATATTGAAATGATTGACATTCATGTTGTTCTCATCTTGCAGTAATTGCGAGACATAAAGTGCAAAATGCTGGTCATAATAATCATGGTCATTGCCAGTTGTATTCCTTTCAATGGTTTCGATTAAAGGCGTGTTCACGATGAGTTTATCATTTCCCGATTTCGTGAATATGTTCTGGAAAAAGGTTGTTGGTGACTCTTCATTGCTGGTGAAAGTCCATTGATTGAGTAGCTGGTTGCCATAATATTTGTAGGTGTAGAATAGTTCGTGTAGAATATCTTCACCCCCATATATATCGCCAATACCACCATAGCCTTCTTCAAATTCCTTATTGGTTGTCATGGTTTTCAGTATCTTGAAAGCAGTCGCATCATCATAAATCACAAAATTGTTGAGGGCCATAATCTGCTTGAAAAAACACGAACTCAGCACAATTTTGTCGCCTTGAATTGATATCAAATCATTGAGTAGCCAATTGAATGTTACGATTCCTTTCTCACACAATGCATAATATGTGCTGGCAAAGTCGTAGCTTCCATCACTCGATAGTGACTGATAAGGCTTGGCATTATTCGTATCTATCTGTTTACCGAAGACTGCTTTTATCCGCTTTTGGAATAAGTCAGCTGACGGCTTTTTATATCCATGTGTCTGCAGATAGTATTCCACAAAGGGGAGAGTCAGCATAAAATCTTCCTTTGTTGGCTCATATCTGGGTTGGGATTGGTCATCACGGAAGTCACCACCACACCATGCCAACTCCTGCAATTTCAGGTGTTTTTTCAAGTTGTTCCAGTCAATGCCCATTGCTTTCAGCTGTTCTTTTGTGAGAATGCTGTCATATTTTGTAGGAAATGTCGTTGGTTGTTGGCTTGCTGTTACGGCCTTTTCTTTGGTTTTTGTGCTGCACTGGATAGGCATGACGGCCACTGCAAACAGCAATATTAAGGGCAGTGTTTTTTTCATATTGTTCTTTTATTGCGCTCAGTAGAATTTTCTTTATTTTGTTGATACACTCTGTTTATGCTATTGTTGTCGTAGCAAGCACTGCTGAGTAGCGGATTGTTGCTGACCAACGAGAGTGTTCAACCTTCGCAAAGGTATATTATTCTGCATTAATTTCCAAATTTTTGAAGCGCAGTTTTGTTGAGTTTATTCTTGTTTTAGGGTTAAGCAGAAACAATCAAAAGCCCTGATGAGCGTCCATTAGAATGCTTGCTAAATCCACTGTCGCTTCCATTTTGCTCCTTTTGCGCTTGTCTTTTGGCCCATTCGATGCTGTAAAGTTTGTTCTGATAGGCCATGAATTGGGCACGCGTTTTGCTCCCAGGGCGCATCAGATTGGCTAAATAGTCCTTGGCATCAGCATTGTCTTTGATTCGTTTGGCATGCGATTGGCAGTAGAGTTGAAACCAGAAAAGCAGATTACGGCGCACAACAAAGTTTGTTCGCACGGCAAGATTAGCGATGCGTTCGAGGCTTGTCATGTAGTCGTTGTCTTGATAAAGCTGGCTTAACAGGTTGCGTGTCACGCCCATTTCTACTCTTGAGAATTGGGTTTCTGATGCATGTTCGGGCTGATGTTGCATTTCTGTTTGCTGTCTCTCCCATTGTTTTGTGACACAAGATGTAGCTGCATGTATAGCTGTTATATTTTCATTTCTCCTCAAAATCCTCCCGTCGGCGTCGAACTCCCCTCCTTGGGAGGGGTTGGGGGAGGTTCCCCTTGGTTTAATGGAGGCTCCCTTTCTCTTTTTCTCTTTCGTCGTTATTTGTTCTTGTTCTAGTTCTTTGTTCTTAGAAAAGCTAACTTCTTGATTATCAAGAGGTTCATTTGTTAATTTATCTAAACTTCTGTTTGACTTTTCATTATTTGCAGAATAATTGCCGAAAAACTACTGCAAATATGGACTGAAAAGTATTTTATTGTTGCTGTTGATTTGGAACAGCGAAGGAAAGTCATTGATGATTTGCAGAATAGTCTTTTGACTCTTATGGCAGGCATGGGCAATTTCAGATATAACATAGAGTGGGGCGCGGCAGTCGGTGCGACGCTCTATGAGGTATTTCATCATGAATACAGCAATTCCCCAGCCTGCAATGCCATATTTTTCTCTCAGCATAGTCATGTCATAGGAGTTGAGAAACGAGATTTCAAAACGCATATGAAGTGTAGATTTGTTCATGGCACGGTGGTTACGGGCTGCCATGTTGCCCCTTTGCATATGATTATTTTCCATGAAATAGATTATTGTTTGTTATCCTTTTGCAAAGATACAAAATTACGACCCCCATTTGCAAATTTTTAAAGGAAAAAATAATAAAAAAATGAAGTGGAGGTCCTGAATTTCTAATCTCAGGCATGTTGTCGTGTAATCTGTGTTGAATTGCATTGCAATCTACGTTAAAACATGGTGTAATCTGTATCAAAATACGATATGAAATGAGCTGTAGCAAAGGTATGGAGATGCAGTTCTGATATCAGGGGCTATTAAATATATGTAATATAGAGAAAGGAATGCAGTTCTTTCATTCCTTTATTTTTTCTGAAAAAAATCTATCATTTAGGTCTAAGTAATTGGCTATCAACAGCCTTGTGAGTTATGAAATGCAGTAGGTAATGATTTAGCGACCTATCTTCTACAATGATATACAACGCTTTGCATAACTCGGATAACCTATTGCAAAGGTAATACTATCTACGGAGAAAGATGAAACTTTCTCCGTTTTTCTTTTCTAATAGTTGTCTGTTCAGACAATAGTTTTCATTCTTTTCGTCTTATTCCTCACGATTATGGCAGCCTTTCTTGTGAAGGCTGCCTTTCATTTTTTCGCTCTGTCCTCTCAGGTGTTCCACTCCACATTCTACTCCATGTATTCGCATCGGGATCGGTTGTTCGTTGTCAGCGGCAAAGGTAGTTCCGGGCTTCCACGGACAAAAAAGGTCGGGGCGGCAAGCCGTTTAGACGACAATCTCCACACTTCCATTTCATTGCAGGTAGTATTCTCGCCGTAAAACCTTGTTCGTCCTAAGCCCTACCTTTTTACGCCCCTGAAACGAAAACGACTGACCCGACGGAAAGACGCATAAAAAAAATGTCGGAAACGAGAGGACAGAGAAAAAGAA